>JAJDAY010000016.1 GCA_029261655.1 Nitrospinaceae bacterium | reverse complement strand
GTGATCGGTATGGGGCGTTCAGGCATCGCTTCGGCAAATTTCCTGGCAGGGAAAAAAGCCCAGGTGACTCTCATCGACCACAAGGAACGAAAAGATATGGAGGAGGCCGTCGCGCAAGTAAATCCATCGGTGCGAATCATTTTCCAGGCAGACACCCTGCCGGGCAGTGAGGAGATGGTCGTCCTCAGTCCCGGAGTCGACATCCATTCTACCTTCCTGGAGCCCGCCCGTCGGCAAGGCCTTCCCATCCTGAGCGAAATTGAGTTGGCCTGCCGGTTCACCTCCACCCCCATCATCGCGGTGACCGGAACCAATGGAAAAACAACGTGCACGACGTTGATCGGGAAAATCCTGCAAAAAGCGGGGAAAAAAGTTTTAGTCGGGGGCAACATCGGAATTCCCTTTATCTCCCTGGTCGATCAAAAAGACACGGATTTTCTGGTTCTGGAAATTTCCAGCTTTCAACTGGAAGCGATTGAGAAATTCCAACCCAAAATCAGCGTCGTGTTGAATATCACGCCCGATCATTTAGACCGACACAAAACAATAGCCGCGTATATCGCTCTCAAAGCAAGAATCAATGAGAACCAAACGGGCAACGATTTTTTCCTCCTGAACGGGGACGACGCAAACACAAAAAATCTTGGACAAAACTCGCCTGCAAAAAAGTTTTTCTTCAGCACAAAAGCCAGGGTCTCTCAGGGAGCATATTTAAATGAAAATCATCTCATGATTGTAAAAGATGGCTCCGAAAAGAAAATATGCGCCATTGAGGACTTGAATCAAGTCATGCAATGGCAGGTGGAAAATGTTCTTGCGGCGTCTCTCGCCTGTTCCCTCCTGAACATCCCGGAAGAATCCATCGCGGAATCTCTCAAGCAATTTACCGGCATGGAACACCGCATGGAATGGGTGCGGACGTTTCAGGGAATCGACTTTGTGAACGATTCCAAGGGTACCAACGTGGGGGCTGTTCAAAAATCTCTGGAATCTTTGAGCCGCCCGATCGTATTGATTGCAGGAGGAAAAGACAAGGATTCCGATTTTTTTCCGCTGAAACAAATACTCAGGCAAAAGGTGAAACATCTGATCCTGATAGGAGAAACCCGGTCCAAGTTTCGACAGGTCCTGAACGGATCATTCAGCTATGAAGACGCGGGCAGTATGGAAGATGCGGTGCGTCAGGCGGTGGGCAAAGCGGCCTCGGGGGATGTGGTGCTTTTATCGCCCGCTTGTGCCAGTTTTGACATGTTCACGAGTTACGCCGATCGCGGGAATCAGTTTAAAACAATTGTCCAACAGCTTTAAAAGGAATCAGGGGAATTGAGTCAATCCAACACAAAACATCAAGGCTGTGATTTGCTTCTCTGTATCACCGTGGCCATTCTGGTTCTTTTCGGTCTCGTCATGGTTTTCAGTTCAAGCGCCGTCTATGCCCTGGAAAAACACCACGACTCCCTTTACTTTCTGAAGCGGCAGTTTATCTGGCTGGTCATTGGATGCGGCGTTCTATGGTCCGCCCGAAAAACCAACTACCACCTTTGGGAGCGCTACACCTATCCGATCATGCTGGGGACATTCGTTCTCCTACTGGCGGTGATGTTTTCAGGCCTTGGCCTGGAAGGAGGAGGCGCGCAGAGGTGGCTGGACATGGGATTTTTTGCGTTTCAACCGTCCGAACTTGCCAAGTTCGCCCTGGTTTTATTCGTGGCCAAATCTCTGGTCAAACGTGCGGACAAACTGCGAAACTTCGCTTACGGATATCTGCCCAACCTGATCGTGCTGGGATTTTTCTTTGTGCCCATTATTTTACAACCGGATCTTGGAACCGCGATGATCATTTGCGCGGTTACTTTTACGATGATGTTCGTTGGCGGTATTCGCAAAAAGTTTTTGATCCTTTCCGGGCTCGCCCTCATCCCTTTCATCGCGTCGGCAATTTTCAGCGCTGATTATCGAATGCGCAGAATCATGGCTTTCATCGACCCCTGGCAGGACCCGAAAGACGCCGGCTTTCAGGTCATTCAATCTTTTTTTGCTTTTGGAAGAGGCGGAACCTGGGGTCTGGGGATTGGCGACAGCAACCAGAAATTATTCTATCTCCCTGAGGCGCACACGGATTTTATTTTCTCAGTGATCGGGGAAGAGCTTGGGTTCGTCGGAGCCACGGCCTTGATACTGCTGTTTTTCGTTTTTATCTGGAGAGGGCTGATGATTGCCTACCGGTCGCGGGACGCTTTCGGCGCTCATCTTGCCACAGGCATGACTCTGCTGATTGCGTTTCAAGCCTTCATCAACATGGGAGTGACGGTCGGGCTTCTTCCGACCAAGGGTTTGACCCTGCCCTTCATCAGTCTGGGGGGATCGTCAATGGTGGTTTCAATGCTGTGTATCGGAGTTCTATTAAATATTTCGGACCCAAAGGTCCGAAGCTTATGAGCGACGCATGCAAAAACGAGTGGTCATAGCCGGAGGCGGCACCGGAGGGCACCTTTATCCGGGAATCGCGCTGGCAACGGCGCTCAAAAAACACGATAAGGAAATGGACATCACTTTCGTCGGCACAAAACAAGGAATTGAATCAAAGGTTCTGCCTCGGGAAAATTTTCCCTTAAAGACCATTGACTCCGCCGGTCTTATAGGTAAAAAAGGCTTCAAAAGGCTCTTTTCCCTGATCAAGATTCCTGTTGGCATCTTTCAATCCCTGGCCTTTCTGTTTCAATACAAACCGGGCCTGGTGGTGGGCGTCGGCGGCTATGTGTCGGGGCCTCTGGTATTTTCCGCCTGGATATTGCGAATTCCAATATTGATACACGAGCAAAACTCAATCCCCGGAACCACCAATAAATTATTGGGAAAAATTGCCGACAAAATCGCGGTTTCTTTTAAGGAATCCTTAAAATATTTTCCCGCAGACAAGACGCTTGAAACGGGAAACCTGATCCGCGAGGAACTCAGCGATTCCAAAGAAGAAACAACCCCCACCTCCTCTGACAAATTCAATGTCCTGGTATTGGGCGGCAGTCAGGGAGCGCATTCTATCAACGCCGGCATGGTCGAGGCCATAGACGTTTTAGCCGAGAAAAAAAATCACCTCCACATCACGCATCAAACCGGGGAAAGCGATCACGACAGGGTGAAAAACCACTATGCCCAAAAAGGAATATCAGCGGACGTGCGCCCTTTCATACACGATATGGCGGAACAATATCGAAAATCCGAATTGATCATTTGCCGGGCCGGAGCGACCACATTAGCGGAAATCACGGCGCTTGGGAAAATGGCGGTGTTGATTCCCTATCCCCACGCCACCCACAACCATCAGGAACACAACGCCAGGATTCTTGAGTCGGCCAGGGCCGCTTTAATGATTCTCGATAAAGACGTGTCCGGGGAGCGGCTGGCGAAAGCGATCACAGACGCCATGGAGCGACCGGAGGAAAAACGGCACCTGGAGAAAAACTGCTACGCACTGGGAAAAAGAGACGCCACAAAAAAGGCGCTCCAGTTGTGTCTGGAGTTATTAGGACAATCTCCCGGACGACCGGGAGGAATTGAAAATCAAGACGGGAAAAATGCTCTGTTATGTTTTTAGGAAACACCAAACGCATCCACTTTATCGGGATCGGAGGTTCCGGCATGAGCGGCATCGCTGAAGTTCTTATCAACCAGGGGTTCGAGGTCACAGGATCGGACATGGGACAGTCACGCGCCACCGAGCATCTGGAAAAGATAGGGGCAAAAATCACGTTCAGCCACCATGCCGACAACGTCAAAGGAGCGCAGGTGGTGGTCGCGTCCAGCGCAATCCGAACCGACAATGTCGAGGTGATTTCTGCCCAAGGAAAAGCCATCCCTGTCATCCCCCGGGCGGAAATGCTGGCCGAACTGATGCGGATGAAATACGGAATCGCCATTGCCGGGACGCACGGAAAAACCACGACCACCTCTTTAGTCGCCACCGTTCTTGCCGGCGGCGGCCTCGACCCGACGGTGGTCATCGGGGGCAGAATAAAAAGTTTTAGCGGGTTAGCCAAATTAGGCCAAAGCGATTTTCTGGTAGCCGAAGCGGACGAAAGCGATGGCTCGTTTTTAAAATTGTCTCCCACATTTGCCGTGGTCACGACGCTCGATGAAGAGCATATGGAACACTTCAAGACTCTCGAAAATATCAAGGCCGCGTTTTTAACCTTTATCAACAAGACCCCCTTCTTCGGTGCGGCCATCCTTTGTCTGGACGACCCCAACATTCAATCGCTGATCCCAAAGATTGAAAAACGCTACATCACTTATGGATTGACGACGCAGGCGGATTACACCGCCAGAGAAATTTCAGTGGAAGGACTGCAATCCTTTTTTACCGTTTACTTCCAGGGGGAAAAACTGGGAAGGATTCATTCGGGCGCGTTGGGCCGCCACAATGTCCTGAACACCCTGGCGGCGGTCGCGGTCGGCATGGAGCTGAACCTTGAGTTTTCAACGATCGCAGAGTCGTTGAAAGGTTTCCCCGGTGTTCAACGCCGGTTTGAAATCGTTCATCAATCGGACGCTTTGACGCTGGTGGATGATTACGGCCATCACCCGGTGGAAATTCAGGCGACGCTCAAAACCGCCAAAGAGGTTTGGCCGGACCGAAAATTGATCGCTGTGTTTCAACCGCACCGCTACTCACGCACACAATCGTTGTTGAAACAATTCTGCTCCGCCTTCAACGACGCGGATCAATTGATCGTGATGGATATATATCCGGCGGGAGAAACTCCCATCCCCGGAGTGCATGCCCGTCAGATCGCTGATGGGGCCAGGCAATGCGGCCACAAAAATGTAGAGTTCATCGAAAGCCAAGATCAGATCGTTCCTCATTTGCTGCGTACCCTGAATCCGGGAGATGTGGTCATCACGCTCGGCGCAGGGGATGTGGGGGAACTGGACCATATATTACTTACAAATATTTCCAATTGAAACAAATCATCCAGGGAGGATAATTTAATATGTTGAGTGAATCGTGGAAGCGGAAATTAATAAACTTTACTCACTCCGGTGTGGGGCAGAGGTTCCCCCCCCGTCTGGAACTACCCAAAACCGTCCTGGGACGCAAACTACGGCAGAGGAAAATCATGATCGATCCTTTTCCATGGATAACTAAAATCAAAGGTGAGATAAGACGCGACGAACTCATGATGTCTCATACTTCCATTCGGATTGGCGGACCGGCGGATTTTTTCCTTCTCCCCAGAGACATCCAGGACTTGCAAACCATCTACCGGGAAAAAGGAGATGTGCCGGTGTTCGCTCTTGGAGAAGGAACCAACCTTCTGGTCAAGGACAGTGGAGTTCGGGGAGTCGTGATTTGCCTGAAAAACAGTTTTCGGTCAATCGATCCTCCAGTGTTCAAACAATCTGCCGACAAGAAAGATAAGGCTGTCATTCGCGTTGGGGCCGGTGTGAAACTGTCGTACCTCGCAAAATACGCGGCCCGGTATTCGCTGACCGGAATTGAACATTTAGTGGGCATTCCGGGATCTCTTGGAGGAGCGGTGATTATGAACGCCGGCGCGGAAGGCACGGAAATCGGCCCCTTCATCCGAAGCGTTACCCGTGTCACCGCCAACGGAGATGTCGAGGTGCTCAAAGGAGAAGAGATTGCATTTTCCTATCGAAAATCCACTTTCCCCTCCGAAGGAGGAATCGTTGTCGAAGCGGAGCTGGAGCTTGAAAAAGGCGATACCGAGACCATTCATAAAACAATGAACTCTCACCTTTCCAGAAGAAGTTCCAAACAACCTCTGACGGTTCCTAATTCCGGGTCGATCTTTAAAAACCCGCCCAACGACAGCGCGGGGCGACTGATCGA
Source organism: Nitrospinaceae bacterium (assembly GCA_029261655.1). Classification (GTDB taxonomy): domain Bacteria; phylum Nitrospinota; class Nitrospinia; order Nitrospinales; family VA-1; genus JADFGI01. Next base: position 94 of record JAJDAY010000016.1, on the reverse strand, counting down.
ATCGGCTGGCCTCAAAGGACACAGCGTTGGACAGGCCAGAGTTTCTCTCAAGCACGCGAATTTCATTGTCAACAATGGCAATGCCAGCGCCAAG
>JAJDAY010000015.1 GCA_029261655.1 Nitrospinaceae bacterium | reverse complement strand
TTTAGCCGCGGAAATGAACCAGTTGAATGTTCTCGCTGAAAAAATCCAGGACCGCTCGGACAACCACACCCGCTTTCTGGTCATCGGCAAGGAAAAAGCCAAAAAGGCCAGGCACAATAAAACCGCCATTCTTTTTTCCATCAAAGACGAAGCGGGTTCCCTGCTACAAGCGCTCCAGATATTCGCGCGCAATAAAATCAACCTGACAAAAATTCAATCCCGACCGCTTCGGAACAGGTCCTGGGAATATCTCTTTTACCTGGATTTTGAAGGCCATGTCGATGACCCGAATATCGCCAAGGTGATCGACAGCTTACGGAAAAAAAGTCTGTTCATGAAAGTTTTAGGGTCTTTCCCGGAAGCGAAATCCAGACTATGAGTCTATTCGGGCAAATCACGATCGTGGGTGTGGGTCTCCTGGGTGGTTCGCTGGCGCAGATTTCCCGGCAACGGGGGTTGGCCGACAAAGTCGTCGGGTACGGACGCAATCGGGCAAAGCTGGAAAAAGCCAGGACGCTTGATATCATTGATTCCTACGAAGACGACTTGCAGGCCGCGGTCGCTCAGGCGGATTTGGTCGTCCTTTGCTCTCCCGTGAGCGTCATGACGCCACTGGTCCGGGAGATGGTTTCTTTTTTGCGGCCCGGCTGTCTGGTCACGGATGTGGGGTCGGTCAAAAAACCTCTGGTGGGCGAAATCCAGGCTTTGATGCCGGACGGTGCTTATTTTGTCGGGTCGCATCCGATTGCCGGCGGAGAAAAATCGGGGTTCGAGGCATCGAGGGCGGATTTATTTCAGAATGAAAAATGCATTGTCACTCCAACGCCGAAAACCAATCCTTCCGCCCTCAAGAAAGTCAGGGAGCTGTGGGAACAAGTCGGGATGGAGGTCTTCATCATGGACGTGGAAGAGCACGACCTCATTTTTGGCGCGGTCAGTCATCTGCCTCATGTGATCGCCTATGTATTGATGAACACCATCGGCGGGATATCGACAAAAAACCATGAAGATGTCACTTCTTTTGCGGGCAACGGGTTGAAAGACATCACCAGAATCGCATCAAGCGACCCTGGGATGTGGCGGGACATCTGTTTGTCCAATAAGAAACCGGTCCTGAACCTGATCGATAATTTTCAGGGCACCCTCCAGCAGGTCCGCAACCTGATTGCAAACGAGGACAGTCGATTGCTGGAGCAGGCCTTTGAAACGGCAAAAAAATATCGCCTGAACCTGACATAAAAAGATATGTCCGGCGCGTTGGCAGATAGTAAATTAGCGAACTAAAGAGATTCCAGTTAATGATCATAGCAATTGACGGGCCTGCCGGAAGCGGGAAAAGTTCGGTGGCAAAAATCATTGCCGGTAAATTGCAGTTTCGGCATATCAACACCGGGGCCATGTACCGGGCCGTGGCCTTGCAGGCCGGGCGATTGAGCCGGGATCTTGGCGATGAGGAAGCGATCGCGGAGGTGGCCCTCAATCAGAGCATCCAGTTTGTCCCAGGCCCAAAAGGGCAAACTGTTGTCGTGGACGGGGAGGATGTGACCCGTCTGTTGAGAAGCAAAACCGTTGACCAGGACGCGGCCATTGTTGCGTCGCTCGGGAAAGTCCGTGAAATTCTGGTCGCCAAGCAGAGAGACATGGGGAAATCAGGCTCCATCGTCATGGAAGGGCGCGACATCGGCACGGTGGTTTTCCCACAGGCGGAAAGAAAATTTTTTCTGGACGCGACCCCCGAAGAAAGGGGCAAACGTCGCTTTCAGGAACTGCAGGCTAAAAACCAGGAAATCGATGTCGACACGATTGTCGAGCAGATCCGGCAACGCGATGAAAAAGACAGGAACCGCGAAGTTTCTCCACTGATACGTGCGGAGGATGCCATTTATATAGACACTACAAATTTCAAATTAGAAGAAGTCGTGGACCAAATTCTGGAATCAATCGAACAAGTGCCAATAAAAATTATAAACAGAAAGTGAGAGTTATCAGATCATGAAAATAGACGCCGCCTTATTAGCTGAAATGGACAAGAACGACCTTGAGGTGCGGGAACCCTTGTCGCCTGAAGACCAGGTTTCCTACGATGAAATGGAAGCCTATTTCAGCGACAGTCTGGGCCAGTTCAAAGAAGGCCAGATCATCAATGGGAAAATTATCGGGATCAGCAAAGACAATATCGTTGTGGATGTAGGTTTCAAGTCCGAGGGAGTCATTTCTATGCGGGAATTCCCCGATTATGGCAAGAGCCTTGCGGTCGGGGATGAGGTGGAAGTTTATCTGGAACGGGTCGAAGACAACGACGGCAATGTGGTTTTGTCCAAGGATAAAGCCATCAAGATAAAAATCTGGGACGATCTTGTGAAAACTTACGAAGCCGACGAAATCATCGAAGGAGCTGTGGTTGCCAAAGCCAAAGGCGGTCTGACCGTAGACATTGGCCTCAGAGCATTTCTTCCCGGTTCCCAGATCGACTTGCGTCCTATTCGCAATCTTGAAAAGCTGATTGGCGAAACGTTCAAAATGAAAATCATCAAAATGAATAAAAAACGCGGGAACATTGTCCTGTCCCGCCGAATCCTTCTTGAAGAACAACGCAAGCAACTGCGCGAGGGCACTCTGGAGCAGATGGAGGAAGGAAACCTCATTGAAGGTATCGTCAAGAACATCACCGAGTATGGCGTGTTCATAGATTTGGGCGGTATGGACGGCTTGTTGCATATCACCGATATGTCCTGGGGACGGGTCAATCATCCGTCTGAAATGTTTGCCATCGGCGACATGGTCAAAGTGATGGTCTTAAAATATGATAAAGAAAAGGAAAGAGTCTCCCTGGGATTGAAACAAATCACTCCCGATCCGTGGGTCGAGGTCGAAGCCAAATTTCCGGTAGATACCAAAATCACCGGGAAAGTTGTCAGCATCACCAACTACGGGGTTTTTGTCGAGCTGGAAAAAGGCATCGAAGGCCTCGTCCATATATCAGAGATGAGTTGGAGCCGGCACGTCAAACATCCGAGCAAAATGGTCGCCTTGAACGACGAAGTGGAGGCTGTGGTGCTCACCCTGGATAAAGAAAGAAAGCGCATCTCGCTCGGCATGAAGCAGATCGAAGCCAACCCCTGGGAGGGCATCGATGCGAGGTATCCTATCGGCACCGAGGTTGAAGGCACTGTGAGAAACCTGACAGACTTTGGCGCGTTCATTGAACTCGAAGACGGCGTGGACGGTTTGATTCACATTTCCGATCTCAGTTGGAAAAAGATCAAACATCCTTCTGAACTTTTACGGAAGAAGGACTTGCTGAAAGCTGTGGTCCTCAGTATCGATAAGGACAACTGCCGGATTTCCCTGGGCGTCAAACAGCTGCAACCCGACCCCTGGGATGACATCGCGAAAAACTACCCCATCGGTACCGAGGTTGAGGGAACGATCATAAAAGTGACCGGTTTTGGCGCGTTTGCTGAGTTTGGCGACGGGCTGGAGGGATTGATTCATGTCTCCCAGTTGAGCTCGCAAAAAATTTCCAACCCCGAACAGGTGGTGAAACTGGAAGACGCTATCAAAGCCAAAGTCATCAAAGTGGACACCAGCAGTAAAAAAATCGCTTTAAGCATCAAAGCTTATGAAGAAAACCTGGGAGTTGAAGAAATTGAAAAGGAACAGGCGGTGTTTGATAATTTCAAGGAAGAGGATACCGGTGAGTAGTTTTTATGGAAACCAGTGAACCTGTAAAAAGCAAAAGATCCTTTGGCAAGGTATTCCTGCTTTTCCTGGGCGGGGTATTTTTGTTCATGGTGGTTTCTTCTGTCATCGGGTCTTATTTTTCTGATGGACTGATGGATTCCGACAACCAGATCGCCATTGTGGAAATTCAGGGGATGATCTCCCAATCGCGGGAAACGGTTCGGCAACTGAGAAAGTTTCAACAGGCCCCGAAAGTAAAGGGAATTATTTTGAGGATCGATTCCCCAGGAGGCGCTGTAGGACCTTCCCAGGAAATCTACAACGCCGTGGCACGCATTCGGGAAGAGGGCGGTAAAAAGATTTACGCATCGCTCGGCAGTGTCGCGGCCTCTGGCGGATATTATATTGCCAGCGCTGCGGACACGATCTTTGCCAACCCCGGAACCCTGACCGGAAGCATCGGCGTGATCATGGCCTTTTCCAATATTCAGGAACTGATTGAAAAAATAGGCATTCGCCCGGAAGTGATTAAAAGCGGAGTTTTTAAGGATGCGGGTTCGCCTGTCAGGCCTATTTCCAGCAAAGAGCGGCTGGTCATGCAAAACCTGGTGGACGATGTGCACCAGCAATTTGTGGAGGACGTGGCTAAAGGCAGGAACCTGCCGACCGAAGAGGTCGGGCGGTTGGCGGATGGCCGGGTGTATACCGGACGCCAGGCCTACGAGTTGAAAATGGTCGATCATATGGGTGGCTTGCAGGATGCCATTGATCTTCTAGCCACCCAGGCGGGCATTAAAGATATCCCACAAATCGTTCAGGAAGAAGAAAAGCTGCCCTTTCTGGACTGGTTGATGCAGTCCGCGATTAATAAAAATCTTACCGAGTCTCTATCGTCTCATTCCACCCCTTCCCTGCAGTTTCTTTGGTCTATACAGTGACTTTCTATCTGAATTTTTTTCGGCATTTTAAAATGAGCCGAGATACTGCAAAACATGCTTTTCAAAAGGCTTGACTTCATTGACTTTAATGCTATACTCTCGGCCAGAATTTATTCCTGTCAATTCCATCAAAAATATCGCTGGGCGGGGGGCTTGTTAATGACAAAAGCTGAATTGGTAGAAAAGGTGGCAAATCAAATCGACCTCACGAAGAAACAAACCGAAGTGGTTGTTAACACAGTTTTTCAAAGCATTACGGAATCGCTCAGCGAAGGAAAAAAGGTCGAATTACGAGGATTTGGGAGTTTCCGAATTCGAGAAAGGAACGCTCGGGTCGGGCGAAATCCCAAATCCGGGGATAAAGTAGATGTCCCTGCGAAAAAAGTGCCTTTTTTCAAAGCCGGGAAGGAATTACGGGAACTGGTGGACGGGGAATAGTTTTTAGAAGTCCGTCGCTCTTCTGGCTTCCCAGGAATTTTTTTAGATCCAGATTTCATTTCGTTTCTGACCCCAGGTTTTCACTCCCCCTCCCTAAAAGCTCTGTCTATTTGTAAAGTCCCGGTAAGAATTGTTTTCTTAATTCACTCTGATCGGTTTCAGGTCATTTTAATATATGGTCTGTTCATCTAACCCGGAAAAATCATGGCTGGAAGCACGTTTGGAAAAATATTCAAGATCGCGACCTGGGGAGAATCCCACGGGGCCGGTGTCGGTGTCGTCGTTGACGGTTGTCCCGCCGGTCTTCCCCTCAAGGAGGCGGACATCCAGAAAGAACTTGACCGCAGGAAAACCGGTCAGAGCAAAGTCACCACCACCCGCAAAGAAGCCGACAAGGTGCGCATCCTGTCCGGGGTATTTCAAGGCAAAACCATGGGAACCCCGATCGCTCTTTGGATTGAAAACCACGACGCCGACTCTTCAAAATACGAGCTGATAAAAGACCTGTATCGCCCCGGTCACGCCGATTATACCTATCAGATGAAATACGGCATGCGTGATTATCGCGGCGGCGGACGTTCCAGCGCCCGGGAAACTGCGGGCCGGGTCGCGGCCGGCGCCATCGCCAAAAAACTGCTGGCGCACTATAAAATCAAAGTCATCGGCTATACCCGGAAAATCGGACCTTTCAGTGCGAAGAAAATAGATTTTAACGAAATCGAGCGCAATATCATCCGTTGTCCCGACAAAGCGGTTACCGATAAAATGATCGACCACATCATGAAAATCCGCAAAAAGGGCGACTCGGTCGGTGGCGTGGTGGAGGTCATCGCAAAAAATGTTCCCGCCGGGATCGGCGAGCCGGTGTTTGACCGGTTGGATGCCGACCTGGCAAAAGCGGTGATGAGCATCCCGGCGGTGAAAGGGGTGGAGATCGGCGTGGGTTTCGAAGCCGCTGAAATGCTGGGCTCGGAATGCAACGATGCTTTTGTTTTGAAGGGAAAAAAAATCAGCACCAAAACCAACCATGCGGGCGGCATTCTTGGAGGCATCTCCAACGGGGAAAACATTGTCCTCCGTCTGGTGGTGAAGCCCACTTCATCTATCAACAAAACTCAAAATACCGTCACCCAGAAAGGTAAAAAAGCCACGATCAACGTGGAAGGCCGTCACGATCCCTGTATCTGCCCGCGCGCTGTGCCGATCGCCGAAGCCATGGTCGCCCTGACCCTGATCGACCACGTCATGCGTCAGAAGTTGTCCCGTCTCTAAAAAACCCCGTTTTATCCTTACCTTTGACAGGCAAAGAAAAACAGGAGCACTTTCTTCTTGTCACCCGTTCATTTTATCCACTATCCTGTTGCCCACAAAATACCTGACTTAAAGAGCCTGATATGAAAATAGGATTGCTACAAAATAACCCCCCGTTCGGGGAGGTCGCGAATAACCTTGAGCATGTGGTTCGCGTATTGACGGATCAAAAGGCCGACCTTTTTGTTCTGCCGGAACTTTTCACGACCGGCTATCAGTTTACCAGCCGGCAAGAAGCTAAAGAGCTTGCTGAAACCATCCCTGATGGGAAGACGACTGAGGCGCTTATTGCGCTGGCAAAAAAAATCAATTCCGTCATTGTGGCGGGAATCGCCGAACTTGAGGGCGACGCGGTTTACAACTCCGCGGTCATCGTCGGCCCGAACGGATTTATCGGGAGATACCGTAAAGCCCATCTTTTCGACACAGAGAAAGAAATTTTCCAGCCTGGGAATACCCCGTTTGAAGTTTTTGACATTGGGTTTGCCCGTATCGGAATCATGATCTGTTTCGATTGGCGGTTTCCTGAAACCGCGCGCACCCTGGCCTTGAAAGGCGCTGACATCATCGCCCATCCGGCCAATCTGGTGCTCACGCACTGCCCCCAGGCCATGATCACAAGGTGTTTGGAAAATGGTGTTTTTATTGCCACGGCGGACCGGGTCGGTTGTGAGGAGCGCATTCCAGGCAATCCATTGAAATTTATGGGCCAGAGCCAGGTGGTGGACCCCCTGGGCAACGTTCTTTTTCGGGCGTCGCTCACCCAGGAGGCAGTCCATGTGGTTGAAATCGACATCGAACTGGCACGCAACAAATGCCTCAATCCCAACAACCATATTTTTCAGGACCGCAGGGAAGACCTTTACCGGCTCGAATAAATATTGCGTCCCTTTGTCTGGATTTCATCTTATAATCAAGGCACTGGAAGTTTAAAAGAACAGCGAATCGAAAGTATCATTTGCCCGGACACCCCCGGTTTGAATTTTAGTCGAAGGAAAGGAATTTCATGGAAAAGAACAAGTCGAGGTTTTTGAAAAACGATGATGGAACCATTTATGATTCAGTGACCAGTTTGACCTGGCTCGCCAATGATTCCCTCCTGGACCTTGGAAAAGATATCAGCTTGGACGAGGGCGAGTCATACGTGAAAGCGACCAACGAGAAAAAATTCGCGGGGCACAATGATTGGAGATTTCCCTCCATCCATGAAGCCACGTCACTGTTTGATAAATCCAAGCTCAATAAGGACCACAAGGGGGGGGACATCAATATTGATTCCATTTTCCCGCCAGGGATGGCCAACTGCACCTGGACCAGCGAAACCCGCGGCAAGGAAGCGCAGATCATTTTTTATGTGAACGGCCTGCCTTACTGGTACAGGAAAGACGATAAAACCATTTCACATGCCCTTCGGTTGGTCAGGCGGGATTGATCTCACCGTGGGTTGAAAATGATTTTAATTTTTTTTGGGTCCATCTTCCTTGAGCAATTTGGGATTGTCCAGGGTGAGACCGAAGGCTTTCACCTTTGTTTCCTGCCGGGTGAGCGACCTGTACAACGCCTGAAACTCAAAAGTGTCCAGGGACTCGTCCAGCAATTGGTCGAGTTGGTCACGGGAAATTTTACGAAATGAACTTTCCGCAAACAACGAGGTCGCAACCCCAACCCAGCGCGAGGAGATGAACCCTTGATGCACGAGACCTTCGACGCCTCCTGAAAATTCGACTGCCTTTTCTAAAACATGGCGTGCGATATACGCGGGGACACAGCGGCCAATCGCCACGATCCGGGAAGGGTTGCGGGAAGCGTGATACACCCAGAGGGTGACACGGGTATTGCCCATTGCGGCAAATTCACTGCGGATAAATTTAAAAACCGGCACTTGTCGCTTCGACATCCAGGCTTCTATTTTCACAGGCGCCGAAGATACGGGAACACATCTTTCTTTGGCCGAAGCATAAAGAGGCCAGGATGTGAAGAGCAGGAACCAGGCGAGAAATATTCCCGCTTCTTTAGAGCGCAGTGCCATTCGGTCACCGGGCTTTTTTAACATTGTCCGGTCGGGACCCGAAATAAGGCACGGTGTCATCCTGAATCGAAAATTTTCGGTAGAGAGCTTGAAACGCTTCTGTGCTCAACGAGGGGTCCAGCAACTGCTGGAGCTGGGCCGGAGAAATTACTTGCTGGGACGGCTCATCGAACATGGTGACTCCGACTCCGAACCAGTGCGTCGAAATAAAGGCCTGAGTCACCAGAGACTCCACTCCGCTGGTGTATTTCAAAGTCGTTTGCAATACATGACGGGCGATGTAGGCGGGAACACAGCGTCCAATGGCCACCACCTTGGCGGTATCGCCCATGGGAAAGGGGCGCAGGGCGACACGGGTGTGTCCCATTTCAGCGAATTCCTTGTAGATGGCCTTTCGGTCTTTTTTGAATTTTTTCGAGATGTATCCTTCCACCTTCACCCGCTTTTTTTCTACCGGAACGCATTCTTCGGGACCCTTGTCCTCAGCCGCTAGATTGGAGACCTGAAAACCTAGAGAGAGAAGCAAAACGACGCCGACGGCAAAACTTTTTTTAATTAACATAAGTTCCCATATTCAAAGTATTGAAAGTTTCGGAATTGATAATTTGTTCTAAAATATGTGGGCCATCCTTTGATATAATGCAAAATTCCGAACCGTACCAGAACTGGCCAGTTTCAAGATAATGAGGAGGATGCGGTTTCTAACCCATTAATAAACAGCACTAAACATTTTTTTGCGAGTATTCTTCGGCGCACTTTTCACTGCAAAAAAAATAATTCGTCCCACGCACCGTTTTAGAGATAGCTTCGGATTGGGGAACATAAGTTTCGCAGTTGGGATCTTTGACCATTTCTTTGGTGGCGTCAGCGCCTTCTTTCCGGTTGGAAGAAGGAAAAAACGTGCGCACCAGCCAAATAAAGACCGCGACAACAAGTCCAAAAAGTAGAAGTCTGCTCATGGAACCATTGTAAATTTTACCGGGATCGAATTCAACGAAATTTAAAGAGCGATATCAGACTATACCGAATGAGTAAAAAAGGTAAAAAAAATAAAACGGCCCAAAAAGTCAAGGAAAAGAAAAGCCTCCTGCCCGTAGTCCGCAAAGAAAAATCTCTGGAGAGGCTGGACCCTCTGACCGTTTATATTCAGGAGATTCGGAAATATGAAGGGCTTTCGGAGGAAGAAGAGCAAGCTCTGGCCATAAAATACAAGGACACAGGGGATCTGGACTCCGCTTACAAATTGACCACCTCGCACCTGATGATGGTGGTGCGTATTGCCATGACTTTTAAGCGCGAATGGAACAACATGATGGATCTGGTTCAGGAAGGCAATATCGGTCTCATGAAGGCGGTCAAAAATTTTGATCCCTTTCGCGGTGTTCGGCTGTCCGCCTACGCAACCTGGTGGATTCGTTCTTACATGCTGAAATATATTCTGGACAACTGGAGGCTGGTCAGGGTCGGCACCACCAATGTCCGCCGGAAACTGCTTTTCAATTTAAAAAAAGAAAAAGAAAAACTGGAGAAAGAAGGCTTTGCCCCTTCAACCAAACTGCTGGCGGAACGCTTCGGTGTGGACGAAAGTGAAGTGATCGATGTCGACGCCAGTCTGGGCGCTATGGATGTGCCGATGGACCAGCCCGTGCACCCCCAGAGCACAACCACCCCTGCGGATACCTTTGGGCATTCCGAGACGCCGGAAAAAATTGTGGCGTCCGAAATGTTTCTGTCTGCACTCAAAGAAAAAATCGGTGCGTTCAAGATCAACCTGAAACCCATCGAGCAGGAAATTCTGGAGGATCGGGTGTTGTCCGAATCCCCTTTGTCCCTGCAGCAGATTGGCGACCGGCATGACATCACCCGTGAGGCGGTCCGACAAGCGGAAGTGAGGCTGTTGAAAAAATTTAAAACTTTTATTGAAAAAGATTTTCCAGAAGCGGCTGACCGATTTGGCCAATAAGAAAGGGAGGAACACAATGAAATATCGAATCGAATCCGACAGCATGGGAGAAATACAGGTTCCCGCTGATCGCTATTACGGAGCCCAGACCGCACGGTCCCTCATCCATTTCGACATCGGCATCGAAACCATGCCGAGAGAAATTATCCGGGCAATGGGGCTTTTGAAAAAGGCTTCGGCCAGTGTCAATTCCGAGCTTGGGCTTCTTCCTGCGGATAAAAAAGACTTGCTCAACCAGGCGGCCGATGAAGTGATCGCAGGCAAACTCGATGAACACTTTCCTTTGAGAATCTGGCAAACGGGGTCCGGCACCCAAAGCAATATGAATTCCAATGAAGTCATCGCCAACCGCGCCATTGAAATCAGCGGAGGTGAGATCGGGTCCAAAGATCCCATTCATCCTAATGATCACGTCAATATGGGCCAATCATCCAATGACACTTTCCCCACTGCCATGCACATCGCGGCGGTCGAGCAGATTCACGAACGGCTGATTCCCTCCATCACCGAACTTCGAGATGCTTTCAGGAAAAAAACCACCGAGTTTGAAAAAATCATCAAAATCGGTCGGACCCATTTGATGGACGCGACGCCACTCACTTTAGGGCAGGAGTTCAGCGGTTACACCACCCAGCTGGATTACGCGCTGGACCGCATTCAGGGTTGTCTGCCCAGAATGTATCAAATCGCTTTGGGGGGAACGGCGGTGGGCACAGGGCTGAACTCGCATCGCGACTTCGCCCAAAAGGTTGCAGAGGAAATTGCCAGGCTCACCGGCCTGCCTTTTGTCACCGCACCCAATAAATTTGAATCCCTGGCCGCGCACGACGCCATTGTGGAAACCAGCGGCGTGCTCAAAACCATCGCTTGTTCGCTCATGAAAATCGCCAATGATATCCGCTTGTTGGGTTCAGGGCCCCGTTGCGGCATCGGCGAACTCATCCTGCCTGCCAACGAACCGGGTAGCTCGATCATGCCGGGAAAAGTCAACCCCACGCAATCGGAAGCCATGACCATGGTTGCGGCGCAGGTCATCGGTAACGATACCTCCATCAACGTCGGCGGTTGTTCTGGACATTTCGAGCTCAATGTGTTCAAGCCGGTGATGATATACAACCTGCTGCAGTCCATTCGTCTGCTGGCCGACGCCAGCAAATCGTTCAAACAGCATTGTGTGGTGGGCATCCAGGCGAATGAAGTGCAGATCGAAGCGCATTTGAAAAACTCGCTCATGCTGGTGACGGCGCTCAACCCGCACATCGGCTATGACAACGCCGCCAAGGTCGCCAAGAAAGCCTATCAGGAAAACACGTCGCTCAAGGAAGCGGCTAATGCTCTTGGTCTTTTAACACCGGAGGAGTTTGACGAAAAAGTGCGCCCGGAAGAAATGACCGGGCCGAAGTAAAATTGGGCGGGTGATGGATTTTCACAAGTGGGTTGCATATTCCGTAGCTTGATTTAAATGAAAACCTTTGCCGTATACCCTGTCTGCTTTCGGCCAAAAGCGGACATTCGGCTATGGTACAACTTATAGCGGCAGGTCAGTTCTTTTGGATTGAATTATGTTGTTTGGTCTTTTTCTAATTGCTCTTTTGTTATATTTTCCGCTCTTGTTCGCCCTAATAGTTTAAATGCTTTTCTGAGGACAAATATAAATAAGAAATAACCAAGGTATTGAGCGGTTAGGCCTGCCGTGATGAACAACCATTCGGGTGATCCTATATAGTCACCCAATATTTTCATGACAATTACCCCAGGAATATATAAGACTTCTATAAAAAAAGGACCGCCATGAACTAGTACCCCCACAAAAAAATTGAAATTGGAATGCTGATTAAAGCCCACAGGGCGCTTTTGCTAACATCATTCATTTTTTAATTTCCAAATAATAGTGATCTGACTTTAAGTTTTAATTACTCTAAGGCTAATGCCCGACAGGGAGAAAGGCAAAAGATTTTCTGGAGGGTCTTAATCAAGACTTTTTCATGGTAGGCGAATGTTCGCTTTGGGTCGTTACCGGACATGCCTGCTTCCGGCCAAACCTGGTGAAGAACCTCAATCTGTTGCTCCTCCCGACCCTGATGGGATAGGCTAACCTCTTCACCCCCCAGCCCGTTTGGCCCTCACGCCTTGCTTCTTCAAATAGTCAAGTATACGTTCAATATGGTCGCCTTGGATCTCGATGACGCCTTCTTTGACCGTACCGCCGGAACCGCACATCACTTTGAGCTTCTTGCTCATCAATGCCAGGGTAGCAGCATCCATATCGAGCCCTTTAATCAACGTGACGCCTTTACCTTTTCTGCCCTTGGTCTCACGGGAGACTCGTACGTTACCATCACCGGATGGTGATGTCTGTTTGCGACAGGTGCATTGGTTAACGGGATTACCACAGTCGGGACAGATTCTACCTTGTTCGGTGGAGTAGACAACTCGATCCCTGGAGAGCTTGGATTTCATCTCAGGCTTTCTTAACAAATTCCGACTTTAACATCATCGCTCCGACACCGGTAATTTTGCAATCGATATTATGGTCGCGTCCACAAGGCGGTTGATTTTTACCTTGGTACCGACTTTTGCCACAGAAGTGGAGCCTTTTAGCTTCAGATCTTTGATCAGAGTAACCATGTCTCCGTCTGATTTCCATTAATAATTCCTTATGGGGAGTTCGGTTTGCATGCGGGTGAATGTCTGCTTTGGGTCATTACCGGACATGTCTGCTTTCGGCCAAGGTCGTTGATTAAGCCTCGGCGTACTCGAACATGCGTTCTAAGCATTGGACGGCTTTTTTCTGGACTTCGGAGGAAAGTTCGATGGTGTTTTCCGGACGCGGGTTTTCAAGAACATTGAGAATGTCTTCCAGCGAATTGGATTTCATGTACTTGCAGGTGGTGCAACTGCCGACAAATTTTTTGGCGGGAAATTCCGATTGCAGGATTCCTGTCAGGCCGCACTCGGTCAGCAGAAAAAAAGTGTCTTTCTTTGAATTGCGGACATGATCCAGCATTCCTGTGGTGCTGCCGACATAGTCGGCCTTGTCCACGACACTGGGCTGGCATTCCGGATGCACCAGAATCTGGGAGCCTGGAAAATTTCGGCGCACCTGATCGATGCTTTCGGGTTGATACTCTTCATGCACATAACAGGTGCCGTCATAAACTTCGATTTGTTTGTGGACGCCTTTTTTCTGAAGAAAATTGATGATGTTTTCCCCCATCAGCCGGTCCGGCAGAAAAAAGATTTTATCGTTTTCAATCCGTTCCATGATTTTATACACGTTGGATGAGGTGACGCAAACGTCGCACTCGGCCTTGACGGAGGCTGTGGTGTTGATATAACAGACAAACGTGTGTTCCGGGTATTCTGTTCTCAGGCGGCGGACATCGTGCTGGGTGATGCCATCGGCCAGAGAACAACCGCCATTCGGGTTGGGGTCGAGAACCGTTTTTTCAGGATTGAGAATTTTTGCCGTTTCCGCCATGAACCTGACCGCCGCGAAAACGATCACATCCGCTGTTGATTCCCTGGCTACTTTGGACAGGCCGAAAGAATCGCCTGTATGGTCGGCGACTCCGTAGAGTATTTGCGGGGCGACATAATTGTGGGCCAGAATAATGGCGTTTTTCTCTTGTTTGAGTTCTTCTATGCGGCGGATGGTGGGAAGCAGGAGTTGACAGTTCTCCTCTGTAAAACGGCAAACGGGATTGCCGACATGAATGTCTTTTAGTTTTTCATACAATCCTTCTGCCGTAACCATGGGTCATCCGGGGGGCCATTTCATGGCTCGCCCGCCTAATAGATGATAGTGAATATGGAATACCGATTGCCCGGCCCCGGCGCCGCAATTGGCCGCAACCCGGTAACCCGATGCTTCCAGTTTTCTTTCCGCCGCCAATTCGTTGATCACACCGAAGATAGAGCCGATCATTTCAAAATCTTTTTCCTCGATATCCATCAACGTTGACAGATGTTTTTTGGGGATGACAAGAAGGTGAACGGGCGCTTGCGGATTGATATCTTCAATTGCAAACACGTCTTCCCCGTCATAGACTTTTTTTGAGGGGATGTCCCCTCGATTGATTTTGCAAAAAAGGCAGTCTTCCATAGTCATAAAATACCACAACTATCGGCTCTTTGGGCAAACGTTATTTTCGCGGTTGTTTTTTATGCCAGGCGGGTCATTCTTCCGGTTGCGGAAGCAATTCCATGCTTTTGAGGTAGTCGTGAATTTCGGATTTATATGAAATGAACGGGTCCAGCATGAGAAAAGGTTCCTCATTTTTGCTCAGGCGAAATCCGATCCAGTCAATGAGATAACCGACGTGGCTCCCCGTCAGGGCTTTGATCAAAGCGCCGCGCCCATCCGCCCGCGTTCCTCTGGGAGGACGGGTTTTGGAATGCTCGATTGCGGGGTCGGTGGTTTTTCGGAACGCGTCTCCGGTTTCTTCGAGTCCCCAGTACAGGCCGGATTGCTGGTTTAAATTATGGTATTCCAGGTCCTGGCTTTTCAGCCAGGCATCGTGCCAATCCAGGTTTTCTTCTTTTTTAAATTCCGACAGCATCCAGTATTTGGTGGCCCAGTCCACTCTCCCTATAAGCGCGGTCGGGCCTTTGGGGATGTCGTTTAACACCGATTCCCAGTTTTCCAGAATCCAGTCGGTCTCAGGGTTTGAACCGCCCAAATGGGCTTTCGCGCATTCCAGGATTTCCCGTTGCAGTTCGAGGGCGGTGGAGCGATTGCCGTCCCTCAGGATGATTTCCCATTTGAATTCGGGGTCTCGCGATATCGACCGCATCGTTGCGACCGATTCCGCCAGTATCCATTCTTTTTTGGCAAAACCCTGTTCCAGGAGGTCCAGCATCAGAGTGGTGGTTCCCATTTTCATGGCGGTGGCGAATTCACTCATATTGGAATCGCCGACTAAGAGGTGGATGCGCCGGTATTTGGAAGGGTCGGAAAGTGGTTCGTCACGGGTGTTGACAATCGCCCGGTTGTACTGGACCCAGCGGTAAAACTCGTTGGGAATATGATCGGCCCGTTGCGAGATTTGAAAATCGACCGGCTCATCGTCTTCATGAACTTCCACGGAGACGCCGTCCCAATCGCGAAAAGGATGCGGATTGCATCCCCCGATTCGGCCCGCCCCGCAAAAGATTTGCTGGGTCACCAGAAAAGCCGAGAGAATTTTCAGGTTTTCCCGTTCATCGAATGGAAAGGCCCGGCCCACGAGATAATTTTCGTGACACCCAAAGGTCGCGTTGGTTTCGAGATCCACGTTATTTTTAATGATGGCGACCTGATCGGACCAGCCCAGTTCTTCCAGCGCGTCCTGAACCAGTTGATCGCCCGCACGGTTATAAGTGATGAGATCGACCAGGTTGCAACATTCAGGCGATGCGTATTCCAGATGCCCCATGTCGAGGTACAGGCGCCCGCCGTTTGCGAGAAACCCGCCGTTGCCGGGGGGTTCGTCGTTGGCCCGGTAATGCAGGTCCAGCACTCCCAGGCCCTTGGAAAAAACATGGTTTTTGATTCGGTTGGCGATCTCAACGGGATCGTAGCGAAACTCACTGTCTTTGACGAGCAGACCGTATTCCGTTTCTATTCCATAGATGCGCTTTCTCATTTTACAGGACCGCCGCTTTCAGTTTTTCAATTTCCCCAGCATCAATCGAACGGTAAATGGATTTTCGTTCGCTCTCTGCGCAGAGCACACCCGCTTCCAGGCCCCATTTTTCAAAAGCATCTTTCAGTGTGAAAATGACCTCCGAATTTTTGTCATCTTTATCTTCATCACTGACGACCTGCTGTTTGCCTTCCTCCCAAATTTTGCATGCCATGACAAATGCTTTTTCGAGGGTAAACGTTGCGAAAGGAGTTTCATCTATTTTTTTATCAATCCACTCCATGACTCTTTCATAACCGGAAACACAACCGCCGTTTTTCAATGTTTCCCAGTAGCCGTCGTAATTCAGGCGAAAAAAGTTGGGCTGTCCGCCGGGGGCGATTTCCAGGAGGAGAAGTTTGATCAGGTAAGGCGCCCGCTGGACTTCTTCAAAGTTTTGTTTTAATGACGGGGCGATTCCGAATTGCAGAAGACGCGCAATGTTGACATCTTCAGAGGAGCGATTGAACCCCTCCAGATGCGCCATGTCTAACAGGGTCATGCGCAGTCTTTCCATATCCGCCGGATGGCCCATGCCGCCCATGGCAATGCGGTCGTACACTTCAAAAATTTTTCCGGGTTGCGAGGAAAAACTCAAAATCAGCGCACCCTTTTGGTAGGGCACGGCAATCACTGGCTGTCCGCTTTGTAGTTTTTCGCGCACATAACTGTGGCGGGTCGATATGGCTTCCATCCAGCGAAAAGGTTCTTCGAACATTTTTACTCCCGACTCATGGATTTTTTAAACAATTCGGCCATTTCTTTTTCCGGGAAGAAATGGTATCCGTCTTTAGTGACTTTAGCGATGACTGGAAACAGCTTGTCTTCCGGACGCGCATGACCGGTCGCGGAGTCGAACTGAGCCGCGGTTTGCAAAAGTCTGATGGCTAATTTTTTGGCTTCTAATTCGGAACGTTCCGCCAGGGGTTTTTTGCCCCAGAGGTTTTCATGTTCAAGGATTCCGCGGATCACTGGAGACCCGGACCCGGTCGCCGAATGAATATCGACCTGAAATTCTGCGCCTAATATGTCGTAAAAATAAATGAGCGCTTTTTGGGTCCTGAGGTCATAGGTGGTGAGAATGGGACTCACCGCTCCCACGCCCTGCAAGGCCATGCCGACGTTGTCTTTCAGAAGTTTTGACAACGCCCGGATTTTACCTTCTGTGCTCATGGCTTGTAATTGCGACCGGCGAAAATACTCGAAGCTGTGGGACAGAATGCGGGCCATCTCAAAAGCCGTTGCCGGGACTCCGGCAATCGCCATCAAAGAATAATCGTCGATGGGAATCACCTTTTCACAGCGCTCGTACATGATGCTGTTGCCTGCGGTTGCGCGGCGGTCGCCGGCCATGAGAACGCCATCTTTATAATGGAAAGCCAGAACCGTGGTGGCTTGCAATAGAGACGACCGTTCACTCATCTCTGATTTTTCCAGGGGAGAGTGCAGGCGGTATCCCGACGCTTCAAGAAGCTCAAAGAAGTCGCCGGACTTGTTGGATGGTTCTTGTTTGAAGTTCATTGACCCGTGCGCTGTTTATACTTTTCAGATTGCTTCGGGTCCACTTTTTTCATTCGCTTCAAGAGGTTGTCCCTGCCCGGACGGGTGACATCAGGGCTTTTGGGGCCGCTGTCTGTCCTGTCGGGTGCGCTTTCCTTTTTTTCTTCTCTTCTCAGTGGATCGTTCATATCCATGCGAACTGCTCCTTTTTAGAATTAAGCATTTTCTCGACGTCATGGGGCGTGACCACGGGAGTCAAATCAAGAGGGTCGCCTTTAATAAAATCAACGCCGGTCCAGTGAATGTTTTTTATATTGTTCAATTCGTTTTGCACCACCATTCCCCGAATCATGGCCCGTGTGCCTTCCGGCGGCTGGTGAATGGCCTGAGCGATTTCACTTTCAGAAAATAATCGCATCACACTTTCTTCCTGCTCCAGGCCCCGGTAGAGACCGCGTTCAGGGTTCAGGTTATGATACTCCAGATCGAGGCTTTTCAGCCAGGGATCGTCCCAGTCTAGACCTTCATCTTCCATGAACTGAGTGAACAATTTTTCCTTGATTGCCCAGTCGATGCGATCGGCGAGTTTTTCAGGAGCGGTCTCCAGTTGTTCCAGGGTGCGCCGCCATTCATGGATGATCCAGTCGGTTTCCTTGCATTGCCCTTTATAAAACTGCTCGATAGCATCGAGATAAAAAAATTGAATTTCCAGAGGAGTGATCGTCTGCCCCGATGATTTTCGTTTCAGCAAAACCTGGCCCGATTTATCGCGGGACACTCGTTTTACATCTTCCACCGGGTTTGCAAGTTGCAGGGAGCCGGGCAATTTTTCTTCGCCGATCAAGGTCAGGACCAGCCGGGTGGTTCCGACTCTTAGAGCCGTGGCGTAGGCCGACATGTTGGCGTCCCCTAAAATCAGGTGCAGTCTGCGATATTTGTCCGATTGGGCGTGCGGTTCGTCCCGGGTGTTGATGATGGGTCGATCGGTCATGGTCTCGATGCTGAGGAGACTTTCCACAAAATCCGCACGCTGGCTGAGTTGCAATCCGCTATGCGATTCACCTTTGCGGTTTTCGGAACCCACTTTGCCGGCGCCGGCATAAAGCTGGCGGGTCACCAGGAAAGGGACGAGACCTTCCACCCATTGGTCGAACGGCAGGTTGCGGGGGATTAGAAAATTGTCATGGGTCCCGTAACTGTGACCGCTGTAGTCGGTATTGTTTTTGAACAACTGCACGGCGTCCTGCCCCAGATCCTGATTGCGCAGGCGGGCGCATTCCGCGACAATGCGCTCTCCGGCCAGATCGTGGGTGACCAGTTGAAACACGCTGTTGCATTCCGGGGTGGTGTATTCGGGATGGGTGTGATCGTTATAAAACCGCGCCCCGTTTCCCAGCACCCGGTCGCACTTCATGTCCAGATACGAGTAGGGGCGTTTTCTATCCTGAGCGCAAAACTCGTCTTCTTCTTCGTCCTGGGCCAGAGCACCGACTTTGAAACCGCGCATATCCTGATGCGAATTTTCATGACGGTAGGACCAGGTTCTAAACGAGCTTTGAATCTCGCAACGCCCAAGCAGTTGCATGGATTCTTCCACCGGGTCGGAATCCTCCACATCTTCCCGGATGATTCCGTATTCCGTTTCGATCCCCATCAGGGGAACCAGTGCGCTCATATGATCGACCGGTTCAAAGTGGTTTCCGCCGCCCGGTCGGACTGGCTGGGTTTTCGCACCCGGACCACGTTCCGCGATTCCATGTCAAGAAGTTGGAGCCAGTCTTCCATATTGGACTCGGCGGGCAACAAACGGCTCTCGGTGAACTCCGTCTTCAGGCAGTCTATCAAGTCCTGGACGGTGATCTTGAGTTCTTCCCCGGCAATGCCGCGTTCGATAGCGCGTTCCTTCACGCGCTTGACGATGCTTTCTATCACCGCGCCGGAAATAAAATCTTTCCAGTACAGTTTTTTGAATTCTCCGCTCCTGAGCGTCAGCACGAGGACTTCCTGTTCGGGAGTCCGCTGAAACAGCTTGTCCAGAAAAGGTTCGGCCATATCGTCAAAACGGGCGTGTTCTCGTGGCAGGTTGTCTTTGAGATACACCTGCAGGATGGCTTTACAATCTTTGCGGTTCGGTCGGCCTATCTTAATTTTGCGGTCGATCCGGCCCGGTCGCAAAATGGCGGGGTCGATGAGATCGGGGCGGTTGGTCGCCAGGATAACCACCGTTTCCCGGAGCGATTGAATGCCGTCCATCTCAGCGCAAAACATGGGGACCAGGGTGTTGGAGATGTTCAATCCCCGGCTGGCTTGTCTCGTTCCCAGCACCGATTCGGCTTCGTCGATGAATATGAAGGGGACTTCACCTTTTTCTTTATAATCGCGGGCCTTCTGGAAAATTTCGCGGATTTTTCGTTCGGATTCGCCCAGCCACATATTGAGGATTTCCGGACCTTTGACGTGGATGAACCGGCCCTGCAGTTCTTTTTCCTCTTTGCCTTTGAGCTTCTTGATGACCTCGGTGAGGATGGCTTTGCCAATCAGAGTCTTTCCGCATCCGGGGGGACCGTAAAACAAAAAGCCCTTGGGCATCTGATATTCCATCTGGCTGAGGATTTCCTTGTGCAGGATCGGATATTCGATCACTTTACGGACATCTTCGATCACTTTTTCCTGGCCGCCGACCTGTTTCCAGTCCACTTCGATGTAGTCGTCCTGAATAAACGTTTTGGTTTCCCGTTTGGGAAGTTTTCCAAGAATCACTTTTTGATTGGGATCGAGATAAACCTCTTGACCTTCCTTTAAGGAGGAGGTGTCCAGGTCCGGGTGATGCGAGGCAATGGTTTCGGAACCCGCGCTTTGGCCGGACACCAGCCATTGGCCGCCTTCCAGCCTGCCGGTGATCTTGACCAGGGGGCCTTGCTCGGGCAGAGGCAGTTTGGCGATGGCGACGAACCCCTCGTTCAACGCCACCTGATCCCCCGTTTTCAGGCCGGGGTCTTCCAGCAATTCAGGAGCCACCGCCGCCTGGTATTCTGTGCCGCCGACCACAATGCGGTAGAGGCTGTTTTCGCCTTCGCCCAGGATCGTGCCAATACGGTGCGCCGGAGATTTCAGTTTGTCGACGGTTTCTTCGATCGTCTTGATTTTTAAGGCTAATTGCTGGGCGATCTGCTGAGAATGAAACAACGCGTCGCGCAAAGCGAATACCTTCTCCTGTAAGAGCGGTTGTTTGGAAGTTTCTTCCAGAACCTGATCGATCAATTCTGTAATGTGGGTGGGATCTCCCATTGAATAACCTTTTCGTGTTCATGGTGACTCTAACGATTGATATCTTTGGCCTTTGCAATCGCCAGACCCTTAAAATAAGGGTGGGTTCATAGTCCAGGCTGATTATTTTTTAAAACGCCCTTCATGAGAATAATTGATTGTATGTCATTAAAAATTTAAACGTCAAGTCTATTTATCCACAAACAACCGGTGTTTCCCCCACTGTTAGCGGAGTTTAGGGCAATCCTGGCGCCGCGATGATTTTCAGCCATTTTCAAGCCAGATTTAGCCTGCAAATCAGGAATGGGTGTTGTAGAATTATCAATCGGTTTTGATAAATTCTTAATTCTCCTCTCATCAACTGCATTGATTGAGGTTGGTGGAGACCGTATTTTCCCGTTGCCCATGTTTTCAGCCACCAACAAGCCTGTCATTGATAAATGCATTCTCAGTTTCAGTCACGACCAGGTTGCTTCCAGGTCGGACGCGGACCAGATGAGCATAGAAAAAGCCCGGCGCGAAATTGCGGAAGGGAAAAAAGGCATCAGTCACCTTATTTTGCGCGCCTTGGACGACGAGGTCGATCAGCTCAAGTTTCTATTCCTTATTCACGGCATTCCCATCATGTGCTATGCGCTGGGCAACCTGCTCCAGTCCAGTCTTCGGGAAATTGTCGTCATCGGTTCCCCCGAAGTCGAAACCGTGCTCAACCGGTTTCTTGCGGTTGTTGAAACCGGCGATAAAAAAATTACGTTTGTGCGGGAAGACCCGAATAACCTGAGCCTTCGCCAGACCATGGCGCTTGGTAAAAGCCAGCTCAACGTCGAACCCAATGAACTGGTTTTGTTTCAACCGGGGGACCTGCCTTTTATGTACGATATTGAAAAGGTTCTTCATGACGAGGACATTCAATCGCACAACCTGCTTTTGTGGCTGAATTCCCGGCAAAGGATGTTCCCGCGCTATCAGGAAGACCCGGACAGCGAATTTGTTCAGCGCAACTATCATTATCGCGCGATCTATGAAGACCTCAATGAATTGCACGACATGAAGGAGCCTAATGTCTATCCCATAAATCTCACCGCGTTAAAGCCGGATATTATTGACGAACTCCATGCTTCCAGAAAAGACGGGAGAATTCTGCAGGTCGGCATCAAACAGGCCCTGAAATATCCGGGTCGGTTTCTGAAGCTGATTTTGGTCCTGGCGAAACAATTCCTGAAATTCGAATCTGACCTGAAACGGTTTCGTAAAAATAATAAATACCAGTTTGGCATGCATGTCGATAATTTCCACAAGGGGGTATCCGCTTTATTGGACATCACCTTTAAAACCAAGCCCCACTCGGACCCTTCCTTTGTTTCGGATGTGGACGCGCTTGAGGATTGGGAAGACTTTGAATCGTTGACCCATTACGCTGCTCAATTGCATGGGGAAGAGGGATTGGCCTACATCCACCCGTTCGGCCACGAACTACTTCGCTTCAAGGAGTTGGCAATGCCGGAACTGAAAAAGGAACTGCCCATTTATCGCGATTTCCCTGCGTACCTGAACCGCTTATACCAAACCCTGAAGATGGATTATGTTCCTTTTGATCCCGCAGGAAAATACATTTCCCCGAATGCAGATAACCCAAGAGTTGCGGTTGCGTTTGGCTGGTACTCCCAAAAGTGCGAGGCCCTAAAAGTCCAAAGTGGCCAGGAAATTTGACCCCTCCCGCCTCCCTCACAGGGGAGAAAAAATTCCGCCCTGAAAAGGGCACTGCCGGGCATCCACCCACCTCAGGCTAAAATGGTTTTTCAAAAGCGCCAAATTTCAGGGGGCTTACGAACTTGCGCTTGAGGAAATTAACGGGTAAATTAAGTAGTATGAAAAGAGTTTTTCGGAAAAACACTCTATGCAAGTAAAAGGCGGGCCCGCCCTGGGTCTGGCAACTGCGGGATCTGTTCCCTCCGACCGAATCTGGCAGAAAGTCAGTCTGTTAGACCAGACACGGCTTTATCGTTTTATCTGGTATTCGTTCATCATTCACCTGATAGCGATTTTTCTTCATTGGCTGGTTCCGGTCAAGCCTGCTGTTCCAACGCCACCTCCCCCCATCCGGGTAAAGATCGCCGAACCTGAGAATCCCAAAAGTGAACTGGAAAAGGGAACGATCATCGACGCTCCAAAACCGAAGAAAATTGAAAAGCCCCGGTCTTCAAAACTGCTGTCAAGTCATGACGGACGTGCCCACTCCAATTTGCAAAAAAGTGAGGACAAAAAGTATCAGCAAAAAAAAACCATTGTTCCCAAACAGTCGGGTGTCCCTCAGGCTTCCGAAAAACCTGTTCAACCGCCCCAGAAAAAAGCCCCCCAACCTGTCGCCCGGCAAAAAACACAAGAGAGCAAACAGTCATTTCCGTTGTCTGAACGGGGCACTTTTGTGCCGGAGGCCAAGGACAAACAAGAAACTGAAACCAAATCCACTCTGGGCGCCGGGACTCAGGGAGCGCTTTCCCTCCTGGACGGTTTCGATCCCGACAAGTACGCGTCTCTGGACTCCAAGACCGTGGAGGAATCTTTCGATGACGAAGACGTTTCTCTGGATACAACGGAGACCGAATACGCTTCCTATTTTGCCCGTATCAAACACCAGATCGAGCGGGTTTGGTTGTACCCGAGTGAAGCGGCGCAACGTGGGATCAGCGGAAAGCTCACTCTCAGGTTTCGTATTTCAAGAGACGGGAACCTCATAAGCGCGGGTGTGGTCGACAAATCGGGCCACAAGATTCTGGATTTTGCGGCCATCAAGGCCGTTAAAGAGGCGGCGCCGTTCTATCCTTTTCCGGTCAACATAAAAAAGGACAAATTGTCCATTCTGGCGACTTTTATTTACAGCCCCAATTATGGTTTATTGAAAAAATAAATTCTGAGCCGCTCTCCACGTTTCAATCCCGGAGGGGCTTTTGGGTCGTGTAATTCTTTGGATCTCTCTTTCCTCCAGCTGAACCCTATTGCCTGCTCCTGAGAACTGGTTTTCGAGTATCCCGGTTTTCTATCCCCTTCGAGGGAAAAACAAAAAAAACTATTTCGAACGGTCGTCCAGGACCCTTCTCTGTAATGACCGATCTTTCAAACCTATTCATTTAATTCTGTGACAGTACAGGGTTTGGCGTGGCCTTACGGTGATTTCGGATGGCTTTATCACGTTGATTTTTTTGTCTTTTTTGCTATCCTTGAAAGTCATAACCAACTTTAAAGTATTGCCGTATGTCTTTACAAGTAGACCATGAAAAAACCGTGCCCGAGAGAGAGAACTCACTCGCGGTGCTGATTCTGTCCAATCCACCTTCCCCTCATAAGGCCGGGGACTGGTATTGGAAAAATATTGCCGGCGTTCCTTTTCTTTTACGCAATATTCTCAGCGTTCAACAGGGCGGGGTGAAGCGTCTGGTTATTTTTGCGCGGGATAATATGACTGGGGTCGAGGAATTATGCCAAAGAGCCAGGGAGGATTCCAGAGTCATGGTTGAACTGGAATGTGTTTGGACCCCTGAAGATTTGGCCGAGTCTGTAAAGTCAGAAGGCGAAATCCTGTTTTTAGATGGTTCAGCCATCAACAGTAAAACGGGGGTCGAGCAAGCACGTAAGCTCGGTTCTTCGGGGCTCAATAGTGAAACGGGGGAACCGTTTCTCATGGACCCTGTAAAGTTGAAGTCTCTGGCTCAAAATTGCGGAGATCAGGGTCTGTTGGCCTGCCTGAGAGATATTCGGTTTCAGGAGACCTGTTCGTCAGCGGATAATTCTCAGGAAGACCCGTTCAGGGTGATGCTTGCGGATGCCGATGAAAACGGGCGTGTCACCCGGCAGAATGATTTTGATCTAATGAACGAACGGCTCCTCCAAGCCAGCGGGCTTGACAATGACAGTTTCATGGACCGGCACTTCACTCGTCATATCTCTCGCTACCTGACGCGTCAGATTATCAAGACTCCAATCACTCCCAATCAACTGACGCTTGTGAGCCTGGCGGTGGGGTTGGAGGCCGCGGGGTGTTTTTTGTTCGGGGGGTATGGCATGAGCCTTTTAGGCGCCGCACTTTTATTGCTCTCCGCCTGCATTGATTGTTCCGATGGAGAAATCGCCCGGCTCAAATTCATGGAATCGCCGTTTGGAAAACGGCTGGACATTATCTGCGACAATCTGGTTCACATCGCCGTCTTTTTTTCCATTGGCATGGGGTTGTACGGTTCCACCAACAAAAGCCTGTTTATAATTCTCGGCAGTCTGGCTGTTTTGGGAAGTCTGGTTTGTTTCATTGTGCTCAGTCCGAATATCATAAACAGCAAGAGTCAAAATGGGCATCTGAAAATATTTCTCGACCGTGATAAGGGTCTGGAAGACAGCCTGGCCAACCGCGATTTCACCTATTTATTATTCATTATGGCCCTGATCGGAAGTTTGGATATTTTTATCGGAATGACCGCTCTTGGGGCAAACGCTTTTGCAGGGTATCTCCTGTATAACAAGTTTATTTCCGCGTCCGAACGGAACGGAAATCTGAGCGGGAGGTAGAAACACCCAATGGAGGATTCAATGGCAGGTTCGTTAGAAAAGATCGTCACAGGATTGAAGAAAGCAAAATCCAGCGGACGGGGTTGCATCCTTTTAACTGGAGCGGGGTGTTCCGTATCAGCCGGGGTCCCGGACGCCGCAAATTGGGTGGAGCGGATTAAAGACGGTTTTCCGAAGACGTTTTCCAATGCTCAGGTCAAAGACTACCACCACCTCGTTCAGGCATTGACACCGGAGGAACGAACGAAAAACTTTTCCGAGACTCTTAAAAGCGCGAAGATCAACTGGGCGCATATCGCCCTGGCGCAATTGATGAAAGAAAATTTTATCGACCGGGTGCTGACCACCAATTTTGATTCGCTGACTGAAAAAGCATGCGCCCTTTTAGGCCAGTTTCCGGCTATTTATGACGGCGCATCGGGCAATTACAAGAAAAATGATTTTCTTGAGGAAGGCTCGATCACCCACCTTCACGGGCAATATCCCGGTGCGGTTGATTTGTGTACGGAAGAAGGGTTCAAGGCTTTAGATCAGTCGCTTGTTCCTTCCTTCAAGGCAGAAGATTTTAAGGACTTTCTTTGGATCGTGGTGGGTTATGGAGGTGAAAAGGACCCGGTGTTCGATCTTCTAAAAAAGGCCGACCGGTTTGAGCAGGGGCTTTACTGGATCAGTTTTGAAGACGCGCCTCCCTCTCCCCATGTCGAGGAGGATCTGCTGAGCAAAAATAAGGGTGTGGTTTATGTTCAGGGCTATAACGCCGACTCCTTTTTCGTGACGTTGACTCGGGCCTTGGAGATTTTTCCTCCCGAGTTTGTTGCAGAACCGTTTTCACATTTGAACCGTCAGGTTCAATCCATCGCTCCTTTCCCGATTCCGGGACAAGACAGAAACGATACTGTCGATATTATTCGGACCGTCAGCGGCGAGATGGAAAATTTGATCAGCCAATTTGAACCGTCGACAAAAACAAAGGCATCGGGGGAGAAAACGGTCTCCCGTGAACACCAGGATGAAGTCTTATCTATTTTGTCTGCGCAAAGTTATCTATTGGGGGGTCAT
Source organism: Nitrospinaceae bacterium (assembly GCA_029261655.1). Classification (GTDB taxonomy): domain Bacteria; phylum Nitrospinota; class Nitrospinia; order Nitrospinales; family VA-1; genus JADFGI01. Next base: position 96,423 of record JAJDAY010000015.1, on the reverse strand, counting down.
CCCGACCGTGTCCTCACCTACCGGAAACAGTATGACCAGACGCCGTCTCTTGCATTGGGAGAATTATTGTATTGGGCCTCTGTCGTCAAAGGCGACGATCTCCTGCGGCAATTCAACTCAAAGGAAAATAGCGAGGGCGCGTCTTCATTGCTGAGTCAGGCGGCGAAAAAATATGAAACCGCCTGTGAAATTTATTCCGGCAATTCCAGGGCTTTATTTCAATGGGGATCTGTCCTCTTGATGCTGGCAAAACAAACCTCCGGGACCGCGGCAGAAAAACTTTTTTTCCAGGCCGGCGAAAAATTTCAGAAGGTCGTGGAAATCGATCCTGAATCTTATAGAGCATGGCATTGCCTGGGGGTCTCCTATTTTGAGAGAGGGCCTCTTTTAGAAGAAGAAATGGCCGAACCTATGTTTGCGAAGGCCCGGAAATGTTTTGAATCGGCGCTCGCCATCCGGGAAGATTTGCCGGAAACCTTGTTTGGTTTGGGCAATTCGATGGAGCGTCAGGCACGCTGGGGCAAAGGCGGGTCTGCCGTTCAACTTTTTTCGCAGTCGATGGAAAAATTTAAGCTCGGTCTCAAATTTCAACCGGGCCATTATGAAGCGCTTGCCTCCTGGGGGCATATCCTGATGAAAATGGCGGAGAATATGGAGCACGAGGAGGGCGATGCTCTGTTGGCTGAGGCGCAGGAAAAGTTTTCCGCCGCTATCAATATCAAACCTGACTTTTATTCCGCCCACGCCAGTATGGGCAAGGTTCTCTGGATGCGTGGGGCGAGGTGGAATGTGGACAACGCGGAGGGCTTCTTTTCCCAGGCGATCGAAAAGTTTGAAGCGGCTCTTTCTCTTAACAGCGAATTGCCTGATGCGCTCTATGGATGGGGAAGTGTCTTATTCACTTTGGGTATGAAAAGCAAAGGCGAAAAAGCGTCAAGGTTCATGGAGCAGGCGGTGGAAAAATACAAAATGGTCCTGGCCATTGAACCTAAAAATTGTGACGCCCTTTATTCCTGGGGCAACGCCTTGTCAATTCTTGCAAAAAATACAGACCCTCAGGAAGCCGAAATTATTTACAGTCAGGCGTCGACAAAATATCAGGAAGTTTTGACCCTTGAGTCCCAACATTCCCAGGCCCTGACCCAATGGGGAAATGTGTTTCTAAATTTGTCCCGTATCAAAAAGGGCAAGGAAACCATCTTTCTGGATCATGCGGCGGAAAAATTCAAGGCGGCCCTTGCAATTGAACCGCAAAACGCCGAGGCCTTGAGCCAGTGGGGGACGATCCTTTTTCAGATGGCGCAAAGAAAGGACTACCCCGATACCGCCCGGCTTTTAAAAATGGCCGAAGAAAAATTTAAGACTTCACTTGCAATCAAACCTGCCAACGCTGAAACCTACAATAGTCTGGGATGGATTCAGGCCCAGAATGCTATTAAGGAGGACGAGAAGGGCAAGGACGCCTTGTTCAGCAGGGCGGGTGAGAATTTTCAGACCGCGGTTGAGTTGCAACCCGATATGGGCCAGGCCTATATTAATTGGGGATTGATGCTCATGGAGCAGGCAAAAACCAAAAAGGGAATCCACGTCCACCCCTTCCTGGCCAACGCCAAGAAAAAACTGCAAAAAGGCGAAGACCTGGATCCGGGGAGTGGTTCTTACCCGCTGGCCCGTTTGCTGGCGCTCCTGGCCAATGAATCGGGATGCAAAGAGTGGCTGGAAAAATCCAAAGTTTTGGGCGCATTGCCGCATCAGGATATCTGGATGCACGAGCCCGATTTCGACAATGTCCGCGAATCCAGATGGTTTAAAACCCTGGTGATGGATCAGGTGACCCAGGTGGTGAACCCGCAAAAGAAGAAAGAGGATCTGGCTTCCAAGGGTTGATATTGCGGGGGCCGCATTGACCTTTTGTCGAAAAATATTCCCTTCCCACTATAGCCCCGCCTATCGGAAACTTGTAGGAATTTTTTCTAAATAAAAAACCGGGAGCCCATGCGGACTCCCGGTTTTTTTTAGTCTTTAAAGTTCAGCATCGGCAACAAAATGTAAGCTATAAGAGTCACCAGAGGTTAGAGGAGCTGTACCGTCAGTCATGTTACGCCATCCATATTCATTAATCGCAAGAATATTAATACTAGTTCCTACTTCTGTCAGGTTGGAAGAATTTATTTTTCCTGAATTTCCTTGAAATGAATAGACAGTAACGATAGGCTCCCCTCTTTTATTTACTTTCCAACTAACGCCTGTCGCTTCAGTAGCTCCAATTGCTCTAACCCACACTTGCCCATTGTTACGGTTGACTCCACCTGGAGCAATTGCCAGGTCATAACTCTTTTCATAATAACGTTGCGCCAAACTGAGTTCGTGTTCAAACGACCTGTACTCGAATTCGGAAACTTCTGAGCCTTTTTCTAACTGGACTTGGCCCAGGAATAGCTCATCATTCACGGCGGCATCTGTGTCGTCCACCCAGATGAATACGGCGATATTTAATGTGTTGGCTGTGTCAATGGAAATATCAGGTATGGCGAACTTCTGGTAGGTTGTGGTTAAGGGAATATCGAATGGAATATTTTCATAAGTCCAGTTGGTTGCGAGAGAAGGATCGGTGCCGGCCGAATTCCAGGTGGAAACAACATCCGAGGTCACAGCGTCCCGTGTACTTGTCCAAGATAGAATACCAGCCCGGATATTTTTTATTGCATTTCCACCGGTTTTTGCCTGGAAGGATAACGAGGCGATTGCATCAATGATCTGCTGACAATTGGCGTTTTCAAGTATCTGAATAAATCCGAATTTTTTATTGGCGGTTGCGACAACCACTTTTTGAGACTTGACCGATCCATCAGGCCCGGAGGGTAGCTGAGAAACATCCGCAATGTCATTGCCATCGGATAAAAGAATCCACCGATCCAATAAATAGGTGTCATCATCATTTTTTGGATTGGTTGTGGAGTCAAAGCTGGTTCCTCTTTGCGCGATATTAAACTCTCCGTTGATCAATAGATTTTTGTTCATCGTGTACTCCTCAAGTTGAAGTGGAAAAGTCCTGCTAAGTTGAAATTCGCCGGCGAACAATATTGGAATTGCATCCTGCATTCCAATTTGAAGGATGAGTATTTCCATAGTTTCCAACACTTTTGAAAAAGTGGTTATATCTTCAATCACACAAAATGGTGAGACACATCTTTGCCAGGTTTAAGATACTGCTTTGTGGATTGTTCTTACTAGATATGGAATTAAGTAAGTGCCTTGGAAGGAAAACTATTGGTTTGTAGAGTGTTGGGATGCTTGAGTCGCAGGTATGTGCAGACGATATATTGGAAGTATCGTGGTGGGGAGGAAATTACCTACTGGTTATTTTATTGCCTTTTCATTTCGGTGATGGACATTGCATCCCGCGCTAAAAAATCCCGCACATCTTCGATGCTTTCCACGACTGGACATTTGGGCAGGGATGCCAGAAATTTCTTTCCGTATCCGCGGTTGACCACTCTGGAGTCAAGAATCGAAACCACCCCTCGATCGCTTTGCTTGCGAATCAGTCTGCCGAACCCCTGTTTCAACTGAATGATGGCCCTTGGAATCTGATAATGGCGAAAGGGGTCGATGGATCGTTTTTTTAAATCCTCAAGCCTGGCTTCGGTGATGGGTTCTTTAGGAACATCAAACGGCAGTTTGGTGATGATGACGCTGGAGAGCGCCTCTCCCGGTATATCGACGCCCTGCCAGAACGAACTGGTTCCAAAAATGACGGAGGGTGCTTCCTTGAACCGCTCGATCATTTGCGGGGTGGGCAGGTCTCCCTGTTTGAGAAGGGGGTAATCCCGCCCCAGGAATTCCAGTTTTTCATAAACCTGGTTCAACAACGCATAGCTGGTAAATAAAATGAAAGTTTTTCCTTCCGTCGCCTGAATGAGTTCCTCGCATCGTTTGGCGATCTTTTCCAAATAGAGTTCAACTTTCCCGGTGGGTTCCGGCATGTCTCGGGGGACATACAGCAGGGCTTGCGACTGGTAATCGAAGGGAGAATCGAGAACCACCTCCTCTTTGGGTTCGTAGCCAATGCGTTCTTTGATGAAATCGAATTTCCCCTGGGTGGTGAGGGTAGCCGATGTCAGAATCATGCGGTCGATTTTATCGAACACCTGCTCCTTTAAAGGTCCGGCAAGATTGATGGGAACCCCGCGCAGAATGATTTTGCGGAAGCGTTTTTTCTGACCGATTTCCAGCCAATAGACATAATCCGGGAAATGCTGATTGAGAAACGCCGACAGGGTGTTGTTGAACTCAAAGCATCGGGTGGCGGCGGAGGACGCGTCGAGTTGGTCCTCTGGGGAATTGAGGCGGCCTGAGAGGGTTTGCAGCTGGTCATGCAATTCCTTGAGGGGGACATAAAGGTTGTTGTCCACGACCAGGGGTTTGTACAATCTGATGACCCGGTCGTTTGTGCCAAAATCTTCCATCAGGCGGGTGAAAAAAACATCCATTGCCTGCCGGACGACAAGGACCTGTTTTCTGATGGCGGGCACGAGGTCGTGATCCAGACGGGTGAGCGCCCCGCGTCTGGTTTTAGGGTTGTATAACCGGTCGAGAAAAAAATGCAGGTTGGAGTTTGATATTTCCAGACCCAGAAAAGAAGTGGCCGCGTCTTCGATATTCTGCGCTTCATCGAACACCACCGCGTCGAACGACGGAAGAACGGCTCCACTGCTTGCCGTATTCGCAAAAAACAGATGATGGTTGACGATCAGAAGATGCGCCCCAAACCATTTTTTGCGTGTCTTGAAATAAAAACACGAGTCGTGAGTCTCGCAATGCTTGCCCAGGCACTGGTCTTTTTGTCTCCCCACCTCTTCCCAGACCGAAGGCAGAACCTGAAAGGGAAGGTCATTTCTCAAACCGGTTGACGTGGTTCCCGCCCAATCAAAAATAGTGCCCATTTGGTCGTCTTCTTCGGATTTCGTGAACAGCCCTGTTTGGCCGGCTCGTTGCATTCGGCGGAGAGAAAGATAGTTTTCATGTCCGAGACAAAGCGAATAACGAAAAGACACTCCAAGTTGTTTCTGCAACAGCGGAATGTCGTGATTCAGGATTTGTTGTTGCAGAGTCTTGCTGTAGGTGGAGATGACCACTTTTTTGTTGTACTTCACCGCCCATAATATAGCGGGAATCAGGTAGGCAAGACTTTTCCCGGTCCCCGTTCCCGCTTCAACGATCAGGTGGTGACCGTCTCTTAAGGAATTTTCGACCGCTCGAACCATTTCCACCTGTTGGGGACGGTATTCGAAACCTGGCATCTGAGTGGAAAACGGCCCGTTTTCACTCAGAAAATGATTGGCATCAAGCGAAGACATAAGACTCGCATAGTAAGCTAAAAAAACCTTGGGTAAAGATAAATCGTAACTCCTGGAAAAATTCACCGAGGGCGATAAAAAATCAAAGATTTATCACAATATACATGGTTGACCTTGAGGTCTGAATTTTATAGTATTTTAAGGGTGCGTCGAAAATCTCACCCGGCCAAAAACTCACCGCATCGCTGGCCAATTCTTTTCTCCAGGAGACCCGAATGAAAACCCTGTCGCTCAGTATGCTTTATTTCTTTTTATTCACATCCACGGTTTACGCGGATAGTGCCGACCAGAGAGAATTATTGGTTGAATCGGTTCAGGTGTTAGAAGAGGTGCAAAGGTCCCCCGACCATAAGATACCCGCAAGCCTGGTGGCTCGGGCCAAGGCCATCATCGTTTTCCCCACCATGCTCAAAGGCGGGTTCATCGTTGCCGCCCGCTACGGTTCGGGAGTGGCGTCGTTGAGAAACAGCAAAACCGGGAATTGGGGGCCTCCGGCGTTCCTGAAAACCTATGGCGGCAGTTTTGGGTTTCAAATCGGTGCGGAAGCTGTGGACCTCGTGCTTCTGGTCATGACCCAGCGCGGCATCAACGCATTGCTCAAAACCAAGTTCACTCTGGGAGCGGACATAGGTGTGACTGCGGGACCGGTGGGCCGCCATGCGGAAGCGGGAACAGACGTGACTTTTAAAGGTGAAATTTATTCCTATTCGCGCAGTAAAGGCGCCTTTGCCGGGGTCTCTGTAAAAGGCGCTGTTATCAACGCGGACACAGACGCCAATTGGGGTTATTATAATCGCCCCCTGACTCCCAAGGACATCATGATCGACGGGCGGGTGAAAAAATATTCAGAATCGACGCGTCGCTTTATCACGGGACTTGGACGAATAGCTTCCAATAAATGATCGTCAGTAGTTGTCGGATCACTGGAGAATTTTTTCGCGGACTTTGGCACTGGCGATATCCAACACGATGACCACCAGGGCGATCGCCAAAAGCGCGGTTCCCGCCTGATTGTATTTGAGCAGGTTGATCCATTGCTGTAACAGAAAACCGATTCCCCCGCCTCCCACAAATCCGATGATGGTGGACATCCTCACGTTGATATCCCAACGGTAAAAAGTCAGCGCAAGAAATTGCGGGATGATTTGCGGAACCACTCCATACAACGCTATTTGGAGGGGAGTCGCGCCGGTCGCGGTTATCGCTTCCAGAGGGCCTTTGTCCACGCTTTCGATTTGCTCGGAAAACAGTTTGCCCAAAGTGGCGATAGAATGCACGCCAAGCGCCAGCATGCCGGCAAACGGACCTATGCCCACCCACACCGCAAACAGAATCGCCATGATTAAAGGCTCGATGGACCGAAGTACGTTGAACCCTGTACGGACGCAATAATAAACCACGGTCCCAGGCCAGTGGCGCGTCATCAGATTGCTCGCCCCCAAAAAACTGAGGGGCACCGCGAACAAGACGGCCATCGTGGTGGCCATCAATGCGAGGAATAAAGTTTCCACCATTTTTTCAGCGGTCAATTTCAGGGTGGAGCTCACGTGCCAGTCGCCGGTTTTCCAGGTCAGAACGGCCTTGACGGTCTGCTTCTCGCCCCGCGCGGATTCTGGAACCGCGATTTTCATCGAGAAATTTCCATTTTTGTCGGTAGAAAAATTCCCCAACGGAAATTCCTGCTCAATGGAATTCACCCAGAATAACCGACCCGGTTTTTCCGGCGGCAGGTTCATGCCCTCGACGGTCAAAGAATCACCAATAGCCCCTTTGGGCATAGATAAAATAATTTGTGGGACGTCGGTATTGGATGAAGACGGTTTTGGCGGTTCAGGAGCGAAGGAGCCTGCAAGTTGAAACGGGGCTTCCACCGTGGTGGATTCAACATCTTGGGTGATGAGGTCCGGGCGCAGGAGCTCGCTGACCAGGGGTTTCACGAGGTGGAAATCCCGAACCAGTTCCCCCAGGTCAATTTTCGTCACCTGCCAACCATAACTGTAGACAAGGATAACGAGAAGTGCGATCACCAGAAATCGCGTTCTGGCAATGAAGGGTCTGCCGTTGTCCGGTATTTTCATGGGCCGTCTTTTACGAATTCGAGGGTCTTGTCCTGGCTTGCAGGCGTGATTATATCTTTCGTTCTATTGTAAAGGGAAGCTTATTAAGCGCAGGATCAGGACAAAGCCAACCCAGGCCAGTCGCCTTGTCGTGAAAAGGGAAAGGAAGGGTTGCTTTAAGTTCAGTCCAGTTCAAATTCGTTGCGCCAGTCGGCGTCATCAGCGAGAGGCGATTGTTCGCTTTTAAGAAGTACGATGTTTTCAAGAACCAGGAAATCCATTTCAGTGCGCATGAAACAGAGATACGCCTGTTCCGGCGTGCAAACGATGGGTTCCCCCCGCACGTTGAAGGACGTATTGACAAGAACGGGGCAATTGGTTTCAAGGCCAAAATTCTTGAGCAGATTGTAAAACCTGGGGTTATTGTCCGGCCCGACGGTTTGGATGCGTGCCGAATAATCGACATGAGTGATGGAGGGCAACTGCGACCGGGGGACGTTCAGCAAGTCGATGCCAAACAATTTTTTCTGTTCTTCGGTCAGGGCGATTCTTTTGTCTTCCCGTATGGGTGCGACCAGCAACATGTAAGGACTTTTTGAATCCATTTCAAACCAATCGGCGACCTTTTCTTCCAACACAGAAGGCGCAAACGGGCGGAACGATTCACGGAATTTTATTTTCAGGTTCATGATGGACTGCATCTTCGGGCTCCTGGGGTCGCCGATGATGCTACGCCCGCCCAGGGAGCGCGGGCCAAACTCCATGCGTCCCTGAAACCAGCCGGCCACTTTTTCATCTTTAAGATAGCCGACGACTGTATTGATTAATTCTTTATCGTCGTATTGTTTGTAAGGGAAATTGTTTTTATCCAGATATTCCTTGATCGTGTCCGAATCGTACTTTGGCCCGAGGTAGGAGCCTTTCATGGAGTCCTTGCCTTTCACGACCTTTCTTTCATTTTTTAAAACCTTGTGCCAGATGCAAAGGGCAACGCCGGCCGCGCCGCCCGCGTCTCCCGCGGCGGGTTGAATCCATATATCGTCAAAAACTTTTTCTTTGAGAATTTTTCCGTTGCCGACGCAGTTGAGGGCCACGCCTCCGGCAAGACACAGGGATTTCATCCCCGTGAGTTTGCGCACGTAGCGGGACATTTTAAGCATCACTTCTTCCGTCACGACTTGCAGGGAAGCGGCAATGTCCATTTCCCGCTGGGCGAGTTTGGTTTCCGATTTTCTGACAGGACCTCCCATGACTTTGTCAAACTTGCTATTGGTCATGGTCAAGCCGCCCAGGAAATTAAAATATTTCATGTCCATCCTGAAGGAACCGTCTTCTTTCAGGTCGATCAGGTTGTCGCGAATGAGGTTGACATACTTGGGTTCTCCGTAAGGAGCCAGTCCCATCACCTTGTATTCCCCGCTGTTGACTTTGAACCCCAGGTAATAAGTGAAAGCGGAATAGAGCAACCCTAAAGAATGGGGGAAACTCAATTCCTCAATCAGATCCAGCTCATGACCTTTGCCCACCCCGATACTGGTGGTGGCCCATTCGCCCACGCCGTCCATCGTCAAAACAGCGGCCTCCTCAAACGGCGATGGATAAAACGCACTCGCCGCATGCGACTCATGATGCTCGGAAAAAAGCACGGGACCGGAGTAATCGAGATGTTTGCGGATATTTTCCCGTGTCCATAATTTGTCTTTCAACCAGATGGGTATGGCGGCGAGAAACTGTTTCATGCCCGATGGGGCGATGCTGAGATAAGTTTCCAGAATCCGTTCAAATTTGATGAAGGGTTTATCGTAAAAACCGACATAGTCGAGATCAGCAACTTTGATACCTGCTTCCTCCAGGCAGTATTCGACGGCGCATTTCGGGAAGCCGGCATCGTGTCTTTTTCTCGTGAACCGTTCTTCCTGGGCGGCGGCGATTATTTCTCCATCGCGGACCAGGCACGCGGCGGAGTCGTGGTAAAAAGCGGATATTCCCAATATGTTCATGAGTTTATTAGGGGAGAAGTGAATGGGTTAAAGGACCAGGGTCCTGGCAGTGAGCCATAAAAGCGCGAGACCTGCCAACAACACGGTTGAATTCAACTGTACGGACAAAGAATGCAATCGTCGAAACCGCGCTTCATAAGCTTTGCTGTTCTCCTCAGAATCGGAAGCTTTGATTTTTATCTTCAAATCCCGGGCTTTCGGTTGGACAATCATTCCAGCGACAAAGGTAGCTAGGATTATAACAAGGATGAGGCCCATCTTCCATGCGGAAACCGCTTCAGCGCCGAATAAATAAGTGGTGAGAAGAAGGGTGCTGAAAAGATACCCCAGAAAATAATAGCGGGGGAAAATAACGCCTATCAGCTTGCCTGCGGTGGGACGGTCGAGGGTTTTGAAGACGGCGGGGGCGGTGAAAAATGAAAAAAACACGACCGCCCCTATCCAGCAAACGAGGCTCAATAGATGGATAAAATTTATGATCTGCGCAGTCATTTTTTTGTCTTGAGAGCCCCGGCTATTTCTTTCAGAATTCGGTCAGCCGCTTGCTTTGGATCTTTTGCGTCGCGGATGGGCCGCCCCACCACGATCAGGTCGGCTCCGCGCTCGATCGCCTGTGCGGGGGTGGTGACCCGGCTCTGGTCGTCCTTGCCGATGACGCTCCCCTCGGGACGGATGCCTGGGACCACAGCTTTTAAATTTGGAAAACACGCTTTAATAAAGCTCACTTCCTCTCCAGAACAAATCACTCCCGTGCAACCTGAGCTTCCTGCCTGCTCGGATCGGTCAATAACAATTTGTTTGAGTCTACTAATATTAGAAACCGCGACAAGAATATCAGAAACCTTAACAAAGCGATGTTCTATTTTTTTCTTAATATACTCAAAATTGAACCGGTCTAAATCGTTTTCAGAAATACTGGTGAGTACTGTCACCGCAAGAACTTCCAAGCCGGCGTCTTTCACCTCTTGTGGAAGTTCACGAAGCGCTTCGCCTTCTTCCAGATGAATGGTGACGTATTTTACTTTATGAGATGCCGCGGATATCAAGGCTCTGCTTAGGGTTGCCGGTATGTCGTGCAATTTGAGGTCGAGAAAAATATCGGCGTCGCTGTGATCCTTGACCACTTGAAGAACTTCCGGGCCTTCCTTGACGAACAGCTCCAGCCCCACCTTGAAACACCCTACCGATCCGGCAAGTTTTTTTACATAGTCTTTGGCTTTATTGCGGTTGGGAACGTCGAGCGCAAAGATGAGTTTGTCTTTTGCATCTTTCAGCAAGGGATTATCAAGGGTCATTTTTTATTCGGCAAAAGGTCAGGTCGTGTTGCGCTTGCCTCTAAGCGCGGGGGAGGAAAAATTGAGCCGCAGGGTTTAGTTTGTTATGAATCCATCGCACCACGCCTTGTTCATTCAGCCACGAGAAAATGCCCGCGACGGTTTTGGTACCAGCATTTTTCATTGTTTTCAAAGCAGAAAGGTCTTTCCTCGCCATAGCTGATGGCGTGAATCCGGTGCTCGTCGATTCCGTTGGAAATCAGGAAGGCTTTGGTAGAGCGCGCCCGTCGTTCGCCTAAAGTGATGTTGTAATTATTACTGCCCCGCTCATCGCAATGGCCCTGGATTTCAATCCTGACATTCGGATGCGACTGCAGATAGACAATATTTTTTTGCAGGATCGCTTTTGATTTGTTGTCCAGGTCGAATTTATCAAACGCAAAATGGATGTCTTCTAAATCGTCGGTGGCGAGATAAGGCAACTTGCGGCGGCTTTCCTCGTCCCTCGGTAAAGCTACCGCCATGTTTTCTCCCGCTTCAGGCAGAAAAGGTTCAGCGGATTCAGGGGTTTGGCCACGGCCTCCTCCTTCTTGGCCGCCTCCTCCCGCGTAAGGCTCGGCGCTGTAAGAACCGGTTGAGCCATCACCCGGCATGCCCTGAGACGCCGACCCGAAATCCGGGCCGGGGCCGGGTTTTTCATACCCCCGAGAGGCGGTTTCCAATTCGCCTACATTTTCCTCTCTAAAAAAATCAGCATCGGGTTCAGGGGTCGTTTCACGATCACCCTCTAAAGACTCAGCACTGTAAGAACCTGTCGCGCCGTCACCAGGCATTCCCCTGGGGGCAGACCCAAAATCCGGACCGGGACCAGGTTTTTCATAGAGACCGGACGAAGCATCTCCTAGGCCAGACGAAGTGTCTTCGAGACCAGACGAAGCGTCTCCTGGACCAGAAGAAGTGTCTCCATTCTGACTGGAAGACTGACCGGAAGGAACACCGGCTCCATTTTTTTCTACCGAAGGCTCAGCGCTTAAAGCGCTGGTCGTGTCGTCCCCCGGCAGGGCCGAATCTCCGCCGGCAAAATTCTGCCGGGCGCCGGGTTTTTCATACAGACCGGACGAAGCGTCTCCGCCATTTTGCGTCTTTGGGTCCCAGGGGCCGACCGACTCCTCCTCCCCGGTCAGGATGGTTCCCCCGTTGTCAGGGCTGAAAAGATTTTTGGAACAGCCGGTTGCGATAAGAATGAAAAGCATCGGTGCCATCATTAAAAATTGTTTCGATAGTTTCATTTTTATAATCGTCCCTTTTCTTTCAACCCGTTGGTCCTGACAACATGCCAGACCCGCTTTTTTAGAAAGCAATTTGGTAATTTAATTTTTTCCGCTGATGGTAAAGAATTTCATTTGGAATCCGCCCAGATTCTGCCATTTTCACATCGTTCTGTCAATCAATGAGGCAATAAAGTTAGAGGGCGGCGGTTTATATATGAAACACGCCCCTGTATCACTTGCTGTCAGGTTCGGGCGAGAAGAATGCGTCGTGAAACCGGGTCATGACACTGCCATTTTGAATGGGCGGATTTATAACAAAGTCCCTTTCGTCTAATAGATCCCGGTAAATATATTCCGCCATGTCCCCGCCCGCCCGGATAGTGTGGACCGCGCCACTGCCAAAGCGCAGGTTGACGTCGGTCAAAAGAAACTGGCCATTATCGTCCAGGATGCCCTGCAGATTGGCGGGGCCCCTGAGTTTCAACCGGTCGCCCACCTGTCTGATGAGTTCGATGATTTCAGAGTCCATGCAAATTTTGCTGACCATCACTTCTCCGCCTCGAACCGCCAGCCGTTTCCTGGGAACGATCAGATAAGGTTTGCATGATTTATCTGAAAACCAGTCCACAGTGTACTCTTCTCCGCGAATGAATTTTTGCAGCATATGCCCCGGATATTTTTGCGCATAGAATTCCAGGTCGCGTGCAGATTCAATCATAAAATTTTCCTTGCCGCCTTCGCCTCGTTATGGTTTGGCAATGAGGGGGAAATCGTTCTTACCCGCAAACATTTTGGCAGATCCAATGCAGGGAGAAGCGATGCCTTCGCTTTCAAAAAAACCGGCGAGCTTTTGTTTGTCGTGGCAAATCTCAATGGTCTTTGAGTCCTGAAGATAGGAAAGCCAGTGGTTCTTTTCAAAATCCCGGCGATAACGATTTAAAAATTCAATGGCTTTGTTGGTCATCGGGAGAATAGAGTCGATCGCCTGGCGATGGCAAATGTCGATCAACTGGTTTTTGCAGGCGGAATCATCAAAAGGGGGGTGGGTGTGGCAGGCGTCGGCCACTTTCCGGGATGCGGCCAGAGGATCGCTGTCCGCCGTCACGAGTTTTCCAGAAACCTTCAGCCGGGTTTTAGCTGTACGAAATGCCCTGACCAGGGAAACCCGCCAGTGAGGCGCAAGCAGCAGAAGGTTGATTGCCTTCATTTTATTTTTTCACCCCTTTATTGAGCAGGATAAAATTCTAAATATCGATGAGGTTTTCAATCTGCCGCAAAATTTTCGCAGAGGCGCCCCATATCCGATGACAATTGAACCAGTAAACCACCATCTTCTCAGAAGGCTTGTAACCAATGTCCCGTTGATGGGTGGACAGCAAAGCGGTCAGGGGCATCTCCAGAACTTCGTGGACTTCTTCGTCCGAGACCGTCAATTCAGGGAGGGACTGTAAAATAGTCACAAAGGGCGTGATTTCAAATCCCGTCAGGGTCTGCACCTTTGGCAAACAGCCGATGACCTTGGAAGGATCCACCTCCAGTCCGATTTCCTCTCGCGTTTCACGCAACGCGGTGTTCATCAGATCCTCGTCCTCAAGTTCCATGACGCCACCTGGAAACGATATTTCTCCGGCATGAATTTTTAGATCGAGAGCGCGTTTCGTCATCAGGAGGTGCGCTTTAGAGTTTTTATTGAAAATAATGACCAGCACCGCCGCCCGTTGCGCATGCGGCGCGACCGACTCCCGAACCACAGGGAAATGGTTTTTCAGGTTGTTGGTGATCATGAATAAATCCATTTGTCGTTCTTTATCTCAACCCCAGACAGATTCATATTCGCCGGGATCGAAACCGACGGTCACCCGGTCCTGGTCAACCGCGATGGGCCGTTTGACCAGCCTGCCGTTACCCGCGAGCAGATCAATGGCCTGGGCTTCGGTCAGGGAACCGATTTTATCCTTGATGTTAAGCTCCTTATATTGAACGCCACTGGTGTTGAACAATTTGCGCATGCCTTTTGCCTTTATGGCCCGCTTCAATACGGTCTTTGGCGGCGGCGTCAGCGTGATGTCGATGTCCGTATACTGGATGTTATTTTCATCCAGAAAATTCTTGGCCTTCCGGCAGGTCCCGCATTTGTTATATCCATAAAACTTCATTACAGAAAATCTCCTTAAAAAGTTCATACGGGCGATATTGTATATCAAGAACTCTGGGGTGACATCCCGGATACAGGGAAAATTTTGTTTGACGCCGGGGTTGCCTGGGATTTCGACTTTTTTTAGAGGTTGTCCTCCGACAACTAAAAAATCGAGGAAGGGGTTGCTTGTATGGAGAAGGTGAGTGGCTTGCCTGTGGCTTGCCCCGCCAACCACGGCGACCGCCGCAACGTATTTGAGCGGGGTCCACGTTGTGCGATGTTAGAACGATGTTCACATTCGGGATGCCAACCCCGAACCCCTGTTTAAAGTATACTCAGAATGGTTATTTTTTCAATACGGGGGTTTTGGAGAGCCGAACAGAACAAACCTGGGTTGAGTTTGGGTTTAACCACCATCAATATAAGGATTCCGCAAACTCGTTCATCACCCCATATATAGTGGTACAGCTGTCTTAACCTACCAGAAATGGTATAAATTTTCTTTACTTGCCCCGATTATTGAGATATCTTCGGCCCATATAGCCTCGGTCATAATTCCTGGAGCGCGTACCCAACGATGTATCTAAAATCCCTGGAGTTGGAAGGTTTTAAATCCTTTGTGGACTCCACCCAATTACAGTTCAACGATGGTTTCACCGCAATCGTGGGACCCAACGGCTGTGGAAAAAGCAATGTCTCCGACGCCATTCGCTGGGTCATCGGAGAACAAAGCTCCAAATCCCTGCGCGGAACCCGGACCACCGATCTCATTTTCAATGGCAGTGGAGCGCGAAAACCTGTCAACCGGGTCGAAATCTCCCTGACCCTCACCAAAGTTCCCAACCGGATTCGTATCGCCAGCATCCCGAATCTTTCCGAAGAAGTCAGAATCACCCGCTGTTATCACCGATCTGGAGAAAGCGAGTTTTATATCAATCAGGTTCCCTGCCGGTTGAAAGACATCACCGACTTTCTTCTCGACATTGGCATCAGCCCCAAAGTCCTCACCGTCATCGAGCAGGGCCACATTCAGGACATCATCACCTCCAAGCCCGAAGACCGGCGAATTCTCATTGAAGAAGCGGCGGGAATCCTGAAATTTAAAAACCGCAGGAATGAAGCCATTCGTAAACTGGAAGCGTCCGGTCAGAACCTTGAACGCATCTCGGATATGGTGCAGGAACTCCGTCGTCAGGCAGAGTCCCTGAAACGGCAGGCGGCCAAAGCGGAACGGTACAAAAATTTCCAGGCGGAAATCAAAGATCTGTCGTTGAAATTATTTTCAAAAAAAATCCGCCAGTTTCAAAACGAGCTGGAAGAAATTGAAATAACCTACAACGCCCAAACCGAACAAAAGACAACGCAGGCGGCGCGTTTTTCCCAGCTGGAAAATCAGGTCACCCAACTCAATATAGAAATCGACGACCTGTCCAGTAGCCTGAATGAGAAAAAAGAGCAGGTGCACCAGTTAGCCGCCAGCATCAGCAAAGACGAACACGGCATAGAGCTCAAGCAGTCTGAGATCGCTCAGGCGGAACGCGAGACCCAGGCGGCGGGGGATGAAGCCCTGCGTATGAACGCGGAAATTAAGGGTCTGCTCAATGAAGGGGAATCGCAACGGTTGACCCTCGGCAATGTTTCCAACGAAATCAACGAGCAGGAAGAAATTCTCAACCAGGGAATAGAAGCGCAGACGCGGGATAAAACCGCCCTGCAGGAACTGGAAAGTAAAATACGGATGGAAGAAGAAAAAGTCCTCTCTTTCATTCATCGTATTTCACAGAAAAAAAATGAAATCACGGCGCTTGCGACCCGCAGTCAGTATCTGGCATCGCGCAACGAACAACTTGAACTCGAACATGAAGAAACCCTCTCCAAGGCCAGCCACGGTGCCGAAACCCTGGTGAAAGCAGAAGATGAATACCAGAATCACCTGCGGGAACAGGCGTCCCTAAAAGAGCAGAAGACCGTTCTGGCGCAGGAAACCCAGGAGTTCAAGGAGCGGTTGCAGGAAGAAACGGATGCATTCAATATCTTGAAAGAAAAGTTTTTAAAACAGTCCTCCCTGTTGTCGTCGCTTGAGGAACTGCGCGGTAAATTTGAAGGGTTTCACGAAGGGGTGAAATCCCTGATGTCCGACAGCGCCAACGGAAATCGCATCCCCGGGCTCAAGGAAGTTCTGGTAGACGTGTTGAAAGCTCCCCAGGAATATGAGGTGGCGGTGGAAGCGGTGCTGGGGGAAAAACTCCAGAGCATTATCGTCACGTCTTACTCTGACACCATCGAAGCCATTGATTACTTGAAAGACCGGCAAGCGGGCCGGGGGTCTTTCATTCCCCTTCAGCCAAAAGCCACAGCCCACCCCGCCATTGCCTTGAACGGAAACCTCGAGGTTATAGGCAAGGTGATGGACGTCATTGAATGTAAGGCGGAGTATCGTCCGATTGTCGAGCTCCTGCTTGGAAACGTTGTGATGGTGAAGGACCTGGACTCAGCCCTCAAGATGCATGAGAATGCGGATTTTCAGGGCGTCGCCGTCACTCTGACCGGGGAAATGGTCGATGGCCAGGGTCTGGTCACCGGGGGTTCATCGCAAAAAAACACCTCCGGCCTGCTGACGCGTAATCGGGAAATTGAAACTTTAAAGATATCCGTAGACGAACTACAGGGTCAAACCCAATCGGCAAAAAACAACCTTGACCATCTGGAAAACATCCTCAAAGAACGCAACGACCAGCTTGAAAGTATTGAAAAGAGCGTCCACGAAAGAGAAATCGTTAACAGCGGCAGACAGAAAGATCTGGAGCAATTGCAAGGCGAGGTTGAGCGTCTGGAACAAAAAAAATCCACCCTGGAATTTGAAAAAACCAAAGTCTCTCACGAACTTCTTGAATTGACGGGCCAGCATGACAAGCTCAGGGATGAAACCGTTCTGGAAGAAAATGAAAAGACCCTGCTTGAGGAGCAAGCGGTCAACTCGCGCCGTGATGTACAACAAAAACAGCAAGAGTTGGAAATAAAATCAGCGGATATCAGTGCCGTCAAAGTGCGAATCGCCTCTCTCATCGGCAAACGTGAAAACACCCTCACCGAAATCAAACGGCTCGACCTGCAACAGGAAAATCACAAACACCGAATCCAGAAACTGGAAGACACCCAAAAAAGTAATTCCATCCGGGTCGTTGAAATTCAGACTGAGGTTGCGTCCCTGGAAAAACAGATCCTGCAACAGGCTCGTGAAAAAGATCGTCTGAGCGAGGACCTTGTTCAGGAAGAAGAAACCCTGGCCGAAAAAGATGAATCGCTGGACCAGATGGAAAAGGAAGCCAAAAACCTTTCCAGGCAGATTCAGGAATTGACCGAAGCCATTTCCAAGGTCGAACTCAAACGCTCGGAGTTGAA
Organism: Nitrospinaceae bacterium; assembly: GCA_029261655.1. Classification (GTDB taxonomy): domain Bacteria; phylum Nitrospinota; class Nitrospinia; order Nitrospinales; family VA-1; genus JADFGI01. The sequence continues at coordinate 78,922 of JAJDAY010000015.1, read as the reverse complement.
GATCCAAACGACCCATTTGGAAGAAAAAGCCTACGATGACTTTAATGCCACCCGCGAAGAAATGATGCGGGCGTATGATGAGGCGGTCGATGTCAAAGAAGTTGAAGAGCGGGTTGCTGACCTCAAGGGAAAAGTCGCAAAAATGGGCGAAGTCAATCTGGCCGCCCTGTCGGATTACCAGGAAACCCATGAGCGGTATTCTTTCCTGAGCAGACAGCAGGAGGATTTGCTGGAATCCATCAACATGCTTCACGACACCATCGAAAAAATCAATCGCACCACCAAACAGAGATTTCTCGATACCTTTGAGCAGGTGAATGCCAATTTCCAGGAAACCTTCGCCCGGTTATTTCAAGGAGGGAAGGCGACCCTTTCATTGACCGATGAGGCGAATCCGCTCGAATCCGGTATTGAGATCACCGCCAATCCACTGGGAAAAAGCATGCAGAACCTGTCTTTAATGTCCGGGGGAGAAAAATCTATGACCGCGATCGCCTTGATATTTGCTGTTTTCAAGGTCCGGCCCAGCCCCTTTTGCCTGCTCGATGAGGTGGATGCCCCCCTGGATGAGGCCAACGTGATCCGGTTTCAGGAAATGCTGAAAGAAATGTCCCTCAACACGCAGTTCATCATCATCACTCACAACCAGAAAACCATGTCGTTCGCCGATGTGCTTTATGGCATCACCATGGAAGAAGGCGGGGTTTCCAAAGCGGTGTCCGTCCGCATGAACTGACTCCACTTCGCGGGGAGGAAATATAGGGCAAACCTGGCAGTGCCTCGCGGGTAGTGTTATAATGGCCCTTCCAATAACCCAATCACGAGATCATGACGGACGCAAAAGACATCGACGATAGTCTGGAATTCCTGCGCTATTTTGAAAAGTATACAGAGAATCCCGACCTGGGAGCGCTGGTTCAGGATAAATTGAGCGCAGACAAACAAAGCCTCGACTTGCGCAATATAAAATTAAAAGAGGAAGACTTTCAGTCTCTTGCGGACATGGAACCGCTTTGCCGGTTGACCACCTTGAATCTGGACGAAACGGGATTGACTTCTTCCGGGCTGAAACATCTGGTCGGGTCGAAAATTTTTTCCAACCTGGAAAACCTGTCGCTTGCCAACAACAACCTGGACGATGAAGGGATTTTTTATCTTTCCAAATCCCCCTGTCTTTCCAAACTGAAAAACCTTAACCTGACCAGCAATGAGATGGGCATGCTGGGGGCCAAGGTTTTGTTCGCCGCCCCCTTTCTGAGCGAATTGAGCCACCTTGATCTCTCGTACAACCGGATCGAACCGCTGGGGATCAAGTCGATCGCGTCTGCTCCCGAAAAACTGAAACTTTGCGTTCTCAATCTCAGGGACACCTGTCTGGGCGACGACGGACTCAAGCAAATGGCCAAACATGTGCGCCTGGAGGAATTGGAAACTCTGGATCTGTCGGATAATTCAATCACCTTCAGTGGAATGGAAGCCCTGGCCCAGGCCAATCCGTTTCCAAAAATCAAACGCCTCAACCTCAATAACAACCCCATAGGGGACGACGGAATCTATGCGATCGCCCAATCGGACGGTTTTTCAGGGATGGAAGAATTGACTCTCATCAACAGCACTCTGACCGCCGACAGTGCGATTTCCCTGGGCGAGTCCCGTTACATGACCGGTCTTAAATTACTTGACCTGAACAACAACGAGGTTCGAGCGGAAGGAGTTCGGGCTCTGGCAAAATCGACCAACATGAAAAATATGGAAAACCTGGATCTTGGAGAAAATCAGTTGGGACCGGAGGGCGCTGTTGCTCTGGCGGAAAGCACGAATTTTTCCAGACTGAAACATCTTCGCTTAAACAATAATAGTATCGGTGATAAGGGAGCCATGGCGCTGGCTCAATCCAGCACTCTGACTGAATTGGAAGCGCTTCACCTGGAAAATGAAAACTGGATTCATGCGGCGGGAACCAAAGCGATTGCGGAATCAGAGTCGTTGTCCAGCCTGCGGAAGCTGGTGTTGACCCTGAATGTGATCGGGGATGAAGGCGCTCAAGCACTCGCAAACTCCAGGACGCTCTCAGGGCTCACCAACCTCAACGTCGCCGGGAATAAATTGAGCCCGAGCGGCGACAATGCCCTCATTCATTCGACCGTCCTGGTCAACCTGGAAAAGTTGGAGATTGTTTAAAAGGATCTCTAGTAATTCGATATTTTTCTGTCAGGCAACTCGCTAGCCCTTATTTCATAAGGGCCGCTCATGGCCCTGAACTATTTTTCAAGATGCGCTAGGTTTTTGCGAGAAAAAAATCATCTCTTTTTTGCCAGCAAATTGAACGTGTTTTCAGTGCCGAGCAGATGGGTGGCGAAAAAAGCAGGCAATCCATAACGGCGGGAACAGTATTTTTCGGTGTCAATGATTTCCATGTCCTGAGAGCGCAGTATTTCGTGAAGGTGGTTTGGGTCGATGCCTCCGAACCGGCGCTGGTAATCGGACAATTCATAGTCTTCTTCAAACAGGGGAATTCTGCGAAGACGCATTTCCAGCCGGTAAACCGATTCGTCTATACGGGCAATTCCCTTGTGCAGGGTGAAACGGAGAGAAGAGGCGATCTCCTGTTTCAAAGGTTCAAAAAAAATCAAAAGACATCCGCCTGCCGACAGCTTTGCGCAAATCCTCTGGACAGTGGATTCAACATCGTATAGGTGGTGGAGCAGGGCGGATAAAACGACGGCATCGTGAGTTCCGGAGTCCGTTTCTAAAAAATCCTCCACCCCAGAGGCTTTGAGGGTGACACGGCTTTTCGCCGGCTCCGAAATTTTTTTGCGCAATACTCTCAGCATATCATGAGAAAGATCCACTCCCGTCAGGCGATGGCCCCGTTTGAGTAACGGCAGGGTGAGAAATCCGGTTCCACAGCCGAGCTCCAGAATATGGGATTCTTGATGGCCAAGTTCGGCGCAAAATCGGTCAAGAGATTTGTTTAAAATTCCGGTTTGAAAAAAATTCGTCTGTTCCGGGTGTCTTTCAAGATATAAGCTACTTTCCAGCGCATGCACCCGACGGTTTTCAGCGAGGATTTTCTCCTGCAGGTCGTTGTCATTTGCCACATCCAATGCCATACAAAAATTTCCGTTTTTATATTTGGGTCGCGTAAAAAAACCGCTTTGTGGTTTTTTCGGTTTCACATTCGTTGCAGTTGACGCAGACAGCGGGAAACTCTCCGGCCAGATGCTGTTGTCTCAGTTTTTCAATTTCGGTTCCCTGCCACAAATCTGTCACCTTATCCTTCCAGGCGTTTCCGAGCGACAGGGTGGCGTTGTAGTCCACACAACAAGGGATGACGGTGCCGTCCCAGAGCACGACCAGCTTGCCGTAATCTTTGCCAAAGGGTTCGGGGCAAACTTCCTGCCGCGGGCTTTGTATGAGTTTCGGTTGCATGCGTACGTGATCGACGATGGTTTCCCAATGCGTTACATACGCGTCGATATCCTCTTCCGTCTCTTCTTCCACGGTAAAGACCACGCCCATGCCCAGCTCAGGTCTGCGTCGTTCTTTTTTTTCTTTGAGCTTTAAAATATTCTTTTCTATTTTATCCAGGTCAACGCCGCGAATTCTTTTAAATGTCTCAGCCGATCCATCGATGGAAAAACGAATGACGGTCAGAGGGCTGTCCACGATGTTGTCGATCATTTTATCCGTTAAGAGAGTCCCGTTGGTGTTCATGACAATGTGCTGTACACCCGATTGCGCGGCATAATCGAACATACGAAAAATATCTTTATTGAGGAGAGGTTCGCCCCAATTGTGCATGCAAAGATGTTCAAGGCCGGGAGAATCGTCGATGATTTTTTTGAACAGATCAAAATCCATGAAACCCTCTTTCCGGTTCATGCCTTCAGTCACAAAGCAAAACGTGCATCTCAAGTTGCAGGTGTTGGTGGGTTCGATGATGAGCGACGTCAGTTTTTTAATTTCCATCATTCGATCGCCTTTTCAATAATGTAGTCGGGGCGATTTTGCAATTGCGTGTGAACACGCCCCAGATACTCGCCTAAAAAGCCGATGGATAGAAGCTGGACGCCGGCAAAAAAAGCGAACACCGCTGACAGCACGATGAACCCCTCGATCAATACTCCCTGAACGATGCGTTGAAAAAGTAAAAACAACATGACCGAAAATCCCATTATCGCCCCGAACAAGCCCATATACGTCACCACCCGCAGGGGAAAATTTGAATAGCCGGTGATGAGGTCCCAGGTGAGCTGAATCAAATTCAGAATGGAATATTTCGTGCGCCCTTTTTGGCGAATATGATGCTCCACCTCGATTTCCACGGAAGGCACGCCCATCCAGCTCATGAGGACCGCCATGTAGCGTGAACGGTCCCGGCAGGCCTCCACTCTTTCGACCACACTTTTGCGCATGGCGCGAAAAGAACTGAGATTCAGTTTGAACGCCCGCCCAAATAGAAGCTGACCGAATCCGCGCAGGTAACGGGAGCCCAAGGTTCTCAGTAAATCGTCCCGGCGTTTTTTGGGAATCGTCGTGACAAGGTCGACCTTTTCGGTGAACGCCTCCAACAGTCTGGGTATTTCTTCGGGTGGATGCTGCAAGTCGGAATCCAGCTGAACCACGATGTCGCCCCGGCAAAGGCGAAACCCTGCCAGCACCGCTGCCTGCTGACCAAAGTTGCGGGTGAATTTCAACAGCCTGAGGTGAGGGTTCTGTTTCTTTAAATTTGTCAGTGTTTCAAACGAGCCGTCGTCACTGCCATCGTCCACGAAAATAATCTCATAGGGTTTTTCAAGACCGGCGCAAACAACGGTTAGACGGGAGACCAGATCGGGTAAAATGTCCGCCTCGTTAAAAACGGGGATCACCAGGGATATCTCGATACGTTTGCTTTTAGCCATTGCAGTTTGGCTGGGTTAGAAAGCTTTTGCCGTGGGCTTTTTGGAGAATTTCGTCCCTCGATTTAATTTTTACCCGTTCCGGTTGTATTTCCCCGATGTATTCCGATTGACAGCAGCCCAGGCATCCGGGAAAAATTTTTTCTTTTTTAAGAAGTTTGCGAAAATCTTTCGCCCTTTTCGAGTGCCAGGGCGTGTTGCCGTTACGAGCGTCTTCCACGTTCCCCAGGCGGACATGCGGGCAACTGAACACGTCGCCGTAGGCGGTGATCGCCATTTTTGACCAGGGGATGTTGCAACGGTAATTTTCGTAGTCACTTTCATTGGAATAGTAGCGGACAATTTCTGCGGGTGTGATGAAGTTGGGGGAAAAACGAAGTTTGGTGTGATAATCTTTGCTCCGGCTCGTGAGCTTGGCCAGTTGTTCTCTCAGAACGATGGGCGAAATCTCATCGACCGGTTTCGTGGGAACCTGTAAATGCTGATCCTGATTATAATCTTTGGCGTGCCAGTAGGTGGCGGGGTTGTCCACAACAAAATTGCAGACATTCACTCCCAGGCTGTTGGCGTAATCGTAAAGCGGAACCAGGTCCATGACATTGGACCGGTTGATGACGCAGGTGAGATGCACCAGAGGATAACGACTGTTTAATTCCTTTCGCCTTTTCATGAACCGCTCCAGTCCTTCGGTGGTTTTCTGGAAGGAACCCTGAACCGTGGTGATCCGGTCGTGCAGGGCTTCGCCTCCCTCCAGGGAAATCCCCAGATAGAAAAACCCCGATCCCCACAAATTTTTGAGTCTCAAGTCCATCAGTTTTTCCACCGTCTGTTCTGTCAGCAGAGTGCCGTTGGTGATGACGTGGACCTTGTGTTTTGCGGAAGCGAATTTCAGGATTTCCATGAAGTCGCTTTTCATGAAGGCTTCGCCGCCGGTGAAGGTGATCAGGGTGTGCCTGGGAAGCGAGGCGATGGCTTGCTTCACTTCTTCGGTACTCATCTCGTTTTTGTATTTTTTTTTGGTTTCCGTATCTTCTATGATGCCGAGATAATGGCACATGTCGCAACGCAGGTTGCACCGGTAGGTCACTTCAAAAAATACCTGAAACGGGGGGAAAGACAATTCCGGTTGCAGGTAAAACGGCAGGAAGGAATAAACCCTGGGAATTATTTTCTGAAGAAATTTAAAATTCAGCATGGCTTTTTTTCAAGCGTCCGTTTTCCTTAGCTTGTTGTTTGCCGCCCTTTAGGTTCTTTACCACTCAGGATGGCGAGACTGTTTTCTCCTTCATTGAACAAAAGGTCGATGACGGAGAGATAAGGAACAAAATCGGGATACCGCTGACGGTAGCTGGGGTGGCGGTAGTTCTGCATCTCCATAATGATTCCAAGCGGATCGAATTCTTCCTGACTGAGGTAATCCTTGCCAGCATCTCCGGTCAGGTAGCGGTTCGCTTTCAATTTCTGGCAGAGGGCAAGGATCTTTTCTTTCTTGACGGACTCAATGCCCATCTCGGATGCTTTTAAAAGGGGCACGGAAATAGCCAGCGCCGTTTGTAAAATTTGCAGGGTTTCATAACAGAGATCGAGCAGAAAATCCCAGCGCTTATTATATACCGACTCCAGTGCAGGAAAATATAAATCGAAATAGGGCGCTTTGCAATAATGGGAGCGAATGGTTTCGCTATGTTTGCGTCGCCAGGAAATCGAGTTATCGATGCGGGTTTCTTTCAGGAGTTGCTCGAACCGGTTTTTTTGGACGACCGGAACCGTTAGCCAGGACCATCCGTTGGGAGTGCGGATCTTGTTGCGGTTTCTCCAGTCGCGTCTCGTGAACTGCACATCGTCTAAATAAACAAAGGTATCGGCGCGGTGCATCTGGTCGAAATATCCCAGCCACGGCAGATAGGAAGGTTGGAGAATGCAAAGGCGCATGAAGAGTCACCGGCATAAAATCTGCTGGATCAATGGACCCCCCAGAGTTCCTTCATCCACAAAAACTTGTTCCACCATTCCCTGTTGCGGGTATAAAACTCGACGGTGCGTTTGAGTCCTTCATCCAGAGAAACCGTGGTTTCAAAGTCGAGCAGGCGTTTGGCTTTTTCCCGGGATGAAATATGGCGGGAAACCTGTCCTGGCCGGTCGTTCACGTATTCGATCCTGCTTTCGGGCAGGTCTAAAATGTTCAGGATTTTTTTGGCGATGTCGTTGACCGACGTGTCGATTCCCGTGCCCAGGTTGAAGGTTTCCCCAACCACTTTTTTCCGGTCTGCATGCATGATCTCGCATAAGGCCCGGCAGGTGTCTTCAACATAAATCCAGTCGCGCGAACTTTCCCCCGACCCGTGCAGAGTCAAAGGCTGGTCTTTAAGGGCACTGACAATAAAATTAGGGATCGCCTTTTCAAGATGCTGGCAGGGACCGTAGTTGTTGAAAGGGCGGACAATCACCGCCGGAAGATCGTAAGTCTGCATATAGGAGTAGACCAGCCGGTCGGCGCCTGCTTTGGCCGCGGCGTAGGGGCTCATCGGATTCAACGGATGGTCTTCATCCATCGGATTGTGAAGTGCTGTCCCGTAAACTTCGGAGGAGGATATATGGATGAACAACTCCACCGGATGGTTGACGATGGCGTTGGCCAGCACCTGGGTGCCGATGACATCCGTCTCAAAAAACAGGGAGTTGTCGTAAATCGACCGGGTCACATGCGACTCCGCCGCGAAATGGACGACGATATCGCATTTAGCGACCAGGGAATTGACGATGTCCGGGTGGGTGACGTTGCCGTGATAAAACTGGAAATGCCCATTCTGTTTGATGCCGCCCTGAATGCTGTCCAGATTGCCGGCATAGGTCAAGGCGTCCAGCAATAAAATGGTGTATCCGGGATAATGCTTGTGCAGGTAGTTGATGAAATTACTGCCAATAAAACCCGCGCCACCGGTCACCAGAATATTTTTTTTGCAGTCGCTCATGATCGGTCCGGGAGAAGTGAGAAATTGACGCAATAAGCCATTACTTCTTATCGGTATTAAGGGAACGGGCCATTAATGATAATTTTGGGAGAGAAAAAACAGAACCAGTTCTCTACCGCAAAGACGCAAAGGTCGCAGAGAATATCTTACAAGATAAGGGATTTTGATTTTTTCTCTATCTGTGTTTATAGGTGTTCATCTGTGGTTTCTCTTTTGTCCTGCGGTGAAAAAAGTCAGATCATCTTGACCAGTTCCTTAACGCTTTTTTCGATGCCCTCGGCCACCTCGGAAATGTTCTGTCCCAGCATATAGGCCGGGGTGGAGACGATTTTATTTTTCGTATCCAAAACGAAATCCTGCACCGCACAATCCTGATGGCGACTGCCCATTTTATTGATTTTCCCGCTGGTGTCGGGGTCGTTTCCGATGGTGAGGGTGGGGTGCGCGCTTTCACCTTCATAGATCTTGGCGAACATGGCAGGCGCGATGCAGGCCACGCCCTGCGGTTTTTGCTTTTCGGCAAACTCCCGGACAAGACGCTTGACCTCGGGATGCACTTTGCAGTTTTCCCCATTGACCGCGAAGTCGCTCAGGTTTTTCGCCGCGCCAAATCCGCCGGGGAAAAACAAGGCGTCGAGGTCGTCCGCCTTCACCGTTGCGATGTCCTTGATGGCGCCACGGGCAATGCGGGCAGACTCGACCAGTACATTGCGCGTTTCGTCTGGCGATTCTTCTCCGGTCAGGTGATTGATCACGTGCAACTGATTCACGTCAGGCGCCATGCAGACCGCTTCCGCTCCCGCGCGGTCGATTGCCAACAGGGTGATGACCGCCTCGTGGATTTCCGCACCGTCGTAAACGCCGCATCCTGAGAGAACGACGCCGATTTTCTTTTTCATAACCACCCTCCCGCTATAAAAGAATTAGTTTTGTGTCGTAAAATAATGTGGGTTTGATTCTGGAGTTTATCATAAAACAACGGGCTTCTGCTTTATCTCAGCCTTTAAAACGGTTGGTGATGGGAAGCCTGCGGTCCTTGCCAAAAGCCTTGGGTGTGATTTTGACTCCCGGAGGCCCCTGTCGGCGTTTGTATTCATTGGCGTCCACCATGCGAACGATCCGCTTGATTTCTTTGGACGGTAATCCCAGCTTCATTTTCAGCAAGGTTTCCAGAGATATATCTTCTTCGATGTAAGCTGATAACACTTTGTCCAGCAAAGGATAGGGCGGGAGAGAGTCGGTGTCTTTCTGATCGGGGCGAAGCTCCGCTGTGGGTTCGCGGGTGATAATATTTTCGGGAATCACACTTTTTTGTTTCCGCCGGTTGACAAAGACGGCCAGTTCGTAGACCCATGTTTTGGGAACGTCTTTTAACACCGCGAACCCTCCCGCCATGTCTCCGTACAGAGTGCAGTAGCCCACGCTGATTTCGCTTTTATTGCCCGTGGTCAACACCACCCAGCCAAACTTGTTGGACAGCGCCATCAACAGGTTGCCTCTGATTCTCGCCTGGATATTTTCTTCGGTGATATCCGCCGCCGTTTCCTTGAAGACATCGGATAACACCGACTCATAAGCCTTCATCGCGTCTTCGATGGGAAGCGTTAAGGTCTTGATATCAAGATTTTTCGCCAATGTCAGAGAATCGTCCCCGCTCGCATCGGAGGTGTAGGGAGAAGGCATCAACACCCCGGTCACGTTTTCCGGACCGAGAGCGTCTGCGGCAATGGCCACGGTCATGGCCGAATCGACGCCGCCGCTCAACCCGATGGCGACCTTTTGGAAACCGTTCTTCAGGATGTAATCCCGGGTTCCAAGAACCAGAGCCTCGTAAACTTCCTCGATTTCTTCCCGTTTTGTAAACGTTAGTTTGGGCAACGGTTTTTTCTTGAGTGACGGCTTGGCGGTTGGCGTGGCGCGATAGGTTTTGATGCCCTCAGGTTTTGATTTTTTGTTTTTTGTCGCCGGTGGTTTGGGTTGAATGGCAATGTCCGTGACCATCATTTCTTCCACAAACGAGTTTCCGTGAGCGACTTGCTTTCCTTTGGGGTCGATGATGAGGCTTTGCCCGTCGAACACCAGTTCATCCTGCCCGCCCACCAGGTTTGCATAGACGATGACCGATTTGTACTGGCGGGCGCGGGCGCGGATCATCTCTTCCCGGTTCTGACCTTTGCCTGTGCTAAAAGGCGAGGACGATATATTCAACAGCACATCTACATTGCCGTCCAGACAAAGTTTCCTGCCCGGACCGTCGGCAAACCAGATGTCCTCGCACACGGTGATTCCCAGAGTCACTCCATTTTGCGTGAAACGCACAGGCGTTATGCCTTCGTGGAAATAACGTTTTTCGTCGAACACGCCATAGTTGGGCAGGATTGTCTTTCGGCAATAACCCAGAAGTTTGCCGTTGGCGATCAAGGCGGCAGAATTATAGAGCTTGTTGCCCGATGGCTCGATGGTTCCGACAACGGCGGTGATGCCTTTCGTTTGAGGAACGATGTGTTCCAGAGTCGCCTGATTTTCTTTGATAAAACCCTGTTTGTGCAGAAGATCTTCCGGCGGGTAGCCCGAAAGCGTCAATTCGGGGAATAGAACGACATCCGCATTCAGTTGCCTGGCTTCTTTGATCCCGGTTTTCACCTTTAGGGCGTTGGCCTTGAAATCACCGACCACGGTGTTGATTTGAGCGATGGCGACTCTCAGCGTGACCGGTGGCACGGCGACAGCAGGTTTTTTGCGCTTGTTGGATGCTTTTGTTTTCAATGAATTGCGTGCCTTTTGGAAATGGGATTCGATTGTCGGCCTCATTTGCCGGTTTTATTTGGGGCGACTGGGGAGATTATACTACAATAGGTCAAACATCCATTTCAGGATTTTCCCAGCGTAAAACGGAACCCTTATTTTAGCTATGTCAGAAACGAACGCCGTAGAAGTCAGCATCAAACATTCCATCAGTAAAAACGGTTTTCCCGAAAAAATCGTCCGGCTTCCGTTCAAACCGGTTTATCAGAGTTGCAAGTCGCATGACACTTCCCTGACAACTGTTTTGAAAAACCTGGAAACGGAAGAAATTTTTGGAAAAATTGAGGGGGACTTCATTGAGTTCAGGTCGCCCGAAACCCTCAACCGCCAAAAGGAAAAACCGGCGGAAGACCCGATGGATCTTTCCGGTTTAAAGGGAGGGCCTGAAAGCGACCTGATGAAAGCCGCAAGAGAGCATATGGAAAATATGACCCCGGAGCAAAAAGAGGAAATTCAGAAAAAAGTGGATAATATGTCTCCCGAAGAAAAAGCGAACCTGATCAAACTGGTTTCGCAACAGTTCAATCCGATTCCCCCTGAAACCAGGTAATTGAAATTAGACCATGTTGATTTTTGCCAAAGATATTTCCAATAGAGAGCACAAACATTCCCGTGAAGGCGAGGACCCTAAGTTAAAAGCCTACATGGAATACCAGCGCAAACTCTTTCCTTACACCATCGTCCGGGCCGGGCTGGATCTGGCCTATAAGGAACTGGACGATATTCTGGAGTATCAGGACAACGACTGTCAGCCGCCGCCGGACTCCTCGCGCAAGGAATACCCCGCTGATATTCCGCATTGGTATAAAACCCGCTTTCCGTGGTCGTCGGCGTTTCTTAAAATGGAAGACATGCATTTTGCCCTGGTCACCATGGTCAAGGCGATGGATTCATTTCGTACCGAGGAGACGGTCAACTCCTATCATCTGGCCGTTCTCTATGACGCGGTGCACAACATCGTGGAAATTTATAACGGTCTGCTAAAGCAAGACGCCAACCAGGCCCGCGACATTCATTTGAGTGCCAGCAACGCTGTCAGCTTCGACGATTTCATCAACAACTATTGGCCGCATCTCGATTTTATGATTTTGTCGCAACCCGACTTTTCCCACGCCGCTCTCATGGGGCGCAACCGGAAAATCGAAGACGAAATAAAAGAATTGATGGCCGACGGGGTCGAGCCTATCAAAGCTCTGGAAACGATCGCGTCCACGTTTCATCTGCATCCAACGACACTGGCCATGCTGAGACGGGACCCGGTCAAAACGGATGATCTGACCCTGCTCTCAAATATTCAAAAAGTGGATACGTTCAGTAAACTGTATGAGGAGGTAGCCGACAGCTCGAACGGTGAAAAAATTTCGTTCATCGACCGGGAATACCAAAACAGTTTTGAATTTTCTAAAAAGACCGAGATGCCTTTGGGCACACTCGCCCAGGCGGAATAGGAAATAGTCTATCAGATGGTCAACGGAGGAGTTCTCTTGAGAGAGATATTGCATGTCGATATGGACGCGTTTTTTGTGTCCGTAGAAGAGGTACGGGACCCATCGCTTGTGGGCAAGCCGGTGATTGTGGGTGGCGACCCCGATGGCCGGGGGGTGGTCGCGGCGGCATCTTATGCGGCGCGTCGTTACGGCATTCATTCGGCGATGCCGCTTGCCAAAGCCAGGAGGCTGTGTCCGCACGCGATTTTTTTACGCGGGTCGCATGGGGTGTATGGTGATTTTTCCCGCCGTGTTTTCAAAGTACTGGAAAAGTATTCGCCGTTAGTAGAAAAGATGTCTCTGGACGAAGCCTATGTGGATTTGACCGGATGCCAGAAACTTCACGGCCCGGTTCTTGAGACGGCGGAGAGAATCAGAAACGAGATCAAAAAGGAAGTGGGGATCAACGCTTCGATCGGCATCGCGTCCAACAAGTTGCTGGCCAAGGTCGCCTCGGCGTTTGTCAAACCCAGGGGCATTCTATGGATCGCTCCGGGAAAAGAAAAAAAGTTTCTGGAGCCGCTTCCGGTGGGCCGCATTCCGGGCGTGGGTCCGAAAAGTTTCGAGCGTTTCAAACGCATGGGGGTCAAAACCGTTGGCGATCTGGTAGCTCTTCCTAAAGAACTGTTGGAAGAGGTTTACGGGAAATCGGGGAACTGGCTTTATTTGAAATCCCGTGGCATTTGTACCAGTCCGGTTTCGGGACATGAGGAAGACAGCCGGTCGATCAGCCGCGAGACCACGCTGGAGACGGACTCCCAGGACGCCCGGTTTTTGGAGTCCACGCTCAGTTATCTGGTGGAGAAGGCGGCGACGCAACTGAGAGCCTCCGATCTTTTTGTCCGCACGGTGACCTTGAAACTGCGCACCGCGGATTTTAAAACCGTGACCCGGTCCCACACTTTAAAAGAGCCCACCTCCGAGGATCATGTCATTTTTAATATTGCCGTGAATTTGTTCAGAAAACGGTTCACGAGAAAAACACCCGTGCGTCTGGTCGGCATTTCTCTATCTTCTCTCACGCGCGAATCTTCGGTGCAAACCGATTTGTTTGAACAAACCAGCCACGAACAGCGGGATAACCTTTATCAGGGCATCGACCGGATAAGAAGCAAATACGGCTTTCGCTCCATACTCCGTGGGACCAGCGTGCATAAGGAGTGAAGTAAATTTTAACCATCGAATCTTTGACCCCAGAAAAAATCCGCCAGGAATTTCCGGTTATTGAAAACCGGATTTTTTTTGACCACGCCAAGGTATCGCCCCTTCCCAAGCGCGTCAGGGAAGCGGTGAAGGCTTTCGTTGAGGACACGAGCGCATTCGGAACCGCCCATTATGCCGACTGGATGGGCAAAGTGGAGTCCGTGCGCGCCAGTTTTGCCAAATTGATCAATGCCAGTCCTGATGAAGTGGCGTTTGTTAAAAACACGTCTGAGGGAATTTCCATCGTGGCCAACGGCATTGACTGGAAGCCGGGCGACAACGTGGTGATCCCCGACATCGAGTTTCCGGCCAATGTCTACCCCTGGTGGAATCTCAAGCGGTTGGGGGTGGAGACCCGGTTTGTTCATGCTGTCGGTGGACGGGTTCTGTTTGACGATTTGACTGCCTGTGTGGATAACAGGACGCGGGTGGTTTCTGTCAGTTCGGTGGAATGCAATAGCGGGTTTAGAACCGATCTCAACCGGATAGGCGCTTTTTGCAAGGAGGAAGGAATTTTGTTTTGTGTGGACGCCATTCAGAGTCTTGGCGTTTTACCGATGGATGTTAAGCGCGATCACATCGACTTTCTGGCAGCCGATGGGCATAAGTGGTTGCTGAGCGTCGAAGGACTTGGCGGGTTTTATATTTCGTCGGACGCGATGGAAAAAATTCGTCCTGCTGTGGTCGGATGGAACAGCATGGTCAACCCATTTGATTTTATGAGCTATGATTTTACCTTGCGCCCCACTGCGGCGCGGTTTGAGGAGGGGAGTTTCAATACCATGAGCATCCAGGCTTTTGGCGCGGCGTTGTCGTTGTTTCATGAAGTCGGGGTGGATAAAATCGAGAAGCGGATCATGCGTCTGGGCGACAAAATTATCAGTGAACTCGAACAGAGAAATTTTAAGGTATTGAATTCCGTGATTCCTGAAGAGAGGTCGGGGATAATATCATTTACCGGGAATATCAATCTTAAAGTCCTGCCGGGCTTTATGGCTGAAAATCAGGTGTCACTCACCGTACGGGACGGAATGGCTCGTCTCTCTCCGCATTTGTATAATAGCGAAAACGAGATCGAGCGGTTCTTTGAACTTTTGGACAGATTCAGGGCGGGTTCCTGATCACCCTGGGTTTTGGGCGATGATGAAGTTTTCGAGGTTTTCCGTATTTTTCAGCTTTTGGGCGAGTTGACGGGCTTCGTTTTTGTCTTCAAATTTTTCGACCCGAACCCGGTACAAAGGGGCTTTATCCTTGGTTGGAATCAGCGCCAGGAAGGCATTGTATCCCTTGTCTGCGAGAGCCAGGATCATTTTTTCGGCAAAGACCCTGGTTTTATAGGCTCCGACCTGAATGGTGTAAAAAATAGGCGGCTCGGTCGCCAGTTTCAGGGGTTTGGATGGGAGGACCTGGCTTTTCGCCACGACAGCTTTTTCTAATTCGGGTTGCTGGCTTTTGAGCGGGTCTTTCTTTGCTGGACGATACCCTGCGGAAATGGTCACGGGAGGAATCGGAAACAGGTTCAGGGAGGCCAGACGAGCCGCCTTGGAATCGTCGGGTTTTTCCGGGTTTTTTTCAGTCCACCGGGCCTTCATCTGCTCTACATTTTTCAATCGATCGATATCGCGGCTTGCAGCGGCAGTGATCACCGGTTCGTCAAAGGTTTCTTCTGGAGTGGCGTCAAAAGGATGTTTTAAAATTTCGGTCAGTTTATCGACTGTTTTTGAGGTGAGCCGGTTCAGGTTGAGTTTATTGGTCACAAAATAGATGGGAGCGAGGACGGCGGCTGTTATTCCTGTGGGAATTTTTCCAAGACCCTGAAAATCGGATTCGGTTTGTTCGGCCCGCCAGAGGATTTCTCCTGTTCGGGTATCTACCATTTGCAACGATACGCTGAGCTCAATCGAGGAATGCAGGATCAGGTAGGACCGTTGTACATTGTTGATCCGGCTGATGAGAACCGCATCGACGCCCAATACTTCCCCTAAATGCATGGGGTTTATCTGCGCAAATTTTTCCGGATCAGTCAGGTTGTTTTTTTTGAGCAATCCATCGACCAGATAAGGCTCCAGCAGGCTAAATTCCAGGTTTTTGAGATTGGAGAAAAGGTTTTGCCTAAACATATTGGCAGTCTGGCGGTGCGATTTTCCTGCAAATTCTACAGGTAATATGGCGATCGTTTGTTTTTGAGACAATTGATCGAGGTTTCCAGACACCCTGGTTTGCAGATTGGTGGAACAGGCGGTGAGGCTCAACCAAAAAATCACCAGAATCAACGGGAACCCTTTTGAGATGCCGCCTGCAGGTTGCCGTCGGCTGAACTTCTTTTGAATAGGGTTGGCAGTTTTTTGAAAATGACTGCGGGCCATGTAATCTACCTTTCCGTGGTCGCCAGAGCGGTTTTGAAATATTTTTTACTGGCGAGTCCCTTCGTGTTTTTCAAAGTGCCAATGATAAAGGCATTCAAAACGGTGTCCCCATTTTTGATCACATAAGACCCTGTGTAAAGGCCCGGTGAAACTTCTTTCATGGGGATGCTGGTTTTCCAGCTTCCTATATCGAAGGTGGCGTTTAATTTGGGTTGTCCGCGCATGCTAACATAAATTTTGTCGGCGGGTTTCAGTTTTTGATTGGGGTGAATATTGGTTTCTATGCTGGAGATGGTTGGCAGTTGAGCCTCTCCCAACCTTCCTCCCGCCGGGTCGGGAATCTGGGAAATGACCCTCTGGGAAAACATTTCAGCGCTCTTGTGATACGCCTGATTGACTTTGGCATTTTCTACCTGCTCTTGAATGATATCCACGATGGTGGGGCTGGCAATGCCTGCATAAGACATCTCTGTGTGGTCCACTTCCCACAGGGAGTTCCCCGTTTTAAGGTCTAACATTTCAATTTTGGCATGTAGCAGGGTCTCCGCGTGCAGGCCGCCGGTGAAGTTGTTGGCCTCCAGAATGTGGCCCAAAATCACGGCATCGACCCCGAGGATTTCCTGGAGTTCCCGGTAACGCAATTTAGAGGCGTTTTCTATCTGCACACCCGCGTGGTGAAGTTTTTGATCGACTTCATCGAGGGCCATGTCGTTGTAGCCCAGATAACTGAAATTATTATAAAAAACTTCACGAAAAATAATATGAGGTAATTCTGTTTCTTTAATACTTTCATCCAGAGTGAAAGGTAAAATAGCCACGGATCGCGGAGAGGCGGTCTTGTTTGTCATGAATTTACTCATCTGTACTTTTGGCGGACTGCAACTCACAAGAAAAAGACAAAAGATCAGGGCTGAGAACACTTGTTTGCGGGAAAAAACCATAGCAAGGGGGTACCTGTAACTATTTGAAGTACAACCAGTATATTACATTTCAGGCTGTTTTTGCCAATAAAACCTGCTAATTTTTTTCCCGGGAAGGTCGTCAGGGCAAAGGGGTTTTTTTATCGCGGTTTAACGTGAGGGAGGCCATTTTAATTGATATTTCGCAGGAGAAAAAAAACGAAAGGTTTTTGACGCTTTGACGACAAAACAAGGGGTTCTCCAGACAAGGTTTTATGGCAGTTTATTTCATTTTTTAGTGAAAGGCTTTTTGGTTTCATTTAAAAAGAATAAGCAGGATAACCCTGGGCAAAAAGTTTTCTTTTTGTTGCTGAAATTTTGCCGGGTGGAAATATTGTATGGATAAAAAAGGTTCGTTTTTTGGAAGGACTCACATGACTCTGTAAATCTTGGGTGAGTGGTGATTGCGATTGGGTTTGTTGTTAATTTGAAGGATTGATTCAAGTTAAAATATTTGATAAAGTATTGCTGTATTTTTTTATTTTGTAATAAATTTTTATAAGGAAAGCATCCATGGCGAAAGAGCGACTAAAGGTTGGATTCACAGTAATCAGTTTCGTTATGATGTGTTTGTTTTGCTCTCCATCTGTATTTGCTTCTGAAATTACCAGCGGTTTGAAGGCCACTATTGATGAAGTCATCGAAATCGTGACCGACGAAAAACTCAAATCCCAGGAAAAGATGCGTCGGGAAAAGCTCCGCGAGGCGATTGGCAAAAGGTTCAACTATCATCAGATGGTCATGCGTTCTCTGGCGAGGGACTGGAACAACAGGACTCCGAAGGAACGAAAGGATTTTGAAGCGTTGTTCAAGAAGCTTTTGGAAAATTCTTACGCCAGCAAAATTGAATCCTACAGCGATGAAAAAATCAATTATGTAGGTGAAATTGTCAAAGGAAAATATGCATTGGTGAAAACGGAAATCGTTCGCAGGGACGGCACCATTGAAGTCGATTATAAAATGATTCTGGATGAAGGTGAGTGGAAGGTGTACGACTTTTTGATTGCGGGGGTGAGTATGATCCGTAATTACAATTCCCAGTTCGCAAAGATTATTCGTAAAGAGTCCTTCGATGCTTTGGTGCAAAAATTATCTGCCAAAATAGAGGAAATCGAAGCCTCCAACGGAAACGCCAAGTCAGAAAATCTGTAATAAGTGCTGAATCAGGAACCTTCGCGAGTTGAGGTTCCCTGCTTTTCTCCCCGCTCCCAGATAAAAACCCATGATAAGAAGTTCAGCTCCCACGCGAATTGATCTTGCCGGGGGCACTTTGGATATCTGGCCCTTGCACTTATTCTTTGGTAATCCCCCGACACTGAACGCGGGTATCAATCTTTACGCAACGGTTGAGCTCACACCCAGGTCTGACAAGCGCGTTATCATCCACTCCAAGGACTTGAACCTCAGTGCGGATTTTTCTTCCTTGGCCGCTTTCCCTGAAAACCACCCCCTCAATTTGATTTTGAAGACGGTGAAATATTATGCTCCCAAAAAGGGCATGAAATTGACCACCCAGTGCCAGGCCCCGCCCGGATCGGGGATCGGCGGTTCCTCTGCTTTGAATATAGCCCTCCACGGCGCTCTCAACGCCTTCACATCGAGATCGGCCGTCCTTGGCCGTATCCGCAAAAACAAAATGCTTGAAATTGCCCGAAATATTGAAACCCAGATCATTTCAGTGCCCGCGGGTTGGCAGGATTATTTCCCCGCGATGTATGGCGGCCTGTTGGCGGTGAAACCGGGGTTGTCAGGCGTTGATTTCAAACGAATTTCTCTGAACCTCGAAGATCTGACCCGCCGGTTCGTCCTTTGCTACACCGGCAAGCCCCGACAGTCGGGAATCAATAACTGGGAAGTGACGAAAAAGACGATCGATGGGGACAAAAAAACCATTGGCCATCTGAAAAAAATTCAACAGGTCGCAAGAGACATGGAAAACGTGCTTTGCAGTCAGGCTCTGGATAAGATAGCGCCTGTGTTTTTTGAGGAATGGAAAGCGCGAAAAGCCCTGGCCCCTGGAATCAGCACCCCTGAGATGGACGGCCTCATTCGTTCAGCAATGCAGAAAGGGGCGTTGGCGGCGAAGGTCTGTGGCGCGGGCGGGGGAGGATGCGTGGCTTTTGTCGTGAAAAAGGCCGGTAAGGATCGGGTGCAGGAGGAATTGAGAAAGCAGGGCGGTCAGGTGCTGGATTTTCGATTTGTCCAACGAGGCCTTCGCGTTGAGCATTTTTAAGGGCCTGTCTGAAAGTTCGCGATGAACCACGTTTCAGGTCTTTGGAACGATTCCTGTTATGTATAATGGTTTTCCAGATAAATATAATAGGGTCGCGTTTGTCCGCGCAGGATCATATTATATTTTACGATGCATTCTGAATCCTGTGTGCCGGGAAGGCCGTTTTCCCATGCGGAATTTTTTCCAAAATAAAAGAAAAGCTGTCCTGATAGGTTCTCTCGCCCTGCTTGTGGGCGTATCGATCGGGATCAATCAATACAATGATCCGAAAGAGAGCCATTCCGTTTTTGCCCCCAACGGTGTCGCGGATGAAAATAGCAATTTTTATAAACCGCCGATCGACGCGAAAGATGAGGCCGAACGGTTCATCCAGCAGGCGTCTGAAAATTATTTTTTCCACGATTTTGATAAAGGCGCGGAAAACTACCGTCAGGCCATCTCCATTTACGAAACGCGAAAAGATTTTCACCGGGTCGCAAAGACCTACGAATCGCTGGGAGAATTATATCAGTTCGCCCATAAGATTCAGGATGCGGAATCCAGTTACCTGACGGCTGTGAGTTATCACCGTAAGAATCTGGATGCCGTTGGCGAGGGGAGGTGTCTGCAAGAGATCGGGGGGCTTTACAGCGATCAAAAGCGTTTTGAATTGGCGGGCGAATGGTACCGAAAGGCGGGAATTATTATTAAAGACGCCAAACCGAACCGGGAACTGGCAACCGTCTATGAAGCCATCGGTCGGTATCATTGGGATAGAAACAACCTCGATCAGGCCATGAAGAATTTTGCGGTTGCCCAGGAGATTTTTATAGCCATCAAGGATCAGAGGGGGTACGACCACATCACAAAAATTCTCGTGTTGCTTAAAAGAAAAAGCAAATCTTCACCTTCCGGTTCACTTCCCCCAAAAAAGCTGTAGGTTCTCTCCTTAGCAAAATAAAAAGTAAAAAATTTTGAATCTCGAAAATGGGATTTCCATGGGGCAAGTTGCGCTCTCCAAATGAAAATTTCGACCCATTTCCTGTGTCTCCCTGGGAGGCGGAAGCGTGGATCAAAAAGTTATAATTTATTGTCAAACTGTATGAAAAAGCGTAAATTTGGGGTTGCAATGGTCGGCGTTTATATTGTAAAGCCTTATTTTTTGTGCAGTTAAGTTTGGCACAAAGTGTGAATCTACCCTTGTTCAATCCCGATTATTTTGGAGATCATTTGATGGAATGGGAATACTGGTTTCTGGATATGCCGAAACTGCGTCAGGGGGATATCAAGACCAAGATAAGAAACCTGGAGTTAAACGGGTGGAATTTTGTTTCCAATGGGGGGTGTGACAGCTCGGAAGTTTTAATTTTTAAGAGGAGACTCGATGCTGACACGACACCGGTTAAAGAAGGATGTTTGATGGTCAGCAAAAAATATCCGGTGATTTGACCTGATAAGAAACCCTCCGCCGGTAGATTTCTATGAACCCGACTTAAGTGGTATGTTAAAGTGCTTGGCGGGTTTACTTGAAATTTCTAAATGGTTCATTTTGAGTCCGTACGATCACCCTGCACATTATTTTATTTTGGCTTGCCCGCGCATAGGTATATCCATCTTCGAACCCGCCAAAGCAACCCCTGTCTACAGACACACGATTGGACAGGCATGATTTCCATGTGAAAAATTATTACAGTCCCAGATCATCTATTTAAACCAGAGCCGTAATGAACGTCCCTTTATTAGATTTGAGCCATCAGCACCAACCCATTCAGGAAGACATCGCGAGCGCGATATCCGAGGTTGTGAGCAGTAACGCCTTCATCCTTGGCCAGGATGTCACCAAACTGGAACAGCAAATCGCCGACTATTGCGGGGTGGATTTCGCCATCGGGGTATCCTCGGGAACGGACGCCCTGCTGATTGCCCTCATGGCCATCGGGGTCGGACCCCGTGATGAAGTCATCACGACGCCCTATACTTTTTTCGCTACAGCAGGATGTATTGCCAGATTGGGCGCGAAACCGGTTTTTGTCGATATCGATCCGATCTCTTACAATATCGATCCGGAAAAAATTGAAGAAAAAATAACCCCGAAAACCAAGGCAATCATTCCGGTCCATCTTTACGGGCAATGCGCCGACAGCGCCGTCATTAACGACATCGCCAAAAAACACAGCCTCTACGTGGTGGAAGACGCCGCTCAGGCCATCGGGGCCCAAACTTCGGATGGACGCAAAGCGGGAAACCTGGGGGACCTGGGGTGTTTTTCCTTTTTCCCCACAAAGAACCTGGGTTGTTTTGGCGATGGGGGAATGGTGGTCACCAATCATCCTGAAATGAATGAAAGGGTCCGTGTTTTAAGAGTGCATGGAAGCAAGCCGAAATATTATCATCCCGTCATTGGCGGTAATTTCCGACTGGACAGCCTCCAGGCGGCGGTCCTGAATGTCAAGCTTCCCCGACTTGAAACCTGGAACCTGGAGCGGCAGGAAAATGCCCGCCGCTATGAAGCCTTGTTCGATACGAGTGATTTGATAAGCGCCCAAAAAGTCCAATTGCCAAAAGCGGTGTATGCGGACTCAAAGGTTCCAAACTATCATACCTACAATCAATTTGTGATCCAGGTTCCCGATCGTGACGCGTTACGGGAATATTTACAGAAAAAAGACATCGGAACGGAAATTTATTATCCCTTGCCCCTGCATCTGCAGAAATGTTTTCATTATCTGGGCCATAAAAAAGGGAGTTTCCCGCAAGCCGAAGCGGCTGCAAACAACACCTTGGCGTTGCCCATTTTTCCCGGATTAAAACCGGAACAACAGGGATATGTGGTGCAACAAATCAACTCATTTTTTTCCGGCTGAACCGAACAGCCCCCGCAACCCCAGATCGTTTGCAATTCATGCTCAATTGTCTGTGTGAACATCCATCTGCGGATAAGGAATGGAAATGCCTTTCGCATCGAACGCCAGCTTGATCTCTTCCGTCAAATCGAATTTAACGCCCCAATAGTCGCCGCTTTTCACCCACGGACGGACATTGAAGTTGACGCTACTGTCGGCGAGTTCTCCCACGGCAATCAAGGGAGCAGGTTCTTTCAATATCCTGGCATCGTTTTCCAGTATTCCGCGGATCACTTCTTTTGCCTGGCGGATGTCGTCTCCATAGCCGATGCCAAACACCATGTCGACCCTGCGGGTTTCTCTGGCGGAAAAATTGGTGATGGTGCCGCCATAAATGGCGCCATTGGGGATGATCACTTCCCGGTTGTCTCCCGTACGGAAAATGGAACTGAAAATACTAATGTTTTCCACCACACCGCTGACCCCCCCCGCCTCAACAAAATCACCCGCTTTGAAGGGACGAAAAATTATCAGCATGACGCCTGCGGCGAAGTTTTGCAAAGACCCCTGCAACGCCAGTCCGACGGCGAGACCCGCGGCGCCCAACAAGGCGATCAGCGAAGTTGTGTCGACTCCCAGTTGATCCAGCGCCGCGACGATGATGAAAAGAAGCAGAACCGTACTTAAAATGGAGCTGACAAAATTAATTAGAATTTCGTCCATTTTTGCCTTGCCCAACATCTTTTTGGTGACAGAAACAATTCCCTTGGCCACCATTTTCCCGACAATAAAAATAACCAGGGCAAACGTAATATTGATTCCCCATGGAATCAGGTAGGAATTGGTCAACTGTTCAAGATCGAAAGATTCAAACATTCGGATTTCTCCCTCAAAAAAATTTTGCATCAAGCGGATTTAAGTTTTTTCTTGGTTTACTCAGAGATTTTTATAATAGCACCAAGTGCTTTATATTTCCTCATTGGAAAAGTGAAATATTCGATACAAGGCAGGCAACACCAGCAGGGTCAAAACAGTCGATGAGATAATCCCTCCGATCACGACCGTCGCCAGGGGACGTTGGACTTCCGCCCCGGCTCCTGTCGCCAGCGCCATGGGAACAAACCCCAGGGACGCCACCAGCGCCGTCATTAATACGGGTCGCAATCGGGTCAGCGATCCTCGCACAATGGCTTCGTCCAGGGGAGTTCCCTCCGTCCTCAATTTATTGATGAAAGAGATCATCACCAATCCGTTCAGCACCGCCACCCCTGAAAGGGCGATGAATCCGATGGCGGCAGAAATGGACAAAGGAATCCCCCGCATCCACAAAGAAAAAAATCCCCCCGTCAGCGCAAGGGGAATCCCCGTAAAAACAAGAATCGCGTTTTTTACAGTGCCAAAGGCGGCAAACAACAAAAGGAATATTAATGACAAGGCGATTGGCACGACGACCCATAAGCGTTGAGTGGCGGATATCAAATGTTCAAACTGTCCCCCCCACGAAATCCAATACCCTGAAGGAATAAGAACATTTTCCTGAATAACGGTTTGGGCCTCCTTCACAAAAGAACCGAGGTCGCGGCCTCGGACGTTTGCCGTGACCACGACCCTGCGTTTTCCATTTTCCCGACTGATCTGGTTCGGTCCCGTTACAATTTTAAAATCCGCAACGGAGCCCAGAGGAATATAATTGGAATTTTGGCGATCCCCAGCTTCTTTGGAGAGCGAAAACTTGTCCGGGTGGGATTGAAAGCCTTTGGGCAGTGCAATGGGAATGCGTTTGAGGAGGTCTATGTTTTTTCGGGTGGTGTCAGGCAGTCTCACAATGATGTCAAACCTCCGATCCCCTTCGAATACCTGGCCGGCGCTCTTGCCGCCGACCGCGATTTCTATCACTTCCTGAATGTCTGAGACATTAAGGCCCAAACGGGCCATAGTGGGCCGGTCCAGATTGAGAGTGAGAACCGGAAGCCCTGTCACCTGCTCGACCGAGATATCGGAGGCGCCCCTGACTTTCACCAGAGCATGCTCGATGTCCTCGGCAATAGACAGCAGGGCATCGAGGTCATCCCCGAACACTTTGACGGCGATGTCGCTTCTCACACCGGCAATCAATTCATTGAATCGCATTTCAATGGGTTGAATGACTTCATATTTACTTCCAGGAACTTCGGCCATTTTTATTTCCAGTTCCTCAATGAAGTCAGATTTGGACCGGGCAGGGTTCGGCCACTCGGACCGGGGCCGGACGATCGCAAATACGTCGGCCACACTGGGGGGCATGGGATCGGTCGCGATGTCCGCCGTGCCTATTTTGGCAAAAACCATATCGACTTCGGCCAGTTCCTGGATTTTTCTCTCCAGAGCCCCTTGCATGTCTATTGCCTGTGAGAGACTTGTTCCAGGGACCCGCAGGGCATGAATGGCAAGATCTCTTTCATCGAGAGTGGGAAGAAATTCACTCCCCAGGCGGGTGGACAAAAGAAGGCTCAAGACAACCAGTACGACCGCAAACGTGATCACAGCGGGTCGGTTGTTCAAGGAGATTTTTAACAGAGGTTCGTAAAGCCTGCGGGCCTTTTTTAGAAAGAGGTTTTCTTTTTCTAAAATATCACTTGCAGCAAATTGAGCCATCATGGCGGGAATAAAAGTGATCGAAAGAATCATGGCTCCGGTCAACGCCGCCAATACCGTGAACGCCATGGGTTGAAACATTTTTCCCTCGACGCCTGTCAGAGTCAGAATGGGGAGATAGACAATCATGATGATTAAGACACCAAAGATACTGGGGCTGGAAACTTCTTTGGCGGCGTCCTGAACAACGTCGAATCGTTCCTGGCGGGAAAGAATACGGCCCAGTTTTTGTTGTTGCTCGATCAGTCTCCGGCTGCAATTTTCGACGATGATGACGGCCCCATCCACGATGATTCCAAAATCAATCGCACCCAGGCTGAGAAGGTTTCCGCTTATTTTATTGCTCACCATGCCGGTGACCGCAAACAACATGGAAAGAGGGATCACAAGAGCCGTGATGAGAGCCGCGCGGAAATTGCCAAGCAGGAGGAAAAGGACGACGATCACTAACAGCGCCCCTTCCAGGAGATTGTTTCTCACCGTTTTCAAAGTGGCGTTCACCAGATTGGTCCGGTCGTAAACCGTTTTGGCAACCACGCCTTTCGGCAGACCCCGGTTTATTTCTTGCATTTTTTTAGAAACCCGCAAGGAAACCGTACGGCTGTTTTCCCCCTTCAGCATAAAAACGGTTCCTAAAACAACTTCTTTACCGTTTTGCGTTGCCGCTCCCGTGCGCAGTTCCCGGCCAAGTTTGACCTCGGCAATATCCCTTATATAGAGGGGGACACTCTGGTGAGAACCGACGATGATATTACGGATGTCTTCCAAACCCAAAACCTGGCCTGGGGCGCGGATAAGATATTGTTCGCCGCTGTGTTCAATATAGCCCGCACCGATATTGCTGTTATTTTTTGACAACGCCTCCATAACATCCTGAAAGGTGACTCCATGCGCGATCAGTTTTTCAGGATCCGGGGATACATGGAATTGTTTCACATTGCCACCGATACTGTTCACCTCCGTCACTCCGGGGACATTGCGAAGCTGGGGTCGGATGATCCAGTCCTGAATACTTCTCAATTCGGTTGGCGAGTACGAGCTTCCGTCCGGTTTGGTGACGCCATCCATCTGATCGACCGACCACATGAAGATCTCTCCCAGACCCGTGGAGATGGGCCCCATGACGGGTTCTGTTCCCGATGGCAGTTTACTTTTTACTTCCTGAAGGCGGGAACTGATCAATTGGCGGGCAAAATAGATGTCTATATCATCTTCAAAAATCACGGTCACCTGGGAAAGTCCATAACGCGAAAGAGAGCGTGTGCTGGACATTTTTGGAAGACCCGCGATGACGGTTTCGACTTGGAAAGTGATGCGGCGCTCAACCTCGGCGGGGGTAAAACCGGGAGCTTCGGTGTTGATCTGTACCTGGACATTGGTGATGTCGGGAACAGCGTCGATGGGGAGGACTTGAAAATTATAAATGCCTAAAATGGCGACCCCCAGAGTCGCAAGAATCACGAACAACCTGTGCTGGATGGATATTTTCAAAATCCTTGTAAGCATGAAAAAGCCCTTTCCTCAATGATCGTGCGTGGCGGAAGATTTTTCTATTTCGGCCTTCACCGCGAAACTGTTTTGGGCCACGTATTGTTCTCCCTTGGACAAACCCTGCAAAACTTCCACCCGGTCTCCGTCGTTTTCTCCCAGTTCCAATGGCCTGGCCTCAAAGAAATTGCCGTATTTGACGAATACCACCGACCAGTCCCTGATCGTTTGAATGGCTTCCGTTGAAACGGCAATGGGTACGGTTCGCTCCTCAATCATTAATTCAACCGTGACGAAGGTTCCAGGGCGCCACCGCCTGCCGGGGTTTGGAATCACGATCCGGCCCGTGACCATTCTGGTTTTTTCGTCAACGATGGAATCGAGGTAGGACAGTTTCCCCGTGGCTTTAAGACCAAGGTCGTTGTCCTTCACTAAAACAGTTTGTCCCCGTTTAACGTGTTTAAGATCTTTGGCGGGAATGGAGAAGTTCACCCAAACGTCCGAGAAATCGGCGAGGAGAAAAACATCGTCGTCTTTTTTAACGGCCTCTCCGGTGGTTAAATGTTTTTTTATGATGACCCCTTGGAGAGGAGACCTCAGTTCATGGTGAGTGAATCCGGTTTCTTCCTGATCTGTTAAATCGCGTATTTCATTTTTGGTCATGCCGAGCGCAAAAAGTTTTTGCCTTGCGGTTTGAAGATTGAACTGCTCCATTTCCTGGGTCCGTTTTTTTTGACGAACCGTCCAGGGTCCGTCGTAGGCAATTTTTTCCCTGAGAGCGATGTATCGGGCCTCGGCGCTCTTGTAGTCTTCTTCGGCCAGAAGGTATTCGGATTCTGACGAGATACCTTTTTTTAAAAGATTTTTTTCGCGCAGATAAACGGATTTTGTGAGTTTTAATTTCGCATACGCGGGAATGAGTAATTCACGACTCTTACCTATTTGAAGGTTATTCAGGTCGCTGTATATTTTTTCCAAATCCAATTCCTGTTCAAGAAGTTCCAGCATTCTGGAAGTGTTTTCAAACAGAAGAGATTCTCTTTTAAGATCAATTTTTGCCAAATCGGAATTTTGTATGGCACCAAGATAATTTATTTTCGCGTCGGCAAGTTCCCGGCTTTCAAGAACAGCAAGGAGTTCGCCTTTTTTTACCCGATCCCCTAAGTCTTTAAAAACTTTTTTCACCACGCCGTCCAGCCTTGGAACAATATGAACGACCCGTTCTTCATTCAACCCGATTTCTCCGGTCAACCGGAGTTTGTTATTCAACTTGGCCGGACCCGCAGACGCAACGATGATACCGGCATTGACTATGGCTTCGTCGGGAAGTTCGGCGCGGGCTTCAATTTGTGAAAACTCCCATTCATAGACTGTCCCTTTCCATTGGGTTTCGATTTTCACGTTAAAGGAATGCGGCTCCACGACAACTTTATCGCCCAGAAGATAATCTCCTGAAGGTTTGAAATTAATTTTGTCGATGCGGTCCAACCTGTGTAGATCAATCGTCAAGGCGACCTCTTGAAGGGCGATATTCTTTCCCTGAGAATCGGTTATGTACACTCTGAATTGAGGCGGAACCCCTTTTTCAAAAATTTTGACTTCGATTTGTAAGTCGTTTTTAGAGAATAGCCAGCCGCCATGCTTTCCCCGAGGGATGGATTCGGCCTTGCCAGATTCCATGTCAGTTTTGTCCGATTCATGGGAGTCCTGCTTTTTGGAAGGATTTTCCAGATTTAAAATTCCGAAAGCTAAGACTGCACCCAGCACAATAATTGTGATGACTGAAGAGGGGATTTTGTTTTTCATGGGCCCTCCTCTCCCTCTGGATTTTCCAAAGGTTGGTTGCCGGGTGCAAGGGGTTCTCCTATGAGTCGTTCCACATCGGCGACTGCCTTGTGGTGGTCTGCCAGTGCTTCTAGATATTGCCCCTGGGCTTTAAAAAAGATTTTCTGACTGTCCAGAACATCCAGGTAACCGAACTTGCCAAAACGATATCCTTCATTGACCCCATCAAAGGCCTTTTTTGCACCGGGGAGAATTGTTTTCTTGATGGTAATCACTTGGGATTGGGTAAAATCCACCGTGTTGTAGGTTTCTAAAAGTTTTTTTGTCACTTTAATTTCAGCTGCCCGTTTTTGGGCATTGGCTTTGGCCAGGTTGTGGCGGGCTTCTTTGACAGAACCCTGGTTCCGATTGAAAAACTGCAAGGGAATGGAAAACCCAAATACCAGAGCGTTGTCGTCGGTTTGTTCTATGCGTCTAAAACCTCCTAAAATTTTGAGGTCGGGGATTCTTTTGGATAGTTCCTTGTCCACAACGGATTGTTTCTGTTCCAATTCCATTGCCCACCTTGCAAGGTCAGGGTTTCCCGCCAAACGATCCATCAAATGTTCCAGAGAAGGAACCCTGGAGATGGCAAAAAAATCGCCCAGAGCGGATTCGAACTGGGGTCGAGTGCTCCCCCAGAGGATAGAAAGATTTCTTCGGGCGATTATCAAATCGCGCTTTTCTTTTTCAAGTTGAATCCGCACGGTGGAAAGAAAAACTTCCGCTTTGGTTTTTTCCAGGGCGGCTACTTTTCCCGATTCGACTCTTTCGGTAACAGCCTTTAGAAACTGGTCGCCAAGATCGGTGAGGCTTTTTGACAAAAGCACGAGCTGTTGCGCTTTCAATACATCGGAATACGCTTTTGCAACTTCGGTCAACACATCCATGCGTTTGGTTTCATAGTCCCAACCGGCCAGTTCTCCGAAAAGGTCATTGGCCCGTAACCGGGCGCTTCTTTTTCCACCGAGTTCTACCAGCTGGCTCAGTTGAATGGTTGTTTGTGACCCGCTGAACCCATTAAAATTCCCGGAACCCGCGATATCTTCCACCATAATTTCAAGTTCCGGATTGGGAAGAAGCCCCGATTGCAGAGCGCGGGCTTCTCTTACGCGTTGTTCTAAAGAAAAAACATCGAGCGCAGGGTTTTTAGTCAAAGCCAATGAAAGCGCTTTTTGCAGAGTGATGGGTTCTCCCGGGTCCTTGGTGATTTCGATGGAACCCTCAGGGACCGCAAAACCTGAATGAGGTGTCAGGACGAGTAAAAACACGCCAATCCGCATAAGGATGAACAATCGTTTCATTGATTAGTACCTCGATAAATTAGAAACAAATAGACCACGGCAATGCCATTACCAGCAAAAATGAACAGGCAAGGGTCTCGTCAGAAAGAACCTTTGAACAGGATCGTTCTGGCGTAAAAATTTTTTAAGGGTAGAATCGGAATAGATTAAACGAGCAGGGAGGGCGGGGAACGTTCTTTAGGGGAATCGGCTAAACAGGAACTTTGAAATGCCAGAATGTCAATGGGGACAGGATGAAAAAGGACCGGCCCTGCGGTTAAAATGGGATGACCGGTATTTCCACTTTTGATAACCCTGGGTGTTTTTTCCGGGCTCCCACTTGATTTCTGCAGGCTGATTTCAAAATAATTTGTGCCGGCATCGGTGTCCGAGTGAGGATGATGCTCTTCACTCTGCCAGGGGGTTGGAGAATCATGGGTGACCAGGTTGACAATGCCGCTCAGTTCATGCGAATGGAAATGCCCTTCGTGATGGTGCTCGACCAGCTCACTTTGATGGGTGTGAGCGTTGTCGGGGTGATAATGAACAAATGGGAACCCCAGAATCAGGATAACCAGGAAAAATATCAACCCGTTTTTATTTTTGCTAAATCCATCCATAAGGAATACGAGACCGTTAGCGCTTTGACAAAGGATGATTCATTATAACCAAAACTCGTTGAAAAAAAACACATTTTTTAATCAGGGCCACTCCAAAATAACCATTGAGCGGAGAATGTAACGTTAATAATTAATGTTATCCCCAAAACCGGTTTACTATTGAAAAAGCCGTTGGGGGACATTCTGGTTGGGTTCAGGAGCCTGAAGAGGCAATAAAAATGTATGGAAGCGTCGGATGCAATGTGCTAAATTTTCATCAAAAAACTGAAGAGGACAGTTTCGCCCTGTGTGAGAAAGGCGTTGGCGTCCAAAACCTGACTGGACTCCGGCGGGTTTCCTGTGCCGAAATTCTGTTATTAACCGGATCATTCCTTTTAAATAATTTTTAAAAAATAAAATATGCAAAAACCCAACCTGTTCATACTGTTCGTGACCCTTGCTTTAGCCATTATCCTTACCATGCCCTCTTTTGGGGAGAAGACCACAAAAATGAAGATGAAGGAGGAGGTTAAGGAAGCCACCGAGATGATAAAGAAATATTCGGTGGAACAACGGGATGAAGCCGTCCAGAGTGTGAAATCCACGTTGAACAATATGGACAACCGTATAGAGGAAATGGAATCAGACCTGAATGAAAAATGGGAACGTATGTCGACATCGGCAAGAGAGAAGAAGAAAAAAAGCATCCGCGCTCTCAAAAAAAAGAGAAATGAAGTTGCCGAATGGTACGGCGGGATGAAACACGGTTCCGCCAATGCGTGGAATGAAATAAAAAGCGGGTTTTCTAATGCCTATGAAGCCCTCGGGGAAGCCTTGAATAAAGCGGAAAAGAGTTTGCCTTAGGAGTGATCTGTCCCAGTGATCTGTTCCCCGGCTGTTAGGCCTTTAAGCAGGAATTTTGAGAAAAGAAAAAACAGAAGCGGAGAGTTTTGAAAAATCAGTTTGATAATCGATGGACGATGAGTCGATCATAAATATTTTTTTATAGTGCCCTTTCCTTCGATCCCCATTCCTTTGACCCAAGATATTTTCCCATGAGTTCTGGCTGGTTGGAACATAAAGAGCGTAGCTATGCCTGGGTGCTGAAGTTAATGCTTTGGTTTGCTGTGACTTTTGGCAGGTCCTTGAGTCGGCTTTTGCTTTACCCCATCACTTTGTATTATTTATTTTTTTCAAGGATCACTAAAGAAGCATCCAGAAATTTCCTGGGGTGTGTGTTATCTCGAAAAATAAATTATTTGGATATTTTTCGTCATTATCACTTTTTTGCCTCCGTATTTCTTGATCGCGTTTTTATTTTGAAGGATGGGGGGCAGGACCTTGAAGTTAACGTTTACGGAAAATCGGTGTTTTCGGAAAACCCCGGAAAGGGGTGTCTGCTGTTCGGGTCTCACCTGGGAAGTTTTGAAATTGTTCGGGCTTACGGGTTGTCCAATCTGGGTTTCAGCCCTAAGATTTTGATGAACGACAGCAGTACCGAAAATGCGAATACGATACTCAATAATCTGAATCCCGAAATCGCCCAGTCAATCATTCAAATTGGAGATCCGCATTCCCTTCTTAAAGTGAAAGAAATGGTGGGTGAAGGCCATATGGTTGCCTTGCTTGCGGATCGGGTGTTTCAAAATGAAAAATCGGTTTCCTGTGATTTTCTGGGTCGAAAAGCCCGTTTCCCATCAGGGCCGGCGACCCTGGCCGGGATTTTAAAAGTTCCTGTTGTTTTATTTTTTGGAATCTATAGGGGCGGCAATCGCTATGACATTTTTTTTGAAAAGCTTACAGATAAAATTCAATTGGAAGGGAGGGACGATGAAAATGGCAAGCAGGAGTGGATGCAGAGGTACGCAAACCGTCTGGAAGAATACAGCAGGAAGGCTCCCTATAATTGGTTTAATTTTTTCGATTACTGGGAATAATTTTGACGCGGGTGTTCAAAATTTTTAATAGAATTGAATCAAGCAATGCTGGTATTATGTGCGTTGAATTTTCCGGCAAGGGGAAGTGCCAAAGTTTGATAATTAAAACCTTATTAAGGGAAAAATGTTATGAATCGAAAAATTATCCTGGTCTTTTTAGCTTTGATAATGACTTTGGGTATGGGTTGTAGAACTGCACTTGTTCACAATGTAGAAAAGTCGCCGGTATCGCTTTATGGAGACACACAACCTACCCTGCAACAAATCGAAAAGGCGATCGGCACAGCAGGTGCACGATTGGGCTGGAAGATTAAGGCGGTGAGCCCTGGAGTGATGGTTGGGACTTTGCATAAACGTACTCATCTTGCGGTCGTAGATATTACCTATAATACTAAAGAGTACAATATTACCTATAGAAACAGTTCTAATTTAAAATACGATGGAACAAATATTCATAAGACTTATAATTTATGGGTGCAAAACCTTGATAAATCCATCAATGCCGAAATATCCACACTTTAGGTGAATCTGGATAGAAAGAAAACGATCCTTCGGGATTATTTTCGGGCAGGTTTCAGAAAACGGGACGCAATTTTCTCCACAATCATTTTTCCGATTTCCAGGGTATCCCGGGCAGGGCGGTAATGCGATTTTCTCAGTTCGTTCCCATAGACCGCCGCAATCGGGATGGAATGAACTTTGAACCCCAGCTTAACGGCCTCGATGATCACTTCACTTTCGAACACAAAGCCGTTGTAATGGTTGGAGTCTGCCTGCAATAATCGTAGGAGAGAGGAAGGGTACAAGCGAAATCCGGATTGCGTGTCGGGTATCCTGCACCCCGCGGCCAGGGAGATGCCCAGGTTAGCCAGTTGGTTGGCCCATCGGCGGACAGGCGGAAACAAGCCCCAATCGCGGGTCCGTGTGCCGATGATCAAGTGGTTCGGAAAATCCGCGTAGGCCGCGACCAGTCTCGGAATATCTTCAGGCAGGTGCTGGCCGTCCCCATCCAGAGTAATGACTCCCTCCAGATCTGGCTCGGATTCAAGAACAAGGCGAAACCCGCGCCACAACGCGTGAGCTTTCCTTTGATTGTCCTCATGGGAAAGGATTTCTATGGGAAGGTTCTCAAGTTGCCGGCAGGTATTGTCGGTAGAACCATCATTCACAACCACCACACGGCTGATTTGATTTAAAGTTCCCTCCACCAGCTCCCGGATAGTTTTTCCCTCGTTAAAGGCCGGAATGATGGCCGCAAATTTTGCATTTGATTTTTCTTTGTTTACAGGCAGAGGGGAGGATAGCGGCATAGTCGAACCAGAATATTATAACATCCCGCCATTCACGTTAATAATCTGACCGGATATGTAAGACGCATTTGTGGATGCGAGGAAGGCCGCTACATGGGCTATTTCCTGAGGCGTTCCCTTGCGCTTCATGGGAATTAAATTATTCACGTCGGTGGCGGAAAAATGCGCCTCCGTCGCTGGAGACAGGATTATTCCGGGCGCAATGACGTTGACGGTGATTCCTCGCGAGGCCACCTCTTTCGATAAAGATTGACTGGCTCCATGCAAACCCGCTTTTGCGGCGGCGTAATTGGTCTGCCCCCGATTGCCGGCAACCCCGGTAATGGATGAGATACTGATGATTCGACCCCAGCGCGTGCCTATCATGGGCAGCAAAAGAGGTTGGGTGACATTATAAAATCCGTTCAACGTGACTTGTATGACGTTGTCCCACTGTTCGGGCGACATGCCGGCCAGAGGAGCGTCTTCATGAGTCCCGGCATTGTTCACCAACACCTGTATGGGGCCAGATGCTAATATTTTTTTCAGACTTTGCGCGGTGGCCTTGCGGTCGCTGACATCGAAACAGACGGCTTCCGCCGAATGGCCGTCAGATTGAATTTTTTCCACCACCTGCCTTGCCCGTTCCGGTTTCTGATGAGCGTGGACGAGGACGTGCAAACCCTCCGCCGCCAGGGTTTCGCAAATAGCGGCGCCGATCAACCCGCTCCCGCCTGTAACCAGGGCCCGCTTCAATTGAGGGAGTTTCCTTGAATAAAAATGGTGGCGCGTCCGGATAAAAGATCCCGGCCCTCCGAGTACACGCGAAATTGATAGATCATAAATTCCTTGTCTCTCATCAACATTTTGGCGTCTATCACTAAATCTGTTGCAATGTCATCCAGCCTGGAAACCAACAGCTGTAGATTTTTGATGGACACCAGATATCCAGAACGGGGTTCCCCCTCTGGGCTCCGCATTGACAAAGCGCTATGGGCCGCCATTGCCTGAGCGGCATATTCCACGCCGCAGATGGAAGATAATATATTATCGTTTCTTAAGGGGTTTTGTTTTCCCCTGTGGGAATTGGCAAGACATGATATATGATTCTCATCCCATTTTAGAACTTTTTTTAGCAGGCTCATGGTCCCGCTATGGGGGATGAGGGCTTCGATATTTTTTTGATTTAATTGCATGGTTGAATTTTCACGTCGACCGCGCATTTTTCCAAATAATTATAAGACAACTCACGACTTTCCAGATTTGCCACTGCGGAAAGTATTGCCAAAGGCTGAGCCGAAGCATTGCCAGAAATTAATTTTTCCCAAAAAGAATTTGATTTTACTTCCGTTGCCCGCGTTCTGCGCGGTCGAAAATTAATTTCCAGTTTGGCCAGGCTATTGCCGGATGGGACAGGCATCAGCGCAAGGGCGATGCCGCAATTGAATTCAATTTTATATTGTTTGTCGAAGGGTTTCGGCGACTCCACATCATACATGACCAGAAGCGCACCCAGTTTTTGGGTGGAGACACAGGCAACCGCGGAAAGAAGCGCGGCTGGAAAACTAAATTCGGCGCAAGCAAGGCTGGTGGAGGGTCCTCTTGTTCCGGTGGCGATGCTCCAGTAAGAGGCGGGAGCATTGTAAACCGAATTGTGAAACTGGGTTGGCGATACCGGGTGATCGGGCAAGGTCAACGCATTGCAGATATGGTGCACTATTTTTAGAGAGCCTCTAAAGGAAGAAAAAACGTTGACCAATGTTTGCGGATTCACGTTGGCGTTTTTTACGGCTTCAGCCGCGACATGAACCGCAAGATGAATGGTTTCGCCAGCCCGCCGCCTTTCATTTTCGGGAATCAAAGTCGCGACCGGGAGAGTCTTTTTCTCAAAATGAAATGGTTTCTCCCCTCTCAATACAGGTGCGGATTGATCCCACGTGCTCAATCCGGGTGCCTCGATTCCAATGCCGTCAAGATACACGGTTGTCATGAATGAACCCCGAAAATCAGGCTGCAGTTGTTTCCGCCAAAACCGAATGAATTACTGAGAGCGTGAGTCAGCTTTTCTGTTCGGTTCTTTAAAATAATATTCGAACGAAAATCGGGGTCGATCACGCGGGTGTTCAAGCTCCCTAAAATGAGATTTTTTTGCAGGCAGATGGCGCAGAGGATCGTTTCCGCAATTCCCGCGGCTCCCAGGGTGTGTCCGGTCCATCCTTTGGTGGAACTGCACGGAACAGACGACCCGAAAATCTCAGACACCGCTTTGTCTTCGGCGCTGTCGTTTGTCCGGGTCGCGGTGCCATGCAAGTTGATATAGGAAATCTGATCGGGGTTCAGTCTGGAGTATTTAAGAGCCATTTGCATGGATTGGACCATGCCGCTTCCTTCCGGTTCGGGGGTCGTCATATGGTAAGCGTCAGAGCTTTCACCGTAACCCAGGAGAGAAATTTGATTTTTAAAATTTCCATTTTCAGGTTTTTCCAACAGGGCAAATCCTCCCGCTTCCCCAACGGAGAGCCCGTTTCTGTCTTTGTCGGCAGGACGGCAGGGTTGGGCAGACACAAGTTCCAGAGAAGAAAAACCATACAAGGTGGTCAGGCACAACGAGTCCGCGCCGCCCACGATGGCGGCATCGCACAACCCCGATTGTATAAACCGGGAGGCTTCCGCGAATACCTTGGCGCTGGACGAACAAGCCGTAGAAATCACCATTGCGGGGCCTTCGAGCTTCAAATATTTTTGTACAAAATCGGCCACCGAAAAATTGTTGTGGGTTTCCTTGTACCGGAAAGATTCAGGCAATTCTCCGGTGACGGGGTCCCGGTGTGAGTAGGCCGATTCGGTTTCTAAAATTCCTGAAGTGCTGGTCCCAAGAAACAAGCCTATTCTTTCAGGTCCGTAACGAATTTTTGCGTCCTCGACCGTTTGTTCAAAATCATCCTGTTGCAAAGCCAGTTGGGCCAGCCGGTTATTGCGACAGTCATACTTTTTTAACC
Organism: Nitrospinaceae bacterium; assembly: GCA_029261655.1. GTDB lineage: Bacteria > Nitrospinota > Nitrospinia > Nitrospinales > VA-1 > JADFGI01. Next base: position 43,118 of record JAJDAY010000015.1, on the reverse strand, counting down.
GGTCCACCACTGGAGAATCCTCAATCTCGTCCACCCTGCCGATATAGGCATTTATATCTGCGAACTCCAGATCGCAGGGTTTCAGCCCCGGCCGTTGGTTGAACAAAGCCTGCTCAAGCTCCTTGAGTCCGCAACCGAGGGCACTTGTTAAAGTGAATTTAGATAAAATTAAAGATTCCAAGAATAATGTGCCAAAAGTTAAATAGGGTTTATTTTTCTCTACACTGCTTTATCCATCATTTTGACTTTGGGAGCAAAAATAAATGAGAACCAAAGGCATGCAAACGCGCCAATCGCCACGGTGGTTCCTATCGCTTTTAAGACCGGGGTGGTTGAGAAAGCCAGGGTTCCGAACACCGATACCGTCGACAGGTTGCAGACAAGTAAAGCATGATGAGTTTTAGAATGCTCTTCTTTTAACTTTAGTTTGCGATTTAAAAACAGGGCGTAATCAAGCCCCAACCCGATCACCAATAGCAAGGACACTAGATGAAACAAGGATATCCGTACTTTAGCCGCGGCCAAAATCGCCAGGACAGTTAATACCGACCCGATAACAGGGATCAAAATTCTTCCAAGTGAAGCCCACCGGCGTAGCGCGATCTTTAAAGTGATGGCTATGACCAGGCATCCACCCACGAACATCAGTAAAGCCCGATCCCGGTATCGGTTGATCAGGGTGTTGGAGGTTTTTCTGGGTTCGAGAACAAAGACATTTTCTGAGGGAAAGCCGCTGACAGCCCCGGCGATGAGTTTTTCATCGACGGACCCATTAAATGAAATCAGTGAAAACCAGAAGTTATCCTGGTGGTAAAATAATTTTTGGGTCTTGGCTTCAAACAGGGTTCCCTTCAGCCGATCGGAATTTAAAAATCCGGATTTCTTTACTTTAGCGACCTCCTCAATAAAACCTGCAAAAGCATTCTCCTTAAAGGGAAGACCTTGTTGAGCGATCCGCAGATTTTCTTTTAATTGAGCGCTTGAGGGGAGAGCTTTTATCCGTTGGGATTGTTTTTCAACACTTGGAAGGTATTTTGTAACCGCCTCAAATCCGCTTATGTTGCCCTGGTCTTTAAGAGTCTGCAATTTTTCAGTGACCGATTCGGTCCACTGCAAAACCAATTGTTCGGACTTTCCTTTCACGACCACCCAATAACTGACATTGGGTAAATTGAGTTCTTCGCGCACCTGTCTATCCAGAGCCAGTTGCGAGTCCGGGACGGGGCTCAGGCGTGCGATATCATTTTCCCACAATTCATTTCGTTGAATGCCCAGGACCGCGACGGCCCCTGCCAGTAAAACATAAAAGAAAATTTTGTTTTTAGACAGGAGCTCGAAGAGAGTTGTCGATACTTTCACGGGCGAGGCGGTCCGTAATGAAAACCAGGTAATATGCGGAAGAACATGGCGTGTGACCAGAGAGGCGCTGGCAAGTCCGCACACCGCGAAAACGGCCAATTGAATCAAGCCGTCAAAACCTGAAAAAATCATGGAAACATATCCCAGCGAGGTGGTAAGAACCCCGAGTCGGAGAGTCGGCCAGATGCGGTCCATTGCATCGGAGGGAGGTTCGTCATTGTTAAGGTGACTGAACAGGTGTATGGGATAATCTATTGCCACGCCAATGATAACGATTCCAAATGCCAGGGTGATTCCATGAATCGATCCGAAAATCAATACCACCGCGCAGACACTCATCAGGGTTCCGCATAACAGGGGAATCGAACAAAGAAGTACCAGTAGGGCGGATCTATAAAACAGGTAAATGATACCGACCACCAGACAGGTGGCAATGATGGATAGCTCCGTGGCATCTCTTCTCATCGACTGCCGGGAGGCCACGGCAAAGGCGGGAGGACCCACCATGTTCAGGGTCATGGCAGGGTTCGGCTTCAATTCATTGAAGCTGTCCTCAACCTTGCGAACCGCGTTCTCTAATTGATTTAAATCAAATCCTTCCGCAAAAATATTCGCGACGAGAAAAGCGTGTTTCCCATCCAGAGAGAACCAAACCCCATGTTTTTTATTCAGCATCGGTTTCCCGGTCCAGGACCGTATCGTCGACAAAAACTCTCCTGTCGGGTCCTTATCGAAATAACGTTTTTCCATAAAACCCTGCATCAAGGTCATTCGATCCAATGTGTCCGTTAAAATTTTATGCAGACTCTCTGGAGAAAATCTATCGGGATGAAGGGTGGGGCTGAGTAAATAGCGATTGCTGAAGAGGAACTGTTCCATCTGAGGGGTTATGGCTTCATCTGAATTAACGACTTTTATAAAAGCCCGGTCATTTTTTAACTTTTGAGTTAAAGCCTTGCTCACCTCGGCCAGTGTTTTTGATTCGTCTCCCTGAAGGCTTAGGATCAGCAACTTCGAGCCGGGACCCTGGCGGAACTGGTTGATAAGAAACTGCTCCTCGGGGAGGGAGGATCGGGGAAGAAAAAAACTGATATCCGTTTCGACGCGCGCGCGGAAAATAATAATCAGAGTTGTAATGATGAGGATGCCGATCCAGATAATTATTTTTGTGCGCGGATTCACGAAGGTCCTTTTTCGATTTTCATGATCGTAAAGTCGCCATTGGATTCGACCAGGGTGATATTTTCAATATGATCTTTCACTCCCAGAATAATAATGCGCTCGATAATACTCAATGCGGACACAGACTTTGGAAGTAAAGTCAGGCTCCACTGATGGCAGTCGCCGCTAAAGTCCAATTCGTAATCATGGGTCAGAGCATCGAGATTTCCTAATAGAGTAAAGCGGATACCGTTTAATAATTCTTTCAAAGGGGGGTAATACTTCAGAGACAAGGTCTGGGGCTCCCCCTGCTCATCGAAAATGCTGGCAATATCGCCCTCTACGACCAAACGCTCTTGTCTGGGCTCCGTGGTTATTTTTTCCAGGTAATCGGGGGCGCGAAAATGCAATGTCCCCTCAGCTTGCAAAGGTTTTTCCAGAACAGTGAGAAACTTTTCCTCCTTGAAGCGTGCCGTTTTTTCTTTTTTGTGTGCCAGTGAAACCATTATTTCCTGCAACTCAACCGTACAAATCGGGTTTGGTTTTTTCGGCGAATTTATTTCAGAGGCTTCAGAAAATGGAATAAAAAGAGTGCCGCCGAGAAGCGCAAGGCCCAGCACGTGACGACTGAAATTCAATGCATTTTTCATGACGATACAGAAAATTCCAATTGTCCTGACACAATGGTTGTTTCAGCGCACTTGCCAGTGAAGAGGGCGATATTGTCTGATATCTCAAAATTAAACTCTATGCGTACTCCCGGTTTCAATGGGGACAAAAACTTGACCCACGGTATTTTGCGAATTTCGAGAGAGCGTTTATCTTCTTTCCTGAATGCCGCGATCACCTGGTCCAATAGGACGACTCCCGGAACGATTGGATGGTTTGGGAAATGCCCTTTAAGAGCCGGATGGTTGAGGTCGATCTTGGTGGAATATTGCAATGCTTTACCCCGATGAAATTGAATTTGTGGACGCGCCAGCCATGAGCTTCAATGTTGCGTGGGGAACCTTTTTTGACGAACTTATTTTGTCAATTGAGAAAAAATCCCAAGAAGGTTTTCGTGGGTGAGTTTTCCCGAAGAAGATCTGGGTAAACGGTCCACAAAGTAGATGGGGCGAGGTAAAAATACCGGATCCAGGTGTTGCCTCAATGCCTCCAGAATATCCTTCTCCTGCAAGTCCCTGGCGACGACAAAAGCGATCAATCGTTTAGGATCGGAATCATTTTGAGGGGGGGCAAAATAGACTCCATCCGCAACCCCTTTTATTTCATTGAGGCGGTGATTCAGTTCGCCCACAGAAGTCCGTTTGCCGCCAATATTAATGAGATCCGCACTACGCCCTTTTAATTCAAACAGCCCATTTTGAGAATTCTTGATGATATCGGGTAATTTTACCGGCTGAGAAAGATAAGCCGCGTCAATGTAACATTGATCGTCATTTCCGGTCAAATGTATCCCGTCGAGCAATTGCCAGGCGGTGCTTTTAGTGGTTTTTCGAGTTGCAAGCGACCCGGCTTCGGTGCAACCGTAAATCTCGAAGACCTCTGTGTCAAACAGCTGTTCGGCGGTTTCGGCCAGCTCTCTGGATAATGGGGCGGTGGCGGAAACGATGAAGGAGATTTCCGGGAATTTTACTGAGTTCTCAATGCAGGCTTTTAGATGAATGGGAGTGGTGACGAGAATACGGTTTTGGGGAACGCTTTCTAAAGCGGCACGAATATCTTCCGGGAAAAACGGATGGCCTCCGTGCAACGCAACATTATATTGAAGAGGCAACATAATGGATGTTTCCAATCCATACATGTGTTGAGGAGGAACCGTTGCGATGATGGAGGATTTTTTCAGGTCCCCGGGAATCAGTCGATGGCCTGAACTGCGGGCGATCCTCACCATGGAATCCCAACTCTTGAAATGAGGTTGCGGAACCCCGGTGCTCCCAGAGGTAAAAGCAATAGCGGCTATTTGAGATGCGGGGATTTCCGGTATCTCTAATGACTTGCCTAAGGGCAATACCTCTGATGGATATTTAAGAACGGGAACTCCCAGGCTTTTCTGGCCTTTGTTGTCGGTCAGACAATAAATTTCCGGAAATTGGGAAGCTATGGATTGCAATCCTTTAAGAGTTTTGTTGGGAGGGAGAATGCTGGTTTGTTTTTTAACCAGTGCGGCGGCAAAACCCACAAGAAAGCGGTATCTGTTCTGACATAAATTGAGTATCCGGGGACTGTCTGGCAGGATTCTGGAAAGAGAATAAACATCGGTCAGAAACCGATCAATAGAAATGGGCTTGTGGTCATCCCATCCTAAAATACTATTTCCTGACTGGCGATGAATTAAAGGGTGACCTTTCATTCCGGATCAGGATTTATTTATAAAATTTGTTTTAAGGAAAACCGCGACAACCCCTGCAGATAATAAAAAATGCTGTGTCGATATCCAAAGCGGATCTGACGGTAAATATACTCTATTACAAATAAAAGACTCATGAACAAATAGTTTAATACGTTGGTAAACAATGACCAGGTCTCTATGGAGGCAAAGATAGACAACCCAATGGTTTGTATGAGTATTATCACCAGAAAACCTGTCCATAGCCAGGTCACTCGACGTGTATAGGCATTGCTTTGGGGGTCGTCATCCTGAAAAATTACCCGCGCTATTTTTGTGATCAAGGGTTCCTGTCCGGGCAAAAGAGATTTCGCGAAGTTAATAGTAAAAAAAGAAATCAAAAGAATGGGAGGGAGGTAAAGGGTGACGCGGGTGGCGTCAATAAAAATGATGCAAACCGCAAGAACGATCATCCCGACCCAGAGTGTCAGTTCGAAAAAAAAATTAGAATTTTTACCAGGTTGTTTTGCTCGGGTGAGCAGGAATGACCCTGCAATTATTACAAGAAGAAACAACGCAAATTTAAATTCGTTCAGTCCAATTGCAATGTGGGTCAGGATGGGGTAACCCATGGTTAAAACTGGCAAAATTTTATTTATGGTTGATTTCACCTGGAGACTTTTTCCCCTGGACATATTCGCTCAATGCTCTCAGAGAAGAAAAATACTGATTAATATTTTTATCGTCTGACCTGATGGTGATTCCATATTTTTGGGAAATAGCCAGAGACAGCTCCAGGGCATCGATAGAATCTAAACCCAACCCCTCGTTGAACAGGGGGTTTTCGGGTTCAATATCTTTTGGGGCAATGGTTAAGTTGAGGCTCTCCACAATCAATTGGCCGACCTCTTGTTCAAATTCAGTTAACCCTGTCACACAAATTCCTTCCAGCAATTGAGCACTGGCTTCAATTAATAAAGATCAAGTATCAAACCGTAATTTTAGGTGAACGACCACTTGTATTTCAAACGCGCAACAGTTTGTCTTATGTTATAATCGGTGTTTTTAAATAACGCAGATGGGTTTTTTAGTGTAACATATGTCGCCTGGTTTTTCAATTGTAACCGAAAATCGCACCCCTCAAAAATGTTTCCTGGTATTTTCAATCTGAACTTCATCCCTGGAGAGCGTCTCTGTGAACCAATGTGATATTTTGGTGATTGGTGGTGGGCCGGCGGGTTCTACTGTATCTTCCCTGTTGTCAGAAAAAGGCTGGAAAGTGGTTCTCCTCGAAAAAGATCACCACCCGCGATTTCATATCGGAGAGTCCCTGCTTCCAATGAGTTTGCCCATCTTTGAGAGGCTTGGCATATTGGATAAGGTGGAAGAGATTGGAATGGTAAAAAGAGGTGCGGAGTTTGACTCCCCGTATCATACTTCCCCGCCGGTGACCTTTTATTTCCGGGGTGCGCGCGACAAGAGTCGGCCCTACGCTTATCAGGTTCGGCGCTCCGAACTCGATCATATTCTTTTAAATAACAGTAAAGACAAAGGGACGCAGGTTTTTGAGGGCGTACGGGTCACCGGGGTTGACTTGAATTCAAGCGGAATGCATTTAGTGACCGCGAAAAAGGAAGATGGTAACTCCGAGGAATGGCAGGCTCGATATATTGTAGACGCAACGGGGCGCGATTCTTTTCTGGCAAAGAAACTGGGGATCCGGAAAAATAATAGATCGCATAATAGTTCCGCTATTTACAGCCATTTTGAAAATGCCGAAAGGTTGAAGGGGGAGGATGACGGCAATATCAGCATTTACTGGTTCGACGAGGGCTGGTTTTGGATGATTCCGTTAAAGGACGGGACGATGAGTGTCGGAGCCGTGTGCCGTCCCGGCTATCTTAAAAATTGCCAGAAGGACCTGGATAAATTCCTCTGGGAAGCCATCACCCAGTCACCGGAAGTTGCCCGGCGATTGCGAAATGCCCGAATGACGATGGCCACAAAAGCCACGGGAAATTATTCTTATTTTTCCGACAACCTGGTTGGGAAAAATTATATTTTAGTGGGTGATGCCTTCGCCTTCATTGATCCGATTTTTTCCAGCGGCGTTCACATTGCATTGACCAGCGCGATCCACGCAATTGATGTGATTGAGGCAACCCTGAATGGAAGCCCGCAGTTAGCGAGGATTCAGAAAGAATATGAGCGAAAATGCAAGAGCGGCTTGAAAATTCTTTCCTGGTTTATTTATCGAATGACACAACCCGCTCTTAGAAACTTGTTCATGGCTCCCAGAAATGTTTTCGGCATTGAAGAAGCGGTTTTATCCATGCTGGCGGGAGATATTTATCGTAAAAATTCAATCGATTTTCCATTGTTTCTTTTTAAAATACTTTACTACATAAACTTCATTGGGCAATGGAAAGAGAACTGGAAAGTTTACAAACGCAGAAAGCCAAAACCCGGTGATAAATTTTCCTTATCAATGTCACTCACCGGATTCAACTTGAGATTTTGAAGATGCTAGAAATCATAGGCAGCACTCTGTCGGTGGCCCTGGTAGCGGAGAAAAAACTCAAGGAATTTTCCCAAAAGGGGAATAATATTCTGGCGGTTATTTATTATGGGGGGCATCGCCCGGACTCCCAGATGCCAGGCTGTCTGCAAGTGCCGGTCTCCCTTCCCCAGATTGGAGATGACCCTCTGGTGGAAGTCTGGACTGCGGATTTGCCCCATGAGGTGAATCAATTTGGAAATATATCTTATGCCGCCAATTCAGAACTTGTCTTTGGATCGATCTGTTTTCATGAAACCACAACAGAAAATCTGGAGCAACTCACCTTTCGCGCCTACAAGGAAATTTTCAACTTCCTTGATCGACAAGGTTTTCCTGTTTTAGTTCGTTGCTGGAACTATTTTCCAAAAATAAATTTTGAAACCAATGGAATTGAAAGATACAAACTTTTTTGTGCCGGCAGGAGTGATGCGTTTGCTGAAAAATATAAATCAATGCATCGGTATTTCCCTGCGGGTTCTGCTGTCGGGTCGGAAAGCGGCCCCCTCACAATCAATTTCATGGCCACCCGAAACCATAGCGTAAAGCATATTGAAAACCCAAGGCAGGTGAGCGCCTATCTTTACCCCAGAGAATATGGCAAGCGCAGTCCCTCGTTTGCCCGCGCCACATGTATGGATTGGGGGGAGAACAAATATTTATACGTGGCCGGAACAGCAAGCATCGTTGGTCATGAAAGTTGCCACCAGGACGATCCTTCACAACAGATACACGAAATTCACAGAAACCTGGATTCCCTGCTGGATCATTGCGGTTTTAATCTGGACAGCGGTGCCGGGAAAGCCCACTCCGAAGACTTATTGATCACAAAAACTTATTTGCGCGATGCGGGGTTACTGCCTCTGGTCAGGGAAAAAATGGAGAAAAAACTGGGAGGGGGGGCATCGAGTCTATACCTTGTTGGAGATATTTGCCGCAAAGAATTACTTCTAGAAGTTGAAGGCATCTGGGTGAAAAGTAGCCAGGCTCCTGGTTCCGCGGAAGACAGGGCTCCTGGGAGCGAAGTAAGATAATCGCAGGACAGGATCATGCTCAGGCTTTGATCGCTGTGAATTCGGTAAAAAAATTGAAAAGCTGATGCGATTTCGCTTGAGCGAAACCGGTTTCAGAAAGAGAATTTATTATGATATCCGACCCCACAAACTGATCGATGGTTTCCCAGTAATATTGGATGAGCTTGCCTTCATTTTTACCGCCAACTCCAGGCATTGAAATCAACGCCGTCATCAGTCGAAAATATAAAAGAATCATTCTGTAGATGATTTTGTTTGTGGGTTTCATCAGTTCAAGAATCAGTAAAGTTCCTCCTGGCTTTAAGACTCTAAAGTATTCCTTAAATGTTTCCTTAAGGTCATCGACGTGACGTAAAGCGTAGCCCATGGTGAGAAAGTCAAAGGAATTATCACTAAAAGGCAAACCATTTGCATCTCCCTGAACCAGGGGGATATTTAATTTCTTGCCCACTTCTGCCAACATATTGTAACTTCGATCCAGGCCCATGACACTTCCCTTGGGTCCGATGATGGCAATCTCTGATTCCGCGACCAGGCCCGTGCCGGTTGCCACGTCAAGGATATCCATCCCGGTGGTTAACCCTGAACGGAGCAAAGCTTGTTTTCGATACCAATTTCCCGAACCAAAGGATAAAATACTATTGATAGGGTCGTACTTTGACGCCGTATCGTTAAAGATTCTGTTTACGAACTCATTTCGCTGGGTCTCATCCTGATAAAAATTTTTAAGAGGAGGATGCGGAATCAATTTTTCATCCGTTTGCGTCATCATTAATGGCCTGGGAAAAATAAAAAAATGGGGCTTGACCTCTGATTTATTTCGGATGGAGTCCTGTCCAGATACCGAAAGAAATCATCAGGCAGTTTCTTGGGCACACGATATCCCGTGATCATTGAATTCAAGAATTGCAATTCTATCACAAAATATTTTCTGTAGTTCTTACAAATCCTTTCTGAAATTGGACATGAAGTTATTGAAATGGGCCATCGGCCGATGGGTTTTAGGTGTCGGAATGAGCGCTCAATTGATTTTTTCGACTCAATGGGTGTCGGCGGCCAATGTCAGCGAGCTGGATATTGCTCCCAACTATTGGAAAAGCCATCAAAAGGCTCAAAACAAAAAAAATATTTCCAAACCTCGAAAGAATTTTATTCTATTGTCAGAAAATACAGAAACCGATGGCAAAGGCTCCCACAGTGTTGACGTTCCGGGGCCTGAGTGGGCAGAACCGGAGGCTTCTCTTGAAAATGAGGAAATTATAGACCCCTTTGACAGCGACGTTCCCGCACTTCCAGACCCTTTTGAAAAACACAATCGATTTTTCTTCGATTTTAATAATAAGGTCTATAATTATTTCACCAAACATGTGGCCGAAGGATATCGATTTGCCTTTCCTCTTGAACTTAGGATTGCGATTAGAAACGTATTTAATAATGGTGCAATGCCTATCAGTCTCGTGAGTAGCCTGATTCAGGGAAATTTTGAAAAATCGGGAAGGGTGGTTGGCCGTTTCCTGATAAATTCCACTGCAGGATTGGGAGGCATGCTTGATGTCGCAGAGCAGGAATATAACATCAAACCGGTCCATGAAAACATGAATCAGGCCCTTGGGTTTCATGATATTCCCTCAGGGCCTTACCTGGTTTTACCGCTGTTCGGTCCCTCTTCGGTGCGAAACCTTTTTGGTAGAACAGCAGATATTTTTGTCAGCCCCGCCTTTCTTTTTTCAGCTCCTTTTATGGTGAATAGCGGAATAGCGACCGGAAAAAAGGTTAACGAAACTTCCTTCCTTGTAAAAACCAAAAAAGAACTCGAACAAAATTCTCTGGATGAATATGAAAGTGTTCGCGACTTTTACAATCAATATCACTATCGCCTGATAAGGGAATAGAAGTTTTCCGCCGGTCTCAAGGAAGAAAAAACAGCCATGAAAAAAGCAATCGGCACGGTCCTTCTTGCGGGACTTTTGATCGGTCTTCTGATATGGAGCACTCCGGTTACGCGGTTGGGTTCAGGGTTTTTGATCGGAAACACGCAGTTCGTTCTCACCGATCACGGCCTGGTGAAGGATGCCGGGGACATCCTGGTTAAATTTCCCAATGAAGACGATATTCCGGCAAAATGGATCAATAAAGGAAAAACCGGCACCGTGGCGATTCTTGAGCTGGTGGAGCCGCCCAAAGTTAAAAGAGAACCATTTTCCCTGCAGTCGGAAAATGCGGGCCTAAAAGATACTTATGTTTTCTCTCTTGGTTACCCCTGGACAAACACTCTGGAAGACAGGCACACCCTGCTTGAAGGATCCCTGGCATCGCAGAGGGAAAATGCTTCCGGCTTTTTACAGTTCCATATGGATCTGGACCCGGTCCACAGTGGCAGTCCATTGCTGAACGGAAACAGAGAGGTCGTGGGAATGATTCTTTCAGCTAAAACGGCGTCTGACCGTGGGGAGCATTTGGGGAAACTGAACCAGGCAATCCCTGTTTCGGTGTTGATCGATGTGATGAATAAAAATAAAATATTCAGCAATGCCAAATCGTTTTTAACGCTTGAAAACCTTGCGATTGAGGAATTCATAGAAGCGACCAGAAACAATGTTGTCTTGATCGAAGCGAGGTGAAACTTCAGGCGGGTTTCCTGCCTCCTGAACTCTTGATGAAAAGAGCTTAAAAACCACTTTTCAGATGGAAGGAAAAAGCTTTTGGAATGTCCCGTCCCGTGACCCGGGTGCTCCAGGAGAAGACGATACAATTGCTGTTATTAATTCTCATGCCCTTTCAGGGACTCACGCAATAACTTCAACCGGCTCACTAAAGAATCGACCCAGGCTCCCTCCCAATGACAAACAATGCCTTCGGCTTCCGTTAGATAGAAGTCCGCCTTGTCAAGTTTTCCAAGGCGATGGCAGTTCTCTCCTAAATCCACTATGATTCGGGCTTCTTCTTTTCGGTTTTCTAAATACCGTGAAACTTTCAAAGCATTTTCAAAAAATTCGACGGCCTTATTCAGTTCCCCCAGTTTTTGATAGTTCAAACCTATTCCAACGAATAGTTCCAGTTCCTTTTCATGATTTTCCAATTCTTTATATATCGCCAAAGCTTTCAAATAACAATCTATCCCTCGTGCAACTTTATCCTGCTTGATGTAAATAAAACCAAGACCGTTATAGGCGCTTCCTTCATAGGCGCGGTAGCCCCTGGATTGGGCCAACGATAATTGCTCCCGATAGTGGTTTTTGGCAGACTCATTTTTCCCGGTAATGGCGAAGGCATCCCCCAGATTTGCCAATAAGCCACATTTTTCCTCATCATCATCCAACGTGCAAACGATTTCAAGTTGCTTTTGAAAATATTGAATCGCTTTCTGGGTTTGGCCTAACCGGGCATAAGTCAAACCTAAGGCTGACAGCGCGTCCTTTTCGCCCGCCCGATCTCCTTTTCTTCTGGCCTCAGCTAAAATTAATTTTTCTGAGTCAATCACGCGATCAAATTTAGCAGGGCCGCAAGATTCTATGCCCGACTTTTGAAACCCGGTCGTGTTGCCGATAGTTTCACTGCGTCCAAAAAAATTAAACTGGAAAGGTTGAGATATTTTTTTATCCACTTCCTTTTTAAATTCCAATTCCCCTTCAATATCCTCAATAAGTTGATGCAAGTCATCAAAGCAAAAATCCCTTCGTAAACAGTAATTTTTATACTCAAACAACCGTTTCAATGCTCCCGGCGTGTTCCTTTTTTCAGGGAGATTAGTTTCTCCAAGGAGTAGAGGCACGATTAATAAATTCAGATTTATGGCAGTGACGATTTCATATCGAATTCGTTCCATTAAAATATTTTCTTTGAGGGGCAATGGGGGATCCATTAAAGGTATTGCATCTTCGCATATCACCACGATCAATGCATCACAGCCTGCGAGGTGGTCTCGAATTTTTTCTGGAGTAAATGAACGGCTGGCTGTCTCTAGAAAACATTTTTCCTCCAAAAAAGATTCGCACTGGTCAACAATTTTATTAACCAGTGGTTCTGAATCGTGAGAGCATGAACTAAAGTAAAGGGCTGGCATGACTGCTCATCAAAAATTGGAAAGGGGTTTGTTGCTTATTTGCAAACACAAAGTATCTTCCAGCTTTTTACCTCTTCCTGATAAGGAAAAGGATGAAATCTCTTCGAATCATTTAATTCCTCGTATCTTCCCATCCACAATATTGATGTTTTCCGCCTGAGGAGTTTTGGGAAGCCCCGGCATGCGCATGATGTCGCCGGTGATCGGAATCAGAAATCCGGCTCCGGCGGCGATCAGGATTTCCCTTACCGTGACCGGGAAGTTTTCCGGTCTGCCATAGATTTTGGGATCGTCGGTGAGAGAGGTTGGCGTTTTTGCGATACACACCGGCAGTTTGCCATAGCCCAGTTTCTCGATGGATTTTAAGTCTCGCTCGGCTTTCTTGTTGTAGATGATTTTTGTTGCGCCATACATCTCACGGGCGATCGTTTCTATTTTACTTTTTACCTCATCGTTCCAGTCGTACAGGGGATGAAACGGGGACGATACCTTCTCCGCATGTTCCATCACGGTTCGCGCCAGACCCAGACCGCCCTTTCCACCCTCCGCGAAAATATTGCTGACGGCGAAAGGAACCTGGAGACGGGTTTCGCAATGTTCACGGACCAGGTCAATTTCCTCGTCGCGGTCCCCGGAAAATCGGTTGAGACAAACGATAGGTTTTTCGCCAAATTTGGCGATGTTTTCCACGTGTTTGTCCAGATTGTCAAAACCTTTTTCCAAAGCCTGGAGATTGAGATTGGACAGTTCTTTTAATTCCGCTAATTCCGCGCCTCCGTGCATTTTCAAAGCCCGGCAGGTGGCGACCAGAACGACCGCGGCAGTGTCGAGACCCGCGCTCTGGCATTTAATGTCAAAAAATTTTTCCGCGCCCAAGTCAAACCCAAACCCCGCTTCGGTGATCGCCCAATCGGACAGAGACAACGCCATTTTAGTGGCCAGCACCGAATTGCATCCGTGCGCTATGTTGGCGAAAGGTCCGCCGTGAATAAATGCGGGCACCCCTTCACAAGTTTGCGCCAGATTGGGGAGCAGAGCGTCTTTCAGCAGGGCGGTCATCGCTCCGGTGGCGTGCAATTGACCCGCGGTGACGGGTTCCCCTCCATGAGTGAAAGCGACTAAAATCCTGTCCAATCTTGCTTTCAGGTCCTCGTAACTTTCAGCCAGGCACAAAATGGCCATGATCTCCGAGGCGGCGGTGATGTCGAACCCGCCTTCCCTTGGGACTCCCTGCAAAGCACCCCCCAACCCAAGAATAATATTTCTGAGCGCCCGGTCATTCATGTCCATCACTCGCCGCCAGGTGATGCGCCGGGGATCTATGTTCATAGAATTGTCGTGATAGATGCGGTTGTCGAGCATGGCAGAGAGCAGATTGTTGGCCGAGGTGATGGCGTGAAAATCTCCAGTGAAATGCAGGTTGATTTCTTCCGCCGGTATCAACTGGCTCAATCCTCCTCCCGTGGCTCCGCCTTTCATCCCCATACAGGGGCCCATCGAGGGTTCACGTAGCGCCAGGCAAACCGATTTGCCCAAATGAGCTAATGCCTGTCCAAGCCCGATTGTGGTGGTGGTTTTACCTTCTCCCGCCGGGGTGGGTGTGATTGCGGAAACCAGAATGAGTTTTCCGCGCTGTGGGTTTCTCTTGAGAACGTCCAGACGAACCTTTGCCTTGGTGTCTCCATAGGGGATGATATCTGCGGCTGTCAGACCCAAAGAAGCGGCGATGTCGGCGATGGGTTTTCCTTGAAACGAAGTTTGCCTGGGGCCGTCCATTTTTACCTCTGTCAAGATTTAATCATCAGGAAGAATTTGCGTCCCGGTTTTTCCTTCGACCGCCGGGACCAAGCTATGCAAGTTGGCGATTATCGCTTTTTTCCCGCCTGCTTTCAAAAATTTTACGGCGGCTTCCACTTTTGGTTTCATGCTTCCTTCCAGAAAATGACCTTCCTGTAAATAAACTTCCATTTTTTCGACAGATGCATTGGCAATCGGTTTTTGCTCCGGTGACTTAAAATTCAAATACGCGAAATCCACTTCCGTCAGCATGACCAGCGTGTTGATTCCAACCTCATTGGCCAGAAGCGCGCTGGCCTTGTCCTTGTCGATCACGGCTTCGACTCCCTTTAGCGCGCCATTGTCTTCACGGATGACGGGAATTCCTCCACCGCCCGCACCAATGGCGATGAAACCCAGGTCCAGAAATTTTTGAAAAATTTTTTTCTCCACAATATCCAGAGGGATGGGGGAGGGGACCACCCTCCGGTAGCCCCGGCCCGCGTCTTCTTTCATAATCCAGTCACGCGTTTTTTTAATAAGGTTGGCATCTTTTTCAGAATAAAAGAGACCTATCGGCTTGCTGGGTTTTTTGAACGCAGGGTCATGGGCATCCACGATCACCTGGGTGATGACAGCAAAGGACTTTTTGTTGATCCCGCGTTCGGCACACACATTATCGAACACGTTTTGTAAAATGTAGCCGATCCTTCCCTGGCTGTCGGCAACACATACGTCCAGAGTGATTTGCCGAGGGAAATCATTTTTTGTGAGTTCCTGTTGAAGAAAGATTTGCCCGACCTGGGGGCCGTTCCCGTGGGTGAGAATTATTTTTTCGTAGCCGTTCTCAATCAGAGTCACCAGCTTTTCCATGGATTTTCTGGCGATGATGAACTCTTCATTTTGATGCGGGTGGTCCATTTGGGGAACGTTGAGTGCGTTGCCCCCAAAGGCGATGAGAACACTGGGTTTCGGTGAGGATGGCAATGTTTGCGGGACCTTTCAGGACAAAAAAGTTTTTAAAACAGATTCCAGATTGGGCGCGCCGATTTCCTTAAGTTCATACCGGACCCGTACTGTGGGTTTTTCAATATTCAATACGCGGCCCAGGTCGATAGGAGTTCCTATGACGACCAGATCGCAATCCGCAGCGTTGATGGTGGTTTCCAAATCGTGGATCTGCTCCTCCCCATATCCCATCGCCGGCAGTAACTTCCCGATCAGCGGGTATTTGGAAAACGTTTCCTTGAGAGACCCCGTGATCCAGGGCCTAGGATCGACGATTTCTTTAGCGCCAAAACGTTGCGCGGCGATGACGCCGGCGCCATATTGCATTTCCCCGTGCGTCAGCGTGGGGCCGTCTTCCACCACGAGGACACGGGAGTTGGCGATCCGTTCCCCATTCTCAACAGAGATCGTCGATTCCGCTTCGATGATGGTCGCTGATGGATTCAATCTGGAAATATTTTTTCTGACCGTTAGAACGTCTTCTGGTTTGGCGCTGTCCACTTTGTTGATGATGACCACATGCGCCCGTTTGACATTGACCTCCCCTGGATAATACTGAAGTTCATGACCCGGTCGATGCGGGTCGGCCACAACGATTTCGAGATCAGAAGCGTAGAAGGGAAAATCGTTATTGCCCCCATCCCAGAGAATGATGTCCGCTTCCTTTTCCGCCTCTCGTAAAATCGCTTCATAATCGACCCCGGCAAAAAGAACGTTGCCCATTTCCAGGTAGGGTTCATACTCTTCCATTTCTTCGATGGTGCAATCGTGTTTTTTCAAGTCCGCGAGCGTCGAGAAACGTTGCACAGCCTGTTTTTCGAGATTGCCATAGGGCATCGCATGACGAATGGCGACCACACGTTTTCCCCAGCCGGTCAAAATTTGGGTGATTTTCCTGGCGGTTTGGGATTTGCCGCACCCTGTGCGGACGGCGCAAACGGAAATGACTTTTTTTGATGATGGAATGGAAGTGCTACCGGGACCCTGGAGCCAAAAGTCAGCCCCTGCCGCCAGCACGGTGGAGGCTTTGTGCATCACCTCTTCATGTCTGAGATCGCTGTAAGCAAACACGACCCGATTAACGCCCCGTTCGCGGAGGAGATCCACCAACCGGCTTTCTGGAAAAATCGGAATGCCTTTGGGGTAGTGTTTGCCTGCTAATTCAGGAGGATAGATTTTATCCTCGATGCCTGGGATTTGCGCGGCGGTAAAAGCGACGACCTCATAATTCGGATCATTTCTGAAAACGACGTTGAAGTTGTGAAAATCCCTTCCCGCCGCACCCATGATCAATAATTTTGTCCGTTCCATAAAACCCTGCTCCTGTGAACTGCATTATTAAACATTTAGTGTTGTGATCATTATTGCACCAAAAATGGACAAGAGTTTGGATTTGATGAAGAAACTATTATCCATTAGATTTCTTTTTGTGATGGAATATCTCCCGCCTTGGCCAGTGCTATCCGTGTCATTATAGGACCGATCAACTCAAACAATACGGTCGTCCCGGCCACAATAGGGAAAATGATTCCACCCATCTCAGGAAATTTGTTGGTTGCGATGAGTGCCATTCCGAGGGCCACACCTGCTTGAGGCATTAAAGCCAAACCCATATATTTCTTTACAAGGGATCCGGATTTACCAACAGCCGCGCCAACCCAGGCACCCGAAACCTGTCCGATCACCCGTAAAATTATGTATGCTCCGCCAATCAGGCCAACTTCCGCCAATGAATCAATATGAAGAGATGCCCCTGCCAACACAAAGAACATAATCATAAATGGCGACTCTATATTTTCTATAGCGTGAAAGGGGCGCTCATGATGTTTAGCCAAATTAGCAACAACCCCTCCTAAAACCATTGACGCCAGTATAATTGAAACATCCAAATAAAGCGCTAACCCGCCACAAACGAAAACAAAGCCTAGAGCTTCCGGAAGTGTGGGTTTTCCCGGACGGATGCGACCTGTCAGATAAGCCATCGGAACCCCCAGCACGATGCCAACAAGCAAGGCGCCTCCTAATTCCCAGGCTCCGGCAAGCAACACATCGACGCCGCCGCTTGTCCCCTGCAAGGACTGGGCAAAAGCAAACAAAATACTAAAAACAATGAGCCCCCAGGCATCATCTATTGCCACTATGCCCAAAAGGGTGTTTGTAAATTTTCCTTTTGCTTTAACTTCATGAATCACATCAATCGTTGCGACGGGGTCCGAAGCAGGGGCGACCCCGGCAAGGATCAATGCGACCTCAATGGGAATACCGATGAGGAAAAGAACCGCAAACATGATCACCGCCGTTACCAGCACCTCACCGACCGAGATCCACAACACGGCACGAGCATTTTTTCTTAGAAAAGAGAATGCCAGTTTTTCACCAAGCAGGAACCCGATCATGAGAAGGGCTAAATCCGTAACAACGGGAAACCATGTAGTGCCTAGTGCGGGTAACAGGTTCAGGGCATCCGGGCCGATCAATAAACCAAATAATAGTAATAACGTAACCCTGGGTAGTTTTGTACGACGGGCGATCACGTCAATCGCCGGAGCAAAAAGAAGTATTGCTCCTATGGTTATAAATGTTTTGCTTATCGGTTCCACCCTAATGAATTCTCCTACTTCCCAATAGTTCTTTCGTTTTCCAAACCCGGATCTTGTAAATTTCAGTTATTAGAAAGAGGGGAAGAGCAACCAGGAGAATCAAGCCCCAGTCTTCCAGGTTCAGTGGTACGGTCCGCAGTGCCTGCTGCATAAAAGGCGCATAAACGGCTGAGAGTTGTAATGCAAAATTACCTACCCAGGCCAGTAACACCCAGGGATTGGTGAAGAAACCGATGACAGCTATCGGCGCGTGGAGGGAGCGAAAATTGAAGATGGTTATCATCTGAATCATTATGATCGCGGTGAATGCCACGGTCTGGGCACGTGGGACGGCATCTTCGCCACCAAGATCCTAATAGTGTTGAAACAACCAAAGGGTGGCGAGGCCAATGTACCCACCGATCGCTAAAATGGTGATTATGCTCCGGCGGTTTAAAATCGGTTCCTTGACCTGCCTTGGCGGTTGGTTCATGATTCCTTTTTCAGCAGGTTCCATTCCCAGCGCCAAAGCAGTCACTCCGTCGGTGATCAGGTTCATCCACAGGATTTGAACCGGTAATAAAATGAGCGGGCCGCCGAGCAGGATGTTGATGAAGATGGCCACCACCTCGCCCGTGTTTGAAGACATCAGGTAGCGGACAAATTTCTGGATGTTATCGTACTCGCGGCGTCCTTCCTCGACGGCGTTGATGATCGAGGCAAAGTTATCATTGGTGAGGATCATATCGGACGCGCCTTTGGCGACATCGGTCCCGCGCACTCCCATGGCGATACCAATATCCGCCTGCTTGAGGGCCGGAGCGTCGTTGACGCCGTCACCGGTCATGCCAACAACTTCGCCCATCTGTTGAAGTATTTTTACGATGCGCATCTTGTGTTCCGGAGTGGTTCGTGCGAAAAGAACATCCTGTTCGAGCGTTTGCTTGAGCGCACCGTCATTCATTTCGTCCAGTTGTTTGCCCGTGACCGCCTGCTTTGGTGACATTCCTATTTTATGGGCGATGCTCATAGCCGTGTTTGGATTGTCTCCGGTGATCATGATGACGCGAATCCCTGCCGTGCCTGCAGATTTGACCGCGCTCGGCACCTCCAAATGCGGCGGGTCCATGATGCCCACGATGCCAAGCAGAGTCAGTTCACTTTCGATTTGATTTTCGTCGAGAGGAAATCCGAGCGGCAATTCCCGGCGAGCGAGCGCCAGAGTGCGAAGACCATTCTCAGCCAACCGATGCATTTCGTCGGTCGCCGCTTTACGATCCTGTTGGGTCAGCTCCCGTTCGCCATCGTTTTCGAGGACACGGGTACACCGTTCGAGGATCACTTCGGGAGCTCCCTTGGCGTGAGCGATGAATGACGAATCCACCGTCTCCACAACGGTCATTCGTTTTCTTTCCGAGTTGAATGAAAATTCGACCAAACCTTTTAACTCTTCAACGGGCTCGATCCAGGCTTTGTAAGCCGCGACCACGAGAGCCGCTTCAGTAGGCTCGCCAATCTCATTCCAACCACGATCACTCTTGATGAGAGACGCGTTATTACATTTGAGCCCAGTTTGCAGAAGGGCGAGGAGGTCCCCGTGTTGCGGGGGATCAATTTTTTCTCCACCCTTTCTGAAATGACCTGCAGGGTCGTAGCCAATGCCAGTGACCTCGACCTCGCCTGCGGGGAGCCAGATCTTTTGCACCGTCATCTGGTTCTGAGTGAGGGTGCCTGTCTTGTCGGTACAAATAACGGTGACCTTGCCCAGGGTTTCTGAGGCTTGCAAACGGCGCAAGAGAGCTTTGCGTTGCACCATGGCACGAACTCCGAGAGCCAGGGTAATGGTGACGACAGCGGGCAGACCTTCCGGCACCACCGCCACCGCAAGTGCCACTCCGGTGAGAAACATTTCGAACAGAGGCTTGCCAAGTAACCAACCAGAAACCGCGACTAAAACGGAAATGGAAACGGAAATGATCCCCAATTGTTTGCCCAGGACTGCAAGTTGGCGTTGAAGCGGCGTTATCTCGCGACCGACACTCTGGGTGAGCCGGGCGATGCGCCCGAACTCGGTTTCCATCCCGGTTGCAACGACTGCTCCCAGACCACGCCCATTGGAAACCGATGTGCCCATCCAGGCGATAGATATTTTTTCGGAAAGCTCCGTCTCCAGAGGAAGGGGTTCCACACCTTTGGTGACAGATTCTGACTCACCGGTCAATGACGATTCATCCGTCTTGAGGTTGAATATTTCCAGCAGACGGAGATCAGCGGGCACACGGTCGCCTAATTTGAGAACCACGATATCTCCGGGAACCAGGTGTTTCGCCTCGATATTTTGTTCTGTCCCATCGCGCACCACATTGCATTTGGGTTCCAGCATGCGTTTTAAGGCCTGGATGGCGGTCTCGGCTTTCCATTCCTGAATGAATCCAAGAATGCCGTTTAGAACGACGATCACCAAAATCACAATCGCGTCGATCCATTCGCCTAACGTTCCGGCGATGACAGCGGCAATCAATAAAATGAAGATCAGGGTGTCGACAAACTGACGCCCAAAGATCAGATACCAGGCCGCCTTTCCCGTCTCCTGCAAGGCATTGGCCCCAAAACGGTGCAATCTGAGAGTCGCTTCCTCTGCGGACAAACCTGTTTGCTGATCGGTATCCAAGCGATTCAAAACCTCCGGCACTTCCAGGTTGTGCCATGCCGTAATCGTGCGTTCAGGAAGTTTTGTTTCTTTTTGAGTCACGGGTTTGTTTCTTGAATAGAGGCAGTTAAAATCAATGAATGTGGTTGAGAATGTGGTGAACAACCTTCTCTATGGCTTCATTCACTTGAGGAGAAAGAACTTCACCAAATTGAAAATTTTTTCCCTCAATACCATATACAAGCATTTGTTTTGGCAGTTGGTTCAGGTTGCGGGCCATTTCAATGGCTTCCGCCACGCTCATATTGTGCGTCGAAGTATTGAACAGTCCCGCGGGAATCGTTTGTTGAACCGCGTTTATTATTTGAAAGGTGCCCGGTTTGGATTTTGAGGAAACGGCATCGACCAGCAAGACTTCATCATGACCTTTCCAGAGGTCTAAAAGTGTCAGAGGGTTGCTTGCAACTTCCAGAACTTTCAAACGTTCATTGCCCCTGTGTTTGAGTTGCCAGGCAACCTCAAGTCCTGCCCGGTCATCACTTCTAAAAGGATTGCCGATTCCTATGACTAAAACAGGTGTCGTCATTCCCATTGCTCCCTGGTCGAATCGATCACTCGCGATCCATCTCCAGTTTCAGGAAATGGGTTGCGCACGAGATACAGGGATCGTAATTTCGAATGGCCTGTTCGCATTGCCAGGTCAGCTTTTCGTCAGAAAGATCAAGATACTTTGCAACAAAATGCCAGAGGTCGTTTTCAATGGTTTTTTGATTTTGCGAAGTCGGGGGCACGATTTGCGCGTCCAGTACTTTTCCAGCGTCGTCGATGGTGTAACGATGATACAGGATTCCCCGGGGCGCTTCCGTGCAAGCGAAACCGGTTCCGGCCTTAGGTTCAATCTCTATAAAAGGCGGGTCGGGCATTTCATAATTTTCTAATATACGAAGCGCTTCATCACAGGCGTAGAGAACTTCGACACTGCGAATGATGATGCTCTTAAACGGATTTTTGCATATTCCAGGCAAGCCTGCCTGCTTTGCGGCTTCTTTGGCAATGGGCGACAGCTGATCAAAATTAAGATTGAACCTGGCCATCGGGCCAACGAAATAGGCGCCTCGTTCTTTCAATACCGAGTGCAGGGCGTTGGAATGCTCGACATGCTCCTCCTCAAAATGCTGGTCGAACTGGGATATGTCGATGTCGAGCCCCTTGCTGGAAACCAGCCGTCCTTCATTAAAAGGATATTCATCGGGATGACGAAGGGCGACAAACTCGTAATCCTGTTCAAATTCCTGAAAGGGGAGCTTTGCCGTCCAGCGCACCGTTTCCAAGGCCGCGTCACGGGCCCATTTAAATTGCTCCACAAGATCGTTTAATTGCTGTTTTTTAAAAACTTTATAAAAACCTCCCACCCGCACATTGATGGGATGGATCTCCCGACCGCCGATTTTGATCATCAAATCATTGCCCGCTTTTTTTAACTTCAGACCTCGCTCTACAATCTCCCCATGATCCTTGGCCATCTTGATCGCGTCTTCATAACCCAGAAAATCCGGCGCATGCAACATGAAGATATGAAGCACGTGGCTCTCAATCCATTCCCCGCAATAAAGCAGACGCCGAAGATCGCGTAGGGGGCCTTCTACTTTAACTCCGAGGGCGTCCTCCATGGCGTGAACGGAACTCATTTGATAGGCGACGGGGCAGATGCCGCAAATGCGCGCGGTGATATCCGGCACTTCACGGAAATCCCGGTCGCGCAAGAAAGCTTCGAAAAACCGTGGCGGCTCAAAAATTTTAAGGCGGACCTCCTGAACGGCATTGTCCTTCACTTTTATATATAATCCTCCCTCACCTTCTACACGGGCGAGTGTGTCCACTTTGATGATTTTTGTTCCATCCTTTTTATTTGTCATGCGTTTCGCTTTCTTTACGGAACGGTTCCGCCCAGGCGTTGAAGGTGCGGAACACCCGCGCGATCTCATCCTCTGACGCGCCCGACGTTTTCCAGCCTTCACTCATGGATAACGTGTTGGGAGTTTCCATTGGGCCAAAACATCCGTAACAACCGCGTTGATAGGACGGACAAATCGCCCCGCATCCGGCGTGAGTGACCGGTCCGAGACAGGGGGTTCCTCCCGCCACCATCACGCACACCGTTCCCCGGCGTTTGCATTCGATACAGGTGCTGTGGGCAGGAGTATTGGGTTTGCGGTTGGCTAAAAAAGCGCTGATGACTTCCAGCAATTGCATTTTATTTATTGGACAGCCGCGCAACTCAAAATCAACCGCAACATGTTCGGCGATGGGCGTCGAATGATTCAAGGTGTCGATGTAGGCAGGGTTGGCATACACAATGGAAACAAATTCTTTAACGTCCTTGAAATTTCGTAACGCCTGTACCCCGCCGGCGGTGGCGCACGCGCCAATGGTTATCAAAGTTTTGGAGACACGGCGAACTTCCTGAATTCGCTTTGCATCTTCCGGAGTGGTGATGGACCCCTCGACCAGAGACAGATCGTAGGGTCCCTTTATGACCTGACGGGTCGCTTCTGGGAAATGGGCGATCTCGATCTCCCCCGCGACTGAGAGCAATTCGTCTTCGCAATCTAAAAGGCTCAGTTGACAGCCGTCGCAGGAAGCAAATTTCCAGACCGCTAATTTTGGTTTTTCAATTTTTGTCATGTTCAAACTTTTAAAACGTTTTTATGTTGAAACGGTATATGAGTTTATCTAAATTTCGCGAATCCCGAAAAACGGGCTGATCTCGGAAAACGGGAAAACCGGCCCATCTTTACAGATGAAAGATGGCCCAAACTGGCAATGTCCGCAAAAACCGATCGCGCACTTCATATTTCTTTCCATTGTGACATAGATATTCCTGTCCTCGATGCCGAGGTTTTTTAATTCCAGAACAGCGAACCGCATCATCACTTCCGGCCCGCAGATCATGGCCACGCTATTAGCGGGATCAAAACGGACTCCAGGAAAAAGAGTGGTCACCACTCCGACGTTGCCTTTCCAGTCGCGACCGGCGGAGTCGATCGTGACCCGGACCTGAACACCGTATTTCCCGCGCCATCTCTCAAATTCTTTTGTGAACAAGAGATCTTCCTGAGTTCTCGCCCCGTAAAGAAGAACGATTTCCCCGAATTGGTCGCGCTCCTCCAGCAGGGCGTAAATAGCGGGACGCAAAGGCGCGAGGCCGATCCCTCCGGCGATGATCACAATATCGTTTCCCCTCGATTCCTGCACGGGCCAGGCACTGCCGAAAGGCCCGCGCACACCCACCGTGTCGCCCGCTTTCAGATTGGTTAATGCGCGGGTCACCACTCCCATGTCGCGGATGGTGTGGTGCCAGACATCGGGTTTTCTAGGATCTCCGCTGATGGAAATGGGCACTTCGCCAGCGCCGAACGCATACAGCATATTGAACTGCCCCGGCTTAAACGATTTTTCCAGTTCAACAGTCTCAGGCTCCACGCACAGGGTGAAGGTGTCATGGGTTTCCCGGATCACCCGTTTTATCTTTCTGGGTTGGGGAATCATCGGGTTGGATGTGTCCATGTGTGTTCCCTATTGCTGTTGTTGAACGCCATAGACGTCTAACAACTGCATCCGGGCCGCTTCCAAAGCCGTACCCAAGGCCGGAACCAGGCGGCTCAGCAATTCGTAGCCAAAACTGTGATCTTCCAGGCATTTGTTACGCAGACATTTTCCATCGAAAGTGATGGCGCGCGTGAGTTCGACGGCCTTGGCATCGAACTGCCAATGGTAGGGCGGAACCAGCCACGACCAGCCTAAAATTTCACCGTCACTGAAGGTCTGCAGGCTGATCGGTTTTCGCCCCGGCGGACAGCTCTCAATGACCACCTTGCCCTGGCGGACAATATAAAATTGATTGGCTTCTTCGCCTTCCCGGAAAATAAATTGCCCCGCGTCGAACCGGACGTTGGACGCGCATCCAACGATCAATTCCAGATAACTCTTCTCCAGATTTTTGAAAAAGGGATGTTCGGCTATGAGAGGTTCCAGGGTTTTCATGATTTGCCTTTCTCTATCGGAGGGTCTGATTCCATGGAGGATGATTTTCGTATGGCTTCGACCTCCTCGGTCAAGTCGATGGCGACCGGGCACCAGGTGATGCAACGCCCGCAACCGGTGCACCCGGATTCGTCAAACTGGTCGATCCAGGTGGCGAGCTTGTGGGTGAGCCATTGCCGATATCTTGACCGGGTGGACGAACGCACACTGCCTCCATGCAGATAGGAAAAATCCAGGGTGAAGCAGGAATCCTGTTTTTGCCAGCGCTCGGCGTGTTCGCCGGTGATGTCGGTCACATCTTCCACCGTGGAGCAAAAGCACGTCGGGCAAACCATCGTGCAGTTGGCGCAGGACAGACAACGGTTCGCCACTTCATCCCACCTCGCGTGATCGTGGTTCTTGACGAGTAAGTCGCGGACCCCTTCGGTATTGAGACTCCGGCCCATATTTTCAGCCGCATGGGAGATTCTTTTTTCCGCCTCTGCAACCTCGGTTTTTTTTGCGGGACGAACAGCCAACCCGGCAATTATTGTTTCACCTCGTATCGTTCCCGATTCCACAACGAAATAATGACGGTTTTCTTCGATAACTTCCGTCAATGCCAGATCAAATCCCGATAGGGCTTTGGGACCCGTATTCATGGAAACACAAAAACAGGTTCCGCCCGCCTGGACGCATTGAACACCAATGATCAATGCACTTTCCCGCCTGCTTTTGTAGGTGGTGTTGTGATATTCGCCTTGCAGAAAAACTCTATCCTGAATTGCCATCGCATGAATTTCACACGAGCGCACACCGAGAAAGGCGTATTTTGGCGGCGTTTCATTTTCGGGGACGATGTGAAAATCCTTTCCATCGCGCTCAGCCCGCCACAAACGTTTTTCCGGCGGGTCCAGAAAACGCTTCCAGGTATAAGGCCCTACAACAAAACCGAACAACGCCTTATCGAAACGCTTTTTCAACCGGTAAATGCCACCGTCCTGTTCGTCTGTCCAGCCTTCAGGGAGATCCTTGTCAGAGGCCAATTCGTCATACACGATGGCCCCGTCCAAAATAGTAGGGCCTATGATGGTATAGCCCTGGCTTTGTAAGGCGGTAAACAGCCCGTTCAGCTCATTTCGCTCCATCACTACTTGATCACTCATACGGGGATCAAACTCCAGGTTAAATCAGGTTTTCTGCATTTTAAGTTAAAAATACCCCAGTTGCGATCATACTCCCTTCACATTGAGGTGTGTTATTTTTCAAAAACTGAAAATTTACAAAATAAATTTCATTTTTCTTTCTCTTATTTGAGATAAGAAAATATAACGGTTTATTCCCTGTTCTACGAGGTTGTTTGGTTTTCTTAAAAAGGTCATGCCGTGTTTGAAATTATTGATAAACAGAGGCTTGCCGCCGGAGTGTTCCGCTATGTCGTGCAGGCGCCGGAAATCGCCAAAAAAGCCAAGGCTGGTCAATTCGTCATCCTGAGGCTGAACGAGCATGGAGAGCGGTTTCCCATCACCATTGCCGATTGGGATTCTGGGCAGGGAACGTTGACCCTGTTTGTCCAGGCAATAGGAAAAACCTCGATTGAAATGAGCCTGCTGCATGGCGGGGACTCCATTCTGGATCTTGTCGGTCCTTTGGGTCTTGCAACAGAAATCGAAAATTTCGGGACCGTTGCGCTGGTGGGAGGAGGGTTCGGAATCGCCGCCATTCACCCCATCGCCAGAGAGTTGACCCAGGCAGGCAACAAGACCATTTCCATTATGGGCTCTCGAAACCGCGACCTGCTTCTCATGCAGGATGAAATGAAAAAGGTCTCCAGCGAAGTGCGGGTGGCGACTGACGATGGCAGTTTGGGAACTGAGGGGTTGGTCACTGACGTTCTGAACGATATGATAGACAAAGGAGAGATTATTGACCGGGTGATTGCAATTGGACCGTTGGTCATGATGAAAGCTGTCTCGGAACTCACCCGGCCCCTGAAAATTCAAACCAGGGTCAGTTTGAATCCGATCATGGTGGATGGCACCGGGATGTGCGGCGCTTGCCGGGTGACGGTCGGATCGGAAATGAAATTCGCCTGCGTGGACGGCCCCGAGTTCGACGGACATCGGGTCGATTTTGACGGGTTGATCAATCGGCTGAAAACCTATCGTCCAGAAGAAAAAAAATCGCTGGATCAATTTTCGCAGGTAGTGGATGATGAATGCAGACTCGGCAACCTATAAAATACCCTAACAATCAATCACGAAAAAAAGAACATGAGTGCGTCAAAAGGAAAAAAAATCCCCCGCCAGCCCGTTCCTGAGCAGTCTGCCAAAGCCCGGAGCAAAAGCTTCGATGAGGTGTCTTATGGGTACACACCGACAATGGCCATGCTGGAGGCAACTCGTTGTCTCCAGTGCAAAAAACCCAAATGCGTGATGGGGTGCCCCGTGCATGTGGCCATTCCAGAGTTCATCAAACTGGTCGCGGCGGGTGAATTCATCGCCGCCGCTCGAAAAATCAAGGAAACCAATTCGCTTCCCGCTGTTACCGGGCGGGTTTGTCCGCAGGAGGACCAGTGCGAAAAATACTGTGTGCTGGGTCTTAAAAACGAACCGGTCGCCATCGGACAATTGGAGCGGTTCGCCGCCGACTACGAACGGCGGGAAGGAAAAATCGAAATTCCCGAACTGGCTCCTTCGACAGGAAAAAAAATCGCCATTATAGGCGCCGGCCCCGCAGGGCTGACAGCGGCAGGGGATCTGGCCAAACTGGGACACGAAGTGGTGATTTTCGAAGCCCTCCATAAAGCCGGCGGAGTGCTCTTTTACGGCATTCCGCAATTTCGTCTGCCCAAGGAAATTGTCGACGCTGAATTGGAGTATCTGAAACTAATGGGCGTCGAAATCAAAGTCAATTACGTCATCGGGAAAATAAAAAGTCTCGATGAATTGATGACCGATGAAGGATTCGATGCGGTCTTTGTCTCCACAGGTTCCGGGCTTCCTTACTTTCTGGGGATTCCCGGAGAAAATCTCAACGGAGTTTATTCGGCCAACGAGTTTCTGACAAGAGTCAACCTGATGCATGCCTGGGAATTTCCCGTATTCGACACGCCCCTGCACGCGCATAAAACCATCGCCGTCATCGGAGGCGGCAACACGGCGTTGGATGCCGCCCGGACAGCGCTCAGGCTACCCTCGACAGAAAAGGTGATGATTGTCTACCGGCGTTCCCCGGACGAGATGTCCGCCAGGGATGAGGAAATCAAACACGGTAAGGAAGAGGGCCTTGAGTTTCGTTATCTGGAAAACCCTGTTCGTATTTTGGGAGCAGACGGCTGGGTGACGGGTGTCGAGTGCCAGAAAATGAAATTGGGAGAGCCTGACAGCTCCGGAAGAAAGAAACCCATTCCCATCGAGGGAAGTGAATTTGAATTGGAAGCCGATGCGGTGGTCATTGCTCTTGGAAGCGGGACGAATCCGTTGATCGCGCAAAACACCGAAGATTTAAAAACAGATTCCAGGGGGCGCATTAAACTTTCCGACGCGGACATTCAGAAAACCAGCAAGAAAGGGGTGTTCGCCGGAGGCGATATCGTGACTGGCGCGGCCACGGTCATTTCGGCCATGGGAGCGGGGAAAAAGGCGGCCCTTGGCATCCACGATTATGTCATGAGTCAATAATTCCAACCGCGTTTTAAATATTTTAGATTATCGGACTCCTTATGGGAAATGACTCTTTAAAAACCGGCGTTAAATCAAAGTCCTCTTCGAATGTTACCGGAGAAATAATTCGTATACACGGTCAAGTTCAGGGCGTTGGATTTCGCCCCACGGTCTGGAGGCTGGCTCATGAACAGGGTGTGTCAGGCCATGTGTTGAACGATGGCGAAGGGGTCCTCATCCGCGCCTGGGGGAATTCAGAAAAATTAGATGAATTCATCATTCGACTGCGTGGGGAAGCGCCGAGGCTGGCACGAATCGACTCTATTGACCGAACAGCCATTCAGGAACAATTCCCACCGGATAATTTCAACATCATAAACAGTTTGAAAGGCCCTGTTCGAACCGGAGTGCTTCCCGATGTGGCGACCTGTCCGGCCTGCCTTGAGGAGACTATTGATCCAACGAACCGTCGTTATCGGTTTCCCTTCACCAACTGCATTCATTGTGGACCGCGGTTCTCCATAATAAAAAATATTCCTTATGATCGCAAGCGAACGACCATGGCGAGTTTTTTTATGTGCGTTGATTGCGCGAAAGAATACGCGGACCCGGAAAACCGTAGATTTCATGCCCAGCCCAATGCCTGCTTTAGGTGTGGCCCAAGTGTGGAGCTACTGGATGCAAAGGGTAAAATGATTTCGGGCACGGACCCAGTTGCCGAAGCGGCAAAATTTCTGCGCCAAGGATTCATTGTCGCCGTAAAAGGAATGGGAGGATATCATTTAGCCTGTTCTGGTATCAGTGAAGAGGCTGTGTCGCGATTGAGAGATAGAAAACATCGCCGGGACAAGCCCTTTGCGTTGATGGCGACAGACATTCTTCAAGTCCGAAAGCTGTGCCAGCTAAGCCTGGAAGAAGAGGCTCTATTGACATCGGTGATGAATCCCATTGTTCTTCTTAAGAAAAAAAATCCCAGCTTTGTTGCAAAATCGGTAGCTCCCGGTCAAAAAAACCTTGGCGTGATGCTTCCCGGTACCCCTCTTCATCATCTGCTGTTGCGTGAGGCTGGAGAGTTTCTGGTCATGACCAGCGGCAATGTTTCGGATGAGCCCATCGCTTTCCGCGATGGAGAAGCTTTAGATAGACTGCAAGGCATCGGGGACTATTTTTTGACTCACGACCGCCCCATCCATATGCGGACCGATGATTCAGTTTGCAGAGTTTTTAAAGGGAAACCACAAATCATCCGGAGAGCCCGTGGTTATGCTCCGACTCCTATAAAAATGCGTGAACCCTTCGCCCGACCGGTCCTGGCTTGTGGAGGGCATTTGAAAAATACTTTCTGTCTTGGCAAAGGCAATACAGCTTATGTCAGTCACCACATCGGGGATCTTGAAAATTATGAGTCCCTGGCCTCTTTTAAAGATGGGATTGAGCATTTTAAAAACCTCATGGAGATTAAACCCGAGGTAGTAGCATTTGACATGCACCCGGATTATCTTTCCACCCAATACGCTCTGCAACTTGAAGGTGTCGAAAAGATTGCTGTTCAACATCATCATGCCCATATTGTCGCATGTATAGCCGAACACGGTCTTGATAATGAAACGGTGATCGGCGTGGCTTTCGACGGGCTGGGCTACGGCACCGACGGCGCGGTTTGGGGAGGAGAATTTCTGTTGGCTGATACCCGTGATTTTGTTCGAGCCGCCCATCTGGAATACAGTCCGCTTCCGGGAGGTCCGGCTGCCATCCGCGAACCCTGGCGAAGTGCCGCCGCCTGTCTGGACCATGTTTATGGGGATGACATGGAAGCGCTGGGCATTGACTTCATCAAAAAACTGGATAAGAAAAAGTGGAGAATTCTCAAACAAATGATTAGAAATAATCAGAATTGCCCGCCATCGTCGAGCGTGGGACGGCTTTTTGATGCAGTGGCTTCTCTTTTGGGTATCAGGAATGAAATTAGTTATGAAGGCCAGGCGGCAATCGAGCTTGAACAACTGGCAGATGAAAATTGTAACGAAGCTTATTCCTGGCAGGATATGACGGGAGACTCTCCAATGATCCTGAAAGTTCAAACTTTAATCAAAGCTGTTGTTGATGACATGCTTCAGGGGACTGCCGCCTCTAAAATTTCCGCCCGCTTTCACAACAGTGTGGCGGACATGACCGTTTCCGTCTGCAATCGCATTCGACAAAAAACCGGCTTGCAACAAGTGGTTTTAGGAGGCGGCGTTTTTCAAAATAGGTTCCTGCTCAATCGACTGGTTTCCAAACTGGAAGAAAATATTTTTCGGGTTTTCATCCCCCGCCAGGTCCCCGTCAACGATGGCGGAATTTCTTTGGGCCAGGCGGTCATCGCCAACGCGAGATGCCGACCACCCGTTTCGACTCAACAATAAGGGAAATTAAATGTGTCTTTCAGTTCCCGGTAAAGTTTTAGAAATCATGGAAGAGGATGGTTTCAAAATGGGGAGGGTGAATTTTTCAGGGATCACCAAGAAAATTTGCCTGCAATATATTCCTGATATTCAGGTGGGGGAATACGCCCTGGTCCATGTGGGGTTCGCGATTGCCAAACTCGATGAAAAGGAAGCCGCGAAGACTCTTAGACTTCTCGGCGAGTTGGAGCAACTGCAGGATGAATCGAAGGAGGAGTCTTCATCGTGAAATATATCGATGAATACCGGGACGAAAAGTTGGCAAGAAATATTGTTAATGACATATCCCGAACGCTGACTCGCCCCTGGGTGATCATGGAAGTCTGCGGTGGGCAAACTCATGCAATTGTGAAATATGGTCTCGATCAAATGTTTCCTAAGAGGATGGAACTGGTTCATGGTCCCGGTTGTCCTGTTTGCGTGACTCCGCTGGAATTGATCGACAAGGCTCTCGCAATTGCTTCCCGCCCGGATGTTATCTTTTGTTCTTTTGGCGACATGATGCGCGTTCCAGGGTCTGGCGACGACCTGTTGCAAGTCAAAGCGCGGGGAGGTGATGTTCGTATCGTGTATTCTCCTTTGGATGCCTTGAAACTGGCCCGTGAAAACCCGGAAAAAAAAGTGGTGTTCTTCGCCGTAGGATTCGAGACCACGGCTCCGGCCAATGCCATGGCGGTTTGGAAAGCCAAAGAAGACGGGGTTCGGAATTTTTCCATGCTCGTCTCGCATGTGTTGGTTCCTCCTGCGATGACGGCCATTCTCAATTCATCTAAAAATCGCGTCCAGGGTTTTTTAGCCGCCGGTCACGTTTGCTCGGTGATGGGATACTGGGAATACGAACCCATCTCCACTGACTACCGGGTTCCCATCGTGGTTTCCGGATTCGAACCACTGGATATTCTGGAAGGAATTTTAATGCTGGTCCGGCAATTGGAGCTGGGCAAGGCGAAAGTTGAAAACCAATACACCCGGATTGTCACGCGATCGGGGAACACGCTGGCTCAGGAAAAAATTCTGGATGTGTTTGAAGTCTGCGACCGGAACTGGCGGGGCATCGGAGAAATCCCCCAAAGCGGATTGAGGTTAAAAGATGAGTTCAACTCGTTTGATGCGGCAAAGATTTTTAAAACGGAGCAAATTCAAACGCAGGAATCACCCTTGTGCATTAGCGGTGAGATTCTTCAAGGGTTGAAAAAGCCCAGCGATTGCCCGGCTTTTGGCAGGCAATGCACTCCCGAAAATCCCCTTGGGACCACCATGGTATCTTCCGAGGGCACTTGTGCCGCATTTTACAATTTTGGAAGGCACGAACTTCAGGAATTTTATTAGGTCGATATAAAAATGATGGAAAAGAAACCTGATATTGACGACGGATTTGGAAGTTGCCCGATTCCGATTCATTCACAATCGAATGTCCTGTTGGGCCATGGGAGCGGCGGCAAGCTCAGCGCTGACCTGATGCGAAATGTTTTCCTACCCGCTTTCAATAACTCCTTTCTGGAACAACTGAACGATTCGGTAACCCTCCCCTTTAGCGGGAGCGAGCTTGCTTTCACCACAGACTCTTTCGTGGTCGATCCGTTTTTTTTTCCCGGCGGAAATATTGGGAGTCTCGCCATCCACGGCACGGTGAATGACCTGGCTGTCAGTGGAGCGCGCCCGCTTTTTATCAGCGCCGCATTTATTCTGGAGGAAGGGTTTCCAATGGAAGACTTGAAAACCATCGTCGCCTCCATGCAACAAGCCTGTGAAGAATCCGGGGTGATCCTGGTCACAGGCGACACGAAAGTGGTCGATAAGGGCAAATGCGATTCCATCTTTATCACGACTTCCGGGATCGGGGGGATGGGAAATAGTCCTCGTATTTCTGTGGATAGGGCCCAGCCTGGGGATAAGATTATTTTGAGCGGAGCGATTGGAAACCACGGCATCGCCATTTTATCCGTGCGGGCCGGGATCGAATTTGAAACTGAATTGCTAAGCGACAGCGCGTCTCTGATTGAACCGATCCAGGAAATTTTAGAAGTGAGTTCAAAAATTCACTGTCTCAGAGACCCAACACGAGGGGGTCTTTCCAGTGCCTTGAACGAAATCGCCCAGTCTTCAAAAGTTGGGGTCGAGCTGGATGAGACAAGCATTCCCGTTTGCGATCAGGTACGAGGAGCCTGTGAACTGTTGGGGCTTGATCCCTTGTGCGTGGCCAACGAAGGAAAATTTGTAGCAGTGGTCGGTGAGAAGGACGCAGATAAAGTTTTGCGACAGTTACGAAAAAACCCCCTGGGTCGCGAGGCGGCGATCATTGGTGAAGTGGTGAAAGAGCATCCTGAAATGGTTCTCATGCGTTCTCCTATAGGAGGCAAGCGGGTGGTTCAGATGCTGGCAGGTGAACAGCTTCCCAGGATATGTTAGAAATGATTACATTTTACATGAACCTTTCTAAATGTGGTTGCTCAAATGCATGAAATGGGAATCACCCGAAATATTGTTTCCATCGTTAGCGAGCATGCTAAAGGCGCTCAGGTAAAACGAGTGTCACTGGAAATCGGAAATCTATCAACGGTGATGCCCGATGCGATCCGGTTTTGTTTTGATGTGTGCTCTAAGGGTACAGAACTGGAAAACGCCCATTTGGAAATCATCGAGATTGCCGGGCGTAAAAAATGTCAGGATTGTCAATTGATTACAGAAACGGATCAGGTGTTCGGTTCTTGTGAGTGCGGGTCCTGGAACACCACCCCTATTGCAGGAGAGGAACTTAGGGTAAAAGAAATGGAGATGGTCTGATGTGCACAACCTGTGGATGCGGCGAGAACTCGGAACCCAAAATGATTGATCCCAGCACCGGAAAAGTTGTTTCAATTGATTTAACTAAATCGCAGGACCACGAATACACTCATCCTCACGATCATGACCACGGTCATTATCGCCACCATCAATTCCACCCTTCTGACGCTTCATCCGGTAACACTGTGAGCCTTGAAAAAGAAATTCTCGCGAAAAATAATCTCATCGCCGAACGCAATCGAAAATGGTTTCAGACAGAAAATATTCTTGCTCTCAATTTGGTGAGTTCCCCAGGGTCGGGGAAAACAACTCTTCTGGAACGCACGATTCTAGATCTTCGCAAACAAATCCCCTTTATGGTAATTGAAGGGGATCAGGAAACCATGAACGATGCAGAACGCATTCGCGCCACCGGTTGCAAAGTGGTGCAGGTGAACACCGGCACTGGCTGTCACCTGGAAGCTGACATGGTGGCCCGTGGAATTGAAGAACTTCAGCCACCAAAAAATTCTGCAGTGATGATCGAAAACGTCGGCAACCTGGTGTGCCCGGCATTATTCGATCTGGGGGAAAAATCCAAAGTCGTTATTTTATCGGTCACCGAAGGTGATGACAAACCCCTCAAATATCCTCACATGTTCCGGGCATCAGACATCATGATCCTGAATAAAATCGATTTGTTGCCACATGTTCAATTCGACATGGAAAAATGCGTTCAACACGCCCGTCAAGTGAACCCGGATATTCGAGTGTTTCAACTTTCCGCCACCACAGGGGAAGGGTCGGACATTTGGTATCACTGGCTGAGACAACAAATCGTTTCCATGGCCACATCTTAAACTTTTCATCTCTTTACCCTTTTAAAACCGGGAATTTTAAAATGAGCCTGGAATGGAAACTCTAAAGTTAATCTACCTTGCCGCGGGTCCGGGAATTGCGGTTGCGGTGTATATTTATTATTCCGACAAATGGGAACCCGAGCCAAAAGGCACAGTAATCAAAGCTTTTCTATTGGGAGGTTTGGCCTGCTTTCCCACAGCCTATGTCGAGACGGTTTTTGAAAATTTTTTTAGTTTGCAAAATGTCTTTTCCGAAGATTCCAGCTCTATAGGGTGGCAACAGGTGTTTTATGCTTTTATCGGCGTGGCTTTGGTGGAGGAATTATGCAAATTTATTTTCCTTAAAGGATTCATTTACGATGACCGGGATTTTAGCGAACCTTTTGATGGAATAGTTTTTGGAGGAATTCTGGGATGTGGTTTTGCAACCGTTGAAAATCTATTTTACGTTTTTAGATTAGGCCAGGAAGCGGGAATGCTTCGGCTATTCACAGCGGTTCCCGGGCACGCTTTTTTGGGAATAATTTTGGGCTATTTCATGGGAAGGGCTAAATTCAGTTTTGAACCTGAAAAAGAATTATGGAAAGGGCTGGTTTCAGTGGTCATCCTTCACGGGATTTATGATACCGCCGCTTTCTCCCGTGCCGGTTGGTCTTTTTTTGTAATATTTGGAATGGTTTTTCTGAGTATTTATATTGGTTTGAGAGCAAAAAAAGATTTGGAAAAGCATTCTGCAGTTATTGAATTTTCACCCGCACAATTCATGCTCGTAAAAGAGGGCATTAAAAAAGGTCCTCTGCAATTAAAAGATATTCGTTGTTTGCTATCGGAAGGCAAGTTAAGTCCTGAGGATTTACTCATCGCTAAAAAAGGGGGAAAAACCAAATCGATAAAAGAGGTTTTTTCCTCCAAAATAATTTCACAATATAAAGGTTTGACTAAAGTACCGACCCAGGGGCAGTCGATAAGCTTTTTTTTTATTTTATATGGGTTAACCTTTGGCCTTTATTTTTATTTCTGGTTTCTCCGGAATTACCGAAAATTCAGGAATCACAAAGGGATTAAAATAAACCCTGAATCACAATTTTTGGGGCTGTTAGTACTCTCCATCATCCCATATTTTGTTTTAGGAATAATTCTTGCGAGATTAATTGATTTCCCTTTTCAATCTTTTATTAAGGCTTCTCTGGATTGGGTCGTTGCGGGGGTTCAGACGACCTTCTTGTATTTCCAACTTCGAATGATCAAAAGATTTTTGAAAAGGCGAATAAAGGAGAGTTTTAAAGTTCTAACTATTATCCTGCAATATTTTATCTTAGACGGGGCTATCAAAATGCTTCCCTCAGACATGCCCTATTACCTGTTTTATGGGATTATCCTGATTTTATTGCAGGGAGCGGTTTTGGCCCTGGTTCAAGCGGATTTGAACAGGTATTGGCAACAGGAAAGGGGACGATTGGTCGAAGTAAAATGAATTCACCCTTTAGTGGTCGTCGAACAAAGCTAAAAACTTCAGCAGAAAACTAGAAATCATGAACAAGACTAGAGCTTTTGCACTAATGGTTGCCGTGGTTGGCTCGTTGCTTTATCTGAAAACCATGTTTTTTCCTGATGGAAACTGGGGAAAATACCATGACGCGGGTTGGGCGGCTTTTAAGGAAAAAAATTTTGTCGAGGCGGAAAAACAATTTTTTGATGCCCTGAAAGAGGCCGAGAGATTCTCGAATGATGATCCGCGATTGCGGCTGACACTAAATCATCTTGCAGAAACTTATCGGGAACAGGAAAAGTATTCCGAGGCCGAGCCGTTTTACCGGCGTGTACTGGAGAGGGACGAAAGGGTCCTGGGGCCGGAGCATCCTAATGTTGCGGCGAGCCTCAACAACCTGGCAAATAATTATCGCATTCTGGGTAAGCACGCAGAGGCGGAACCACTTTATAAGCGGGCCCTTGCGATTTGGGTGAAAATCCTGGGGCCGGAGCATCCCCTTGTTGTCCATATTCAGGAAGGCTACGCGGATTTACTTAGAAAGACGGATCGAGTCGAGGAAGCTGAGAAGTTAGAAGCTCATGCTAAAATGAACCAGGTCGATCCCTGACTCTAACTGAAAAAAATAAAATAATGCTACTATAAATCATCGAGAATTTTTTGGCGTTTGACTTTATACTCCTTTTCATCAATCAACCCATCACGTTTTAATTCTTCCAGAATTTTCAGTCTTTTTTTAATGCCCAAGCCTGGCGTTGCAGGCGCGGCTTGTTTTTCTTCAGATGGAGGGGAGGGATGTATTATTCGCTCGGGGTCAGGCTTGATCTGATTAAACACAATCCAATTAGTTATTTCCTGGACAAGATTCTTGATTTTTTCTTTCGTTTTATAAGACTGATGGGTGAGAGGAACCAGTCGCCAGGGATCGCCACTGACAGAAAAGTCATCCACGGTTCTGCGGATTTTTTGAATCGCGGTCATTCGCCAATGGAGGCCCTCCGTTGTTAAAAATGTATCTCCCCTCAGAGTGGTTTTTCCCGCCGCATTTTTTACCCGGAAAGTAATCCGTTGATCCGGGTTAGCAAGTGAAAAGCTTTTCAGGATCATGGGCGCCAACTCCTGGGTTACGGCGGTATTGAAAACCCGTCTTTTATTTGACCAGGAGACGCCCCTTTTCTGGTAGGCCAGGGAACTCATGGTTTTAAGGAGAGCGGTTTTGTCGAATAGATAAGGTTGAATGACCTGCAGGTTGTATTTTTCTTTTTCGTGGGATATGAATGGTTGGATCGAAACAGAAACTTGGAAGACATCTGTTGAAATGGGCGCCGCAAAAGATATTTTCGGAAAAAATAAAATATATAGGCAGAAAAAAACTATTATTCGCACTTGGACCCGGGCAGGTTGTTTTGGGCCATTTTACAAATATTGTATATAAGCTGGCAATGAAAAATCAATAGGCCAGGACGACTCCAAAAACTCCCGTATGCTCTTTGACCGGATGAAACGCGTTGGTCTCCTCGAGGTCGCCTGTGATTTCAACCAGCAGTTTGAAGTTTCTCATCAGATAGTATGTCAGGTTCGTCGTGACGGTATTGGCATCGAGTTCTTGCCGGCCATATACTTTGACCCGGTTGTATAGAAGAGACAAAAGCCAATCTTCTCCAAATTTTTTCGTCACTCCCGCAAAGCCGCCCCAGGAGCGTGTGTCATCCACAGAAGCAGGGCCGAACTTCGGATTCGAGTCTTCCCCATAAAGAAAATTGCCCCAGAGGTTCCAGTCCTCGAACAACCAGAAATCAAAAACGGGCCCCACCCTGAAAAATTCATTGCGGATTCTGGCAGAATTATTTTCCCGGCCACTGTAGGCATAAATCCCCAGGCTTTGCTCGCCGACTGAAAAATCCACTTTTCCGTAGAAGTTTTTAAAATTATCCGAATCAAAATTCCGGTCACTGTCCGCGCCGCCAATCCCGTTGCCATTGGCCACTCCCGCGACCAGTCCCATTCCGAGGTTTTCGGTCACATCAAAATTGTATGTCGCTTCGACGATGCGGTCGTAGGTGAGACGGAAGCCACTGTCACTGATAGCCGTGACGTAATAGGTGAAGTCCTGAAAAGTGAGACGTTGTTCGCGAGGAAATAACACGTCCGTCACTTGAAACTGGCCAAAGCGAAGATCAAGGTCAACGCCTTTATAGGCGTCATTTAAATGGATGAAGGCGTCTTCCACGCCCCCAACGTCACCACGCTCATCAAAAAGAAAATAGAAATAATAAGAAATATTTTTTGTGAGGGGAGCGCTGGACAGAATTTTAAGGACAAAAGGCCCTTGCAGGTCGGTTTTGGTCTCCGTATCGTTGCGGACCCGGAAAAAGGAATCCGCTCGAATAGCCAGGGGCAGATGGTTTAAAAGCTGTAAATTATCATCTCCCGTCTCTATGTTTTGCCCTGCAAGATCATCTTCGGAAAAACGATATCCGTTTCCGGCAAACGCCTCTCCAAAGCTGTTGAGTTTGGGAAACCCGATATGGCAGGTCGTACAGCTTAACTTATAATTTCGGGCAAAGAGGGGGATGGCCTCCGCCATGCCCGCCATAAAACCGATCGCGACAAATAGAACTAAAAAGGAAACAACAAAGGACTTGATTCGAATGTTTTTACCCGGTAGGAATCTTCTTTTAATTGCATCTTTCAGGGAAACCATTCTTGAGTCGTTCTGTTCAACCATCTTGTAAGTATAAGACATCATAGAACTCCCGATCATCTGGAATTTTCCATTAATTAAATGCTGAGGCCATGACTATATATGGGGAAAACCAGGTTTGCAATAATTTTGCAAGCTGAAATACTCTCTTTATATAAGGAGAGTCATGATGAGGGATATATTCCCATTTAGGGATGATTTTATTTTTGTGAACCTGCGAGAAGGGGAATAAAGTGACCTTTAAGATAATCCAATTTATCTGAGTCTTTTGTTTAAGCGGTTGATTATAAGTGTGCACTAAATACCGCATTGATTGACAGAGTGATTGGGAAATGCAAAAATTTATATATGATCAAGTCATAAATTCTCCATAAAGATGATTTGTTCATTCGGGGTGATTTGTATAAAAAATCTCGATTGAAATTGTTGGGTTTATTTAAAAAAGGACGCAACGTGAAAGCACTCGTTCTGGACATCAAGCGGGAAGAGTGGGAATCCACTCAAGGAATGGATTTCATCGAGGTTCCTGAGCCCAAGCTGGACGAATCAAAATTTCCTGAAGATTCGAACAAGGTCATCATCAAACCACGATTTACCGGGTTCTGCGGTTCGGACAAGGGCATCTGGTTTCGCCACGCGTTCAAGGACATGATCTTTGATTCCCTGGAAAGTGAAGGCAAGTCGCGCCGCATTTGCGGTCACGAGTTGTTGGGCGAAATCGTGGAAACGGGCTCCTATTCTGCTAAACATTATGGTTACAAGCCCGGTGATATTGTATCTACGGAATCCCATATTTTCTGCGGCAAATGTTACCAATGTAAAATTGGCGAAGAACATGTCTGTGCGAATCATTTAATCATTGGAATTTCCACCGACGGCTGTTTCGCCGAAACCATCAAACTGCCGGCAAAAGAATTGTGGCTGACGGATGTCAACGCCATTCGCCCGGAGGTCGCGGCGATTCAGGAACCGTTAGGCAACGCCGTGCACGCTTGCAGTAAAATCGATCTCCGGGGAAAAACCGTCGCCATTTTTGGTTGCGGTACGATTGGGCTATTTTCAATTTTAGTGGCGCGGGCAATGGGTGCCACGACCATTGTGGGTGTGGACCCAAATCCAGGGAATTTGAAAATGGCCGAACGATTGGGTGTGGATCTCACAATTGCTGTCAACCGTGAAAAGCAAAACGAAACGGGTATTGCTCCTGACCACGAAATTGTCGAAGCCATCCGAAAACACAGTTGTGGCGAGGGAGTGGATGTGGCGTTCGAGATGTCGGGAAGCAATCAGGCTCTGAATACAGCCATTTCTGCGACTCGCGCCGGAGGCGATATCATTTTATTCGGGTTATCCGCAGGCGATTTTACTCTGACCGATTTTCAGAACATCATTTTACACGGCAAATCTCTGCACAGCATTGTGGGGCGCCGTGTGTTTCAGACCTGGTACATCATGAACAATCTGCTCAAGTCAAAGGTTCATAAGTTGCAGGATAAAATTTATGAGATCATCCTGAACAAGGGGAAGGAAACTATTGTGCCGTTTCACGATTTTGATCGGGATGAGTTTGATCAGATCATTCGGCGGCACCCGAAAGTTATTTTGAAATATTAACCAGGCAAAAAGGGGCCAAGCCATGCCGGACAGAATGACCGAATTCATCCAAGAGGAATTGGAATCCATTCAGATGGCCGGGTTATATAAAGACGAACGGGCGCTTCTTGGTCCTCAGCAGGTACATATCCAAACCGCTGGCGGGGAGGCGTTGAACTTCTGCGCTAACAATTACCTGGGTCTTGCCAATCATCCTGAGATCATTCAAGCCGCCAAAAATGCACTGGGCGATTATGGATACGGAATGGCATCTGTTCGCTTCATTTGCGGAACTCAGGAAGTTCACAAGAAGCTCGAAGGGCAGGTGGCAAAATTTCTGGAAATGGAAGACACGATTTTGTATTCCTCCTGTTTTGACGCCAACGCCGGTTTGTTTGAAACTCTGCTGGATCAGAACGACGCTGTTATCAGCGACCGGTTGAATCATGCGAGCATCATCGATGGGGTACGTTTGTGCAAGGCCCAACGCTTTCGCTACAACCATGCCGATATGGGCCACCTGGAAACCCAGTTGAAACGGGCTGACAAATGCCGTTTCCGGCTCATCGCCACGGATGGCGTTTTCAGCATGGATGGCGACGTGGCTCCTTTAGATAAAATCTGTGATCTGGCTGAACGCTACGATGCGAGGGTCATGGTGGACGACTCACACGCCACCGGGTTTTTTGGCCTCAGGGGACGAGGCAGTCTGGAGTATAAAAACGTCCTGGGCCGAGTGGATATCATCACGTCCACTTTTGGCAAGGCCCTGGGCGGGGCATCCGGCGGGTTTACCTGCGGTAAAAAAGAAATTGTCGCTCTGCTCAGGCAACGGTCCCGGCCTTATCTGTTTTCCAATTCTCTTTCACCTGTGATTTCCGCCGCGACGTTGAAGGCAATCGAGCTCATTACGGAGTCTTCACACCTGCAGGAAACGTTGCGGGAAAACGTGTCCTGGTTCAGAGAAAAGATTCAGGAAGCCGGATTTGAAATCCGGCCGGGCGACCACCCCATCATCCCGATCATGCTGAATGACGCCCGCCTGGCGCATGACATGGCCGATCAAATGTTGAAAGAGGGCATTTATGTGGTCGGCTTTAGTTACCCGGTCGTGCCGAAAGATCAGGCGCGGATTCGCATCCAGATTTCCGCCGCTCACAAAAAAGAAGATCTCGAACGAGCGGTTCAAGCCTTCAAAAAAGTCGGCCAGCAGTTGAAGGTTCTCTAATCCTTTTTTAGAGCCATAATATTATTGAATACACAGTTATTCAATTTAAGGAAATGTTTGCCGCGATCGTTATAAGCTTCCCCGGTCGTGAAGATTCCGGATTCCCGCCCCTGATTTCGCAAAGGAGTGGCAAAAATCACTGATACGAAAAAGTCGGTTTGCGATAAAATCCATATAACTTATTGTTTTATATGGTACGCCTGACAGGATTCGAACCTGTGACCTACGGATTAGAAGTGCGATACTAACAATAATTGGAAGTATTTGATTTCAGGCGGGTTTCGCTTATCTGCTTTATTTTCAGTGAGTTTTAGAGGTTCCATAGACTCGCCTTTTTTCCAACGATCCCATATCTCTTGCTTCTGTGCAGGGATATAGTTAATTCGGGTTCTACAACACTCCATCTTTTTATTTAAAGATTATAGTGTTGCGTTGACCACTTGAGAACACCACCCAAAGCGGACAATACTTTACGCAATATTAGGGACGACAAATTAAGTAAAATTTATAATAGAGTGATTGTAGAAAAGGAAGTTCAGATCTTTATTTATTTTATAGGGATTTGGGTCTATCCATATTGTTGTTCAGCAGATATTCTTAGGCTTCTTTAGAATCAAAACGATCGGGTCGGAGTACACTCGCGTCCAACACAAAAAGACTCCCTGAGTGGCGTTCCAAAAATGGTTTCAGGCCAGAGAGAATAGGATCCAGTTTTTCTTCAGGGACAACGGTCAAGATCATTTGTAAGCTACTCGTGTCATTAAACATTAAATGCCCTTCGTGGTATCCGTGATGTCCTTTTCCTGAAATATTGCTGAATACAGTATAGCCGCTAGCTTTGATTCGGTCGAGAACGTCCGTTACAAAATGAATATGCTCTCCCTCGATAATAATTTTTACTTCTTTCATTGGATGAAGTTTCATGTCACTCATGTTGTCTAAAGTCTCCTCAAAAAGATAGTATTAATGAATAGGTTGCCAATCTTTCAGTGACCGAAAGAGGAAAAATTTCTTAGTATCTGGGTCTATTGCGACAAGATTGATCCAACGATTCCCCGTCAATCGTTGCAATATATTATGTCGCCCAACTATGGTCGCAATTCTTTCTAATGGAGCCTCAATGATAGCGAATAACCGCATAGGCTCATGATAAGGTTTATCGCCATTGAAAACAGTTTGAATGGGAAGTCCTACACATAGATCACTTTGGGAACCATACATGACCCCTATGTTGCCGACCACATTGTGATACACCTTGCTACCAGCTCCATAGACTATTGGGTCAACGGTTGAAAAATAATGTTCCATGTTGATCCAATTGGTAACTATCATGGGAGCGGTCATTATGATTTCTAGATATTTTCCATCTGGATCTTGTGAATGATCGTAGGAATGTAAAAAAGTCCGGCCCTCAAAATTTATTCCCTGAGTCAACAAACGTCGCCCCATAATAAAGGCGGTATGCCCAGACAGTCCCCATTCGGGTCGAACCTGAGACCAATCCATACTTCGTACTTTCGTCAGCGGGGATGCCTTATCACTCTCCTTCGTTGCAGGAACGTCTGGAAAGCGAGTGAGTCGTTCTCGATTATTTTTTTCACAGGCTTCTTGGAGGTCATGTTGTAGTCTGAGCAAATCTTTTCGGTGCGTAGCTGGGACCTCTTCCAAGTCAAATAGTTCCACTTCATCCGTTGTGGTGTCATGTTGCCCTGGAAGAAAATGGGTGTCATGTGGAATCGTGATGCCTCTCTCAACGAGCCTTTGCCGAACCTGTGGTTTGTTAGCCATTACTGCAAGAGCGCGCGCGTTCGAAATTCCATGATTCCCGCC
>JAJDAY010000014.1 GCA_029261655.1 Nitrospinaceae bacterium | reverse complement strand
CATTCAGCACAATAAAATTCACACCTGCATTTTAATTGGCGTCCACTGTCACTTCGCCAATATCACCCTGAAGATGATCCGCGCGAACACAAACTGTTACACCATGGCTTTCTGCCAATACGACGGACATGAAGACGCCCTTATATCTGTCAGAGATATTGATGGCGCAAAGATTGAAAAATTCACCCAGGTTGTTAAGGATGTTTTAAAAAGCGGCGAGGTGGAACCATGGGGTCTGTCAGCAAGCGGAAAAGCGGAATTGGAAGAAATTGCCGAGGGAAAAGCAAAAAGAGCTGAGACGACTAAAGAGAATGTGAGTTTGTTCATGGGCGATCTGGAGCAAGGCTTGGACGATAACGCCGAATAAAAATAAATACCTGACTCGCTACCAAAAGAGTCCGTCTGATTAAAAGCATCTTTTGGCAGACCTTAGCGATTCCATTCATACTAATATAAGAACCCGTTTCAGCGATTAAGCTGAAACGGGTTTTTTATTTCACTTATCCTTCTTACGATATCCGATTTCCAAATTTTTTCGTTTTATATTAACTTTTACATTGAATATAAATTTGATTTGCCTTAATCTGTATATATCATTGAAAATTAAGGCTTATTTTAATTAAAATATTGAACATTCTCTGAGATAGATAAATATACATACACACTCCATAAGTCTTTGA
The DNA here is from genome assembly GCA_029261655.1 of Nitrospinaceae bacterium. Lineage (GTDB taxonomy): Bacteria > Nitrospinota > Nitrospinia > Nitrospinales > VA-1 > JADFGI01. The sequence continues at coordinate 43,998 of JAJDAY010000014.1, read as the reverse complement.
ATATTTAAAATTTCGTTCTCGGGCTCATATAAAATAAGGGTTTAGCCTTATTTCTTAAAACAAAAGTTAAGGAGGGTTTAACGTGCGTGCAATGGTAATTGATGATTCAAGAGCCATCCGGCTGATCCTTGGCAACATGCTCAAAGATCTTGGCTTTGATGTGATAGACGCCGAAAATGGAGCCGTGGCAATGGACCAATTAAAGGTTTCAGAAAAGGTGGACATTGCTCTGGTCGATTGGAACATGCCGGAAATGAATGGCTACGAATTTGTATGCGCGGTGCGAAAAGAAGACGCGTACAAAGATCTTCCCTTGATGATGGTCACGACCGAAACGGAAATGTCCCAGGTGGTCAAAGCCCTGGAGGCAGGTGCCAATGAATACGTAATGAAACCCTTTACAAAAGAAATGATCAGCGAAAAACTGACTTTGATGGGAATGCCGATAGGTTGATTCTGTTAACAGTCCACTTCCACCTAATTAAATTTAAACCTTCGTGTTCTCTACAAGGGCTATCTTATGACAATCAGCACCAGCGACTTTGAATATATCAGCAAAATGGTTCAGGATCTTTCCGCCATTGTTCTGGAATCGGGAAAGGAATATCTGGTTGAATCAAGAATCCTGCCTTTAGCAAAAAGGGAAGGATTTGAATCCATCGAGGCATTGGTGAAGGGCTTACGTTCCGGGCCGAAAAATGGTCTCCAAACGAAAGTCGTCGATGCGATGACAACAAATGAGACCTCTTTTTTCCGCGACATTCACCCTTTTGAAACCCTTAAAAAGCACATCATTCCAGATCTGGTTGAAAAACGGAAAGCCACCAAGGAGTTAAATATCTGGTCCGGCGCCAGTTCCAGTGGCCAGGAGCCGTACACATTCGCGATGATATTGCGGGATAATTTTCCCGAACTGCGAACATGGAAGATCAATTACATTTCAAGTGATATTTCCCATGAAATGCTGGAACGATGCAAAAAAGGCGTTTACAGTCAGCTCGAAATAAACCGGGGCCTGCCCGCAACCTTGATGGTCAAATATTTCGAAAGGCATGGAACAGAGTGGCAAGCCAAGGAAGAACTTCGCAATATGATTGATTTTCGTTATCTCAACTTATGCGAAAGATGGCCTGCTTTGCCGAAGATGGATCTTGTTCTGTTGCGAAACGTTTTAATTTATTTTGACGTCGAAATGAAAAAGAGCATCCTTAAAAAAATTCAAGATCTGTTGAAGCCGGACGGGTATCTGTTTTTGGGGGCCGCTGAAACCACCATGAACTTAAATGAGTCTTTCGAGCGGATGGACTACAAACAATCCGGGTGCTATCGGATACGTGAAGGATAAAATTCATGCAATTCATAGAAAAAGAAATCGGCGAATACACTAAAAATATCTGGAAATCCATTCTCTCCCTCGATGTCAACCCTGCTCAAAATGGTTCCGAGGATAATGAAAATAATTTTGCAGTGGCCGGGTGTATCCAAATAACGGGAGCCTGGAATGGCACCGTAACCATGGAATACCCCATGCCTCTTGCCAGGCAGGTGGCCTCCATCATGTTTGATCTCAACGGCGGGCCGATTGAAAATGAACTGATACAGGACGCTCTGGGAGAATTGACCAATATGACAGGAGGCAACATCAAATCTCTCCTTCCGGAACCTTGCTTTCTTTCCTTACCTGCGGTAGCTGTGACGGACAAGGCCATGCGGATTCCCGGAAGTGAGCTGGTCAGCAAGGTCATGTTTCAATGCAACGGAGAAAATTTTCAAGTCTCGTTGCTAAAAAGGGTCGATGAATAATAAAAGATTATTTAAAACAACCTTTTAAAATTCCAACTTTTCAGAGGACGTCATGCAATTTTTTGAAAACGAAATAAAAGAATACGCAGAATTTGCCTGGTCTACTTTGGATTTAAAAATCATACCTACTTCCGAACAATTCCATGAGGGCACCAAAAACTCAATAACCGCCAATATTCAGATCAGCGGGCAATGGCAGGGGGTCATAGCGATGAAAATTGAACACGACCTCGCTCAACAACTGGCTGTTAAGATGTTCTCGATTGAAGAGAAGCAGGTAACAGAAACTGAAATAAATGACGCTGTTTCAGAAATGATGAATATCATTGGCGGCAATCTAAAATCCATTCTTCCTCAGCCCAATCAATTATCCTTGCCAATGGTCGACTTAAAAGGAACCCCTCTTCATTTTCCCTTCACGGAACAACGCTCTCAAGTCGCTTTCGCCTGTGCGGGCAATGCATTTGAGGTCACCATCCATCAGGTAGTCGCCGACAAAAAAACCAATTTCCAGCACCCGGTCGTTGAAACCTCCTAAAGCATCAAATTCTTTTTTTTAAACAGGTTGAGATCTTGCGTTTCGGCGTTTCGAATACTTCATTAAGTATTCAATCGTGCTTGATCGCCAACAGGAAGGGTTATCTAGCGTCTGCTGTGACTTGCTATGATGGGAAGGAACATTGAAAGAAGAAGGGTGTTCTGTTTTTAATCCCGCTTTTTAAGCCCCAAATGATTGTGAATCTCCTCCTCGACCTGGTCATGAAACGAGTTTGAATTATGCATGACCAGATTTTGCAGGTATTCATAACTATCCAGATCGATTTTTGTAAACTCAATGGCCATCTGGGAATCCGTCGATCGGATCACCTTTCCCTGTACATTGATATTCATTCCGGTATTTCCATCCCCGAGAAAAATAAGAACAGAACATTCCGCGTCCAACGGCAGCATCTGGTCGGTTAAGACACCAATTCCTTTCATGCTCAAATCAGTGGTTTTATCGGTTTTGATAACAACCTCTCCTGATTTCACCTCAACCAGAAGATGAATCGGAATTCTGGTAAATTCTCGTGAATTTTGAGCTACATTTTTAGTCATTATGTTTCCTTTGGATGAAATTTAGCTTGTAATTAGTATAAAGGATAATTTCCTTAAAAAAAAGCTTTTTTACCCAAAAAAATCCATTAAAACATTGATTATATTACAGCTTTTAACCATCACTCTTCCGAAATCAAGTTTTCTGACTGAATTATCGTTTAAAAATTGCCCCGACCTTGACAACCAGAAAACCCCGTCTTATCCAGTAAGCACAGTCGGTCATTAATAAACCGATACTGCTATTAGAAATAACAATTTATAGGCACTTCGACGACTCTGTTGTGCTACTTTTCCCCTTTGATATCTAAGGGGAAACCATACCGAACACCAAAAAATAACGCTTAAAGATCCTCTAAACATATTGATATTGAAAGGAAAGGCTCATGGGAAAAATTATAGGCATTGATTTAGGAACCACCAATTCGGTGGTGGCCGTGATGGAAGGAAGCGAACCAAAAGTGATCCTCAATGAAGAGGGAAGCCGGACCACACCCTCCGTTGTGGGATTCACCAAAGACGGTGAAATCCTTGTCGGGCAGGTCGCTAAACGTCAGGCCATCGCAAATCCGACCAATACGGTATTTTCTGTAAAACGATTCATGGGCCGTAATTTCGAAGAAGTTTCAGAAGAAATGAAAATGGTACCTTACAACGTGGTCAAGGGACCCAAAAACGAGGTGGTCATTGAAGCCGGGGGTAAAAAATATTCCCCGCCTGAAGTATCCGCGATGATCCTGCAAAAACTCAAAAAATCCGCCGAAGCTTATTTGGGCGAACCGGTCACGGAAGCTGTTATCACCGTCCCCGCGTATTTTAACGATACCCAAAGACAGGCAACCAAAGATGCCGGGAAAATCGCCGGCCTGGATGTCAAGCGCATCATCAACGAGCCGACCGCGTCCGCTCTCGCTTATGGTCTGGACAAGGAAAAAGATCATATGATCGCCGTATACGACTTTGGCGGCGGAACTTTCGATATTTCTATCCTGGAAGTGGGCGACAACGTCGTCGAAGTGAAAGCTACTAATGGAGATACCCATCTGGGCGGAGACAACCTGGATCACCGCGTCATTGACTGGCTGGTGGCGGAGTTTAAAAAGGATCAGGGCATTGACCTGTCCAAAGACAAAATGGCCTTGCAGAGACTCAAGGAAGCCGCTGAAAAGGCCAAAATGGAATTGTCTACCACCAATGAAACTGACATCAATCTTCCCTTTGTCACCGCCGACGCTTCAGGCCCCAAGCATTTGAATGTAAAACTGACCCGTGCGAAATTTGAAGCCATGGTCGATGACCTCATCGAAAGATCGCGCAAGCCATGCGATAAAGCCCTGGCTGACGCGGGACTTGACGCAAGCAAGATTCATGAAGCGGTTCTTGTCGGTGGTTCCACCCGCATTCCCAAGGTTCAACAGCTGGTCAAGGATCTGTTTGGCAAGGAACCCCATCGCGGAGTCAACCCGGATGAAGTCGTAGCCCTTGGCGCCGCGGTTCAGGCCGGGGTACTTTCCGGCGATGTCAAAGACATTCTCTTGCTGGACGTGACCCCCCTGTCTCTGGGCATCGAAACCCTTGGCGGAGTGACCACCAAGTTGATCGAACGCAACACCACGATTCCTTCGCGCAAAAGCGAGACCTTTTCCACGGCTTCGGACAATCAACCCAGTGTGGAAATCAATGTTCTCCAGGGCGAAAGGGAAATGGCCAAGGACAATCGATCTCTCGGCAAATTCCACCTCGATGGAATTCCACCGGCGCCCCGAGGCATGCCTCAGGTTGAGGTCACGTTTGATATCGACGCAAACGGCATCATCAATGTGACCGCCAAGGATAAAGGCACGAACAAGGAGCAAAAAATCACCATCACCGATTCCACAGGTCTGTCCGATGCGGATATCGAAAAAATGGTGAAAGATGCTGAAGCCAATGCGGAGACGGATAAAAAACGGCGAGAAACCATTGACGTCAAAAATCAACTCGATTCCCTTATTTACTCCACAGAAAAAACTTTTAAGGAAAATAAGGAGAAGTTGAAAGAGGAAGACATGAAAGCCGCCGAGGATGCCGTGGAAGAAGCGAAGAAACATCTTGAGGGCGAAATGGAACCCATGAAAGAGCAGATTGAAAAACTCAACCAAATCGCTCACACCATGGCCCAGACCATTTATGCTCAAACCGAGCAGAAAGGCCCTGAAGGATCTTCGGATGATGGGGCTGGCGGTGATGATGGCGACAAAGAGGCCAAACCGGAAGATGATGTGGTCGATGCCGAATTCGAAGACATCGGTAAAAAATAACATCACCCGCAAAAGAAACATCGAAGAAGGGGTTATTGCCGGCTACCCTGTGTTTGTCAAGGCACAGGGTGGCGGGTGAAAACCCCTGCTCTCGTTTTGCAACCCTTTATCAAACCAAAACTGGACAAACAACCCCTGATATGACTGAAAAAAACACCGACAACCAAAAGGAAAAATCCAAGATCAATGTCGTGGACCGCCGCCATTGGGTTAGCGAGGATGAAGATACTTCGGCGAGCGACCATGAGGAACCGGAAGAACGGTATCCATCTTTTGTCGAAAAATTAAAAAAAGAGGCCGAGGAAAAAGATGCGCGCCTCAAAGAATATATCAACGCATACAAGGAAAAAAATGCGCAAACGGACGAATTGAGAATCCGGCTCCAACGTGAAAACGATACCCGCCTCGATCAATTCAAGGCCAATTTATTTGCGCGTCTGGTTCCCATCCTCGATAATTTGCGGCGGGCTGAAGATTCGGCAAAAGCCGCCGGCGATTTTGAAAGCTTAAAGGAAGGCATCAATCTGGTCATCAATCAATTTTTGCGGGAACTGAAAGACAACGAAGTGCAGGTAATCGAGACTGCGGGAATGAAGTTCGATCCAAAAATTCATGAAGCTTTTATGGTCTCAGACACCGAAGACCCCGAACAGGATAGTATGATCCTGCAGGAACTTGAGCAAGGTTATTTATTCAAGGAAAAATTGATAAAAGCCGCCAAAGTAAAAGTTGCAAATCTAAAACTCTGATGCGTATCATAACAATATATCGCTGACCCCAGTGTTAACCTGCGGTGTATTGATCGCCCATCGAATTCTGTAAAATACAAAATTTTTTCCCCGCGTAGCGGGCAAACCCGACAAAGGACTCCATGACCAAGCGTGATTATTATGAAGTTTTGGGCCTATCCCGAAACGCGTCTGAAACTGAACTTAAAAAAGCTTACCGCCAGTTGGCTTTAAAATTCCATCCCGATAAAAATGACGGTGACCCGGAGGCGGAAGAAAAATTCAAGGAAGCCGCCGAAGCTTATGAAGTATTGAAGGACCCGAATAAAAGACAAACCTACGATCAATATGGGCATGAAGGATTGAAAAAATCCGGCTTTTCCGGTCCGCAGGGGTTTGAGGATATTTTTTCATCCTTTGGAGACATCTTCGGTGACTTTTTTGGCGGCGGCGGACGAACCTCCACCGGAGCGGACCTCCGGCTTGACCTCAGCGTAACGTTTGTAGAGGCGGCATTTGGCAGTAACAAGGAAATGGATATCTCCAAGCATGCCGCCTGCAAAACCTGTCAAGGATCGGGAGCCAAATCGGGACACCCCCCAAAAGCCTGCTCGACTTGCCGGGGAACAGGACATGTGGTGCGCTCTCAGGGATTCTTCAGCGTGAACAGCCCCTGCCCCGCCTGTCACGGAGCCGGTCAGATCATCACCCACCCTTGCGGCGATTGCCGGGGAGACGGTCGGGTTCTTGAGAAAAAGAAAGTGTCGATCAATATTCCAGCGGGTGTGGACGACGGCTCAAGGCTAAGACTACGCGGAGAAGGGGAATCCGGACCCGGCGGACTGCCTCCAGGTGATTTATACGTATTTATCCATATGGATACGCATGAATACTTTCATCGGGAAGGATATGATATTCATTGCCGCCTGCCTTTATCTTTTTCCCAGGCGGCGTTGGGGGCGGAAATTGAAGTCCCCTTACTGGATGAGGGAAAAACCAAAATTATTTCCATCAAGCCGGGCGTACAATCCGGAGAAATGCTCAAAATTGCCGGCGAGGGCATTCCCAACTTGCGGGGTCATGGCCGTGGCGATCTGATGGTTCACTTGTCCGTCGTGACACCCAAAAACTTAAACAAACAGCAAAAAGCACTTTTAAAGGAGTTTGCTGAATTAGAAGGCACCCCTATAAAAGAAACTCTCAAAGGGTTCTTCCAAAAGTTGATGCCTTAACACTCGTTCCAGATCATTTCCAAATTCAGCGCACAAAAAAAAGCCGACCTGAAAAATCAGGTCGGCTTTTAATATTATAACTTTGAATTATCCGCAGGTCACTGCGATAGGAAGCGTGCCTGTGTTGGTGATTTTTACTTCCCCACTGATATCCCCAATGGAATCACCACGGCTGAAGTTATCCTGGCCTTTTAATGTGACGGATTTTCGTCCCATTGAATGTTTGTTAGCCATACCAACTGCTCTCTCACCTTCCATACCATGATTGTCGCCAGGTCCTATGGAGATAGGAATGGTGGTGTAGTTGGATGATTTCCAGATCACGGCATTGCCGTTGGTCCGGTCAGGACCACTACCATCAACAGCCAGAGTGATTGACCCGGCATTTTTACAGCTGGTGGATTGACCCGGAGAGATTGACCCGGCAAAAGCCGAAGCCGCAAAACAGAATACAGAAACTGATACAATTAAAACAAGTGCGAGTTTTTTCATGAGTATGATCCTCCCCTTACCCTGGTTTAAAAAAGGTCTACACAAAACTGAACAATAATATTATCCGCAAGATGTCTTAGGTGGAGCCACCTCCTCTCAATTCCCCGGCATCTTAATTTTTTGCTTATAAACGAAACCTAAAACAGGTATTGATTATCACTTATTGAAACGAAGTGCCCGAAACCTTCTATAGGCTCTAGAATGCGTAAATTATACTTGGGAATCACCTCATGTCAATAAAATTTTCCTATTTTATATAGGTATTATCTTACATTTTTCAATGGATAAATTCCGATACCTTCCCGTCTATCACAGTTTCATTGATTTCAATGGCTCAGACAAGATAAAAAGTGAAGAACAATCTTTTCATTTTATCTGCCATGGGATCGTTTATAATTAAATAAGGTTATATTATTCAATGGATAATCTGAAAAATACACGGACATTTCGTTTCCTCCAAAAACTCTTTTTGGTAAATTCATGCTTTATTTCAAACCCGTATTCACGCCCATTCGATGACAAAGAAAGCCTTATCAACCTCCCGATGGCAACAATTTTTTGCTTTCGTCATGGGAGGCAATCCAAAAAAACGGTTTAAAAAGTTTATTTTCCTTATCGCCATAGGATTGATTACCAGTTTTCTGACAATCAGGACGGGGGTTCGTCTGACCCCTGAAACTTTCAGGGACTTTGTGTTGTCCCTGGGGATTGCAGGACCCCTCATTTACATTTTTGTCTTTATCATACGTCCCGTTTTTCTGATTCCTTCGATCGCTTTGTTTATAGGAGGAGGTTTGGCTTTTGGTCCGGTTTGGGGGCCTTTATACGCATCGGCGGGAGCGGCGATGGGGGGTAGCGTCGGGTTCTGGATCGCCCGCAAACTGGGGCATGATTATGTTAAAAGCAAGCTAAAATTCGGCGCCGATATCATTGACAACACGAAATTCAATTTTTCTATTGTCTGGCTATTGAGCCTGATTCCCGTGATGCCGGTCACGGTGATAAATTACGGGGCCGGGTTGTCGCCGATGAAATTCAAGAATTACTTTGTCGCCCATGTTCTTGGAATGACTCCCCGGGCTTTCGCTTATGGCTATTTTGGCAGTACGTTATTGGAAATCGGGTCCCCAAGGTTCCGCTGGGCCCTATTGATTTTGATCCTGCTCGGAGGGATAACCGTCTTTTTTCGTTGGAGAAAAAGGACGGACTCATTTTCTTCTGAAGCCGGTAAAGTTCCCCCCGGTTGATTGATCCTCAGGTGGCGGGAAAAAAGAGGATCATGGTTGTATCGTTTCATTCTCCAAAATCGATCCATCGGGGATCTGCAGGGGTTTGCCCTTTTGGGCTATTAACTTTACATCCCCCTTCAATCGGACGCCCTTGCCGAACCGGACGTCGCCTTCCACCTTAAGGGAATCCAGGTCCAGCATTCCGGGAACCTCAGAAATCCGTTCCTGAAACCCCTGTAATTCTGTAAATTCTTTTCCCAGTTGTACCGAGGGCAACGCCTCCTGCTTTCTGTCCGGGTTGCGAGACAGATGTCCCTTGTTCAACACAAACAGATCCGACTGCACCTGCAGGAGGTCGTCTGTTTTTTTTACGGGCATGAAACGGTTTCTTAAGACCGTCAACCCGACCGCGCCCGGAAAGCATTCCACAGCCGAACCAATGGCGGTTTCCAACTGCAGGACGTTTTTCCCTGAAAGGGATTTTCGGTTGACGATCACCTGCAAATCCAGAGGGCCTTTTTCCAAACGCTCGCGTAAATGCCGGAGGTTGATCCAGATATTATTGGTGTTGAAAACTTTAAACTTCCTTTGACTGCAAAATTCTTCTTTATGCTCTTCCGGGACACTGGCGATTTCCAGTAACTTGACGCGATTGCCTTCCTGGTAGATCGTACCGCCCTTCACATCCGCCGGGGTTTTGGGGGTCATTTCGATCAGGAAGGGAATATCATTTTTCAGGATATGATGCAAAATACCGGGATCGATCACCGCACCCAGATTGTCCGCGTTCGCGACGAAAAGCACTTCCCGGCCTTCTTCAAGCAGGCGGTCGAGAAGTCCCATAGTAAAAATGCAGGAATAAAAATCCCCGTGTCCCGGTGGATACCAGACGTCATGGCCAAATTTTTTTTCCGACAGAGGTTGGCGCGTGTCTTCGAGAAGACGGGGAAACCGGTTTTGCTGAAAAGAAATTATATTCAAACGGTCGCGATACTGTTCAATGACCTTTTCAGTTTCCGCGTGCGTGTAAAAACTGTTCATCAGAATCAATGGAACTTCGACGCCAAACTCCCTTTTAACTTCACACAATTGATCGACGATGAGGTCTAAAAAGGATTTATTTTCCCGAACAATGATAGTCGATTTGGGCGACTGACAGCCCATGCTCGTCCCCAGCCCGCCATTTAATTTGCAAACAGCGACCTTTGCAAGATCTTGTTGAACCGCCGTAGGGTCGGGATTGTTTAACGACGTGCGGGGAACCAGAAACTTTTCATCCGGGGTCCGCACCGAATCCCAATCCGCAATGGTTGCGGGTCCATCACAAAATCTTTCATACAGACGGAGAAAGTTTTCCTGAGCGTGATCCTCCATGTGGAGGCCGGAAAGCATTTCCCTTACATTGATCCTGCTCATGTGCGCGTTTCTCCGATTAAATGATGTGCTAATATATACAAAAATATCGTCAATTCAAACCCGCATTCCTGGCAACCCTGATATTTTCTCAACCGCTTGACACATGCTCGTACTGAAAAAAAATATCTATGAAAATTTTGGAACCGATTCATTGACCCCATCGTCCAACCCCCATCTGGACCCTTATAATTTTATTTTTAAAACTCTCGTAGCCGACCGCGACCTTTTCCTGGGTCTTGGGGAGGTTGGCTCGGTGGAAGCCGAGGAACGCTTTAAAATATTTTTCCCCAACGCCTCCCGGTTTGGAACCATCTCCATCGTAAATATCATTTCCAAACGTTTGCTGGAGAGCCTGGTGATTCCCGATAAATGGTATCAGCTAAACGCCTACCACTTTTGCTATCTGTACGACAGCCTCTATGGTTTTACCGAGGAATACAGTTATGAAGGCCAGGAGCAACGCAGAGTCATGTTCCCTGAACTGCAAGGCGAATCCATCGACTTAAACGATTTCATGGATAATTATTTCTTAGACACTTCTTTTCTCATCGACCCTGAACGGTTCAACAAAATGGATTCCAGGGAAAAAAATGAACTGGGCCTGACCGACCCCTGCCTGTTCGGGGTGATCAACCGGCTGGTTCCCGCTGAAGAGGAAATCGGCCTCAAGGAAATTGAGAACCCTTATAAATGAATGAGGGGCGGCAGATTGCAAACTGGAAATATTTTGAATATCCAGAAATAAAGGCATAAAATAGTACAAGTTACTGGCTATTTTATATCACCGTCAAAACCAATGCTGATCTTCAAAAACAATATTTATGATTCCCAGGAAATCCGATTATCCGGGTATACCAAATCTCCCGACCCCGATTATGATTCCTGGTTCGATCCCGCGCATTTCGTTGAAACGGCCTTGTCCGAGGAGGAGGAAGTCTTTTCTTTCATTGAAAAACAGCCGCAGCAATACTGGAATGAAGACAAGGATAAATTTTACCCCAGAGCCGGTCAAACCGGGCATCTCGGTATTCTTGAAAAAATGTTAAAAATCCTCAAAAAGGGATTCGCAAACAAAACCGTCTGGTACCAGATGAACACCTATCATTTTTGTTTTCTTTACGATGTTCTGGTCCGGTACGCCTTCAATTACAATCACGATAACCGGGAAGAACGTTTGAACTCTCTTCCTGAGCTTAAAGGAAAGTCCATTCAAACCGAACTCTTTATCCGAAATTATTTTTACAACACCGTGTTTCTTTTGGATGAAGACAAATTCGACGCTCTCTCCCGGGACGAGAAGTTAAGACGCGGGTTCGACTGCCCCTGTCAGTTTGGAGTCGTCCACGGGCTGCTCCCCACCGAAGAAGAGATGGCGCTCAAGGAATCCCGGGACTATCCGTACTCCATCTACGTTTAGTTCAGCAAACCCTTTTCCAGCAATTTCTATATACTGGGAATGGATGGACTCATTTCCCCCAACAACCTCGGAGACGATTTTTGCGGAAAGTTATCACCTCAGCAGAAATGCGGGCCATAGATCAATGCGCCATTGAGGAATATGGCATTCCTGGAATGATTCTTATGGAAAACGCGGGCCGGGAATCCGTCGAAACATTGAAAAGAAAATTTCCCGACCTGGCTTTGCAAAAAATCGTGGTTTTCGCCGGCAAAGGGAACAACGGCGGCGACGGATTTGTGATGGCGCGTCATCTGCTGGGACTGGGGGCAAACGTATGCGTCTTTCTGCTTGGGAAACTGGCGGATTTAAAATCAGATGCAAAACTCAACTCCCAAATCGCCCAAAAAATCGGCGTGGAAATCAACGAGATCGACTCCATCAACTTCAAATCTTTCGACCACCGTCTGCGTCACTCAGATATGGTCATCGACTCGATTTTTGGTACGGGGTTGTCAAAACCCGCCTCCGGCTTTTATGCGGAAGTTTTTAATAAAATAAACTCTCTCAAAAAATTCGTCGTTTCCGTGGATATCCCGTCCGGGGTGGACTCCGATTCGGGATGTCTGATCGGTCCGCATGTGCAAGCCGATCTCACTCTGGCATTGGCCTTCCTGAAAAGGAGCCACGCCACCTTTCCCGCCGCCGGGGCGATGGGTGAAATCCTGGTGATCGACATCGGCATTCCGCAAAAAGCCTTGATCTCCCAATCCCTCAATGTCGAGATGGTGGAACCTCAAGACATCGCCTCGATGTTTTCCAAAAGACCCTCCCATTCGCACAAGGGGGATTACGGGCATGTGCTGGTCATCGCCGGTTCCAGAGGTAAGGGAGGAGCGGCGGGGCTAACGGCTCTTGGAGCCTTGCGCGCAGGATGCGGCCTGGTTACGCTCGCTCTCCCGGAAAGCTGTCAGAAAGCCGTTGAGTTCAACCCTCTGGAAGTGATGACGGTCGCACTCCCTGAGACGGACGATGGAACTCTGTCATCAAAAGCCAACAATCTTCTGCTGGAGCACCTCAAGGGAAAATCGGCGGTCGCAGTCGGACCGGGAATATCCACCGATCCCGAAACCGTCCGGTTATTGGAAGAAATTCTGCCCCGGATCAAAATCCCTATGGTCCTGGACGCAGACGCGGTGAATGGTCTGGCGGAATGCGGGGGTCTGAAGAATATAAACAACCCGGACACGATTCTGACGCCCCATCCTAAAGAGATGTCCCGGATATCCGGTATAAGCACTTCTGAAATTCAGGCAAACAGAATCCAGTCCGCCGCCCGATTTTCCAGGGAAAACAACCTCACTCTGGTCCTCAAGGGAGCAAGGACCCTCATTGCCTTCCCGGACGAATCGGTGACTATCAATCCCACCGGAAACCCCGGAATGGCCACAGCGGGGTCCGGAGATGTATTGACAGGAATCATCGCGGGTCTCATCGGTCAGGGGCTTGAAACCCGGTCGGCGGTCATTGCCGGAGTTTACCTGCACGGTCTGGCCGGAGACATTTACGCCTTTGAAAAAGGCTCCGAAATCAGCCTGATCGCGGGGGATCTGCTGGACAATTTACCCGCCAGCCTGAACCGGGTTCTACACGGATGAGGTATTATCGAATATGAGCCTCGTGATCACGAAAACTCCTGAAGAAACGCTGGTTCTGGGTGAAAACCTTGGCAAGTGCCTTGAGGCGGGCGATATTGTCCTTCTGTTTGGCGACCTTGGAGCGGGTAAAACCACCCTCACCCAAGGCATTTGCAGGGGTCTTGGCCTCCCTGAGGGAGAATACATCCGTAGCCCCACCTTCACCCTGATAAATGAATATCAGGGCACACTGCCGATCTATCATATAGATCTCTACCGGCTGGAAAGTCTGGAGGAAATGGAGACTCTGGGCCTCGAAGAGGTTCTTTTTGGCCAGGGGGTCGCCATCGTGGAATGGTCTGAAAAACTGTTCCCTATCGACCAAAAGAAGGACCCATTATTCAGGATCGACGAAAGAATCGAAGTTCGCATCACCTATATGGACGAATGCCAGCGGTCTTTTTCCGTCCAACCCACCCATATGGCAGCTCGATCTTTCCCTGAATTTTCTTTACAATGATTCCAGCTTGTGTCATCATTTTAACATTGGTATGCCAATTGCATATTTCCATAATTAATTATTTTTCAATTGATTAATGACGAACAAAGTCCGTAAAATACTCTTCGTCTTCGTCATCGGCATTATTGGATTGTCCGGTTACAATTTATTTTCCAACAGCAATTCTCACGTTGAAAAGATTGTCCTGAAAGCTTTGGATGCCGGAATCGATATCGAGATAGAGAACTTTAAAGCTGTACACGAAGTGGGCGGAGGAGAAAAATGGGAGTTGACCGCCGACCTTGCTCAGGTCGATCAGGAAAAGGATTTGACCCTGCTGACCAACGTAAAGTTGATCATCATGGAAAACGATAAGCAGAAACTCAGTGTTATTGCCGATTCTGGAAGTATTATGAATGAAAACAATGACATCCAGTTAGAAGGCAATGTGAAGATGGTGGGCGCGTCCGAAGCTGTTGCCAAAAGAACCGGCAAGAAAAATCAGGATGCCGAACAATAACATTATGACACCCAGCTCATGCTGATCCGCAAACAAAATTTTTACATTGCGATTCTTATTCTGATAGCCGGGTTTCTGGTCCCGAAGTTTGGAGCTTCCCAGGGTCTTCTGGATAAAGGAGGGAAGGAAAATAAGGACAAACCCATCGAAATCGTTTCAGACAGGATGCGCTCTGAGGATGGTGGAAAAAAGATTATTTTTTCCGGTAATGTGATCGGGACCTGGGGAGAGTTGACAATCACCTCGAATATCCTGGAGGTTTATAACTCCAAGGAAACTGAAAATCAAACCGATGAAATTGTCGCCATCGGCGATGTGGTCATCACCAAAGATAAAAAACGCGCCGAGGGAGACCGCGCGGTCTATCTGGATAAATTGCAAAAGATCATTTTAACGGGCAAACCTCACGCAACAGCCTGGGAAGAGAAAAATATCATCGAGGGGAAGGAAATGATTTTCCTTCTGGAGCAGGACCGATTCGTGGTGAATCAAAGGGTCCGAATGAAACTTTTCCCAAAAAAAAAACAAACACAGGCGCAAAAAAATGACGATAAGACAAGCAAAAATAAAGTCTGGGTCGATGCAAAGAAATAATACTCCTCTAACTCAAAGAAATAGAACTATTTAAGTGTCAGGTTTAAGAGCTATAAATCTGGTCAAATCGTTTCGCAAGCGGCAAGTCGTTAAGAAAGTTTCGATCAATGTTGAGCGAGGAGAAACGGTTGGGTTGTTGGGCCCCAACGGAGCGGGAAAAACCACCACCTTTTACATGGTGGTTGGCCTCACCCGACCGGAAAACGGCCAGGTTTTGTTGAATGACGAGGATGTGACCTATTTTCCCATGCACCTGAGGGCAATGAAAGGAATGAGCTATCTTCCCCAGGAACCCTCTGTCTTTCGGAAATTAACGGTTGAGGAAAATATCATCGCCGTACTGGAAACTCAGGACCTGACCAGTTTTGAAAGAAAAAAACGGGCGCGGTCATTGCTGAGGGAACTCAATATTCTCCACATTAAGGACTCAAAAGCCTACACCCTGTCCGGTGGAGAAAGAAGGCGGGTCGAAATCAGCCGGGCGTTGGCTTCATCGCCGATTTTCATATTGCTGGACGAACCGTTTGCAGGCATCGACCCGATTGCGGTCGCGGATATTCAATCAATCATCTCCCATCTTAAGGACCGGGGGATTGGAGTGTTGATTACAGACCACAACGTGAGAGAAACATTGAGCATCACCGACCGGGCTTATGTCATTAATGAGGGAGAGATCATCGCGTCAGGACTGCCGTCCGAAGTGGCGCAGGATGAGAAAGTGAAACAGATTTATCTGGGCAATCAATTTTCCTTATAGGGTGAACTGAATCTATGGCTATGGAATTAAGACTGAATTTAAAATTGGGTCAAAAGCTGGTGATGACCCCCATGCTTCAACAAGCCATCAAGTTACTGCCGATGGCGCGGCTGGAACTCGCTCAAATGGTACGCCATGAAATCATAGAAAACCCTGTTTTGGAAGAATTGCTTGAGGAAGAGGATGAAGAAGAGTTTAATGCCAACCCGGAGGAGAACGGTTTAAATGGGGAGTCCTCCGAAAACTTTAATGAAACAGAAACCGACAATTCCCCGCCCGATCCTGATATCGACTGGGAAAGCCACTTCCAGAACAACATCGACCAGGGAAGCTCCATAGAAAATTATGCTGAAAAACCTCCGATTGAGGCCACTTATAAAAAAGAAGCCTCCCTGCACGATCACCTGCAATGGCAACTGGACCTCACTGTAGACTCCGAGTCGGATAATTTCATCGGCCAATGCATTATCGGCAACATCCAGAACGACGGTTATCTTTGCGCCGACCTTGAAGAGATTGCGGAAATCGCTCAAACGGAAGAAAGTGAAGTCCTCAGGGTTTTACAAATCATGCACACTTTTGAACCCCTGGGAGTCGGCGCCAGAAGTTTGCAGGAATGCCTGATGATTCAGGCCCAGGCCTTGCCGGAACGAAACCCTCTGGTGGAAACCCTGATCGAATTCCATCTGGACCATTTGGAGGAAAGGTATCTCCATAAAATCGCTGGAAAATTAAAGGTCAATGTCGAAAGAATCCTGGAAGCGGTTAAGCAGATTCGTGAACTTTGCCCCAAACCCGGCTCCGTTTATAACAGTGAAGGCATCGATTATGTCACTCCCGATCTGACGGTGGTTAAAACCGAAGAAGGGTATGACATTGCTTTAAATGACGAGGGAGTTCCAAAAATACGGATCAACCCATTTTATCAAAACCTGTTGAACAAGAGCAAGGAAGGAAAAACTAAAGATTATCTTGAAAATAAATACCGCTCCGCGTTGTGGTTGATAAAAAGTATCGACCAGCGCCGTCAAACCATTTTCAAAGTGGGTAAGAGTATTATCAAACTACAGGAAGAGTTTCTCGATAAGGGGCTTGCCTATCTCAAGCCCATGGTTTTAAAGGACGTGGCCCGAGACATTGAAATGCATGAGTCCACGGTGAGTCGAATAACCACCAACAAGTACATAGACACTCCGCAGGGGATTTTCGAACTTAAATTCTTTTTCCACAGCGGAATAAAATCTTATATGGGAACCAATCTATCTTCCGTCCGGGTCCGGAATATGATTAAAGAAGTGGTTGCCGATGAGGATCCGAAAAGCCCGCTGACCGACGACGAGATGGTTCAGGCTCTCATGCGAAAAAACGCGAAAATAGCACGAAGAACCATTACAAAGTACCGCAAAGAGTTGAACATTCCCCCAGCCAGTAAAAGAAAAAAAATATTTTGACTCCACGCCTATTCCCTGCTTAAATCTCCAACATCACCTAATTGAGTTTTATACCCTGTTTCATATAGTTTGATTTTCGTACATCAGGAGTGAACCCATGAAATTGACAGTCACAGGAAGAAATATAGAGATCACAGATGCTATCCACGATCATCTGGATCGTAAAATGCAGAAAACCATTCAGGAGTTAGGTGAGAAAGCCGATGTCCATGTCGCCCTTTCCGTCGAAAAACACCGGCACTTTGCAGAAATAACTGTTAAGACAAAAGGTTTTACGGTTCATGGCGAAGAAGAAACCAATGACCTGTATCTGGCGATGGACAACGCTTTGGTCAAAATTGAAAAACAACTGCGAAAACATAAGGATCGAGCGCAGGATTTAAGAATCAAACAAGCCGCCGCCGTAAAAAACAAGTTTCAGGAATAAGTCAGCAATTTCTCTCAACTTTTATTTAATAGAACCCGTATCATGAAAATAAGCGAGATTCTTTCAAATGATTTCATCATTGCTGATTTAGCTGGAAAAGACAAAGCCAGTATTCTTTCAGAATTGACAAATTTCCTTGAAACCCATGGAGCCATCAAAAACAGGGAAACTCTCCATTCAGCTCTCATAGAAAGAGAAAAATTAGGCAGTACGGGAATTGGCGAGAACGTTGCGATTCCGCACGCTAAATCTGAAGAGCTTGATAAGATCATGACCCTGTTTGGACGATCCATCGGGGGAATTGATTTCGACTCTCTGGACAAAAAACCCGTTCATTTTGTCTGCCTTGTTGTCGCACCCGTCCATTCAACAGGCCATCACCTGAAAGCGCTGGCGCGAATTTCCCGTCTTCTGAAAAATGAAAATTTACGCCAAAATATCTTAAAGGCTCAAAGTGAAAAGGAAATCTACTCCTGTCTTTTGGATGAGGACGCCAAGTTTATCTGAATTTGTCCCTGGCACGTTAAGTGCCTCCTGAATAAAATGTTTTATTGGAGTCACCCAACCAAAACCGGGTTTTAATGTCTGTCCAGCGGCCCGCTGGTTTTTTAGAGGTTCGTGCCAGGTGATTAAAGGAATTTCATTATCCAAAGGCGTGAGTATCGGGAAAGTATATCTTCTCGATAGCTCCAAGTTTTGCATTATCAAGCAAAAACTTGACCCTGAAAATGTGGACAATGAAATAAATCGTTTTCGGCAGGCCATTGAAAAATCAAAAGCTCAAATGCAGGAGATCAAACAGCGAGCGAGCAAAGTAGCAAATAAATATGCTGTCATTCTGGATACTTACTCCCTTCTGCTGGAAGACGAGGTCATCGTCAATGACACCATCGAAAATATAAGAAATAATAAATTAAACGCTGAATGGGCTCTAACGGAGACGCTTAAAAAGTTCAACAAACTCTTCAACAACATGAACGATGATTACCTGAAAGGGAAACAAGACGACCTCGACCTGGTCGTCCACGGAATCATCCGAAATTTGATCGGCCACAGCCAGGAAAAACTTTCTGAAATAGATGAACCGGTTGTCCTGGTTTCTCACACCTTGAGTCCGTCGGATACCATAGCGATGCCGAAAAATCTGGTGCTGGGGATGGCCACCGAGGTGGGCGGCAAAACCTCTCATGTCGCTATTTTCGCCTCGGCGCTGGGGATACCCCTTGTGAGCGGGGTACGGGATCTGACCGCAAAAGTAAATACGGGAGAACTAATAATAATCGACGCGATCGACGGCCATGTCATCATCAACCCGTCGGAAGAACAACTCAAACACTACCGGAAAAAACAGGAGAATTACCATAATTACGAAGAAAAACTTTTAGAAAACATCCATCAACCGGCAAAAACGCTGGATGGGAAGCATGTCAAACTCATGGCCAATATTGAATCTCTGGATGAACTCAAGTCGCTTAGAAAATTTGGCGCGGAAGGAATCGGGCTTTACCGGACTGAGTTTCTCTATTTGATGGCCAAAACACTTCCCACTGAAAATGAGTTGTACGATAATTTTAAAAAAGTCGCCCAGGGTATGGGATCGTCCCCCGTGGTCATCAGAACTCTGGACATTGGGATGGATAAAAATCTCAAGGGCATGGAGGGCGAACCTGAAAACAACCCGGCACTGGGGCTTCGTGGAATCCGTTTGTCGCTTTCGGATCCCGGACTTTTTATCCATCAATTAAAAGCTATTCTGCGCGCAAGTCTCTATGGAGATATCAGAATTCTCTACCCCATGATCTCTTCCGTGGAAGAATTTGTCGAGGCCAATGAACTTCTGCAAAAAGCCAAAGACGATTTAAAAAAACAGCAAATCCCTTTTAATGAAAACATACCCGTCGGGGCCATGGTCGAAACTCCGGCGGCGGCGATCTGCATCGAGCATTTGCTGGAAGTCGCCGATTTCATAAGTGTCGGGACCAATGACCTGATCCAGTACCTTCTTGCCGTGGACCGCACCAATGAAAGTGTGGCGTCCCTGTACCAGCCTTTTCATCCTGCGGTGCTCAAGGTATTGAAGGAAATCTTTAAAGCCGGCCGGGATTCCGGGAAAGAAGTCTCCATTTGCGGAGAAATGGGAGGAGACCCACTGGCAACCGTTGTTCTGCTGGGGTTAGGAAATCAGGGGGAACTGAGCATGGAAGCCCATTCTATTCCCAAAGTAAAAAAGATTATCCGGAAAATCAGCCTCGAAGAAGCGAATCAATTGGCCGATCATGCGCTCACCCTCACTTCCACTGAGGAGATCAACCATTTCATCTTATCGGAAATGCAGGCGCGGTTTCCCTCCGATTTCGACCGCGACACAACTTTTGAAGAAAAATTTCAACCATTGATAAACAATACCCATTAACGGAATTCTCAAAATAATAACGGAACCTAAAAATCATCCAATCTTAGAGGACAGAAAATGAATAAAGGCGAATTTCTATTTACATCCGAATCGGTTTCAGAAGGCCACCCTGATAAAGTTGCGGACCAGATTTCTGACGCCATTCTGGATGAAGTGCTTGCAAACGATCCTAATGCGCGCGTGGCTTGCGAGACCATGGTGACCACCGGGTTCGCAGTCGTAGCGGGTGAAATATCCACGGACTGTTATATTGAAGTCCCCAAAATTGTCCGCAGTACCATCCAGGATATCGGTTACAGTCACTCCAATATGGGGTTCGACTTTGAAACCTGCGGCGTTCTGGTTTCGTTTGACCAGCAATCTAAAGATATCGCCCAGGGAGTGGACAGGGAGAAGTCTGAGCAGGGAGCGGGAGACCAGGGAATGATGTTCGGGTACGCTTCCAATGAAACAAAAGAACTGATGCCCATGCCCATCATGTACGCCCATAAACTGGTGCGCAAACTGGCTGAACTCCGAAAGAAGGGGACCCTCCCCTACCTGCGACCCGACAGCAAGTCACAAGTGTCCGTTCGCTATAAAAATAATAAGCCGGTAGGCATTGAAACCGTGGTAATTTCCAGTCAGCACGATGCCGATGTAAAAAACAAACAATTGCGCAGTGAGATTACAGAGCTTGTCATAAACAAGGTGATTCCTGAGAAATACCGACAAAAAAAATTGAAGATCCATATCAATCCTACCGGGCGATTCGTGGTGGGCGGCCCACATGGGGATTGTGGTTTGACAGGAAGAAAAATCATCGTCGATACCTACGGCGGGTTCTCGCGGCACGGCGGCGGAGCCTTTTCCGGCAAGGACCCCTCCAAAGTGGATCGTTCCGCGGCTTATATGGCCCGTTACATCGCTAAAAACCTTGTGGCGGCAAAAATCGCCGACCGGTGCGAAGTCCAGCTGGCCTACGCCATTGGCGTTGTCGATCCCGTTTCCATCTTTGTGGAAACTTTCGGAACCTGCAAGGTCAACCCCGATATTCTGGAAGACCTGATCCGTTCGCATTTTCTTTTGAAACCCGCAGGGATAACAAAATCTTTGGACCTGATGAAACCCCGCTATCGCAAAACCGCCGCCTATGGCCATTTTGGGCGAACTGAAAAAGAATTCACCTGGGAAAAAACAGATAAGGCAAAAGCCCTGCAAAAAGACGCTGGCTTGTAATGCCAGCGGGCTAACTATTCACCGGCTCTGTCTTCTCTACAGTGGGGGATAAGCAACCTGGGTCTGAACTTTACGTCCTGTGACCAGATGAGCGCACCCTGCATAAACAGGCTCTGAATGGACCACGACCAGACCGGCGGACTCCATCTCTTCACATAATTCATTAAAACTGAAGGCGTGCCATTGGTCCGCCTTCAGTTGTTTCTCGATAAATTTCAGCCCCAGACAGGTGGTCAAGGGATATAAAAAAAGTTTTTTTACCCAGGCGGAAAAAGCGCCGTTTCGTTCACGCACCAATCCCACACTTTCCCGAATGATTTTTTTCGCTGAGTATTCGCGGGAAGGATTGACGATCACCATCAACCCTCTTGGCTTCAATAGTTCCACTAAACCGGAAAGGATTTTTTTCCGCCGCTCCCGGTCGGCAATCGTGTAAAGCGAAAAGTGCGCCGCGATGATGTCAACCGACTCCTTTTTAAGGGGGAGCGGGTGAGTGAAATCCGCCTGGAACAAAGAGACGCTGCCCTCTTTTTCCGCTTTATTCTGTGCCCGGATCAACCCGGAGATCTGAATGTCCACTCCCAGATAGCGTAACCCAAAGTCCAACCGATCGTTCATACCTTCAATTAACAGACCGGACCCACACCCAACATCCAGAAGCACCTGTCCTTTTTTCACCGGCACACTCTGAACGCAACGGCGGGCAGACTCTCTGTAGGCCTCTGGAGTCAACAGGTCGTATAATCTGGATTGAAACCCCAACCGCCAGTAATTCAACCGATAAAATTTATCAAACATGTTTGTCATTCACTCTGTTTATTCAAAGCACCTTGTATCTGGCTTGCAACTGAATATAATAAGAATTCGTTTAGATAGTTTCAATAAGGAGAATTTTAATGGCAAAAAAACCATTTATCAATAAATACGGTTTTGTCGAATACCCTTTTTTGCACGACCAGCGTAAAGAAAAAAACTGGTGGTTTTATAATTTGCTGGAAGATTATTTAAAACTGCGCTCGCGGCAAAAATCCGGGCCTGTGTACGACAAGGACGACATGGAAAATGATATGATGCAATTCCTTCACACAACTAATTTAAAGTTCTTTGTTCTGCTTCCCTCTGGAATGGGCATGGAGTTTAAATTGGTCGGAAAATTTAAAACTACGGAATTGATTGAAATAGAAGACCCGGTTCCTTTTATTGCGGAAAACTATGGTGGCGGAAAATTCAAAGTAAATATTTACCACGGCGGGACCTACGCCGGAACGCAAAATTATAAAACCCACGGCGATCCCAAGTGGGTTGAAATCGAGGATGACAATCTCACCGGCTAAAATAATTTCTAAAGCCCTGCCTGGTACTATTCTCCCTTAAAGCTCTTCATCGGGATTGATCGGTTTTTGAATCGTCGGAATTTTAAATTTCAAGGATGCCGGCAGAGCGTACGCTTCCTTCCCGTAAATTTTCTTCTTATTTTGATCGAACCCGACGTAGATTTTTTCATCTTTGACCCGGACGGGATACACCCCGCATTTCATTTCGGGGTTCTGCATGCTGTTGCCGGTTTTCAATTCAAACCGCCATTCGTGATTGGGGCATATCACAATTCCTTCCTGCACCCTTCCCTCTCCCAAAGGTCCGCCCTTATGCGGGCACTTGTTTGAAACCGCAAAATATTCATTTTTATAATTGAAAACCGCAATTTCCTGATCGCCCACCAACACAATGGCAGATTTGCCGATCGGAAGATCCTCGGTTTTCAGCACTTTGATAAACTTGATCATTATTTCATATCCTCAACGGAGCAGGGGTTCGTTTGATAGCAGAACTATTCTAGCGATAAATACGATCAGGTCCAAAAAGAATATGCCTTAAACGGGGGTTTTCTTACGGGGTGGGTCCGGGCAAATTGGCAGGGGGATGCGGATTGGTAGCGCCATGACGGCGCAATAGAGCTTCCGTAAAGCCGTGGCCCAGGAGAATAGACAAGTCCAGCGGGGTGACCTCTTCGCCGCCATCGTTCACCGCCCTGGCGTTCACATCGGCGTCGTTGTCGATCAACACCTTGGCGATATTCGTATGCCCTGCCTGAATGGCCAGAAGAAGGGGGGTGTAGCCATGCACGTCCCGGTCATCCACATCGGCGCCATTGGCGATCAGCATCTCCACAAGTTCAACATCTCCGCTCACAGCGGCTTCATGAATCGGCGATGCCAGAGCTGTCTCCGCAAGGGCAAAACTCCCCAGAAACAGGAGGTTTGCAAGGAAGTATAGTCTAAAGAAATCTCTCACCCGCTTCATCACTCCATCCTTTCAAAGGCCCTTTCAAGCTGGCCTGTTTTACCCGGTATCTCTACCAATTTAATGGAACCGGCCATTTTTGTCAATTTTGCCAGGACCCTCGGAGAAATATTTTTAAGGGCCAGAAAGTGGTTTTTCACGAGAATTTCGGCATCCCTTTATTTGTATGAATAACGAAACATCGGCTTAACAAAATCGTAACAACTCTCTGGCATTTTGAATCCAGCGGCAAATTACCAAGAACACAGGATTCAGAATGCCATGAAATTATCCGAATGCTTTACAACCCTGAATGTCGGTCCCAATGCAAAATGGGAAGAAGTGAGACGGTCCTATCACTTCCTGGCTAAAAAATATCATCCCGACCTGAATCCCGGAAAACCCGCCCTGACACCAAAATTTCAAAAAATTTCCGACGCGTTTAACACACTTGAAGTTCGCTACAAAATCAGCCGGCAAAAAAGCCTTGCCTGGAAAACAGTGAACGAACATAGAAATCGATTCTATGAAGACCAGAGTAAAGATAATTCGGGCGTTCCGATGATGGCGACGCCTTTAGAAAAAGCGCCCACACCCTTGAATACGGCCAGTAAAATTCACCCAACAGAAAATTCTGAGCGCAGTTTCAAGGGTGTGGGCGATACTTTATTTGAATGGGAAAAGAAAATTTTTTCGCTGGATATCCGAAAAAACATTTTTCTCAAAAAACGCCTGCCGTCCCATTCAAATATAGTCCGGGTAAAAAAAGGCGAAGAAAGTTTTCAGGTCAGAATTCCGTCGGGGCCCTGGACTCGCATGTTCATTCGTGTTCCCGATAAGGGCCACAAAAGCATGTTCTCCAATAAATGCGGGGACCTTCTATTGAATATTCACGTGCCCAATGGAGAAACGCTCGATCCCGCCCCCGCCGTTTACTATTACAAGGTGCGTATTCCTGAGAATGCCATCGGGACCAATAAAGTCTGGACCCTCAAGTCCGCGACCGGTCCCATCAAATTCACCCTTCCAAAAACCGCGCAGGACGGGCAGAAGCTTATCCTGAAAGCCAACCGAAACTCCACCGGTCCGAAATGCGCGAGTCACATCATGACCTTGAGTCTGGTAAAAAACGAAGAACCTGCTATTCCACGAATAGACACCTTCGCATAACACAGAAATATTTAACCCCTCCACAACTCAACCATTTTTTCCGTCATCCTGAGCTTATTTTTTTCCCCCTTTGCGAATCGCTTCGCGGATTTTATTTTTAGCAGGGACCCCGCCCGGCACACCCTCATTATCGTAAATGCGGCATTTGATTCCAAAATCAGTTGCCGTCCGGGCCTCTAACTCAATATCCTGCCCGTCCACCCGGATGGAAGGCGACCCCAAAAACCGCAATGACTGCGCCGCCAACTCGGACTCCACAAGGATAGTTTGCACCTTGGCTGGTATTCCTTCTTCATCCAACACCTTTTGAAGAAGAGACAATGTGGGCGTAAAGCCCGGGCAACCTTTAAAATATAAAAGTTCGATTTTCAAGTGGAGTCTCCGGCCATTCCATTAAGTTGACATATCGGGCTAAAGGATCTCTTTATCAAATGCTCGGTCCCAGACCTCGCAATGGCCCCGCAATTGAACTTGAAATCAGGCATTCTCCACCCAATCGACGATGACATAATCCATCCAGCGCTTGTCGCCTAAGGATGTTTTTTTGGATGCCAGGTATCCCATATGCCCGCCGTGATCGGGGAACAGGGTGTTGACGTAGCCGTTTTCGCCAAGGCCGTCGAATACGGTGGGGGGAATGAAGGGGTCGTCTTTGGCGCACAGAATCTGGGTGGGCACTTCGATGGACTTTATAAACTGTCGGGCACTGCTTTTTTGATAATATTCCTCTACGTCCTTGAAACCTGCCGCCGGGGCTGTGTAGACCACATCGAAGTCCCAGATATTCTTGAACTTGCTCTTCGGCGGGACGGCTTCGGGAAAACATTCGCCCAACGCCTGACATTGGCGGCGCAATAATTTCATAAAATAGGGGTTGAATATCCCGGAGCCTTTTCCACTGCACAGGAGCTGACTGGCGGTTTTAAGGTCGATGGGCGGATTGACGGCAAAGGCGCCGTGAATATTTTTGGATATCTTTCTGCCCTCCCCCAGATATTTCAGCAACACGTTGCCGCTCAGTGAAAACCCCACAATGAGAAGCGCTCGTTTGGGATACAGGTTGACGATGTATTTCACCATTTGTTCCATGTCTTCACTCGACCCACCATTCCACAGTGTTTCGCTCAGACCCAGCCCGGCGCCGCTTCCCCGCTGGTTCATCATGAACACGCCGAAATCCCGTTTCCAGATCCTGGCCGCGATGCGCCGTATATATCCCGATTCGGAACAGCCGCCCATGCCATGAGCCAGTAATATAATCGGACTTTTGGTATTCCTGTTCTCAAGTTCCAGGGCAATCATCTGGGAGCGCGGCTCCAATGGAATTTTGTGGATTTTTCTCGGAGGAAGGAAGGTCTCGCCTGGAAATTGGGAGCCCAGAATCGTCTGCGCGACACCGCCTTTGACCAGCCAATGGGCCTTGAATGGGATCAATGAATCGTTCATGACAGGGAAATGCGTCTCCTCCTCCACCGGTCACGCTGATAAAAGGTGGAATTTTTTGCTATTATTTATATCTTATTCAAAAGCCGTTCAAGATGCAAACAAGCGGGGCGCCACAACAATTTTCAGTTCCGGTTGACAGGCCATTGCGGGAATTGTAGATTGGTAAATTCAATATTTTACCCATTTTAAAAGAGCCGACATGATCCATTCACGCACTCCCGAAAAGTTAATATTTAAAGCCATCGCGCTGTTTGTGGGTCTTCTCATAACAGGGTCGTTTTCTTCCGTTCAATCAGAAGCCAGGGAACCTCTGGACGCAACGGGGTATTATCAAAAAGGGCTGAGATTGAGCCAGGTGAAAGACTGGCAGGATGCCGCCGTACAATTTCAAAAAGCCATAGAGCTGGACTCGAAATTTGCGCTGGCCCATGCAAATCTGGGGGTGGCGCTGAGTCAGACAGGAAAGCACAAGGACGCTCTGCTCAAATTTGAAGAAGCTTTGGGGCTGGGATACGATCACGCGTTTTTGCGGTACAACCGAGGCGTGTCTTTCACCCGTCTCGGCTTGTTTGAAGAAGCGGAAACGGAGTTCCAAATGGCGTTGGAAAAAGACTCACGCATGTCCAAGGCCAGATACGATCTGGGAATCCTTTATCTTTTGCAGAACCGTCCGGAAAAAGCCCGGGAACAGGTCAACCACCTCTATCGCAAAAATCAGAAACTGTCCAAAAAGCTTTTTGAACAAATTCCAGGGGAATATAAAGTTGCCGAGGTGAACAGCTCAGGCACGTTGAGCGGACGGGTGACGTTGACCGGGCCCGTACCCAGAGCGCGGTCATTTCATTTGATTCACGCTCCCAACATTAAGTTTTGCGCGCGCATTTCCGATGGCAAGGGTCACCGGATTTTACGGGATTTCACCGTTTCGGAGAACTCAGGGCTCAAAGACACGGTCATCGCTATTCAGGGTATTAAAAAGGGCAAACCGTTTCCCACTAAAATGCAGACCTTCAATATAGACCGCTGTCATTCGGATCAATACGTGATCGGGGTCCGCAATGGCGAAAATATTCTTGTGGAAAACAAAGACCCCATCCGCCATGAAATCGCTACCTATGAAATCAACAGCTCCTCTTATGTCGATCAAGTGAGCAATAAAGCGGTCACCAAGCATTCCAGTCAAGTTCGTTCGGCATTTGTCAACCAGGACACAAACGAATTTCTGATCAAATGCAACCTGCATCCTTTCCTGCAAACCCGTGGCTTCATGGTTGAAAATCCTTATTATGCCATTTCGGACGCAGAGGGCAATTTCAGTCTCTCAGATGTCCCTCCCGGAACCTATGAGGTTCTCGCCTGGCATCCTTTCATTCCCACGCTGAAAGGAACCGTCACCATTGAAGAGGGGAAGGATTCAAAAATTGATTTTGTATTCGATGAAGCGGATCAAAGGCGGAAACTGTATCAGGACGACATAGAAGGATATCGGTTCAACCCCTGGTTTGACAGCAAGGAAAATTTTTATGGCGGCCCGCGGGTGGATGATCCGGTAGAAATTCTGCAGAAGTTTTGAAGCGGAAAAAATTCAATCAGCCGGCATTTCTTATCACCATGGCTTTACGATTTTCTGTTCGATAATACTCGCCCGCCGCTCTCTCGGCACCCGCGTGATCCTGATAGCTTCCGATATTCACCCGGTACCACGTTCCTTTATTCGGCAATTCTTTTTTACCGATGAAGGAGGCGTATCCTTTTTTCCCCAGAGCATCTCTTAACGTTTCAGCATCCTGCACCTTCCTAAAGGAACTGACCTGCACAACAAACGACATCTTTTCAGAGGACGGGTTTTCGGTTACTTTCAAAAGCCCCGCATCTATAATAGAGGGAGACGATTTGCTTTCGCCTTGCAACCCGCTGGACCGTGAATCACCTTGTGAGGAAAGGATCGGAAATTTTTCTAATATTTGACTCACGGACCGCATTGGTTCCTTCCTAGATTCTTCCCCGGATTCAACCACGATCTTTTCTGGAGTCGCCGGGATTGGCGCGGTGGATGGGGTTTTCAAAATTTTTTTCTCGATCTTAACGGGAGTAACGGGAACGGAGGGTTGTTTCCTTATTTTTTTCTCAGGCCGGGTAGCTCGGGGTGGAGAATAATGGATTTTCTTAATGACCTGCCCATTCAAACCCATCATTTTGGTCATGGAAGGATCGTTCAGGACCGGGAAAAAACTCAGCCTTTCGTAATTGAAATCAGCAACCTTGTGTTTGCGGCTGGAATAATAGGACTTTGGCTTGACGAGGTTTTTTTTCTTCACCTCCGTATCATCTTTCGAACTAAAAAATGCGAAGCCATCCCCGATTTCTCCTTCACTCAGAAAAAATCCCGCGCCTCCGATACAGCCCAAAATAAGAATGATGATAGTTTTTCGTATCATACCCAAACACACTCACTCTTTTTGAAATAGAAACTCATGAATGCTGAAGCGGTCACATTTTCTCCGGCGCTGAAATGCCCATGACAGTCAACCCATTGCGGATGGTGATCTGCAAACAGTGCAAAAGAAACAATCTCGCAAGGGTCAACGGTTGATTTTCAGTGACAACTCGATGTTTATTATAGTAACTATGAAACTTCGCCACCAGATCGTGCAGGTAATGGGAAATGCGATGCACTTCTTTCGTCTGCGCGCTTTTTTCGATCATTTCTGGAAACGCCAGAATATTTTTAATGAGGGCAAATTCCTCCTCCTCAACCAGCGGTGTCAGGTCCACTTCTGCGACTCCTGGAACCGCGATCCCCTGGTTTTGCGCCTTGAGAAACACGTTGCAAATGCGGGCGTGAGCATACTGAATATAAAAAACCGGATTCTCCGGGGTCTCCTTTTTCGCTAATTCCAGATCGAAATCCAGATGGCTGTCCGAACTTTTGGAAAGGAAAAAATAGCGTGTTGCGTCGACGCCGACTTCGTCCACCACTTCCTTGAGGGTCACGAACTCACCTGAACGGGTGGACATGGAGACTTTCTCTTCGCCGCGTTTCAATGAAACGAACTGCACCAGGAGCGCCTTGAATACGTCGCGGTCATAGCCAAGAGCCTGCATCACCGCCTGCATTCTGGGCACATAGCCGTGATGATCGGCGCCAAAAAGATCGACCAGGCTTTCAAATCCACGATTGACCTTGTTTTGGTGGTAAGCAATGTCCGAACAAAAATACGTCTGATCGCCATTTTGCTTGACGATCACCCGGTCCTTCTCGTCCTGAAAAGCCGACGATTTCAGCCATACAGCCCCATCTTTTTCATACACAAATCCTTTTTCGCGTAACCAGCCCAAAGCGTTGTCAACCGAGTCATCCTCGTAAAGGGTCTTTTCACTGAACCAGCCGTCGAACTCCACACGAAATTCTTTGAGGTCGGTTTTGATCCCTTCCAGAACCCATTGGGCCGCGTATTGCCGGAAAAAAGGCAGTGCCTCATCCTCCGATTTTTTCAGATATTCTTCACCGTGCCGGTCGATTATTTCCTGGGCAATGTCTTTGATATAGTCGCCCTGATAATGATCCTTGGGAAACTCCACCGTTTTGTGCAGAATCTCCTGATAGCGCAACCAGGTGGACCGACCCAGAATATTCATCTGGTTGCCCACGTCGTTGACGTAATATTCGGACTTGATATCGAACCCGGCTTTCTTAAGGATATTACACAGGGTATTTCCAACCGCCGCTCCCCTGCCATGCCCCACATGGAGTGGACCCGTCGGGTTGGCGCTCACATATTCCACCAGAACCTTTTGCCCTTTTCCCACCGTCGAGCAACCAAAATCATCGCCCGACTCCGCGACTTTGAGGAGCCTGCTGATAAAAAAGGACTGGGTCATTTTCAGGTTGATGAATCCCGGACCGGCCATTTCAACCCGCTCCACCTGACCGCCGCCGTTTTTAAGGTATTTGCAGATCACCTCTGCGATGACTCGCGGATTTTTTCGTTCGGGCCTGGCAAGGGTCATCGCTAAATTCGTGGAGAAATCACCCAGCTTAGGGTCTTTGGGTTTTTCAATGACGATCTCAGGCTCTTCTGCAATTTCAAGATCGCCATTATTTTTAGCTTTGTGGAGGGCAGAAAGAACTAATTGTTCAATGACGTGATTCATACAAATACAGTTTTTCCGGTTTTCAGAAAAGAAATAGCGCCAGACGGCCAGAACCGACGTTTAGAATTATTTTTACTTTATGGAATTAAGGGTCAGGGTTGTTCAGGTCAATCAGCCAGAGCGTTGGCGGACAGCTTCTATCTCGCCTTCCATCTGCTCTTCCAGCGCCTTTTTATCATCGCCAAATTGACGCATCAACTCTTCGGCCACCGATCCCATCTCCTCCGGTGGCGTTCTCTGCGACAATTTATTCAAACGGTCCTGAACGGTCACATCCTTATCCGCAATTTTTGCCTGGTACTCCTTGCGGATTTTATTGATTTCCTTTTTCGCTTGCTCATTCAGCTTTTTCTTGCCTTTGAGCTCTGGAACCAATTGTTCGGATTTTTCAAGACTGAGCTCCCACGCGCTCTTTAAACCTGACATACTCTTCCTCCACCAAAGTAAGAATATTTAATGCACTGATTATAAACCAAAGACCCCATCAGATACAATCGGAAATATTTGAAATATGGGACTGTAAGTCGTTTTTTTTCAATTATTTATAGATTACCTTTTCCTTCTAGGTAAATTTATAAACCAGATGGATATCTCCCTGGATTCTACGCAGGTACGTGAAAAACTAGTTCAATTGATCTTATAATCGCGGAATCGGAAGATAAAGGACTGGAGGATTCGGGCATCCATTTTCAGAGTCTGGCTCATTTTACCTACGAGCCAGAATTTTCCCGCGCGCCGGTAAACATACTCCGTCGTTTCCCGGTATTTCATTGCACCGACCCTGAAATTTGTCCGAATTTCCGCGACCAGCCACTTGTCGTCCTGGCGGGTGTATCGAACATCGCTCACAATATTAAACGGCGCGGCTTTACGCTCCATTCTAAATTTCCTGACGTTTTTCTGCGCAAGGTCCACCACCAAACCGTATTTTTTGATGCCTGCACCCGCGTTCAGGGAATCAAACTCAATCAACCGGCTTTTTTTCTGCGCTTCTTTTACCTGGCCCTCATAACCCGCCATTTTTTCTTCAAGGGTTTCAGGAATCACAACCTCTTTGTAATTCTCCAGCATGCTCATTAGTTCCTGCCGTCGTTCTTCAGAAACTTCGCTGGACCCATCCGCCAATTTGAAAACACTTTTCGAACCCGTCGGGCTCTTTTGCCATAAGAATTTAAAGGAAGGGTTTTTCAGGTAGAGACCGCTATCGGTGATGACATCGAGCTGTTCCCATTCCATCCGCACGGAAAGTTTTTTAAGACCCTGTTTCTGGGGGTAATAATAATGCGCGTCCAGATCCTTCACCAGCTCCCCGGCGCTCTCGATGCAATAGGCCGGCGCTTGCAAAATCGGCAATAAAAGGAACACCGTAAGAAAGAGCCACAACCGGAGCTTACTTTCAGTCACATTTTTTCCTTCAGAGAGGTCAGTGCCTGAATGGAGTCGGGGCTGTCCCACACCCTGGCTCCCGACGCATAGCCTCTCAGTTTTCCTTCGGGGCCGATCAGGTAGGTGGTGGGGAGACCCATTATATAATAATGCTTTCTAACCTTCTGATCAGGATCCCACAGTATCGGAAAAGTCAGTTTATATTGTTCCGCATACTCTTTGATGCGGTCAAAATTCCGGCGGTCAATGGAGATGGCGACCACCTCAACGCCTTGACCGGAAAGCCTCTCATAAAGCCTTTGCATGGAAGGCATTTCCTCTTTGCAGGCTTCACACCAGGTTGCCCAGAAATTCAACAGAATGGATTTGCCGCGAAAGTCTTCCAAACTGACTTTATTCCCTTTGATATCCTGAAGGGAAAAGTCAGGGGCGGGCTTTTCAGTTCGGGGCTTAGTGATGCCCATATTTTCAAAAGACTGCTGAACGGCCCAAACAGAGGTCCCAAAAGGCCCCAGAAATAACGCGGCCATCAAAATGATGGATTCAAGCAAGTTGCGCATGTCGGTTCTCCTATCTGGCGTTGCGATATAGATAGCCCTTTATGACCTGCTTTTCCTCGGCGGAAAACGGGATTTCCTTTTTTTCCATATGCCATTCCATCAAAGCAAGGTAATGATCCCACTCCTCTTTGGTATGTCGCGCCGGGTGCGGCCAGGAATGGCAAGCCGTACACTTTTTCAGATACAGATCGACATCCGGCGTTCCGGCTTCCGGGAGTTGTCCCCCACCACAGGCCATCATGGTGGAGGTCATTAACAGTGCAACCCAATACGGGATGTGCTTGAAACCAAAATTCATCCTAAAACCCCAACTCTTTGGGCGGTTTGAAACCCTTATAGCGACGGCTTTTCTTGGTTGGGAGTTCCACATAGTAAGTCGCCTGAATCATGTAATCCTGTCGCAATTGCGGGCCATTCAAGTCCTGATAAATCGGCATCGTCGCGATCAATTCGATGATATGCAAAGGAATTGGCTGGAACTGAAAACCAAAACTGACCGCAAGCTGGTGGCCGCCGTAATTATTCGGATCGTTTAACGGACTGATAAAAGCATTATTCGGATTGAACCCAAGATGGCCTTCTCCATTGACACGTTGGTCGAAGGGCTCGTCGCTGTATTTCCCTTCATACCAGTAATTCATTTCTGCAAGCAGTACCGCTTTGGGATGAACCTGCCGCATTAAATACGCGTCGTAACGAAGTTCCTGACCGCGGTGGTATCCCTGGTCGTTATCGTAAACATGCCCTTCCCACTTGAAGTTCAACCCGTACCACCAGGGGTCGCTGGAAGCCTGAAGAGTCAATCCAAGGATCGGGTCCACGGTCCCGCTTCCGGTCTGCATTCTGAATGGAAGAATGGTCCCGTTCTGGCCGGGAACCGGATTACGGGAAAATTGCTTGTCAATGCTTCCTGTCGGCAGGGAAAGTCCAAATATCATCGATGCCTGTTTGGTGGGAGCCAGATTATCATCGTGATAAAGCCGGTACTTGCCCAGAAGCGTGAGATCGGTGATTCCATGAGAAAACATGGTGAAGCCGTTCGTCCCGCCGGCGGCGGTCGTGAGCGCGGCGTTAAACTTCATATCCATTTCATTTCGGACATAACCGAGCATCGCCATTCCCGCAAGGTTATCCGTGAATGAGTAAGCGACAGAACCCATCGTCATGTAGGTCCGCATTTCCTCCGGCACCGCCGCAAACAATGTGGAGTTATTTGGAACTCCAAGAAGGTTGGAGGTGTCGAGATCGCTTGTGCCATCTCTAAGAGGCCCCATTTCCATGTACATCTGGCTTAACTTGAAACGAAACTCATGCGTTTCAGGAATACCACCGCCAGGAATATTGAGCGGCATGTTACCGCCGCAGTGGGCGCAGCACAGACCCACAAACGCCTGGGACAAAGGCACAAAAATCAGCAGAAAAACATTTACAATAAACAGTGACAACAAATTCTTTTTTAACATGGCGGTTCCTTTGGATCGAACGAAAGCACACAGCTTCATTCATTTCATTCGGAGTTTCCTGCAACAGGGCCGTTTGCTCTGAAACCGCAAATCAAACGGCATCACAGGTATTGATAATCAGACGGAAAAATAGACTAGGAAACTCTGGGGGGATGATCCATTGGATCGGGAAAGAAGTGTTGAAATAAATCTGAGGAAATAAAAATAATTTCATCACCTTTTAAAACAGGTGAAAAAAAGTTCGCTGAAAATAATAAATGACTTGAACCGGGGTTAGAGACGGTCGGAACCGCGGTATTGGGGTTGCCGCCACAATCCGCGGCCAGACGCATTTCCAGTGAATTACTTTGGGTGCGGGTATGCGGACAGGTCTTACTGTAGTGCTTATTCAACTGACAATGCTGGGAATGACTTTTCAACTCACCCTGAAAGGGGGAACTGGAAACTCCCTCATGATGGTGATGAGAAGTCGAAGCATCGGCTCCTGAAACCCAAGCCATGAGGATCAGCGCTAAAAAAATAAAAATGCGTGTCGGCTTTTTCACAATCAGTGACATAAACAAAAATTATAAGAAATGTGATCTAAATCATACTATCCAAGAATTAAAGTGGTATCAAGAAAAAATGGCTCGAAACACGAGGGGAACCCTTGTAAAAAAACGATTTCTGATTTAATACCATTATAATCAATAGGTTATATCTATTTCACAACCTGCCCCTATTGTTTTGGCCGGGTCCATTTGCTATCCTTTCGGGTCATGAACCCTTCACCCAAAAGATCTGACAAGTTGCGGGAATTAAAAAATTACCTGCTTTTCCTGCAAGACTACGGATACACTGAAATTCCTCAACAAGTGGAGTTGCAATTGGGCGCATCAAAAAAGACCGGCAAGAAAACTATCTCCTCCTCAACTCAGAACAAGCCTGCTCTTTTACAGGCCGTTCAGGAAGAACTGGGCGACTGCACCCGTTGCAAATTGAGCGAGGGAAGAAATAAAATCGTCTTCGGTTCGGGCAACCCAAACGCCGACCTGGTTTTTGTTGGCGAAGGCCCCGGAAAAGATGAGGACGAGCAGGGTTTCCCTTTTGTTGGCCGGGCGGGAAAAAAACTCACGGAAATCATTGAAAAGGGAATGGGCTTGAACCGAGAGCAGGACACCTATATCTGCAACATCGTCAAATGTCGGCCACCCGGCAACCGCGACCCGGAAGCCGAGGAAATAGAAGCCTGCAAACCTTTCCTGCTGAAACAATTAGAAGTGATTCGCCCAAAGGTCATAGTCGCTCTCGGCAAACCCGCCTCGTCCACGCTTCTCGGACGCAGTGTCCCCATAACCAAAGAACGGGGAACCTGGCACGAGTTTGAGGGAATCAAACTGATGCTCACCTTTCACCCCGCTTACCTGTTGCGTTTTTACACCGTGGAAAACCGAAAAGCCGTGCATGAGGACATGAAAAAAGTCCTGGAGGTTTTAAAAAAATGAAGTCCGTTCAGGAAACCATCGCCCGCTTATCCAGAAATATTGAAAGGGTTGTTTTTGGCAAACCGGATGCCGTGAAGTTCGCTATTATCGCTCTCATGGCCCAGGGACATTTGTTGATCGAAGACGTGCCGGGAGTGGGTAAAACATCCCTCGCCAAGGCGCTGGCAAAATCTCTCGATCTGGACTTTCGCAGAATACAATTCACCAACGACATCCTGCCCTCCGACATCACGGGAGTTTCTATTTACGATCAGGAGGAAAAACGCTTCCATTTTCAAAAAGGACCCTTATTTTCTAATATTGTTTTGGCCGACGAAATCAATCGTTCCACCCCCCGCACCCAAAGCGCCCTTCTGGAGGCAATGAATGAAAAACAGGTGTCCGTGGATAACACCACCTATTCCCTGGACGATCCGTTCATGGTCATCGCGACGCAAAACCCGACCGAAAGCTACGGGGCCTATCCATTGCCCGAGTCCCAACTGGACCGTTTCATGATGTTCATTTCGATGGGCTACCCTTCCATCGAAGACGAGCACCGGCTCCTCACCCGCGATCCTTCACGTATGAACCCTGCGGACCTTGCGCCGGTTCTTTCCAGGGAGGATTTATTGAGCCTGCAACGGCAGGTCGAGGCGGTAAAAATAGAACCTGTTCTGGTCGATTATATTTTGAGCGTCATCACCGAAACACGAAATACCGACCACCTTGAACTGGGGGTGAGCCCACGCGGTGGTTTGATTCTGCAAAAGGCGGCGAGAGCCTCGGCTTTATTTCACGGACGCGATTACTGCATTCCCGACGATATCAAAGAACTGGCACTCCCGGTATTGGCCCACCGTGTCATTCCAAAATCGCACCACCGCCAACCCAGCCAACGCGCGCGGGACACAGCGGCCATCATTTCCAACATTCTGGATACCATAGAAATACCGGTTTGACGGAGCTTCTTTGGAGCGATGAAAAATGATGTCTCATTCCCAAAAACTTCCAACCCTGCCAAAACCGGTCTACACGATCAGGACACGCAACCAGTCCCTGCAAATAACCAGGGAAGGCGCGGGATTTATTATTCTCATTTTTGCGGTCGGAGTGGGTGCGATTTTCACAGGAAGCAACCTGCTGTTTCTCGTCCTGGCCATGTGCTTGAGCTTGCTGGTGGTTTCGGGGATTCTGTCAGAACTGGCTCTCAAAAAAATAACCGTTACAAGCACCCTCCCCCCCACCGTCTACGCGGGAGACCCTTTTTCAGTTCGCCTAAAAATCACCAATGGGAAAAAATACTTATCTTCCTATTGCCTGCGAATCACCCTGATTCCAGTTGATTCTTTACCGCTGGCTGAAAATTCCGACATCTATCTCTTCCACATGTTGCCTGAAAAGATTGAAGAAACCAATCTACTGGTGAAAGCCGAAAAAAGAGGTCCTCTGAAAATCAGGGGGTTTCAAGTATCCACCCGTTTTCCATTCGGATTTTTTTGTAAAATTAAGTTTTTACCGATGGCGGATGAGACCCTCGTATTTCCTTTTATCCAGCCGGTGGAAATACCGTTCATGCCGGATTCTTCGGCAGAAGAACAGGGGATTGTCCTTCATCAAGGCGATGAAATCATGACACTCAGAGAGTATTGCGAAGGCGATCCGGTGAACGCCGTGCATTGGAAATCTTCCGCCAAAACGGGCAGCCTCAGAGTGAAAGAAACTCGTGGCAGTAGCCACCAAAGTTACACACTTTTTTTAAATCTTACTGACGCGCAAACCAATCGACAGGTGCAGGACTCCGTCCTTGAAAAAAGAGTCTCGTCAGCGGCGTCCCTGGCGTACAACTTGATCCGCAGGGGGGATGAGGTGAGCCTTAAAACGGAAGATCATTTCCAAATTCCTTTTGGCAATACCGAGCGCCACCTGGAACGCATCATGCGCTTTCTCGCCTGCGTCGGTTTGAGTGATGGAACCCAAGATGCCCGTTCTGATCCCGGTCAAAGGGAACACCGATAAACGCAAGGAGTGAATGGGAGGTTATCTTAACTTCTGTTCCGCCAGTTTTCTCACATCGTCATATACTTTTTTGATGGAGAGTTTTTCCCGGCGGGCGATTTTTTTGCAATCTTCATATTCGGGAGAAACTTTCAGAACGTCACCTTCCAGCGATCCTATCTTCACTTTCACCAGGCCGTGAGGTGTTTTTACAGTTTGGATTTCCCGGTCGAGGGTGATTCGGTTCACCTCATAATAACGCACGCCGAAGGTGGAGGTTTCAGTCAATAGAACTTTTGCGACCTTTTCCTTCTTCAAAGAGGGAGCCAGGACGGAGAGCGTCACCGCCGGGCGGCTTTTTTTCATGATGACCGGAGTGAAGGTGACATCCACCGCACCGGCTTTAAAAAGCGATTCCATGACATGCTCGTAAAACTCCGGATTCATGTCGTCTATATTGGTTTCCAGCATTGTCAGGGATTGCCCCTCCCCTGCGATTTCGCCTAAAATGACTCTCAGCATGTTTGGGCTTTTTTTGACAACGTGATCGCCAGCGCCATAACCGGTTTTCAGGATTTTCATCCGGGGAAGAGATTGAAATTTTTCAGCAAAAAATCCAATCATCCCCGCTCCGGTTGGCGTGACCAGTTCTTTTTTGATACCCGTAGAAAAACAGGGGATGCCTTCCAGCAATCTCAGCGTAGCGGGGGCTGGAACCGGCAGGGTCCCGTGTGCGCATTCCACGAATCCTTCGCCGACATTCAGCGGCGATGAAATGATCTGCTCAACGTTCAGGAGATCCATTCCCAGAACTCCGCCGACAATATCCACGATGGAATCCACCGCGCCCACTTCGTGAAAATGCACCTTGTCCATGCTGGTGTGGTGGACCTTCGCTTCGGCTTTTGCGATACGCTTGAAAATTTCGATGGCGTCGGATTTGACTTTTGCGGGTAATTCCGATCTGCTGATGAGGGTTTTGATATCTCTGAAATTTCTGGAATGCGGGTGTCTGACAGGCTTCACCACCACATCGACTTTGACTCCGCAGATGAGTCCGCGCTTGACGATTCGGGATTTGATTTCATAACCCTTCGACAAGCCGAGGGTCTGGAGGCTGGCGCGGATTTCTTTAAGGTCCACGCCCAAATCGACTAATGCGCCCAAAATCATGTCGCCGCTGATGCCGGAGTAGCAATCAAAATAGGCGGTGCGAAGAGACGGGGGTATGACGGACGCCATATTACTTGAAGGAGTTTGCAAACAGATCCTGAATGGCTTTTTTCCCGTTATCGTTCAAAAAGCGAGTGCCGGTGCCGGAAAAATGTTTGTGCCTGATTTTGACCGATTTCTGTTCTTTCCACCGATCTGATTTCCATGTGTACCAGGCGTTTTTTTCCTGATCAAAAACGTGCAGGGGCTTGTTGCATATTTTAGCGAATTCAGCGCCCCAACCGGTACCGCCTTTTACGGTGTTGTCATCCAGAATTTTTCCCACGACAAAAACTTCTTCAGCCTGGTTGATCTGATGCCAGATACTTTGAAGAACTTTGCGAAACAAGGGGCCGGAACTGTAGGTTCGATTCATCAGCTTGGACACATAGGAAAGACTGACATCGCCCTTCACCAGCTCTTCGGAAGTCAAAAACCGCACGCCGCGTTGCCTCGCGGTCTTATGACCTTCAAAAGTAAAATTGACCTCTTCCACGCCGGCGGCTTCCGCCTGAAGGCCAAACTCGGCCTCCGCCCCATTGACCCCGCCGCTGAATAAAATACAATCCTGACTTTTCATCAAAAAAGATTCCTCCCCGCAATAAGAGTTGTTGAGGTGGTTTGAAAATAATCACAGATTAGTTAAATTTTCAGAGAGTTGCAAGGAAATACGGTCGTAAGATGAGGCTGGATATCAACTCCGGTCTTTATGGAATTACTACGGCGAGCTTATTTGGTAACCGGTGCGTCCGGTTTGAACTTTTTGAAGAATCGTCCTAAAATTCCCCTTTTCTTTACTTTATCCGCATGCGCGTGCACAAGATTTTCCATCGGAGTAGATTTTCTAAGGTGTTCGTCAATGAATAAATCTATGAGGATATGACAGGAATGGCACCCCCCTCCGGCTTCACAAGCCTCGGTAACTTCTTCGATGGTTTTCAGTTTTTTGGATGCGATGCAGGAACGTATCGTCGCCTCACTGACCTGATAGCACTGGCAGATGATTTCATCAGTTTCACTGGCTGAGTTTTTCATAGCAATAAAAATTTGTCTTCCCGGAAAATGAGGGCCGATTCATTTTGATAATAGTTATCATTTTAATAAAATGAAATACTATTGTCTATTGAATTTTCAGGATTGACTACTAAAAGGAAGGGATTACTTCTATCGAAAATACAAAAAAAGGTGATGGACAGAGACATCCATCACCTTCGCAAAGCCTTGGTCGGTGTAACTATTTTAATTGGAAGCTCCTTCGAGCTCGAGAGCCGGAGGAATATCCCCCTGGGATTCGCAAAACCACCCAAATCCGGTCAATTCGCCCACGAATCCGGTCATTTTATTTTCACAATAACCCGTCTCACTTTCAGCCCTCCAGAGGATCCGGTCTTCGCCTGGCTCTTCGGTGTCCTTATAATAATGAACTTCACAGGGAACCGTTTTATCATTTTCATAATAATGAATTTCAACCCGTCTCATGACGTCACCAATATTGCACAGGGCTTTTTCTCCCTCACGATAGGCGGAGTCCTGCCCAATGGCGTCTGTTAAAAAACCGGGAAGCATTAATGCGGCCATTATCATAACTGGAAATACTTTTCGGATCAGAATCATGGGTTTTCTCCTCTAGTCCTGGCGGGACAAATTTGATGTACCAGAGCTAATGCAGCCTTTTAAGGCCAAATTAAAATTATGGATTATGATAGGTCAGGGTCTGATCGATAGATCCCTGGGGAAACCGGGGGCAATCATCATTTTCACCCTGAGCCCAATCAATGATGGACTCATGGACATTTTCATAACCGTTCAATACCCCGTAAATCGTTAATCTGGTTTTTTCTGAGGAAATCGCTTCGATATCTGCCAGTAATACGTAGTAGCCGCCATGGGGCATTGGATCAAATGATTTTTTATCCAATTGCATCGAAGTTTCCGCTGTCGTCTCACTGGTCATCAGCGACTCAGATCGATACCTTGCAGGCTTGCCTGCGGCCCCGGGGTTTTGAGACGATGGCATGGTGACTGTGACTTCAAAGCATCTCTCGGCGTTGATTTGCACAGCACTGTAGGCCTGGGGGAAAGATCGCCGAATTTCATGTTCCGATATTTTTATCCTGGAGGGACCTTTATGGACTTCATCCCTCAACTCCTCGATGCTGAGAGGAGGCGTTGTTGTGACACATCCGCTCAGAAAGCTCGCTGAAATTAGAATTAAAAATGCTCTCATAAAAATCTCTTCCGTTCTAAATAAGACGCATGAATCATTCCGCCGCAATCATAGCATCCTGCAGGGGATAACGCACATAGAATTCAAAAACACGTCAATTATCAAAGGGTTTTGTCTGATTAACTTAGCAAGGGATATGCCATTTCAAATCATTTGAAATATCGGCACTTATTATCGGAGCAATTTTCAACGCGGGCAGGTTTATAACGATTATTCAGACACTTTTATAAAATTTCAGACATTTTGGGCGCAATTTTGCGCGGCAAAGCCATGAATTTTGCGGGATGCAAAAAGGAAATTGGTAGCGGCCCATTATAAAAAACAAGTCGGAGACATGATTTTAGATCGAATATTTGATCACCAGAATACCAATCGGGCGGTGACGATGAGTTGGCCCGGTGGAACGGGGTAGTAGCATGGACTTTCCAATCCGTGCACAGTTTTTAATGAGGGATTTCATTTTGATGCCTTAAGTCAAGACCTTCCCTTCCTCATGACAGTAAATGAACATTACACACAAATGTGATATAATACACAAGGGTTAAGATAGGAGTTTACCGCAAGAATAAGGAGAAAATCATGCGCCGTCTTTCAATAGAAGTCACCCCGGAACAGCATCAGCGTTTAAAGGCGATTGCGGCACTCAAAGGTCAGACCATTAAAGATTACGTTCTCGAACGCGCCCTACCGCCGCTTCCAAACATGGACTCGATGACGGAAGAAGAAGCCTTGCATAAGCTGGAAGATTTCTTGAAACCGCGTATTGAATCTGCAAATCAGGGAAACATAACCAACCGAACTGTAGAGGAAATTTTTGAAGGTGTCCGGCAAGAACTAAAATAATGCCGCCTTACGAATTATCTAAGGAAGCAACCTCCGATCTCGAAGGCATATTCCGCTACACCATCAAACAATGGGGTGAAAAACAGGCAAAGATTTATTCAGAAAAACTTTTAAATGAAAATAATCGGCAATACCTTCTTTCCTATACAAAATATGTTATTGGTTTGGACTTATACGAATTAGGGCAAAAAGATGAGGCGGAGAACTGGCGTACAGATAGTGAAAAACATAAATTTGATTATTTAAAAAAAATTATCGCCCTTGCCGAAATAAACAATATTGACTTGCGGCTGTTCATCTCACCCGTTCATGCCTATTTGCTCGAAGCCATGCGAGTCATGGGACTGTGGCCCATCTATGAGCAATGGAAGCGGGATTTAGTCGCCTCCCTGCCAACGCAAGATGAAGGTAGTCCATCAAAGCCCACCATTCAATTATGGGATTTCAGTGGTTACAACACCATCACGACAGAAAACTATCCTTCCAAAAATAATCCCAAAGAACCCATGCAAGGGTTTATGGAACCGGCGCATTATAAAAAACAAGTGGGAGACATGATTTTAGATCGAATATTTGATCACCAAAATGCAAATCAGGAAGTACCGGAGGATTTTGGGATTCAATTAAAAAATGAAAATTTAGAGGATCGTTTGGCAAAGATTCGGGAGGATCGAATCCGCTATCAGAAAACCCATCGCAAGGAAATTGAAAAAATTGGGCTGATCGGGAAGGAAATAAGAAGCTCAGAAAACAATGTTCCCGGAAAAAATTTCAGAAGTATGATTTCGTGTCAGGAAATGAGCTAAGGCGGTTACGATGGGTGGCCCGGGTGAAACGGGATTGAGGGATTTAATGATTTGCTGTCAAAGAAGGTCTTAACACTAATTTCAACGCCAAGGAATTCTATTGGCAGGGGACGACTCGTAGAATGACCTTCAACAAGTTTCAAGTTAAGATCAGGATGAGATTTTATACCTTTTGTCTTTTACATTTATGGGACTGTTTACTACTGCTTTATTTTTTAATGTTTAATCATCCAAAATATTACAATAATCAGTTAAACCTTCAATCTCAAGTCCATACGTATTTGGTTCATCGTCATTCTTTAACCCATAGGCACAAAACTCATCCCCTAATTCATCCAAAATACTTTCTCTAATATGTTTTGGAACTTCTTTTATATCTGAAAATTTTTCAGCTTCTTTAATTATAAAAGATTCTCGTTTCTTCAATATTTCTAAAATTCTTTTTAATTTTTCTTTATTTTTTTTGCCTGTCATTTTGGATTCCTGAATCCTTTTCTTCCTTTTGGATAAACTGTTATCACTTTTCCATCTTTATTCAATATTACGTTGGAAGAATTTCCCTTAAATATTGTTTCACCTCCAGGTTTTTGTGTAACGCTTAGAGGGTTTTTCAGTGTATCTCTAATTGAGCGCGTACTTACACCAACACCTTCACGACTTATTGCTTGGTTTATACCATGTTTTGTAAAACCAGTAAAACCACTACCCCCTAACTGCCCCCCACTACCCACACCAAGAATTGGCTGGGGGCCATGTTGCCTTCCACCTAATACGTTACTGGGTCCCTTTCCCCCTGCTGCATTTGCTACTTCTACTCCCCCATCAATATCAATGAGGCTCCCTTGATTATTAATCGAATCACTTATATCTCTGTAATGGAGAGCGGTGCTAGTTATTGAGGCATAAGCAAACCCATCAACAAAGCTACCCCCGGCCAGCTCAGAGACTCCTCCTCCTATTAGCCCACTCGCCACAATTTGGCCAGCCCAATTGATCGGTAGTGTTTGGGCTCCATAACTCAGACCTGAGCTTAAAACGGCAATCCCCACATTTTTAGCGATATCCACATCCTGCCCCGCGGCTTTACGCAGCCCACCCCCTACCGCCGCACCTGCAGCTGCCCCTAAAGCTGGGTTACCCGTATAATAGGTAACAGCATAGGTCACCGCGGTTTCAGCGACAAAAATAGAGTTATTGATGTAAGCATTTGTAATGCTGTCACCACGGATAAGGGCAACATACAAAGTGGACTCAGGAAAAGGTGATGTTGCTACTAAGGCATTAAAAAAGGACTTAAAAAAAGAACCGAAGCTAAAATTCCCCGTGGGATCGGTATAAATGATGGGGTTATTCAGAACATAAGAATACCGATTGAACGCTTGCGGATCGAGCGGGTTCGGCACGATGGTGTCGGCTGAAATGAACCTTCCTAAAAACGGATCGTAATAGCGCGCTTCATAAAAATACAGACCCGTGCTGTCGTCGCGTTCTTTACCGGTGTATTTGAATTTGACGTCTTTACTGCCAACGTCTAAGAAAGTGTCGCCGTAGGGATAATAGGCAAGGTCCTGCTCGTTATTGCCTGCGCTGTCTGTGACTACGCTGGTCGAGCCCAGATGATCGGGATGGTAATAACTGGTGGCGCCTCCGGTCACTTCTTTTTGCGCGACGCGTTGACCACCGGCAAAAATCATCTTGGTGCAGGAGCCGTTATCACACACATAGAGCTTGCCGATGTAGGTGGTGGTTCCTGTTCCATCGGTTTTTTGCACTCGCCCGCCA
>JAJDAY010000013.1 GCA_029261655.1 Nitrospinaceae bacterium | reverse complement strand
CGCCCAATCCCGCATGCGGCTGAATATTTTTTCGAACATGTTTCGCCCTTGAAGCTGGCGTGTTTTCCCTAACTTATCGACTCGCAATCCGTACTGGATCAAGCCTGTGCTGGTGGCGTACATGGGATTGTTCACCACATCAATGAGCCCGCCCAGGCCAATGGGAGTCCCGATCCGTACCGGACACTGGAAAACGCTTTCCGCGAGGTCGGCGATACCCTCCATGGCGGACGCGCCGCCGGTCAGAACGATTCCTGAGGTGATGATGTCCCGATAACCGGAGTTGGTCAGCTCAAGATCCAGCATGTCAAACATTTCCTTGGATCTTGCCTCAATGATTTCACTTAAAATCTGCCGGGACACGTTTTTGGGTTCCCGGCCTCCCACACTGGACACTTCAATGGTTTCATCCGCCCCTACAAGAGGGGAGTAGGCGCACCCGTAAGAATGCTTGATAATTTCCGCCTCATTATTCGGTGTGCGCAAGCCGATGGCGATGTCGTTGGTCATTTGCGATCCGGCAATCGTGAGCACGGACGTATGTTTGATGGCCCCCTGGTAAAAAATAGCCATGTCCGAGGTTCCTCCCCCAATATCGATCATGGCAACGCCAAGTTCTTTTTCATCGGCGGAAAGTACGGATTCGCTGGACGCCAGTTGTTCCAGAACGATATCCTGCACGTCCAGCCCGGCTTTGTTGACGCATTTGACGATATTTTGCGCCGAAGTCACCGCCGCGGTGACGATGTGTACCTTGGCTTCCAAACGAACTCCC
Organism: Nitrospinaceae bacterium; assembly: GCA_029261655.1. GTDB lineage: Bacteria > Nitrospinota > Nitrospinia > Nitrospinales > VA-1 > JADFGI01. Next base: position 2,697 of record JAJDAY010000013.1, on the reverse strand, counting down.
GCCATGCCCAACGGGTCTTTGATACCATCCTGATTGTCGACGATATATTCCTGCGGAAGGACATGAATGACCTCCCGGTCCAGAGGAATGGCGATGGCCTTGGCGGCTTCTATTACCCGTTCGACATCTTTTTCAATAACTTCTTTTCCCTTTACGGCAATAATGCCGTGACTGTTTAGACTATTGATGTGTCCACCGGCGATGCCCACAAAAGCGGATTCAATTTCGAACCCGGCCATCATTTCCGCTTCTTCCACAGCGCTTTTTATGGATTCCACCGTACTGTCGATATTGACCACAACTCCCTTTCTGAGGCCCCTTGACGGGAATTGCCCAAGACCAATGATGTCCACCCCGCCTTCGGGAGTTCTTTCACCAATGATGCAGCAGATCTTGGTCGTGCCTATGTCCAGTCCAACGATGTGATCAGTTTTTTTGGACATGGTTTTTATTCCTTAATATCATTCGCATAGAAGCCCGTCATTCAAGTGTTACAAGCGCGTTTTTTGTTGTACAACAATTTTATCTTTAAAGGACAAATCGATATATTTGATATTATTTTTATCCTTCGCCAATGTGTCACTGATCAGAAGAAAATTTTTCACATCCTGCTCAATGGTTTCAAGACCCGCGTAAATTTTCAAATTACCATCCCTTGTCGTGAAGGTGATCCGAAAGATATCGTCAATTTCCGACGTTTTGATGGGGTTGTCGGCGAAAAACGGCAGTTTGTTCAGATACTGCATATTTTTCAAACTCTCAATCACTCCCTCCAGGGCGACATTTTCCCCCAGAGTGGGCTTTTTATCCGACCAGGGCTGTATGATTAAGGGAAGGTGGCTATAAGCCTGGGTTTCAGGTGAAAGCAGGAAGCCGAAATTATCCATGACATAAATCTCATCCAGCTTGAGACGGGCATAAGGTTTTCTTTCCGTCACCTCCACCACGATGTTTTGCGGGAAAATTTTTCGTACGGAAACGGTTTGAATCCAGGGGTGGCGGGCGAGCCGGGAAGACAGGTCTCCCAGGTTCAGTAAAAATATGTTTTCTCCGGTGACGGGACCCAGCCAGTCATGCAGTTCTTTCTTAGGCAAAGTCTGGTTGCCGGAGAGCGTCACTGCGGACACCTCAAACTGGGGTGAAGTGGTGGCATATTGATATCCTGCTAAACCTCCATAAACCACAGCCCCTGCCAACAGGAGTTTGGTGAACCAATCCAACAGGTTTTTAGCGAAAGCGGATACGGTCAAATAAAGACTGGAATCCTCTGAAGAGTCACGGACGTTTCGGCCCTTTTTGCGCTTATTGCGTTTTTGCAGGCGCAAGACTCGCCAGGACCCACCGGATTTTTTTTGTTCCGCTAATGCGTAAGCCATAAAAAGTTTTTTTAATCCAGTTGAGCGGTTGCTAAAATTTCCATTACCAGATCGTCGAAACTCATTCCCGCCTGTTTGGCCGCCATGGGCAAAAGGCTGATGGGAGTCATTCCCGGAATGGTGTTTATCTCCAATACGTAGGGCGTTCCCCGATCGTCCAGAATGGCGTCCACCCTTGGCAGGCCCCGGCTTTTGAGGGCACGGACCACTTTGATGGCGGCGTCTTCGCAATTGAATTTTTCTTCAGCGGTCAATTGAGCCGGGCATATGTAGTCGGTTTTTCCCTGGGTGTATTTGGACTCATAATCATAAAATTCTGATTTCGGTTTGATATGGACGATGGGGAAGGGCTGTTCTCCATTCATCCCGATGGCCATCAGACGACCTTCAACAAACTTTTCCACCAATACTTCTTCAGAATACTTGAAGCCCATTTCCAGAGCTTTTAACCACTCTCTTTCCTTTTTCACAATGGAGATGCCAATGCTGGAACCCTGAGTGGATGGTTTGACCACCACCGGCAAATCCAGAGTGCGGGGGGGAATATTTTTTTGGCTCCTGTAATACACCTGATAGTCCGCCGAAGGAATATTATTGAATTTAAAAAGTTCTTTTGATTTCACTTTGTCATAAGCGATGGAACTGCCCAGCACGCCGGAACCTGTGTAGGGAATATTTGCGTATTCTAAAATGCCCTGGATCGTTCCGTCTTCGCCGTACGTGCCGTGAAGCGCAATGAAGGCGATATCGATCCTGCTCTCTTTCAACTTGGCGGCAATGTCGCGGTCCACATCGATGGCGACGGCATCAAGCCCGTTTCTTTGAATCGCTTCAAATACCGCTTGACCGGTGGTCAGCGACACTTCTCTCTCCGGGGACAGTCCTCCCATCAGAACGCCGATTTTTTTTCCTTTTAAACTTTGCGCCAAAAGTGTGTGTCCGGTAAAAAGTTAAACAAGGTCCGCCTCCGGCCTTTGGCCAAAGGTCGGAGACAAAGGAAGGAGGGGTACCTTTGATTACGGACCTGTTAAACATGGGTTTCCATCATCGCTTTTTTTAAGGCCGTACGAATCCCTCCAGGTTTACGGGTCAACCCCCCATGACGACTATTTCCCGTTCGAGTTTGACGCCGGTTTTTTCTTCCACCACATTTTGAATGTGCGCAATCAGGTCGAGCACCTCCTTGGCGCTGGCATTGCCATTGTTGACAATGAAATTCGCGTGCTTGAGAGAAACTCTGGCCTGTCCAACGCTGTGTCCTTTGAGGCCAGCCGATTCGATCAGTCGCCCCGCGCTGTCGTTGGGCGGGTTTTTAAAGATC
>JAJDAY010000012.1 GCA_029261655.1 Nitrospinaceae bacterium | reverse complement strand
CTGCCCATCGCCCTCGGAATTCTGTCAGCCAACGGGTTGATAAAAAACGCCAATTTGGACAAGTTTGTTATTCTCGGAGAACTCTCCCTCGACGGCCGGGTCAAACCAGTGAAAGGGGCTTTGTCGCTGGCCGCCATGGCGCGGGATGAAAAGATGGAAGGCATCATCCTTCCTTTAAAAAACGCGGCAGAGGCCGCCGTTGTCGATGGGCTGAATGTTTATCCTGTCGAAAATCTCCCAGAGGCCGTGGAGTTCCTCAACGGCGAGTTGAAAATCGACCCCACCCCGTCAATCCATTTGGAAGAAAAATCCCCGGAATTTCCACATTATGAGGTCGACTTTAATGATGTTAAAGGTCAGCATCACGTAAAACGGGCTTTGGAAATTGCCGCGTCGGGCGGTCATAACATTTTACTGATCGGTCCCCCGGGGAGCGGCAAATCCATGCTGGCAAGACGCATCCCCACCATTCTTCCGCCGCTCGCTGTGGAGGAGTCCATCGAAACCACCAAGATCCACAGCGTGCTGGGGCAGATCAAAAACGGCTCCGGCCTCTTGAGCCTGCGTCCATTTCGCTCCCCGCACCACACCGTCTCAGACGCGGGACTGATCGGCGGGGGCCGGTTTCCCATGCCGGGCGAAGTCTCACTGGCCCATAACGGGGTTTTATTTCTCGATGAACTTCCCGAATTCAAACGCAACGTGCTGGAAGTTTTGCGCCAACCGCTTGAAGATGGGATGGTCTCGATATCGAGGGCGGCAGGATCTCTCAATTTCCCTGCCAATTTTATTCTGGTGGCCGCCATGAACCCCTGCCCCTGCGGTTACCGGACAGACCCGAAACGGGAATGCACCTGCTCCGTATTGCAGATCAAAAATTATATCTCCAAAATATCCGGTCCGCTTCTCGACCGGATTGACATCCATATCGAAGTTCCCGCTCTGGAATATAAAGACCTATCATCGGAATCCGGGGGAGAACCTTCCGCATCTATACGAGCGCGGGTCAAACAGGCCCAAAAGGGCCAATGGAATCGTTTCAATGAGACAGGAAATTTTTTCAACGCCGGGATGACTCCTCCGCAATTGAAAAAACACTGCCACCTGGAACAATCATCCAAAAAGATCATGGGGCTCGCCATCGACAAACTGGGATTGAGCGCCCGCGCCCACGACCGGATTCTAAAAGTAGCGCGCACCATCGCCGATCTTGCGGGAGAAGAAAGCATCCAACCCAACCATGTGGCGGAGGCGATTCAATATCGGACGCTGGATCGCAACGAACCGTTTTGATAATGCTACGTTTTGATAATACTAATGGAAGCGTTCTATTTTTCGCTCAACAAAAATCAGCAAGACGAGTGCCGAATCAAAACAACCCACCAGCCGTTCAGAAAAAATTTCATTTGTATTTATCCCCAGCGCCCCCGATAATCAAAACCTTATTCACTTCCAACCATATTCTCTTCTAATTGATGACCAACACCGACCAGGGCGAAAACAATTTCCGCGAAGGATTGACGGGAGCTAAAATCTCCCGTTTTTTATTGCTTCCTTTTCAGCCCGAATATCTAAAAGCTTATCTCGCAGTGAAACGATTTGAAGACATCTCCATTGACCGGCTGTTAAAGGATGGCGTGAAAGGAGTCCTGCTCGATGCCGATGGCACTCTCGGCCCTCACCACACAAGGCACTACCCGGAAAGCGTGGTGGCCCATGTTCGGCTAATGGTCGATCAAGGACTGAAGGTCGCCATCTACACCAACTCAAGCAACAAACTGTTCCATCAGTTTTCCGGCATCGAAATCGTCCGCGAGGCTTATCCAAAACCGGACCCCAGAGGTTTCGCAAGGGCGATGAAAACTCACCTGCAACTGAACGACCCATCGACCGTCTGCATGGTGGGCGATAATTTCGTCACCGATGGAGGCGCCATTTCCGCGGGGATGCGCTTTATTTATGTCGAGCCGGTGAAGGGAGCCGAGAACATAGGCCATTCCTTCACCCGATATCTGGGCACCCTGTGCGCGCGATTATATTTCGGGGATTTATTTAAAGACACCCGGCCTTAACCGACTTTTATCTGAAATTATCAGAGCAAACTTAAAAATCGGTTTACATCCATGCAAATATCAGAATAATATGAGAGATTCCCAAATGGGATTGTCAGGAAAATTTTCAACTATCAGCGCATTATTGTAATAAAAGGGGTTTTGTTTCCATGAAAACCGAGCACATAAGAACCTACTGCGATGAAGCCCGCAAAATCGCCGGGCGCGAAGGAACCGCAGAAGGACTGGCATTCCTGATCGGGGAAAAGTTTTCCAGAATTCTCCACGAAATCAACAAATGCCAGAACAAGCTCAAATTCCTGTACCCGCAAAAAAATCCTTTTGAAAAAGTTCCCACTTCTCTCAGCGAGCAATCCCTGAAAATGAGCTATGCGCTGACAGTCAAATCCAATTATGGCGATCATCTGGAGAAACTGAATCGTCTGGAAACCACCCGGGATAGTTTTTTACAGGAAATCAAAAAAGCGTTTGAGCTGGAAGAAATTCAGGGTTACCTGGAATCTCACCCAAGATTGGGCGGGAAACAAAAATTCATCCTCAACGAAGAAGCCGAACTGGAAGAAAACCTGGAGTTTTCAGCGGAGAATCTACTTTTAGAGGTGGAAGATATTTTCCTTGTAGATTCGATGAAAAAACTATTTGGCGGATAAAAGAAACGAAAACTCATCGTTTCCAGACATCAATCAGACCCCTGGCTTAAATGAAAACAAAACCCGTTTTAAAACAGCGAACACGATTGATCCTGGCCTTCGTGATTCTCTGCGCCGCCACCGTATCGATACTGTTTACCGGTCCTGGGTTTGGTTTTATCTGGCAGGTGGTGCTTTCCGGTGCTTTATTATTTTTCCTTTTCTGGCTCATCACCGATTGAACAGGTTTCATGCCGGCAGATTCTACTCAAAGCCGGGAAGCGACCAGTAACAAACCTCCCAGCGCGAGAGAGGCTAACAGCAGACACACGATATTGAACTTTCCCACGCGCTGAAATTTATTTTCCGTCTCCTCTTTAAATTCCTTTAAAGCATCACCCACCTGACGGTTCACCTCCGCCTCGACCGACCCCATAATAGCGTCTTTGACCTGTTTGACCTTTTCAACGATGATCTGATCCAACTCCCAGAGGACCGCCTTGGTCAATGCGGGCGATTCCGCTTTCACCGCCTCTTTGACCGCCAGAACATTGTCCTCTTTCCACCGATTCATTTTATTATCGATTTCTTCGAGCTTGACGCGAATCACTTTTTCCAGTTTGGGGTCGATATTTTCCTGAATTTTTTCCAGGGAATCCCGACCGTTGCGCACCGCTTCATGCAGGCTTTCCTCAATTTCCTCCTCAAGGGCCTCTTTCCGGGACTCAACATGTTCGGTCAGGATATCCAGTTTCTCTTTCAATTCGGAGATAACGCGAAAATTCTCCCGCGCCTGTCTGATCTCCCCCTCAAAATTATCCGGGGGAAGGGAGTTTTCAGCTTCCATCTAAAAAATTCCTTTTTCAAATAGTCAAGATCACTTGAGAAGACTGGCAATCGCCGCCTCCATCTCTTTATACCGTCCTTCACCGAAATGAGTGTAACGAACCATTCCCTGTTTATCTATCAAATAAAAGGCCGGCCAGTATCGGTTTCGATACGCCCGCCAGAGCTTGAATCCATTATCCAGGGCAATGGGGTAAGTCAGGCCGTGCTTTTTCACCGCATTTTTTACATTATTCGAGTTTCGTTCAAAATCAAACTCCGGCGCGTGAATCCCAAGAACCACCAGGCCGTCATCCTTGAATTTCTCATGCCAACCCTGCACATAGGGAAAAGTATTGACGCAATTGAAGCAGGAATAGGTCCAAAAATCCACCAGCACCACTTTTCCGCGCAGTTCCTGCATGGATTTTATTTCCCCGGAGTTGATCCAATTATCCAGCCCAGAAAATTCAGGAGCGGGATAAAGGGTCGGCAAGGGAGAGGAGTCCGTCTTGCTGGAATGCGCGGATGAAAAATTTACTCCCAAAACTAAAAGCAAACCAATAAGCGCGGGCAGGATTAAAGCCTGGCGCAAGGCGAACAGTGTAAAACTTTTATCTGATTTTATGGGCGATGAAATAAACCGGGGACACTTCATAATTTCTCTCCATTTCAAAAAAACCAAACTCAATCGTTAGAAAATTTCCGACCCTTTACTGCTAAACGCAACAGAAAAAAGGAAGCCAACACAAGTGTCAGATCCTCAACCACCGTCCATAGAGTGAGAGGACGGGCGAAAAACACGCCAAAGCACCCACAGTTGGGCACGGACACGCCGCGAACCAGGGTCATCGTCGCCCAAAGGGTGAGCAGGGAATGCAATATCAAAGAACTCATCGCGCCTCGAACCAGAGTTTTGTCCCGAAACAACCATTCGGATATTCTCAACTCCGCCAGGACCATTGTGATGGCAACCAGATGCAGACCCCAACCGGGAATCGCCTGATAAGTGATGAGAACCTGCACAAAACCCGGAACATCCAGAAGTTTTCCGATGCCTGTCAAGAGAAGCACGGAGGCAATAAAATACTGCAGTGACCTCAGTGTGAAATTATTGGTAGTTGACAGTCCAGTCATAAGCAATAAATTCAATATTTCAATTTTCGTCTATGGGTACATCGCGATACTGATTGATGTAGGCAATCAGAGAGGCGGCGGTTTTCGGATTCACAAAATCCTTTTTGTAAAAACGAAATATCTCAGAAAGACGAACAAGGCCCGCCGACGGCAAAACCTGGACATGACCGCGATGATTGACAAACTCCCGGGCCAGCATGTCCAGGGTGGCGTCCAGATTCACGGCGCTGAAAGGCGTTTGCGGAAGTCGGGGACAGGCTTTGACCATGCAGTTAAGCGCAAAGTGAATTCTTGGGTCCCCCAGCGGGCGAATGACATCGTTTTCATAGTCATACAACGATATCTCCCTGCCGCCAATATTGAAGCGCGTGAACTTAAAAAACCCGGCCCGGTCCCACAAACTGTGAAAATCTTCGGGAAACTCATGGGCAATCACTCCATACATCGCGAGAGCGTTATAAGAGTTCAGGTAATAGGCCAACCGATCCTGAGCGGCTGGAAATTTTTCAGGATTTCTTTCGGGACTGACTTCGGATATATAAGCCACGTATTCATTCAATGAAGCGGGGTTCATCCCCAGATCATTAAAATCCACCCGTCCAAGCCAGTCCACCGAACGATGCAACACATCAGCCCACGATCTCAAGGCCAGCTCATCCGAAGTATGACCGCTTTCTGTCTGGGTGAGAGCGGGAGGCTGGATAACCGTCGCGCACCCCGTCATCACAAGTCCCAATAATAAAACCCGGCAAGCGAAAACAATCCGCAAAACGGTATCTGTCCCTGCTCGTCTGGCAATCATCACAACCCCTGCTGTATTTTTGTCATGCCGGAACCCCAGGGTCTTCCACCCGAACTGGCTGTTCATCTTTAAGCGGGTAAAACATAACGGTTCCCTGTTCGCCGGGAACCGCTATCGGACGTAGAATATAATCATCCCGTTTGGCGTTGTGGGCGCACATGGATAAAGGCCCGTCAGGGGTCATGACCATGAAAGAACAGGCCGCGATCCTTTCAGGGTCCAACTGTTCTGCATCCATAAAATTTTGCACGAAAAACGAAATCTTGTGCGCCCTGCCCCGGCTGGCCACGATCTCCTTACGAATCTTCCACAGACGCGGCAAATAATATTTCAGCCCCCGAACCAGCCAGGAAGGCTGTTTCATGGCCTCTGCAAGATACCTGAAAGCTATGGTCACGGGGGTTTCCCTGCGATCATGAGTCATGTGCTGAAAGTCATTTAAAAAATCTCCGGCCAGGTCTGGGTCGTCGATCAAACTAAAAGCTTTTCCGTTGACCGCGAGGGTGGGAACATAGCTATGACATTTTGGATGTCCCACCAGAATCCCGTCCCAACCCAGAGGATTCCCCGCCCCTTCATTGATCTGCCGCTTGACCGATTCCAGCGAGATCAATGCCTCGCGTTTTCCAAGAACCCCGCGGCCCGTATCGGCCTGAAGCTGAAAGGAAGCAAAGCCGACCACATCCGCATTTTCGGTAAAAAACCGCACCAGGTCCGGGACCTCTAAAAAGTTTTCCTCATGAACGGTGGTATTAAAAATGACCATTAAAGGAAGGCCGCGCACCATTTCAATATATCGCTTTCGAATATGATTGAGCTCCTTTTCAGTATCAAACCCCTTCCTCTCCTGAGTGAGATCAACGTGAAAAGCAACATCGCTCAAACCGTTTTCGACAAGTTCTTCCATCATCTCCCGGTCACAAAGGATGCCATTGGTGAACAAGGCTGGGTGCAACCCGAGGTCACGCGCATAGCGCACGATTCGCATCATTTCCCGGCGATCGCGCATCGTGGGGTCACCGCCGCTAATCTGGACATTGGTTCCCACACCAAAATGCTTCCTGATCTCATCCAGCCTCCGAAACACCTCCTTAAGGGGAAGGTCCGTCACGCGGTTGGAACTGGGAGACAAGTAGCATAAAGAGCAATCGAGATTGCAACGCTGGCTGATCTCCAGCGACACGCAACCGATGCTTCCTTTTCTGCCCAGGATTTGATTCTTCGTGAAAAACTTTCCCATTCTCTCTTTTGTTCGTGCAATAGCATCTTTCACTGCATACAATTCTGCGGCACCTGAGTGTGAAGATCGTTCCGTTACAGTTGAACCAATCAATTTTCGCATGTGGTCTCGTTTCAAAATATGAAGTAAATCACGCTTGAGCGTAAAAATTTGTTTTCAAATCGAAAACTTAGTCGAGGGCTGCAAGCAAGCCTTACAAAACTTCCTGTTCTCCTTGAATTTACTTTTTCTGTCTTTTCAAAGCCTCCAGACAGCCTGTTTTCTGAAATAACTCCCGTGCAAGCGGACATTCACGCTATCTTGACTTATAAAATCGAGTGGGTTAGATTGATATTGTTGAAATTAAAGGGATTGCCAATTGGAAAAGTATATTCAGGACTTTAAATCTTACCTGATAGCGGAGAAAAACGCTTCCGGGCACACGGTTTCCAATTACCTCATCGACCTTTACCAGTTTGTCCAGTTTTTGCGTGAATCGGGGCACGGAGAAGCCCAGGACACCCTCCATCCCAAACAAATTGATCGGCTGGCCATCCGGTCATTTTTAGGTTTCCTCTATGAAAAATCCGCGTCCGGGGCGACCATGGCGCGTAAACTGTCCACATTGAGTTCATTTTTCAAGTTCCTGTGCCGGGAAGGACACGTCAAGACCAACGTAGCCAAAACAGTCCCGTCCCCGAAAAAAGAGCATCGACTGCCATCGTATCTGTCGGTGGACGAAATTTTTCGCCTCCTCGATCTGCCCGATGGCAAATCGTTTTTAGGCGCGAGGGACGGCGCGATTCTGGAACTGTTTTACAGTACCGGGATAAGGATCAGCGAATTAGTGGGCATCCGCATGCAGGACTTGCACTTACCCGAACGAATGGTTAAGGTAAGAGGAAAAGGTAAAAAGGAGCGTTTGCTTCCAATGGGGCAAAAATCGGCCAACGCCCTTGGAGCCTACATTTTGTTTCGCGGCAAGCAGATAGCCAAACTTCGCCCCGTTCCGGATGAGTTATTTTTGAATTACCGGGGCCGGGGGATATCCGTGCGCGGGGTCAGAAAGATTCTGGAAAAATATATCAGGCAAAACAATTTTACCGGAAAAATTTCTCCTCATTCACTCAGGCATTCATTCGCCACCCATATGCTGGACGCGGGAGCGGATTTGAGATCCATTCAGGAAATGCTGGGGCATTCGAGTTTGTCCACGACTCAAAAATACACGCATCTCACGATAGATCGTCTGGCGGCGGCCTACGACAAAGCGCACCCAAGAGCACGGGTGAAATAAACTCGCACCCGCTTCTGAGGTCAGGTGGCCATAGAGGGATGCGGTATTGATTAACTTTCACAATATTTTCAAATATTAATTTCCCATGATGCACGCGACAACTATTCTTTGTGTCAGAAAAAACGGCAAGGTGGCGATGGGCGGGGACGGTCAGGTCTCTCTTGGAAACACCGTCATGAAACACAGCGCCAAAAAAGTCCGAAAAATGCATCACGACAAAGTCATCGGCGGGTTTGCGGGTTCCACAGCCGATGCTTTTTCCCTGTTCGCGAGATTCGAGGAAAAACTGGAAAAGTTTCAGGGCAATCTGGCACGCTCGGCGGTGGAACTGGCCAAGGACTGGAGAACCGATAAAATGCTCCGCAGACTCGAAGCCATGCTCATCGTCGCAGACAGTGAAAAATCATTTCTGGTATCCGGCACAGGCGATGTGATCGAGCCGGATGACGGTATTCTGGCCATTGGGTCGGGAGGCATGTTCGCGCTTGCCGCGGCCAAGGCTCTTGTGGACAATAGCGACCTCAATTCCCGTCAAATCATCGAAAAAGCGATGGACATCGCACAATCCATTTGTATTTATACCAATTCAAATTTAACCCTTGAGGAATTGTAGTTTAATGAACGAAAGTGTTTCCCTTAAAGAACCAACAGCGCTCAACGCTCAGGAAGAGTTCATGGCCTCTCTGACCCCCAGAGAAATCGTCAAGGAACTGGATAAGTTCATCGTCGGCCAGAATAAGGCCAAGCGCGCCGTAGCCATTGCCCTGCGTAACCGGTGGCGGCGTCAGCAACTGGCGAAAGAAATGCGGGACGAAGTCGCTCCGAAAAACATTCTCATGATCGGCCCGACCGGCGTCGGCAAAACAGAAATCGCCCGGCGTCTCGCCAAACTCGCAAAATCTCCTTTCATTAAAGTCGAAGCTTCCAAATACACGGAAGTGGGTTATGTGGGACGCGATGTGGAGTCCATGGTCCGGGACCTTGTGGAACTGAGCCGAACCATGGTCCGGGAAGAAAAGGAAATGGAAGTTCAGGGTAAAGCCCGCGAAATGGCCCAGGAACGTTTGCTGGATCTCCTTTTGCCGCCCAAGCCGGGGAGCTCTGAAAGTTCAGGAGACGGCGAAAATACCCGGGAAAAGTTTGCCCGCTATCTAAAAGAAGGCCGGTTCGACGACCGCACCGTGGAAGTTGAGGTTCAGGAAAAAATGTCTCCCATGATAGACGTGGTCTCCGGGCAGGGCATGGAAGAAATGGGCAACAACCTGAAAGATATGCTGGGCGGCATGTTCCCCAAAAGGGGCCAAAGAAAAAAAATGAAGATTCCCGAAGCGTTTAAAGTGTTGGCGCGGGAAGAAGCGGAGAAGCTGATCGACCCCGAAAAACTGGCCGAAGAAGCGATCGAAAGGGCTCAGCAAAACGGCATCATTTTTATTGATGAAATCGATAAGATCATTGGCCGTCAAGGGGCGCAGGGAACCGCGGATGTTTCCCGTGAGGGTGTGCAGAGAGATCTCCTGCCTATTGTGGAAGGCTCTTCGATCAACACCAAACACGGGATCGTAAAAACAGACCACATCCTGTTTATCTCAGCGGGGGCCTTTCACGCCGCCAAACCGGCGGACCTGATCCCGGAGTTTCAGGGCCGGTTTCCGATTCGGGTCGAACTGGACTCCCTCAACAAGGAAGATTTTATCAGAATCCTGACCGAGCCTGACAACGCCCTGGTCAAACAATACATCGCGTTGATGAAATCTGAAGACCTTGACATCAGCTTTTCAGAGTCCGCCATTGAGGAAATCGCCGGCATGTCCGCAACCGTCAATGAGCGCACAGAAAACATCGGCGCCCGGCGACTGCAAACCATCATGGAAAAGTTGCTGGAGGATATTTCCTTCGACGCGCCCGATCTGGAAAACAAGACCATTGCCATTGATCAGGCGCATGTGAAAGACAAACTAAAAGACATCATCGAAAACGAAGACCTGTCCCGTTTTATTTTATAAGTCATGAAAAAAAGCATCGAGAAAGCTGAAATCCTGCTGGAGGCTCTGCCCTTCATCAAACAATTTTTTGACAAAACCATTGTCGTGAAATATGGCGGCAACGCCATGGTCTCTGAGGAATTGAAAGAAGATTTTGCCCGCGACATCGTATTGATGAAATATGTGGGGATCAACCCAATCATCGTTCACGGCGGCGGACCTCAAATAGGGGAAACCCTCGAAGCGCTCGGTATCAAGTCGAAATTCTTCGAGGGACAGCGCATCACAGACAAGCAAACCATTGATGTCGTGGAAATGGTATTGGGCGGCAAGGTCAACAAGGAAATCGTCGCCCTCATCAACGGCCACGGAGGAAGCGCGGTTGGCATCACCGGTAAGGACGGTGACCTTATCTTAGCCAAGCGCCACCGGAAGATGAAGGTGTCTCCTGAAACCGACCGGCCAGAAATCATGGATCTTGGACTGGTGGGAGAAATCACCCAGGTCAATCCAAAAATCCTTGAGACCCTGGACAACAACGATTTCATTCCGGTCATCGCCCCTATAGGCAAAGGGGAAAACAAGGAAACATTGAACATCAACGCGGATTTTGTCGCCTCGGCCATCGCCTCTGCCCTGAAAGCGGAAAAACTCATATTGATGACCAACACCCAGGGGGTCCGGGGAAAAGACAATTCTCTGATATCCGCATTGACCCGCAAAAAAGTTGCGAGCCTCATCAAAAGCAAAGTCATCCGTGACGGGATGCTCCCAAAGGTCAACAGTTGTCTGGAGGCTTTGAAAGCGGGAGTCGCCAAAACTCATATCATCGATGGAACGATAAAGCATTCCCTCCTCCTGGAAATATTCACCGAAAAGGGGATAGGAACTCAAATCGTCGATAAGTAGAGGCTTTTCCTGTCCCGGCAGATTTCTGCGGATATTTCCCACGGATATTTCCCAAATGAAGAAAAGGATCGTCCGGCACAAAAGCCTCGTTGTTGACAAGCCGATTTTTGACTGATAATTTATGAAAATAGCAGGCCGTGTTTCACCACTCGCATTCACCTAAAACCCATGAGCGATTTCCAGCTGGATGAAAGAAAAAAATCGGTGCTTTTGGATGTGGTCAACGACTATATCCAAAAAGCGGAACCTGTGGGGTCCAGGAGCATCTCCAAGATACACGCAGAAAAACTGAGTCCCGCGACCATCCGCAATGTAATGTCGGACCTGGAAGACATGGGCTATCTGCGCCAACCGCACACATCTGCGGGCCGCGTCCCGACAGACCAGGGCTATCAGTTTTATGTGGACCAGCTTCTCAATCCGCAAAACTTTTTAGAGGAATTGGAAGATCAGACTTGCGATTATGGAAACGGCAACCCGCAAAATGTTTTGGAAACGGCCTGCAGTCTCCTGTCCAAAAATACCAATCAAACCGGATTGGTCATGCTCCCGGCGTTCTCCCACACTCTGTTCAAACACATTGAGTTTATAAAAGTCGCATCCGGGCAGGCTCTGGCCGTGTTTTATTCCGACCTGGGAGTGTTGCAAAATAAAATCATTCCTTTGGAAAAAGAAATAACGCAGGAACAGTTGACTTCCATTTCAAATTATCTGAATGAAGAATTCAGCGGCAAAACCATTCAGTCGATCAGTAAGGAAATTTTATTTCGTTTTAAAAACGAGCGCGATCATTACGACCAGTTGATGAAAAAAGCTTTGGACCTCTCCACCCGGCTTTTTGCGGAAGATATCGAAGAAAGCTCTCTTTTGGTTAAAGGGGCTTTGAACTTGCTGGACCATCCCGAATTTACCGGCGACCTTGAAAAAATCAAAGGGCTTCTAATAACTCTTGAGGAAAAATCCAAGCTGGTCAAACTTCTGGACCGTTGTCTCAAACACGATGGCATGACCATTCTCATCGGCGAAGCAAACCTGGATGAGGAAATGGAAGGATGCAGTTTGATCGCGCAAAATTATCAAATGGGTGAAGAAAAACTGGGCTCTCTGGCTATTTTCGGGCCCAAACGAATGGACTATAAAAAAATCATCGGAATTGTAAATCAAACGGCAAAAACCGTTTCAACATTATTATCCAAAAAAGATTTGGAGTTGTAATTTAAATGGGCAAAAAAAATATTTCAGACCAGGGACCTGACTCCTTTGGAAATGCCAATGGGGAAGATATCGTCGATATAAGCGGGGATGCGGCTTCTCTGGATGCTCGGAATGAAACTTTAGAAGACGACGTTGAGGAATCTCAAAAAGATCCTCTGGAGTTATTGCAGGATGAGCTGAAAAAAAAAGAAGACGAAATTGCCAAACAGAAACATGATTTTCTCTTGTATAAAGCCGAAACTGAGAATTTCAAAAAAAGACTGCGCAAGGAAAAGGAAGAATTTTCCCAGTATGCCAACGAAAAGTTGTTGAAAGAGTTGATCCTCATTAATGACAATCTGGAGAGAGCATTTTCAGCCGTCAACCCCACGGTTGAAAGTATGAAAGAAGGGGTGGATATGATTCTGAAACAGTTCCATTCCTTTCTGGAAAAAGAAAAGGTGGAGCTGATTGAGTCCCTGGGCAAAAAATTTGACCCGTCCATTCATGAAGTTCTATGCCAGGTGGAGTCAGAGGAACATGAAGAAAATACGATCACTGAGGAATTTTCCAAGGGATATCAGTTGAACGGCAGAATCCTCAGGCCTGCCAAAGTTGTGATCTCCAAGGCGCCAACAAAAACCGACTCTGAAAACGCTGACTAATAAGAACCTTCAATAACACCGCCGCCAACTTCGGAATGCCCCGAACAGGAGAGACAGGCACCCCTCCCACCCTTGAAATTATTTTTGCCCCATGCCTGAGCTTCCCGAAGTCGAAACCTTAAGACGCGCCCTCCTCCCTCTTGCAAAAAACAAAATACTGAAGGAAATAAAATTTTTCCGTAAAGACATCCGCTTTCCGATTCCGACAAAAGACCTGCGTGAAGGTTTGACCGGAAAACCCATTTCCGACATCTCCCGGCGGGGAAAGTATTTATTATTGCATGCGCCCACAGGGGCTATGATTTTACATTTGGGAATGAGCGGAAGAGTGGTTCAGCATCCTTCAATTCAACCGGTCGAAAAGCACACGCACGCGGTTTTTCATTTTGAGACGGGCACATTTTTGCATTTCATCGACCCGCGCCGATTTGGCTGTATTCTCTGGACGCATAAAAATGAAGGCCATCCCCTGCTGGACAGCCTGGGCATGGACCCCCTCGATGACACGACCACCGGCAAAGCTTTAAAAGTCATGGCTCGAAAATGCAAAGCGCCCATCAAATCGTTCATCATGGATTCTAAACGCCTCACCGGAGTGGGTAATATTTACGCCTGCGAATCCATGTTTCAAGGCGGCTTGAACCCCAGGCGGCAGGCGGGAAAAGTCACGCTTCGGGAATGGGAAAACTTTATGATCTCGCTCAAGGCCATTTTGAACAACAGCATCGCCTCAGGCGGAACCACCTTGCGTGATTTCTTCACCGCCGACAACACTCCCGGCTACTACGCGGTCAATCTATCGGTATACGGCAAAGAGAATCAGCCCTGCCCCATTTGCGCAACTCCCATCGTGCGCGCCCTCCAGACAGGGCGATCCACCTTTTACTGCAAAGTGTGCCAGAAAAAATAACCCGGATTAATTACCGCATCTTTCCCGTCCTTGCTCTATAATCGAAGCCATCTAAAATAACGCCTTTGTTAAACGTATGAATCGATCCATCGGTCTCATCACCTTAAACGCAAAATTCATCCAGTCCTCCCTCAGCCTGAGATACCTCAGGAATGCGGCGCGCAGGGCGGGGTTCCAAAATGTATGGATGCAGGAATTTGTCATCAACCAACCGATCTGGAAAATCGCATCGGAAGTTCATCAACGGCGTCCCGATATTTTGGGAATCAGCATTTATATCTGGAACCGCAATCAAAGTTTCGAATTGATCGAGCGGTTGAAAAAACAAAACCCCGAACTTCAAATCGTTATCGGCGGACCTGAAGTCTCATTTGAACCGCAGTTGTCAAATCAATACACCACCATCTCTGGCGAAGGTGAAGACAAATGGGTCGAGTTTTTGCAGTACCAACGGCGCAATGAAACCGTCCCACAAAATGTGCTGACCCGCTGGAACACCTACGGCGTGGACCTGCCAGCACTTGTTCCTCCGTATGTAGAAGAAGATTATCCGCAATTAAAAAACCGTATCGCTTATGTTGAAACTTCCAGAGGCTGTCCTTACCTTTGCTCGTTTTGTTTGTCGGCACTCGACAAAAAAGTCCGGTACTTCGACAAAACCGCCATGCGCGAACAAATAAAGCAACTGGTCAAAGCAGGGGCTCGCCGGATCAAATTTGTCGATCGCACGTTCAATCTGAAACCAACTGAGATGCAGGAACTGATGCAATGGCTGACCCAGTTTAAAGGCGCGTCGTTTCATTTTGAAGTCGTGGGCGATATTTTAACTGCGGACATACTTAAATTTCTGGGGACGGTCCCGGAGGGAATGTTCCAGTTTGAAATCGGTGTGCAAACGACAGACGACGATATTCAGGACTCCATTCAACGCAAACAAAACAACAAAAAACTTTTTGCCGCCATCAAAGAACTGGGTCGGCAAAATAAAATTCACTGCCACTGCGATTTGATATTTGGTCTTCCCGGAGAGAATTTGGATCAAATGTTGAAATCATTTGAAGAAGTTCTGGTTTTGAAACCGCAGGAACTGCAACTGGGGTTTTTAAAATTTCTTCCCGGCGCGCCCATTAACTCAGTCATCGAAAAACATGGCTACCAGTTTCAATCGACACCGCCCTACGAACTTATTTCCAACAACGATCTTTCCGCCGATGAAGTGATCCATTTAAAAAAATTTACGGAAGTGTTCGATCTATTTTATAACTCAAAA
The DNA here is from genome assembly GCA_029261655.1 of Nitrospinaceae bacterium. Taxonomy (GTDB): domain Bacteria; phylum Nitrospinota; class Nitrospinia; order Nitrospinales; family VA-1; genus JADFGI01. The sequence goes on along the minus strand of JAJDAY010000012.1, from coordinate 12,886 downwards.
AGATTTCGCTTTTCTCTGGAACACCTGTTCAAGACCTGGACCCCCGTGAATCTGTTCAACCACCTGTTAAAATATATGGAAGAAGGCAATCTGATATTTCAGTCGCATTCACTGGAAAGCCAGTACAAAATCTTGTTCGATGTTTTTTCTTTGGGGGATCAGGCACTGGAATTTGATCTGTTAAAGCTGGACTACCTGTTTGCCCAACGCGTCCATCACCTGCCCCGTTTCCTCATCAATCGACCGGGGCAAAACGAAAATTCCCGGTCAAAAACCTGGCAAGGCGACCGCAAATCCCTGCTCGTTCCCTTTCATCATCAAATCGAGTGGACAGGATCGGGAGTACAAATGACACCGGTTTCCAACGACCACCACTACGTTATCGCCCATCCGAATGGCGATTCCGGCTACATTCAGCAACCTGCCATCATCCCGGTTAACGATTGAAAACGTTATAATTTATTTTCAAATTTCTCCCCAAAGAGTTATGATTATTGTTCCAATCCTGCAACTAATATCAGGAAGACAACCCGTTTTATTTTTTTCAATTTGAGGAGTGCATTATGTCGGAAAAGTCCAACAGTCCCCTAAACCGAAAAAGCCAAGCCATCACCCAGGGAGACAAACGGGCGCCCAATCGGGCCATGCTGAGAGCGGTGGGTTTTAATGACGCCGACTTTGAAAAACCCATCATCGGGATCGCCAACGGTCAAAGCACCGTCACCCCCTGCAACGCCGGGCTCGGCAAATTGGCTGATGTCGCTTCCGCAGAAATCCTCAATAAAGGCGGCATGCCGCAAATGTTCGGCACCATCACCGTCTCGGACGGCATTTCCATGGGAACCGAAGGCATGAAAGCCTCTCTGGTGAGCCGGGAAGTCATCGCCGATTCAATCGAAACTGTCTGCCGCGCCGCCAGCCTGGACGCGGTCATCTGCATCGGCGGGTGCGATAAAAACATGCCCGGAGCCTTGATAGCTATGGCCCGTTTGGACATACCCGGCATTTTCGTTTATGGCGGCACCATCAAACCCGGCCATCTGCACGGAAAAGATCTGACCGTGGTCAGTGCCTTCGAGGCCGTCGGCCAGCACAGTTCCGGCGCTATTGACCGTGACGAACTCACTGAAATTGAAAAAAACGCCTGTCCCGGATTCGGTTCCTGCGGCGGCATGTTCACGGCAAACACCATGTCATCGGCCATTGAAGCGATGGGCCTCAGCCTTCCCCACAGTTCCACGATGGCCAATGAAGACAAGGAAAAAGAAATCAACACAGGAGAAAGCGCCGCGGCGTTGTTTCCTCTCCTTGAAAAAAATATCGTCCCACGCGACATCATCACGCGCAAAGCACTGGAAAACGCCATCGCTGTGGTCATGGCGGTTGGCGGATCCACCAACGCGGTGCTCCATCTTCTGGCGCTCGCTCACTCACTGGAAGTCGATCTGAAAATCGAGGATTTTGAACCCATTCGGGATAAGGTCCCTCATTTTTGCGACCTGAAACCTTCAGGAAACTATGTGGCCATCGATCTTCATCAGGCCGGAGGCATTCCGCAAGTCATGAAAATGCTGTTGAACGCCGGTTTGATTCATGGAGACTGCATGACAGTCACCGGAAAAACGGTGGCCGAAAATTTAAAAGACATCCCGGACCAACCAGATACCAGACAAAATGTGATTCTGCCTTTAGACAAACCTAAATCTCCAAAGGGTCATTTGGTGATTTTGAAAGGAAATATCAGCCCGGAGGGTTCGGTCGCCAAAATTTCCGGGATAAAAACCCGCCGCATTGAAGGCCCGGCCCGGATATTTAACTCCGAGGAGGAATCCCTGGACGCTATCTTGGCAAACAAAATCAAGGCAGGAGACGTGGTCGTCATCCGCTACGAAGGCCCCAAAGGCGGTCCCGGCATGCGGGAAATGCTGGCCCCAACCTCCGCTCTGGTTGGTGAGGGTCTGGGAGACAAAGTGGCGCTCATTACAGACGGACGGTTTTCAGGCGGCACTTACGGGGTCGTCATTGGCCATGTGGCGCCGGAAGCCCAGGTGGGTGGAATGATTGGCTTGCTCGAAGAAGGCGACACCATTATAGTAGATATTGACAAGCAATTACTTGAAGTTAAATTGTCCGACACGGAAATCGAAAAAAGAAAAAAGAACTGGAGCGCACCTCCGATCAAATACAAATCAGGAGTGCTCGCAAAATACGCCAAACTGGTTTCATCTGCGTCCAGAGGCGCTGTCACTGATTGATTAATTTCGCCCGAATCACTGTCCTTTAAGTATCATTCGGACCTTTAAGAACTGACATTTTTGGGCTTTTTGAACGGTACCCCTTATAAAGGGAGTGGCCTGTTAAGCCCAAATTCGGTTATTGGAGGTCCTATTTTTATGGGGTCACAAAATGTCGAATGAACAACATTTATCCATACTCAACCAGGGGCTTGAAAACTGGAATGAGTGGGTAAAAAATAATCCGGAAGAAACACCAGACTTTTTTCAAGCGGATCTTAGAGGAAAACAACTTCCCGGTATTCACCTCCAAAAGGCGAATCTTAAAGAAGCCAAGTTGCAATCTTGCAACTTTTCCAACGCAGTGCTTAGTGACGTCAATCTGCGCAAGGCAAAACTTCAGGAAGCCAACCTGCAACGAGCCAATCTTGAAAATGCGGATTTACGCGGAGTCAATTTATTTGAGGCCAACTTGCAATTCGCAAACCTGCAAAATGCGAATTTACAAGGGGCGCTGTTCAGTGAGGAAGTTTTGTTCACTCAAGCTAATTTAAAAGGGACTGATCTCACTGGCGCGACAGGCCTGACCATCGGGCAAATCGAATCCGCCGCCACCGACAAAACCACCAAATTGCCGGACTATCTGGACGAAGAGTTGGAAGACGACTTTCTTTTACAAATGTAATTTTTTTCAAATTTCTATTTTTCAGTTTCAACAACCATGAGACAAATCACCAAACTACCAGAGCAACTTTTTTCGGAAGACCGCAGAATCAATCTGTATTTTTTACACGAAACTTTTAAAGCCATCACTGAAATCGTTTCTTTAAGACTCAAACAAAATTTAAAAATAGACGTTCCCCTGTCAGGGGGAATGTGGGGTGGGTCTTTTTTGGTGGCAGATAAAACCGGCAAGGCGCGCACCAATGTCGTGCGCCTGTATAACATTGTCAGCATGCCGCAAAACAGTCCTCTGGAAGATAGCTCTCTTTTTGAACAATTCATGGAAACCTATCATCAGACGGCACGGCAAACATTCAAAACTCATGGGCTGGACTTTGTCGACCCTAAATGGGGCGAACCCATTCCCTACACCAACAAGATCAAACCCACGACGACCCTGCAAATGTGGGATGCCAGTGAGCGGGTAAAATTCCATCGCGCTTTCTTCGTGTGGAATTCCGCCCCCTGGGAAGAGTCCATCGTCTACGACGCGGTTCGCAATATCAAGGTCATTAAGGAACTTCTCGACCTAAACCAGCGGCCTGCCAAAAAAGAAAGTAGCGAACTCAAATTTCTTTTGCAGGATGTTATGATCATCTACTTCACCCTGCGTCCGGTATTGACTCCCGATTTCGCGGAGCATGCGGAACCGATCGTCAAAGAATTATTTGATCATTTCCTAAAAGGGTTGCACAGCGAGGAAGTCATCGAAGAGCAGTTTCACCATGTTTACTCAAATGCGTTGGTTTACGGCTACGAAGAGGCTTTGTCAGACCATTACAAACGGGACGGTTTGGATATTCAACAGGTGGAAGACTGGCCGGTGGAGAAAATCAACTGGGTTCCCCAGAGTCTCAGGGAAACTTTGTGCCCTTACTTGAGAAATACTTTCCTCAATTTCAGAACAAATCTCGATCAAGAAAAAGCCGGCAGCCCTTCCGTCCAGACATAACAACCGGGCATAGCATCACAGGAACCGCAGTAGTATCCAGCCGACAAGCCCTTTCTGCCCATTGCGCTCCTTATTCGCTCCGTTCCAGATGGCGATCGCCATCTGAGTGGGTCCAACAAATTGCGCATCCGCGCTATCGGAATTACCAAGAGATCGACGAAAAATAACGCGCCAGCGGTTGTCCTTCCAAACACCTTTTCCTTGAACGTTCTGCTCTTCCTGGATCGTAAGAGTGCTGAAACCCTCCGCGTTTAAATCTTCCACCGGGGACACGCGGTCAGAGACTTGCCCGGATATGCCCTTGGACGGTTGCAAAGAGTCCCGGCCATCGGGAAATCGATTATTCCTTTTCGGTTCCAGATCTTTTTGCCAGGTAGCTTTCCATTGCCAGATATTGACGGTGCGGCCTTCATTTCCCATCGTGATCAAAGGCGCTTCGGCCTCTGGTTCCAGGGGAAACATGACTGCGGCTTGATCGGTGAAGCGTTCGGAAAAACCATAGGAATTGTCTTTCGCATCATCCGTCCATTCCAGAATAATTGCCAGTTCGGACTCATTGCGAACGGCGCTCAAAGTCACTTCCTTGATAGAAGGGTCCGGCCATTTGGGGTTGGTGAACATTTGCGGTCCCAGTTCCAGAGTGATTTTTTTTGGGCCGCCGGGGGCGTTCCACAAGGGGGCGTTGGGGTCCAGAGGAAGTTCGTCCGCAACTTGAATCACATCATAGGAGGCAACACAACTCCCATTTTCCAGACATTTTTCAACTTTGCTGGAAATTTTTCCGCAACCCGCTAAAAGACAACTTGCGAAAATAAAGACCGTTGTTTTGAGAGAAAAATTATTATCCATTATCAGACCTTGTTTATGCGGCAAACTCCGGCAACCCTTGAAGAGATTGAACAATCCCTTCCAACTCCTTTTTAATTTCGGGCGTGTAGGGACCCACAATGACCAGATTGATATTTTCCGGGACGAAAACTTTACGAGCCACTTGCATAATATCTTCCCATGTGATTTTTTCTATCACCGCCCACTCCTGCTCAGCCGAGATCACATTGGAATACAGGTGGGGAAAGCCGTACCGAAGGATTTGCTTTCCGGGATCATCACAATCAACATCCAATTCGTAATAATATCTCTGTTTGACATGTTTCAATTCGCTTTCCGTCGGCCCTGTTTCCAGAAAGTTCTTTATTTCACCGATCAATATCCTGGCAACTTCACAGACTTTTTCGGGCCGGACGGACACATCAAAATCCACCGTGCCCGTGTCGGAAAAGCTGGTGACGCGGCATTCCACGGAATAAACCAGACCCCGGTCTTCCCTCAAAGCCCTTTGCAAGCGAGAACTGAACCCGTCATCGAGTATTCGCCCGATGAGGCTCAATGGATAATAATCAGGATGATTATAAGATCTGGAACGAAAACAGAGTTGCAACTGGATCTGGCTGTCGGAGTCGTGTTGAAATATTTTTGCGGGAGCTTTTTGATTTTCGGTCATGCTACCTTGAAAATGATCCTTTTTAATGTTTTTCCCCCGGTCCGGAATTTTTGAAAAATATTGCTGGGCGAAACCATAAAATTGTTCGTGAACAACAGGCCCAGCGCCTACAAGGATCATATTGCGCGTCTGGTAATAGGTATAAAAGTAATCTCTCAGCATCTCAAGACTGATCGACTTTATGGTGGTTTCGATCCCGATGGTCGGCATGGCCAGCGGAGTCCCCTGGTATAAAAGCTGGCAGGCCAGGTTGTCTATATCAACGTTTTCACCTTTTTCATTGAGTTCTTCCTGGCATTCCTCCAGAATGATTTCCCGCTCCAGGTCGATTTCTGGAAACGTCGGCTCAGTAAAAAAATCGGCAAACAACTCCATACCGCGCTCAACCTGGGAAACATGAGGGCTGAACCCGTAGTAGGTGTATTCGCATAAGGTGGATGCGCGGAGTTCCCGGCCAATAGATTCAAACGCTTTGTTCAAAGATAATGAATTGGGATATTTCGAGTTTCCGCGATACATCATGTGCTCAAGAAAATGCGAGATTCCATTGTTTGTGGTATTTTCAAAACGCAATCCGGCGCGAACGAACATGGCCATTTCCACCGTGTGAATATGCGGCATTTCAACCGTGACCACAGTTATTCCGTTTGGCAATGTGTCCGTAAAGTTTTTTAATTCATGGGTTTTTAGTTTCATGGTAAAAATTCATTTCAATCTGATTTGTGTCCCCTGACCTCTTCGGCGGGAGCGTTTAAAGAAAGTCATTATTGCACAGGGGCACACAAGTCGTTCAAAAAAGATCACTGCAAATTATCGCCATGCAAAACAACTGATATCTCTGATTTTCAAACACTATGAATGCACTGAACTGGGCGGAAAAGGACATTGAGCGGGGAATGAGCTATCTTGCAGACCACGAACAGGAAGCCACGGACACCCCCATTTTAATCGCGGGAGATGACACCAAAGTGCTACTGCCCATCGGATTACCCGCTTTCGGGGCCAATGTCGTTGGCATGTTCATGATGGCGCCCCTGATTCTGTTCATGCTGGTTTTGACCCTGTTCCCCCTCCAACTTCTTTTATCAGGAAACGCCCTCACCAAAAACCTGGTTTTCTTGGTCCTGATGTCCTTCGCCCTCCTGTGGGGTCTGGGGAAAGTATTCCGGTTGATGCTAAAGAATAGAGAGTTATTTCCTCGCTGCTATTTTGTCACGTTGGGAACGTGTGGTATCGCCATGCATTTCACCCGCCTGCATTTCCCCTTTCACCGTCCCTCTATGGCCATTGAATGGAAAAACATACAAACGGTGAAAAAGAGTACCCATGCATTTATGCCGGTTTTGTTTTTAGGAATCCTGCAAGTCCCGGCGGTTGAGGTGGTTTCATCGACTGGAGAAAAGATCATCATCCCTTTTCGACTTCCAAAGGAAGAAGCGCTTTCCACTGCGGAACAAATTGAACGGTTGATCGCTCAAAAGACCAGACGTTAAAGTCTATTCGAACAGAATAGCCTCATCGCCCAAAATGGCTTCAATATCCCGAACCACCTCATCAGAAGGCTGAACCCTCAAGCCCGCGTCCACCTTGATTGTTTTTACATTATTGTCTGGAAAATTGAAATGGAGGAACGTCTCATTATTTCCTTTATGGGCTGAAAGAATATTTTTTATTTCCAGGAGGGTTTCCTTTTCCAGGCCGGGTGTTCTGAGATGAATATGCACCTTCCCTATCCAGTGATTTTTAGCGTCGGACAAAAGATGAATTTCGTTCGCAAGGACTTTTGGCAGGCTCCCCTCGGCATCCACCTCTCCCTTAATAAGTACAGGTTCCTCGCTTTGCAACAGGGTTTCGGACGCAGAAAATATTTCCGGCCACAGGATGACTTCCACCGAACCCTGCAAGTCCTCCAAAGTCACGATGGCCATCTTATCGCCTTTGCGGGTCACCTTGGGCAATACCTTGCTTGGAATCCCCGCAAGGCTCACCTTTTTTTTGTGTGTGGTTTCGCTGATACTGGCGGAATTTGTATCCGTAAACCATGCAAGGGCTTGCGCATATCCGTCGAGAGGGTGGCCGGTGATGTAAAATCCGATCGATTCTTTTTCATTTTTTAATAGTTCTTGCTCTCCCCACTCGGCAACCATTTCCTGACGGGTTTCATCTTTGTCTGACTGTTCTTCAAAAACTCCAAACATGCTGGATTGTCCCAGTTGACGATCCCGCTGATTCGCCTGCGCCATTTCCATCGTGGCCTGCAAATTAATTATCATGCCGGAACGGGTTTCCCCAAAGGAATCGCAGGCCCCGCTTTTAATCAGGCTTTCAAGCACTCGTTTATTCACCTGTCTGAGGTCCACCGACTCGCAAAAATTTTTAAAGGACGAGAAACGGCCCGACTCCGCGCGCGTTTCTATGATCGAATCAATCGCCGCAGATCCCACGTTTTTGATGGCTCCGAGTCCAAAGACCAGCTGGTTTTCGGATATGGAAAAACTTTTTGCGCTGAAATTTACGTCCGGCGGTTGTACCTTTATTCCATTTTGCCGACAATCGTGAATGTATCGGAGCACCTTGTCGGTGTTGTCCATGTCGCTGGTTATCAAAGCGCCAAAAAACTCCAACGGAAAATGCGATTTCAAATACGCTGTCTGGTAAGAAACCTGCGCATAAGCAGCGCTGTGCGATTTATTGAAACCATAGCCGGAAAATTTTTCCATGAGAGAAAATATTTTGTCCGCTTTTTTATCCGGTCTTTTGTGTTCCTTACAGCCTGACATGAATTTTTCCCGCTGGGCCGCCATCTCTTCCGGTTTCTTTTTTCCCATTGCTCGACGGAGAATATCGGCGTCCCCCAGTGAAAACCCCGCGAGGACGCTGGCAATATTCATGACCTGTTCCTGGTAAAGGATCACGCCGTGAGTTTCCTTGAGTATGGCTTTCAGCTCAGGAAGGTCATATTTTTCTTCCATCGTCCCGTGTTTACGTTTGACGTAGTCATCCACCATGCCGCTTTCCAGCGGGCCGGGACGGTACAACGCCAAAAGAGCGATGACATCCTCGAAACAATCGGGCTTCATTTTTTTCAGCAGATCACGCATGCCCGAACTTTCCAATTGGAACACCCCAAGTGTCCGCGCCTCGCAAAGAAGTTTGAATGTCTCCTGATCGTCCATCGGTATGGTGGCAATATCCAGGTCTATCCCGCGCGACTGCTTGATCAGTTTCAAGGCATTGTCGATGACTGTCAGGGTCTTGAGACCCAGAAAATCCATTTTCAAAAGGCCCAGTTTCTCGACGTTATTCATGGAGTACTGAGTCACGACCTCGTCGTTACTGCCCTTATAAAGGGGGAGAAACTGCATTAATGGGCGCGAGGAAATGACCACCCCCGCGGCATGGGTGGAGCAATGGCGGGGAATTCCTTCCAGGCTCTGAGCAATTTCCAACAGCTCCGCTACCTTTTCATTTTCCTTTTGCATTTGGCCAAATCGAGGCTCATCTTTAAAGGCTTCCTTCAGGGTAATGTTCAATCGGTTGGGAACGAGTTTGGCGATCTTATCCACTTCTCCGTAGGGCATTTCCAGAACCCGCCCCACATCGCGGATGACCCCTTTGGCGTTCATGCTCCCAAAAGTGATGATCTGGGAAACGTTTTGATTACCGCCGTATTTTTCGGTCACATAATCGATCACCTTTTCCCGTCCTTCGATGCAGAAATCGATATCGATATCAGGCATGCTCACTCGTTCAGGATTCAAAAACCGCTCAAATAAAAGCCCGTACTTCAAAGGATCTATGTCGGTGATTTTCAAAGCATAAGCCACGACACTTCCGGCGGCGGACCCCCGGCCTGGACCAACGGGAATATCCCTGGAGCGCGCGTGGTCAATAAAATCCCAGACGATTAAAAAATAACCGGGATACCCCATATCCCGGATGATCCCAAGTTCCTCATCCATCCTGTGCTCATACGCTTCCCTGTCAAACGAAACACCGAGCTTTGTCATCACTTCCAGTCGATCCTTCAGGCCCGATTTGGCTTTTTCTTCCAGATAGGTTTCTAGGGTATAATTTTCCGGAACCGGGTAATCAGGAAAGTTGAGTTTGTCGAAATCCAGTTTCAGTTCGCAACGTTCGGCAATCTTCAACGTATTTTCGATCGCTTCAGGAATATCCTTGAATATTTCGATCATCTCCTCGGGTGATTTAAAATAATATTCATCGGAGGGATACTGCATGCGATACGGGTCGTTGATGGTTTTTCCCGTTTGCAGGCAAAGCAGAATTTCATGCGCCCGGAAATCTTTCTTCTCCAGATAATGGCAATTATTTGTCGCGACCAGCGGAATGGAAAGTTTTTTGCCAATATGGATCAGCTTCTCGTTGATTTTTTCCTGATACTCCATGTTGTGGTATTGCAGTTCCAGAAAGAAATTATCTTCCCCCATGATCTCCCTGTATTGCCCAGCCGCTTCCATAGCACGGGGAAGGTCTTCCCTGGTGATGCTGTCGGCCACCTCCCCTCTTCCGCAGGAACTGAGCGCGATCAAACCTTCGGAATGCTCTGCCAGCAATTCCTTGTCAATACGGGGCTTATAATAAAAACCCTCCAGATAGCCTGAAGTCACTAATTGCAAAAGATTTTTATAGCCAATGTCATTTTGGGCCAACAGAATGAGATGGTAGGACGCATCTCGCAGATGATGCTTGCTTTTCTTTTCCTTCCGGCTTTCGGGGGCGACATACACCTCGCAACCGATGATCGGGTTCAGTCCATAACGCTTCGCTCCATTATAAAATTCCACCGCCCCAAACAGATTCCCGTGGTCGGTCATGGCAACGGCAGGCATTTTGTATTCCACCGCGCGCTTGAAAATAGAATCATGACGCAAAGAGGAATCAAGCAGACTGTAGGAAGTGTGCAAATGTAAATGGACAAAGTTGGACGGTTGCATGTCAGAAAAGTCAGTTCAAAAGTGTTTCAGGAGAAACATATTCCATGTCCAGCGCCTCGGCCACGGCGGGATGCGTCACATGCCCCTTATAGACATTGAGACCCAGCGCTAAAGCCGGGTTTTCCAGGAGCGCCCGTTTGTACCCCTTCTGCGCCAGTTCTTTGGCAAATGGAAACGTCGCGTTGGTCAAAGCAAATGTGGAAGTGCGCGCCAAAGCTCCCGGCATATTGGCCACACAATAATGAACAACGCCTTCCTCTACATAGATCGGATCGCTGTGGGTGGTGGGGCGCGACGTTTCGAACACGCCTCCCTGGTCAATGCCCACATCCACCACCACCGATCCCGGTTGCATTCGTTTCAACATCTCGCGGGAAACCAGCCGGGGCGCTTTGGCTCCCGGTATCAGCACCGCTCCCACCACCAGGTCCGCCGTTCTCAGCGCCTCCGCCAGATTGATCTTATTGGACATCAGCGTCCGCAACCGCGCGCCGTAAATGTCATCGAGATAACGCAGGCGCTGAAGGTTAGTATCCAGCAACGTCACGGTGGCTCCCGTCCCGATGGCCATATTCGCCGCGTTGCTCCCGACAATCCCTCCGCCGATGATGACCACATGCCCAGGGTCCACCCCCGGAACTCCACCCAGTAAAATCCCCCGTCCGCCGTTTTCACCCTCCAGACATTTTGCGCCTTCATGAATGGACATTCGGCCCGCGACTTCGCTCATGGGGATCAACAAGGGAAGGGATTTATCTCGTAATTGCACGGTTTCATAGGCAATGCCGATGATTTTTCTTTCCAGCAGGGCGAGCGCCAATTCCTTAGCCGGAGCCAGGTGAAGGTAAGTGTACAGGATCTGCCCTTCTCTTAAGAGGCCATACTCTTCAGGAAGCGGTTCCTTCACTTTAATTATCATTTCGGCCCTGCCGAAAATTTCATCCCGTTTGGAGATTTTAGCGCCCTGCTCTTCGTAATGCCTGTTATCGAGACCACTGCCCAACCCGGCCTGGTTTTCTACCAGCACTTCATGGCCCAAAGACACCAGTTCATGAACTCCCGCAGGCGTGAAGGAGATACGGCCTTCGTCTTTTTTTATTTCTTTAGGAATACCGATGATCATATTTCAAATTTTCCTTATCTTTTAAAATCGTGCGGACTCAAGAAGAAAGTTTATACTCAAACAAAAAGGCCTTGCCCGTCGTGAGCAAGTTCGCTCTCCCCAAGTTCGCCCTCCCAAGAAGGAGTTGGCATCATTTATACCATTGTTTCCCGCTACCAATATTTTTTTCAATGGATGATTTTATTGAAATTTGATCTTTAATTTGAAATCCTTTAGATTAAAAGCAGAAACCCTCTTCTCACTAAAAATAACTGTTGGAGATCAAACTTTTGGCAAAAGTTGCTAAATCGAAAGTCGAACATTTGGTAAGTTCCCAGTTGAGCCCGGACGGCAAACTTCTGGATCTCGATGACAAGGAAATCGGCCCGGAAGAATTAAAACAGTTGGCCGAACTGGAAGAACTTTCCTCGCTGGAACAGCTTTATCTCAGTCACAATTTTCTTGCCGGAGAGGCGATCGAGGTACTCGCCGGTTCGAGTGTATTCGGTAATCTTCGTTCCCTTTATTTAAACCACAATAACCTGGGCGATGCCGAGGCTGAATTGATCGCCCAATCTCCCGTCATCAAAAATTTAAATTGCCTGATGTTTGAAGCCAATAACATCGGACCAAAGGGAGCCATTGCTCTGGCGGAATCCGCTAATTTTGAAACGCTGGAAATCCTGTTCATGGATGCCAACCCCATCGGCGCTGAGGGTGCTGAGGCCTTCGCCAAATCGACCCGGCTACCCAATTTAAGGGCCTTACATCTGGACAGCACGGGTCTTAAAGACGAAGGCGCGATTTGTCTGGCCGAGGCTGAACAACTGGCCAACCTCACCAAGCTGTATTTGTGCTCCAACAACATAGGTGATAAGGGAGCCATTGCCCTGTCCAACTCCCCTTTTCTCACAAATTTGACGGCTCTCAGCGTGTGGAGAAACGATATTCGCGACGCCGGCGGACAGGCCATCGCAAAATCAAAAACGTTTGCTAAACTGGAAAGGCTTTATATGAGTCTGAATTTGATAGACCGGCCCGTCAGAAAAAACATCCGAAAATCGGATCTCGCCGGCAGGCTCAAAACCTTGGTCATGGACTAGAAGGCTTTTCCCAAGGAGTTACTTATGAATTATAAATTTACCTACAGCAAGTTTTTCAATATAGTTTTCCACCTTGGAGTGGCGGTCAACGTGGTGGTGGTGGTCTGGTTGATGCTGTTATTGTTCGGAGTGATTTGAAAACGCGGACAGATAATATCAGGCCAATTCCATCGAGGCCGTGGCTTTTACGAGAAACTCCAGGTTTTTCCACTGCAATTTGTCTTTGGAAATGAGGTAGTCCCCCTTTGCATTCCGAAACGGACGCCAAGCGTTGTCCATATAAACCTCGTTGGGTCGGAACCCGGCCTTATAG
>JAJDAY010000011.1 GCA_029261655.1 Nitrospinaceae bacterium | reverse complement strand
GCCTCCGGTCACTTCTTTTTGCGCGACGCGTTGACCACCGGCAAAAATCATCTTGGTGCAGGAGCCGTTATCACACACATAGAGCTTGCCGATGTAGGTGGTGGTTCCTGTTCCATCGGTTTTTTGCACTCGCCCGCCATCGCCGTCATAAACGAAGGGGGATCAAAAAACAAAAAACCCAGTGTTTCCACTGGGTTAGAGTACTAATTGGATTTACTTGAACCTTAAATTGGTAGCGGCGCAGTCAACCAAATAGATCTCATAACCTATTGAAATATATAGATAATAATAAAATAATACCCTTTAGATGCCCCCAAAGTTGCCCCCATTGTTTCCTGAATGGGCTTCCTTAAATATCCAATTATTACCAAAAATAACAAAAAATATTTTTCTATTCGATTGATTAAAAGAACCGCGAATACTTTCCAAAAAATTAATTCAAACAAACTGAATCAAAGAGTTTATCGATAATTTTTATATTCACTTAAACCGATACCCTTTAAGATCAACTAATTCGATGGAGTAAATTTGGAAGGAAGTCAGCAGCCATTGATCGAATGAAACCCGCAGATATATTTTGAATGACGGCTTACACGTATTGGAATATCTCTGATAATCTCTGATGCCTTGTTTCTCAATTCACGGGGGAACTTGACTTCCATGACAAAAATTCGGGGCATGTTGGTTTGAAAGGTTAAATTGGGGTAGGGTTTCCGGGTCTGGTCATAAACGCGAATAACGGTGTCCAAGGTCACACGAATCTTTTCATGTTTACATCTAAAGTATTTTCTTTGGTAACGGTTTAATAAAATTGGCACGGGATGCGTATCCACCCATTTTTTGGCCTCGCTGGGAAGATGGCGACTCAATGCTTTCCGTATTTGCGGCCAATCCCCCTCCCCGAGGTCAATGGTATTCTTAAAATCGTAAATTAATTTCCAACTGTACTGGTTACGCTTGCATTTTATTTCCAATGCCCCTTGGGCAGGTTCTACCGAGGAACCGTACCATCGATAACGAACTTTTAGGCGGGAGCTCGCACCTGAAATATTGTCCTTATAGGATTGAAAATCCAAGGAGTCAAAATAGATGTTGTTTACTTGCCGGTCTGGATACTCCTGATAGAAACAATAGGGGTGCTGACTTAACCAATGAAGAAGCCGATGGTATTCTAATTCAGGAGCAACGAATTTGATTTCGCAACGAGTTTCGGCTGGAACTGTAAAATTCAATTCTTGACCCTTGATTTCATCCGTGTTTCATACAGTTCGTCCACGCTTAATTCCTCGGGTGATATTATTTCGCCGTCCATTGTAAGGGTGTTTCCTTTTTGCGAAATGGCAATATGGGGAACCGACTTGGTCTTGACATTCCGGGCCACCAAGGTTCCCGCGCCATACTCCGATTTTTTGATATAGGTCATGAGACCGGCGATTTTGGCAAAGCTAATTTTTGCATCCGTGAGAGTGAGATGAGAACCATCTTTACTGACTGCGCCTACCCCCACCCGCTCAATGGAAATATTGTTGGCGTTCATGATACTTTTCTCACCAACAGAGAGGGCTTTGTCAGAAATATTTTTAAACACTGTTCCGGTTACGGTGACCTCTGACCCGCTGACGTCAATCCCATCACCTCCACCACCGGAATGACCAATATTTTCGTACATTCCTCCCCTGACAAATCCGTTGGAAAAATCAGAATCAAAAGCATCGGAAGCTGCGTTTTTTATGGAGACCGAATCCAGTTCGAATTTGGACCGTACAATATTGAGTGCGTCTTCAGTACGGTTTCCCATCAGTGTCACCTCTTTCATTTGAATGTCGGCTTCATAGAAATTTACCCCCCCAGTGAGGTTCCAACCATTGTGGCTGATTCCCGCAGTATCTCGAACAACGACATGAGACCATAGAGATGGTTTGCCGGTTTTTATGACAGCAATTCCCTTCCAAACACTTTGACTATTTGTTTTACCGTTTCCCATAAGGACAACCGGGGCATCCTGAGTCCCCTCAATCAGGATAGGTCCTTTGGCAATCAAACCAACGGATTCGCTAAATTGCAGGGTTGTCCCCTTGGGTATTCTTAATTCAAAGCCTTCGGGAACCAGAAGCCAGTTTTGAACCTCCCAGGTTCCAGGGCTAACCTGAAGGTAATTGGTGCCCGCTTTCAGTTTTAAGAATGGATGCTTGGTCAAGGTCTCATTGAGGTTCATCTGAGGAATGGAATTATTTTTCAAAACCGGACTGTAAGATTGAACGGTTACCCATCGAATAGAGTCCACCCCAGATACTTTTGCGCCCACTCTTAGTTCATATTCCTCCTTTATTTGATTTTTATTAATAAATATTTTATGGATTCTGGGTATGCCTCCTTTTGGAGTTGGTTTCAATTTAACCGGGTAACTGATGGGAGAACGCGTGGGAAAGTCTATTTCCTCCCCATTGATAGGATGCACATATTTTATTTCATGAATCTCCACCACATGGTTCAAAGGATTGATCAGCTCCAGAGTAGTGTTTTCCTCTGCAAGGTCGATGGAATAAGCCTGTAAAATCTGAGGATACTTACTGGAGGGTTTCCGGGTTCTCTGCAAAACGGCTTTCGACCGTTCAGCAATCAGGTCAAACCGGAGCCCTTTTAACAGAGGATATTCATTGTGCAAGATCCTCAATTGTTTTTTAGCAAGGGGTTGCACCCAAGCGGCGCTGATGCCATCCTCCATTTCACGGGCGAGTTTTTTTACAGTTTCTTCATAGGACGCTCTTACCTTGGTATCTCCATTCAGAAGGGCGGAAACAATGGGCTCCTCAGAGGCGGGGGGGACATCCGCCTCTTTGTATGGAATGCTGGCGTCGTATCCAATCGGCTCTAAAAGACTCGTAATCGGATTATAGTAAAAGCGGATATTGTGCCATCCCAGCTGATGCCATGCTCTCCAAACATCCGCTACAGCGATAAAACGGCCCATCAAAACCGCATCAAAAACCTGAGAAGCAGGCAAGGACCCGTTCGCAAAGCCCCGAAGCAATCCCCTCGCAATTTCCAGGTAAGACATGAGCTCTCGGGACCGGAGAACTTTTTTAGATCTAAACGGGGTGATTCTGGCAACTTTAAAGTTGTTGAACAAACCATCGGTATTGGGCTCCCAGATCATCGATTCATCAAACCGAATAATAACGCTTTCCTTACGTCCCTGGGATTCAAGTATCTCCTTGGAAAAATGTTCCTCAAGGGCCATCAAACCGATGTCTTTCCCATTGACGGAAACATCGATAAAAAAATAGCGGGGAACGATCACCCCTTCTCGCCTGAGAGCTTCAAAAAACAGAACCTCACCTTCGTAATTCCGCGTGCGGGGCTTTTGTATGGAAAAATGACGAATGCCGAACAAATGATCCTCGCCCTTTACATGAATCCTGAAAGACCATTTGTCCCCTTCCAGATGATCGGTCTGGTCGCCTTTCAATCGCAATTTTACTTTTGCGGTTTTTCCCTCGCTCCTTATTTCGGCTGGCACATAATCATCCGGCGCTTGCTTGAGAAAACCTATCTTCATGGCCTCCTCACGCTTTTTGAATAATTTTTGAATGTGCTTGAATTTGATATCGATATGGATCTTGGGAACATCGGGACCGGAAAGATGCGCCACAGTCCAATGGTAAGGGGCCAAGGCAATTGCCTTGGCGGACCCCAGAAAATCATGCTTGATCTCTCTCCCCTTGAGATTCAAGGCAAAGGCAAGTTCCTTGAACCCCTCTTTGTGAGACTGGCGATAGATCACTGCGGCAAGAAGAAAACTCCAGACAAAAAGGGTGCACAATATAATGATCGTAGCTTTTTTGAAGCCAAACTTTACGGGAATAGTGTGAGTTCTAAATTTGGGCAGGGCACTCCTTATTTTGGACACTCCTACCAAAAATGAACCTACTTTTCTTGGCTTGTTGGTGACGATCATAAAATCAAACGCTTGGCATCTGGTTCTGGTCGATGAACGTAACCCCTATACCCGAAAAGGTTTCCCGGAGTTCATCCACCAATGCGGAGAGGTTTCCCGGATTTTCAACATCGATGAAATAGGTGGCCTCCACCATGTTGTCACGCGCATCCATACGGCGCAGGTCTGATAAAAGAACATGATTCCCAATGACCCGATTAAACCGATCCAGCAATCGGGCGTCCTTTTCGTCGTTGTTTTTCCAATCAAGGGAAAGATAAAGGTTTTTCTTTTTTGATTCACGACGAGTCCATTTGAACACGGCCATGATGGCAAGAATTGCGGGGCCTGCAACGAGGGTGGGAACAGTCTGATCCGCGCCCAACCCAAGGCCCATGGCTATCGCGATGAACAAATATGCCAGTTCCTCGGGTTCCTTAATCGGAGTCCGAAAACGGACAATGGAAAGAGCCCCTACCAGCCCTAACGACAAAGCAAGTGAAGATTTGACCACCGTGATGATCAATATAGTAGTGAGCAAAATAAATGGACAAACCTGGGCAAATTCATCGCGATTTGAAAGCGTGGACCCGAATCTTTTGAAATGTAGCCGAAGAAGAATCGATAGAACAGTGCCGATACCCAGGTTGATAAGAAGGCTGGTTATGGATAAGGGAGCACTTGCGGACGCGTTCAAAATATCTTGCATTAAACCCTCATATTTTAATAAAAATTGATTCCCTGAAAAATCCGACAACATCTTACTATACATTCAAGGCAGTCGCAGGCAAATTATTGAAGCATCTGTGAGGGAATATTTTGGGTATTTTAAGGCAGACATTACTGCTATTCCTTAACGTCACACTCAACTCTAGAACATTTAGTTTTCTTTTGATATTGTAGTCTCGGATTAAGGAAGGAAAATTTCTCCGGCAATACTGAAAGCTATTGAAACTACTCTTCTGTATAAAACTCAACCTACTGACTTCCCCGAAACATTTTCAATGCTATTCAATTCGTACTCCTTTATATTCTTGTTCCTACCGTTCACTTTTTATTTTTATTATTTACTGGGTAGGTTGGGGAAAAATAGAATCGCAATCGGATGGTTGGTTGGAGCCTCTCTTTTCTTTTATGGTTGGTGGAACCCCATCTATTTGTATCTGATCATTACCTCAATAATAATTAACTTTTTTGTTGGGAGTGTAATAATAAAAAATGAAAATTCTGCAAATAAACGAGGGAAGAGTTTTCTAATATTGGGAGTATCATTCAACCTTGCTCTACTTGGATACTTTAAATATCGCAATTTTTTTATAGAAAACCTGAATCCCCTTCTTCATGACCCGTTTTCTACGGTCCAAATAGCTCTCCCGCTAGCCATTTCGTTTTTCACCTTTCAGCAAATCGCTTTCTTGGTAGATGCATACCGGGGCGAAATTAAAGATAATAACTTCCTGAATTATTGTCTATTCGTCACCTTCTTTCCCCAACTGATTGCTGGCCCTATCGTTCGTTTTCGAGAAATGATGCCGCAATACACATCGGGATTGGCATCACGCGTAAATCAAGAAAATATTGCGGCAGGTCTGATGATATTTTCTATTGGATTATTTAAGAAAGTTTTTATAGCGGACGGCATTGCCCTTTACTCGACACCCGTTTTTGATGTTGCATCTGAAGGCATTGCGTTGACATTCTATGAATCCTGGAGCGGCGCTTTATCTTATACCTTCCAGTTATATTTTGACTTCTCAGGCTACTCAGACATGGCCATCGGCATGATCCTGCTTTTTGGATTTCGACTGCCGATAAATTTCAACTCCCCATATAAAGCAGAAAATATAATTGAATTTTGGCGGCGTTGGCACATGACGCTCGCTCAGTTTCTGCGTGATTATCTTTATATCCCGTTGGGTGGCAACCAGAAAGGCCAGGGTCGGCAAAGCATCAATGTCTTAATAACAATGTTGCTCGGCGGGTTATGGCATGGAGCCGGTTGGACATTTGTGCTCTGGGGCGGTCTCCACGGTCTTTGTTTGGCCGTCAACCATTCATGGCATAACTTTCAGCACGCTTATTGGCCTGATAAAAATCAGAGTTCCCTGCTGTGGAGTGGATTGTCAAGAGTCATAACATTTTTAATCGTCGTATTTTTGTGGGTACTATTCAGGGCAGAAAACTTGGAAGTAGCAATTTCAATTTGGAAGTCAATGATAGGCATGAATGACCAATACGTTGATATTGCAACTAATATCAAATTAGGGAAAGGTCGATTAATCATCCTTCTTCTGGTCGTCTGGTTCATGCCCAACACACAACAGATTTTTTCCAAATTCAAGGTTGTTCTGACCGATCATAAACTGAAGCCCGATTGGCTTCTGCCCTGGTTGCAATGGGAGCCCAACAAATATTGGGCGATAATTATTGCGATACTATCCATCGTATCCGTATTGAGCCTCACCCGGCCCAGTGAGTTTCTTTACTTCCAATTTTAATTATCCGCCATGAATCAAATCACCAGATATCTTAAATTGTATTTTGGAATATTCATTATCGGGATCATATCCGTCGCCCTGTTCAATGCAATCGTTGATCCCTATGGAATTTATAAAATACTGGAAATTCAAGGAGTGAACAAAACCAAACCCCCATTTGACACGCAATTACGAATGGTCAAGCTGTTGCAAGTTCAAAAATTCAAACCCAAAGGAATCCTCCTGGGAACATCTCGCGCAAATTATGGGCTCGACCCCAACCACCCAGGGTGGGATGAAAGTTCACAACCGGTATATAATCTGGGAGTGAATGGCACTAATTTGCACGAAATTGTCCGCCTCTTTCAAAATGCCCAACAATCCAACTCAATTAATCAGGTCGTGATGGGTCTGGATTTTTTCGTGTTCAATTTGTTTTTTTCCGATCGCATTGATGAGTCCATTATAGAAATTTTAGATAATAGAAAAACTCCCTTAAAAAGTCTGGGCAAGGAAATAAAAAATAACCTGTTGTCCACCCTGGCAACAAAAAATAGTTTTAAAACATTATTCTTTAAAGGAAAACCTTCAAACCTGAAAAATGGGCAGGGAATATGGACAGATGAACGGGGTATCCAGGAAATAACTGTTTCCACCTTAAAAACTTATATGCAAGTCATGTGGTTCCCGACGGATGATTTTAAATTTTGTCTTCACAATGGAAATGGCAAAAACGATAAATTTGATTATTTAAAAAAAATTATCGCCCTGTCGGAAATAAACAACATCGACTTGCGATTATTCATCTCACCCGTTCATGCCTATTTGCTGGAAGCCATGCGCGTCATGGGGCTGTGGCCCATCTATGAGCAATGGAAGCGGGGTTTAGTCGCGTCCATCCCAATACAGGAACAAGGCAACCCTAAAAAACCAACCGTCCAATTATGGGATTTCAGTGGTTACAACACCATCACGACAGAAAACTACCCTCCCAAAAATAAACCCCAAGCCCCCATGCAAGGGTATACAGAATCCGCACATTATAAAAACTGGGTTGGAAACCAGATTTTAGATCGAATTTTTGATCATCAAAATAAAAACCGGGCAGTGCCGGAAGGTTTTGGGGTTCAATTAAAAAATGAAAATTTAGAGGAACATTTGGCAAAGATTCGAGAGGATCAAGTCAGCTACCAGGAA
>JAJDAY010000010.1 GCA_029261655.1 Nitrospinaceae bacterium | reverse complement strand
CGGATTTTTCCGGTGGCTGTGTATCCATCCATCACCGGCATTTGAATGTCCATCAATACCAGGTCATAACGCTTCTTCCCAAACATTTCGAGGGCCACTTCCCCGTTTTCCGCAGTTTCAAGCTGATGTTTCGTTTTGCTCAAATACAACTGGACGAGCAGGCGGTTGTCCTCCGAATCCTCCGCCAGAAGAATTTTCAAACCCCGCGCAGTCGCGGGCTTGCGCTCAACACCAGGAAGCGGCGTCTCTTTTTTCACAAGGGGTTCATAGCCCAAAGCGGCATATACTTTATCCAGGAGATCATCCGGCTGGATAAATTTGGTCATGTAATCAATGATCCCCAGTTTGCGGCACTGGTCGATGTCGCCTTTTCGGGTGTCGATGGGCATCATCATGACGGTTGGAATATGCGAATCGATCTCCGTCAGGACTTGATTCAAAAACCTGAAACCGCCGATGGTCGGAAGCCTGCTATTGATCAACAGCAATTGGTAAGGTTTTTTGCTGTGAATCTCTTTTCTTAATTCCTTGAGGCCCTCCTGGGAATTTTGCAGGCATTTGACATTCATTCCCCAGTCCACCAACTGATCTTTGACCATGCTTCTAACAGAGGCCCGGTGTTCGATCAAAAGGGTTTTAACCCCAAGAAGTTTTTCCGGTTTTACGGTGGGAGTGTCTTCCGGTTGCAGGGGCCTGGCAAAACAGACCGTAAAATAAAATACACAGCCTCGATCGACATTGTTTTCAACCCGAATTTGCCCACCCATCAACCCGACCAGGCGTTTAGAGATGGTGAGCCCAAGCCCGGTGCCTCCATATTTCCTGGTGGTCGAGGAATCTGCCTGGGAAAAACTGTTAAAAATCGACTCCAGTTTTTCCTGCGGGACCCCAACCCCGGTATCGATGACGGAAAACATCAGTCCATATAAATTCTCAGACTCCGGATCCTTTTCCACCCGCACGAGGATCTCCCCCTGTTCGGTGAACTTGATGGCATTGCCGATCAAATTGGTCAGCACCTGACGGAGCCTGTGAGAATCCCCATGAAGCAGGTTGGGAATTTCAGGAGCGATATGACAATTGAGGACCAGGCCTTTTTCCTGTGACTTCAAGCCCAGGATATCGATGGTTTTTTCCACCAGAGCCCTGGGGTTAAAGTCAATATTGTCCAGTTCGATCTGGCCGGCCTCAATTTTTGAGAGATCCAGAATATCGTCGATCAATGTTAAAAGATTTTCCCCGGCCCCACGGAAAACGTCCACCAATTGTTTTTGCTCCTGACTGAGATCGGTTTCCACCAGCATGTCGCTCATACCGATGATGGCGTTCATGGGGGTCCGTATTTCATGGCTCATGTTAGCCAGAAACTCGCTTTTAGTCTGGTTGGCGTGATTGGCTTTTTCCCTGGCCAGGATGATTTCATCCTTAGACCGCTGGCGCTCGACAACGCGTCCCAGTTGAGTTCCGATTTGATCCACCACATCGAGCAATCGCTGATCCGGGGGCACCGGGTGGGTTGAAAAAAATTCCATGACTCCCACCACTTCCCGGCCAATGAGTACCGGAAATGCAAATCCACTGGCAATTTCCATGTCCTCTGAAAACCGGCCCTGCTGGAACAACGGGCTTTTAGTGATATCCCGCACCCAGGTGTGTTCTCCCGTCGCCAGCACACGTCCCGCAAGCTCTTCGCCATAATTGATTTCCTGAGCGTGGGTGGCGGCGCGAAATTTTGAAAATCGTTTCGAATCGTCGAGACACCAGATGCTGGCCGATGTCAGGTTGGGCGGGGAATCTGTCGTGGGAAGAAAAAGATGACCGACAGACCATCCCGTTAACGCGCAAATTTTATTCAGACAAGTCTGAATGGCCTGTTCAAAATTTTCCGCTTCGTTGGCGGCGCTGGAAACATCGTGCAGAAGCCCTACATAGGCGGACTCCTGCTTCAATGCTTCTTCCTGTTTTTTACGATCGGTGATGTCGTGGATCACGGCGGTGAAGGTGCGTCGATTTTCAAGAAAGATTTCACTCACGGAAAATTCCATGGGGAACGTTGAGCCGTCTTTCTTGAGTCCGGTCAATTCGCTTTGGATGCCGTGCGCGAGAGAACACTCCGGGTTTGCAAAAGCCTGTTTTAAGGATGCAACATTCTCATGATTCTCATGAAATGATACGGGAAATAGAAAATCAATATTTTTCCCGCGCACCTCGGAAATGTCGTAGCCAAAAATCCGTTCCGCGGCCGGATTGAAAATTTCGATGATTCCATTTTCATCCGTCGTGATAATACCGTCGATGACATTGTTTAAAATTTTGTCGAAACGGATTTCTTTTTCTCTGAGTTTTTCCTGGGCCCGCCCTCGTTCGCTTTGAATGGTTTTTTTTCGGACTTTGATTAAAACGATCACCAGCACGATGATCGCAAGAATCTGCATCGCTAAAATATTCCCTTCCATAGTGGACAAAAGAGAAGATGAAAAACCCCCGCCCTTATTTTCGGCGGAAACCAGTGAACGAGAAATAGGACTTCCCAGCGAGGCAAGGGGATTCATTGCGCGGGCGGACACCTCGCGGGCCATGCCCGGACAAAGCAATATCAAGGCCACCCACAGGGGCCGGGAAAACCAGGGGAAAATATTTTTACGTAAATTTTTTGGGAACATTGAAATGAACATCTAAAAAAATCAGCCGATCACATTAAATGAAGGTCACTCATCCGCCGGTGTTGATCTTCAGCGCAACCCGGCGCCCCCTCCCTGCCAAACGCGGGATCAATTTATAGAGACCTTTTTATTAATATCCTCCGGCCTTAATTTAAAATCCTTTGCGATAACACGGCGGATATCCCGGGCTTTGCCCAACCAATGCAGGCTGTCCTTATCCTGGCTATAAAGATCTTCCGCCTTGACAATGTGCCTCATCGCCTTATGCCCCTCATTCATTTTGGCGTACACCACTGCCAGGTTGAAATGCGACCCGGGATTTTCCGGGTCAATTTTCTGGAGCGCGATCAAGGTGGACAGGGCCTGATCGTATTGCTTGTGCTTGATGTAAGCGGAACCGAGAATATTCAATATTTCCGGATTTTCAGGGTCCAGTCTCACGGCTTCTTTTAAAACCATGAGAGCGTCTTTGAGCATTCCCTGCCTTAAATAGATTTCGCCTATTATTAGATACGCATCTGCGGCCTCGGGGTTGATAGTAAGGGCTTTTCGCGCCAGATCAAGCGCTTCATCGAATCCGGAATGTAAAAAATTCGCCCGCGCCAGAACAACAAGGGGTCGGGACTGATAAGAATCAATGGCAATGGCTCTTTTTGCCGCCTCCGTGGCAAACGACATGCGGCCTGATCTTAAATATATATAGCTCATGATCCCCAGCGCTTCAGCATCTTCAGGATTCTGTATGACCACCTCAAAAACTTTGCCGATGGCTTCATCATATTTTTTTTCGCGGGTCAACTCCAGCCCCTCGACCAGCTGGGAACGCAGGGTCTCTCCGGCGTCGTTTTTTTCCGCACTTTCATCGGGTTCCCCGCAGGCGGCCAGAAAAACCAGAGCCAGAAGAACCCCCACCAGCCACCCGGGCCTGCCAAACGACAACAGGTGTCTTTCTTTAAAATTATTTTCAGTTTGCGTCATCAGGTTTCCTTGTCAATCGCCCAAAATATGCAAAACGATCTCCCGCCGATAGGGCGAGTTTCGGTGCTCAAAAATATAAATACCCTGCCACGTTCCAAGAGCC
Source organism: Nitrospinaceae bacterium (assembly GCA_029261655.1). Classification (GTDB taxonomy): domain Bacteria; phylum Nitrospinota; class Nitrospinia; order Nitrospinales; family VA-1; genus JADFGI01. The sequence goes on along the minus strand of JAJDAY010000010.1, from coordinate 198,122 downwards.
ATCCGCCCCTCAACGATGGGGACTGAAATCTGCGATTGAGTCAGCGCCGAACGGATGTGAGCCGGCATATCGTCCGGCCCTTCCGACTGATGCCGATGGGCGGGATCTCCATCGGGAACCAGCCGACTGAAAAAATCGTTGAGATCCTGAAGAACATCCGGGTCCGCGTTTTCCTGAATGACCAGTGAAGCCGATGTGTGACGAATAAAAACGGTCAGAAGTCCTTGTCGGATGCCCTGACTGTTCACCCAAATTTCAATTTCCCGGCTGATATTGACCAGTCCTTTGCCCTGGGTGGTGACGGAAAACTGATGGGTCGCCTGTTTCATGACTTCAAAGCAAGAAATTAATACCGGTCCAAAAATAATCGGACATATTGAGCTATATGGATATAGTAATATTGTACCCCAGCTCGCCCGCCAAAAACATATCTATATGAATTTTTTGATGTTATTTGACTTTTTACGCGAAATAACTCTGCTAAAATCAAAAACATTGGTATAATAGTAGGTGAAAATGTAAATCAATTGTCCTGGATTTTTATATCTAAAAAAACCGGATTCCACGAAAAAACGAACCTTGGAAAAGGAAGAAAATATGACATTACCTGCGGATAACGAAGTCAGCTTTAAAGACAGCGTCAACCTGAGCTTTGATATCGCCAGAGCGACTTTGGATATTCCCGATGGGATGGCCCAATATATAAGGAACGTCAATAATGTTTATCAGGTGCGTTTTCCAGTCAAGATCGGCGATGAAATTGAAACTTTTATCGGGTGGCGGGCGGTTCACAGCGATCACAAACTACCCGCCAAAGGGGGAATCCGGTTTGCTCCCCATGTGAATCAGAATGAAGTTGAAGCCCTGGCGGCATTGATGTCTTATAAATGCGCGCTGGTCGACGTGCCTTTTGGCGGGTCCAAGGGAGGACTGCTCATTGATCCCAGCAAATACGATCGTCCTACCATGGAAAGAATCACCCGCAGATTCGCCTTCGAATTGATTCAAAAGGATTATATTGGACCGGGAACCAACGTCCCCGCTCCCGATATGGGAACGGGACAAAGGGAAATGGCCTGGATCGCCAATACCTTTAATTCCTATCGTCCGGGCGACATCAACCATCTCGCCTGCGTGACCGGAAAACCCGTTTCAATGGGTGGAATACAGGGCCGGGTGGAAGCGACCGGGCGCGGAGTGGTGTTCGGACTCAGGGAGTTTTTTCGTAACGAGAGCGACGTGAAAAGCGCTGGACTGGAAGGGGGTTTGGAAGGCAAGAAAGTGATCATCCAGGGTCTTGGTAACGTCGGTTACTACACGTCAAAAATTTTACAGGAAGAAGACGGGGCCAAAATCATCGGCGTCCTGGAATATAATGGCGGCTGGTTGGACCCGGAGGGCGTGAATGTCGAGGATATTTATCGCTACAAAGTGGCCAGGAAAGGTCTAAAGGGGTATCAAGGGCGGGGAAATTTTATTCCAGACAGCGCGCTTCTACTGGAAGCGGAATGCGACATTCTCATCCCGGCCGCCATGGAAGGGGTGATCGATCAAAAAAATGCCTCTAAAATCCAGGCAAAAATAATCGCGGAAGCGGCTAACGGCCCGGTCACTTTTGCCGCCGAGGCCATTTTGGTGGAAAAAGGCGTGGTCAGTATTCCCGATGTCTATCTCAACGCGGGAGGGGTCACGGTTTCTTATTTTGAATGGATCAAAAACCTGTCGCATATCCGATTCGGTCGCATTCAAAAACGCTATGATGAAGGCAAGAACGAAAAATTGATCCAGGCGATCGAAAACTCCGGGCACATCGTCCCGAAAGTCCTGAAAGAGCAAATCTGCAAAGGATCCGAGGAAATCGACCTCGTCCGTTCAGGGCTTGACGACACCATGCGCGAAGCCTGGCAGGCCATTCGTGAACGGTTCTGGACCCATGACGAAATTAAAAGTTATCGCATCGCCGCCATGTCCATCGCCATCGAAAAAATCCACGACAGCTACCGGACGATGGGGGTGTATCCTTAAAACGCCGCCCAGCCGGCACCGACCCCTTCAGCGAGAGCTTTTCTCGCCTGGGGTCCCTGTTCCCGATTTTCCAAATTAAAAAAAATCCTCTTAGACGGAATTCTCACCTTCTCACCTGAATTTTTAAAACTCGCACACCGACGAAATCACGATTAATTTAAAAATTTAAAACCTCGGCACTGGCGATCCTGCTGTTTAGTGGTATGATGTGCCGCAAATAAAATGAGACTCATTAATAATTTTTCCAGCCTTAAAGCTGGCGGGGTCCAGCGTCAGACGGACCGTCCCAACGATTGAACATGACCAAACCTGAATCATCCGAAACTTCCCAATACACTCAAAGCGGGGTTGACAGCGGGGGTGCCGAAGGCGCTCTTGGAAGTCTCCTGCACCATGTTCTGCCGACCCGCAAATACAATGAACGCTACCCCCTGGCGGCGGACATCGGTTACTTCGCCAATGTCATCGACATCGGAAACGGCGAGGGCATCGCCTTCGGAACCGACGGCGTGGGAACAAAAATAATCGTCGCCGAACTGATGGGAAAATACGACACCATCGGCATCGACTGCGTCGCCATGAACGTCAACGACCTCATCTGCGTCGGCGCCCGCCCCGTCAGCATGGTGGACTACATCGCCTGCTCGACCACCGACAAGGAAATTTTTGACCAATTGGGCAAGGGCCTGGCGGAAGGCGCCTGGCAGTCCGGCATCACCATTTCAGGCGGCGAAATTTCGCAGATCAAAGAAATCATCAGCGGCATTGACCTCATCGGCGCCGCCATCGGCCATGTCAAGCTCGATCGCATCAATACCGGAAAACATGTCAAACCGGGCGATCTGATTGTGGGTCTCGCGTCCAGCGGCGTTCATTCCAATGGGCTCACCCTGGCGCGCAAAATCCTGCTGGGAGAAACGCTGGAAGGACAAAAAACCAGCGTCAACCAGTTTGAAGAAAAGCTGGGCCGGACGCTCGGCGAAGAACTGCTCGAACCCACCCGCATCTATGTCAACCCGGTCATGGACATGCTGGAGGCTGGAATCGACTTGAAAGCAATGGTCCACATCACCAGCGGCGGGTTCTGCAACCTGAACCGGGTGGAAAAGGACAACATCCGTTTCGTGATCGATCCCCTGCCGACCATTCCCCCTGTGTTCAATCTCATGCAGGACCGTGGTGAAGTGAGTGACGCGGAAATGTTTGAAGTGTTCAACATGGGAACGGGGTTCTGCGTGATCGTCGAAGGAACCAAAGAAGTGGAAGACGTGAACAGAATCTGCAAGACTCACAACGTGGTCAGTCACGTGATCGGCCAGGTCGAAGCTTGTCACGGAAAGGAAGTAACCATTCCCTCCAAAAACCTGGTGGGCCGTGGGCATAAGTTCAAGTCAACTTCCAGTACAGGGTAGAATAAGGTTTCACAGGCAAAAAAAACCTAATTTAGTATTTTTGAGTACTCCTGGTTTAATTTCCATTGATTGGTATAAAGATTTCAGGAGGTTTATCATGGGAGAATGTGTTTTTTGTAATGAAAAAGCAGGTTTATTTAGGAAAGAGCACAAGGAATGCAGACAACTTTTTGAATCAGGGAAAAGGAAAATTGCTTCGATGGTTGAAAAATCTCTCAATGACCATCAATGGTTAAAAGATAATGAATCCCAATTGAAAGAAATTGCAATACAAAACTTTATCGATAAAAAAACTTTAACTAAAGTGATAATTAATGGCTGGGAAAATGCTGTAGATATGGCCTTTGAAGATGGCATTCTAACGGAAGAGGAAGAAGTTGGATTGGTAAATATAAGTAGCCAGTTTTCACTATCTCAATTTGACCTGGACGAAAATGGGTATTATACAAAAATTGTAAAAGGAGCAATTTTAAGGGATATTTTAGAAGGTAAGGTTCCAGATAGAATAAATATTAATGGTAACCTTCCTTTTAACTTTCAAAAAAGTGAAAAGATGATCTGGTTATTTCGAAATGTGGATTATTTTGAACAAAAAACGAAAAGAACATATGTTGGAGGTTCTCAGGGATTTTCCGTTCGAATAGCCAAGGGTCTATATTATAGGGTGGGATCCTTTAAAGGGGAACGAGTTGATACACAGGAAACGGCTTTTGTGGATACAGGAATGCTAGGTGTAACAAATAAGCATATTTATTTTGCAGGGGAGAATAAGAGCTTTCGAGTTCGCCATGACAAGATAGTTTCTTTCAATTCTTATTCGGATGGCATTGGTATTCAAAAAGATGGAGTATCAGCAAAACCACAAATGTTCGTCACGGGGGACGGTTGGTTTGTTTACAATCTTCTTTCAAATGTTTCAAATTTATAATAAAGGGCCGATCTCTTTTTATTCCTTCTAAATAATTTTTGAGTCATGATCAAGTTTTTTATTGTGACAATACTCATATTTTACCCCTTAAATATTTTTGCGCACTCAGGAGGAACGGACGCCAAAGGATGCCACAAAAACAGAAAAACCGGCGAGTACCATTGTCATAATAAAAAACTAAAATCTCAGGAAGATAAAACTCCCACCCCCGCTTCCAGCGAAAAAATTTCAACTCCCCCCAAAAACAACCGCATCCGTCATTGGATTGATGAAAAGGGTGGGATTCATTATTCCAATAACATAAAAGATGTGCCTGCAAACACTAAAAGTTCTACTGGCTTGAAATAGGTTTTGCTCCGCCCTGCCCATCGCGCTGGCCGCGCTTTTTTTCCGCTTCGTCAAAATCCTCGAAGGTCACATCCTTGCACCCCTGGGTAAACAGCCAGGTCGATTGCACGAGTTGGGTCACCTCCTGCTTGAAGGGTTTTTGACATTGTTCGGGCGCGTTCGTGATGTAGTCCAGCGTGGCGGAATAATTGAGCAGGAGTTTTAGTATATTTGTGGGTTGGTAAGGGGGGTGACAGGCGGGGTCTTTAACGGCAAACGCCGGAGTGGCATAAACTAAAGTTAGAAATAATACCATAGACAGGGTGTGTTTCATTGCGCTCAAGCCTCTATTTAGAATATGCAATGCGCGGGATATAAAAACATTATTTTTTTCCCTTTTCAAATTTCTGCTTGTAGTAGGAAATGAAATTATTTATGGAGAGAACCCCGATGATCAAATCGTCCTCCATAACCGCAAGGTGTCTAATATTGTGACTCCCCATTTTCACGAACGCCATCATCATTGTGGAATCGCTATCAATGGAAACAATGGGTTTGTTCATTATAAATTTGACCTTTGTTTCTTTTGGATTGAGTTCTTCTGCAATAATTTTTCGGGACAAATCGGCTTCGGTGACTATTCCCCAATTCTCACGCCCTTTAACGACGATTAAAGAGCTCAATTTGCTATTGCGCATTTTCTTTGCCGCCTCCAGGGCCGAAGCATCGGCGCTGATGCTCAAAATCGATTCGTCCATAAAGGCAACGTGGTCTTTAACTTTGTCCATTTAAGTTCACTTTCGGGTTTTAGAAAAGTTTCGGAATATCACGGATAACCTGCCGACTCTTATTCTTTTATTTCCCTTTTAAATGGGGAATATTAGATTATATCAGTTCCGCAGGCGGAAGAATTAGAAGAATTTGGCGAAGAAGACGATGGCCACGGCGACCGGTGTGATGTAGCGGATGAGAAACCCCCATTGTCTGGCCCAGTGAAAGCGGGTCTCGTGCTTTTCAATTTCTTCCTGAGCCTTGGCGATGCCCCATTTCCAGCCAACGAATACAGCGGTCAACATCCCCCCCAGGGGCAACAGGTAGTTGGACGCAATATTATCGACGACATCGAAAAACGTTTTGTCCATGAATTTGACGTCGCTCATCAACCCGAATGAAAGGCCGGACGGGATGCCCAGGGCGAAAATGATGCCCCCCACAATGAGCACGGCTTTTTTTCTCGCCCAGCCGACCTGATCGATGAAATAAGCCACCACCACTTCCAAAAGAGAGATCCCCGAAGTGACCGCCGCAATGGCCAGCAGGACGAAAAAAATGATAGAAACCACCGTACCAAAAGGCATGGTAGAAAAGACCGCGGGCAACACACTGAACACCAGGCCCGGCCCTTCCGCAGGTTCCAACCCCATGGCGAACACGGCGGGGAAAATGACCATCCCCACCAGGAGGGCGATCATCGTGTCGAACAGGACCACGTACACCGTCGCTGACGTCAGGTTTTCTTTTTCGGGCAGGTAACTCCCGTAGGTGAGCATGGCCCCCATTCCCAGACTGAGGGAGAAAAACGCGTGCCCCAGGGCGATGAGAATCACCGAAGGAGAGATCTTGCTGAAATCAGGGTTCAGGTAAAACATCACACCCTCCATGGCTCCTGGCAGGGTGAGAGATCGCACCATCAGAATGAGAAGAATCACGACCATCGTTGGCATTAAAATATCGCAGGCTTTTTCGATGCCGCCATGAACGCCTTTGATATCGATAGTCATGCAGAGCCCCAGGAACAACGCGTGGTAGACGACAACTTCCCTGGGGTTGGCAATGAATTCGCCAAAGAACTGGCCCGCGTCTTTCGGCGACTGGAACTCCAGAACCGACTGGCTGAAGGATTTAACCACGTAAGCCAGGGTCCACCCCCCCACCACCCCATAAAAGGAGAGGATGAGAAAACCCGCGACCACGCCCATGTACCCGACCCCGACCCAGGGTGAGCCAGGCTGAAGAGTTTTGAAGGCCCCCACCGGATTGAGATTGGTTTTCCGTCCCAGGGTGAATTCGGCCAGCATGATGGGCAGGCCCACGACAAAAATACACACGAGGTAAATGAGGACAAACGCGCCACCGCCGTTTTCGCCGACGATGTAGGGGAACTTCCACACGTTCCCCAAACCGATAGCGGACCCGGACGCGGCCAGGACAAAGCCCAGCCGGCTTCCCCAAAAACCTCGTTTGTTGTTGGTTGGCGTGTTCATTGCCGGCGAAGTATAACGTGAACTTTTTTCATTATCAACGCCCAGATAGTTTCAAGGGTGGATGAGAAATGGAGAATCGTTATAATGAGACACTAGAATAGGAACATCACCTGATAAACCGTCATGCAAAAACACTTCGAAGAAATTCTCGCTAAAATTCCCAAACTGCCGGGAATCTATTTCATGAAGGATGGCAAGGAAAACATCCTTTATATCGGCAAAGCCAAATCTCTGCAAACGAGAGTGCGTTCCTATTTTCAAAACTCACGCGCGCTTCATCCACGCACGCGGGTTTTCCTTGGCAAGGTGCGGGATGTCACCTTCCTGACCACAAAGACGGAAGCCGAAGCGCTGATTCTGGAAAGTAATTTCGTCAAGAAACATCAACCACGCTACAACGTTCTCTTAAAAGATGACAAACATTATCCCTACATCCGGCTGACCACGCAGGAACGCTACCCCCGGTTGGAGGTGGTGCGCAAAGTGAAAAAGGACGGGGCCTCCTATTTCGGCCCCTACACCATGGTCAAGGAAGTGCGGGAAACCATCCGCCTGATATCTAAAATTTTTCCGTTACGCCAAAGTAAGGACAAGCTCGACGGAACTCCGCAACGGCGGCCCTGCCTGAATTATCAGATGGGACGTTGCTATGCCCCCTGCGCGGGTTTTATCTCCCCTGAAGATTATTCTAAAGTTGTGCAGGATGTCGTGATGTTTCTGAAAGGAAAGAATTCTGAATTGATCGACTCTTTAAAAACCAAGATGGTTCTGGCCTCAAAGGAGATGCGCTACGAAGAAGCGGGTGTTTTAAGAGATAAAATTGCCGCGGTTGGAACGGTTCTGGACAAGCAGAAAATCATTTCCACTTCTCTCAAAGATCAGGACGTGATCGGGTACTGTAAAGAGCGGGGATTCGCGGTGGTTCAGGCGCTGGTCATTCGAGGCGGTAAGATGGTCGGCGAAAAGATTTACAAAATGAAAAGTCTAAACGAAATGGAAGAGAACGAAACTCTATCCTCGTTTCTCAAGCAGTATTACGCAGATGAAGTTCTGCTTCCCGCAGAAATTCTTTTGCCGCATGCGATTGATGAAATGGAATTGATCTCAGCCTGGTTGTCGGAAAGAAAAAAAAGCCGGGTGTGTCTGGAAACGCCGCTTCGTGGCAAAAAACGCGACCTCGTGCGTATGGCGGAGGAAAACGCGCGCTTTGCCATGCGAACGGAACTGGACAAGGGAGAAACCGCCACCCGCATGCTGGAAGAACTCCAGGAAACGTTGGAACTGAAATACTTCCCGGACGTGATCGAGGGATTCGACATCTCCAATATTTCCGGGACCCACGCTGTGGGATCGCTGGTGGTGTTTAAAAACGGTCAGGCCGACAAAGCGTCTTATCGCCGATATAAAATCGCCGAGGTTGACGGGATCGACGATTACGCCATGATGCGGGAAGTCCTCAGCAGACGATACCAAAGGCTTCAGGATGAAGGCCGCGACCTGCCCGGCCTGGTGTTGATCGATGGCGGGCGAGGCCATCTCAATACGGCGCGGAAAGCTTTGGAGAGTGTCGGTGTCCTTGGAAAACTGGATCTGGCCTGTATCGCCAAAGGCAAAGAGAGGGGCAACCTGGATACCGATGAGGTATTGCTTCTTCACCGAAAGACGTCTATTCTGTTCAAAGAAAACTCACCCTCGCGGTTTTTGTTACAACGAATACGCGACGAGGCACACCGGTTTGCGATCACCTATCACCGAAAACTTCGAGGGAAAAACACACTGACATCGCCTTTGGAGTCGGTGAACGGCATCGGCAAAAAACGCCGGTTACAGCTGTTAAAAAAGTTCGGCAGTCTGGAAAACATCCGTTCGGCTTCTCTAAAAGACCTGCAGGCCCTTCCTGGAATCACGGAATCTTTGGCCCAAAAAATTTTCGCCCAATTGAAAGCGACACTTCCATGATTGTCCTCGATAAAGTTAATGCGACGCCTCGGAAAATTTAATTTTTTGAAATCGCGTGACGGGTTCATTTATAATTCCGACTAACAGCGAACCTGTAATTTTTTATAAGGAGATTGCATTCGATGAGTTTGAAGGTCAAAGCCGTCCTGTTTTTTTTACTTCCCGTACTGGCATTCAACTTATTTTTTCTGAGCGAGGAGGGGCAGACAGACCCCGGCCCCGATCATCTGCAGGAGGCTAGAAAACTGGCTGTATTGGAGGTGGACTATTTCGAAAAGAAAATTCAAAATGACTGGCAGGCTCTGTATGACTACCAGCATCCAGTTTTCAGGGAGCATATTTCCTTTGAAGAGTATCAATTTTTTGACGGGCGCGTGCTGTACAATTACCGCGACGGGAATGCGCATCATGTGTCGGGCGGTCTGACTCCCTCCCTGGATTACATCAAAAAAAATCCGCAAAAAAAAGACGCTCTCGGGTTTTCCCATCCAAGAAAATACCAGTGGTTTTCCAATCCTTTAATCACCATTCAAAGCTATGACTTGAAACGAGTGTTGCTCAGTAAAGATGGCAATTACGCGATCATCGAAGTTGAGTTGAGAGGTGTAGAAAAATTAAATCCCGCTGTGGTCCGTGATGATATTCAGTTTGACATCAAGAAACCCCACATCGATTTCTGGGAAAAAGTCGATGGACAATGGAAAATTTCCCTGCTGGCAGACGCCGCGACCATCAGCGGGGGACCCAAAGTTCCTTATTTTATTCCCAACAGCAATGCCGCCTGGGGAAAAATGAAATTCATCCCGTATGTGCCGCGTCCAAAAGAAAAAAGCGGGAAAAACTAAAGACCCCTTCCAAAATTTATCCAAAAAGTTGATTCCGCCCCATGAGTTCATTACCTGGCGCTGAATATTATTCTCCCCGCTCAGCGGGGCTTGCTGGAAAAACAAGGAACTGTTCACGTGACGGAATTATTTTCATCTCTGAAAAAACTTCTGGAAAATTTATTTTCCCGTAAACCCAAAAAGCCGCCCCAAAAAGCGCCGCCCAAACGCTCCAATGAAGAGTTGCTCGCTCTTCTGGAAAAGTACAAGGAAGCCGTGCGCGTCAACCCCCAGGACGGAATGGGTCACTACAACCTCGGTGAAGTGTACATTGATTTGTCCCGTTTCTCAGAGGCCCTGCCGTCATTGAAAGAAGCCATACGCATCAATCCCAAACATCGAAGCGCCTATTACCAGTTCGGCGTTGCCCTGATTGAAATGGGACGCGATGAAGACGCCCTCGAACCTCTTGACACCTCATTGCAGTTAGACCCCAAAAGCCAGGCCACCCGAAAACGCCTGGCCGAAGCTCACACCAATATTTCGGTTCTGCTGGGAAAAAGAAAACAGTTCAAGGAATCCATGCACCATATTCAGGAAGCCATCCGTGTTGTGCCCGATTACGGTCCCGCGCATTTGTCGATGGGCATTTGTTTTTCGGACCTTGGCCGGTATGAGGAAGCGTTGAAAAAATTTAAGGACGCGCTGCAACTGGACAAAAACCTGGCCGTGGACGCCAATTACAATTTTGGCATCGTCTACTCAAAATTAGGGTCGCCTGAAAAGGCGATTAAACATTACCTGGAAGAGATCAAGGTGAACCCGAAATCGGCATTGCCAAATTTGAATCTGGCCATGATTTATTATAAACAGAAAAATTTTCAGGCGGCGGTTCAACCCTTACGCACCGCGATCCGGGTGAGTCCCAAGATGGCCAGGGAAGCCAATTTCAAACTGGGCGTGTCCCTGATGAAATTAAAACGCTATGAAGAGGCGGTGCCCGCGTTGCAGGAAGCCCTCAAGATCACCCCCGACAACGAAAAGGTCCGTGATTTTTTAGCGGAAGGATTGTACCAGACCAGTGTGCCGCTCAGTCAAACCGATAAAACGGCGGAGGCCATCGAAACTCTCAAAGAAGCCGTCGAAGTGAACCCTGAACACATGATGGCGCACTATGCCCTGGCCCAGGCCTACGATAAGGACAAGCAAGGGTATTACGCCATTGTCCATACCATCATCGCAAAACATTTTTTTGTTGAAGCGCACAAGGATGAATGGATCGGCAAAGCCTTGCAGACCATCAATCTATTTTTCAAAAAATATAAATACACGCAAAAGGATTTTGCCAAGGTGAGGATTCCAAGAAAATAACCCCCTGCATTACTCTCCGTCAAATCACTTCAACTGCCTTAAAACCCGCAAAAGTTCTTCCATCGCTTTCGACTTCACAGCGGTTGCCAGCCGTTCCACTTCCTGAATGAGAGATTTGGGGTCGCGACCGGTGATCTCGATTTTAACTTCCTCGGTTTCAAAACTTTCATGCACGCGGATTTTGGTTCGCGGCCCGAGCGATAATTGATCGAGGGCGCGGGCGATTTTCACTCTGAGATCGTGCAAGGCCGGATACCTTAAAGGCGTCAGCGTTTGCACAATCCGGTCGTATTTCTCGTGACCCTGCATGCCGGTTTGGGCGACAATGGCCTGAATTTCCTCCCGCCCTAAAATATCGCCCGGAGACTTGTTTTCGATTCTCGCGATTTCCTCGGCCAGTTCTATAAGCTCCCGCCATTTATTGACCCCCGGCCTCAGGCTGGCAAACAATTTGAAAGCGGTGTCCAGGCTATCCGCGGGCCATTGCGATAAACCGGAAAAAACCCGGATGGGCACGTTCATCTCGTGCAACAGAACCTGCAGGCCGGTCGCAAAACCGGGAACACGGGAAAAGCCCTGGAATAATTTTTTGCTTCGCTCCAGACCCAGTATGGGCATATACTTCTTGATAATAATCCCCTCGGACACGCCTGCCCCGACCAGTTTGTGGATGATTCGGCCTTTTTCGATATCGCTGTACGATCGGTGAGAGCGGTTCTCCGTCAGGTTGAGCGCCAGCCGTGTTTCCGCGTCAAGGGGGGAATCTGTTATGCGGGCGGGAATTTCGGCAAAGCCCAACGCCTGTCCGATGGTCACGCGGCGGTGCCCGCAGATGATTTTATAACCGTCCGCCGTTTCGTTGAGAATGACCGGATGGAGGACGCCAATGGCTTCGATCGAGTCTCCCAGTGCATCGAGTGCGCTTGAACGGGAACGATCCGAACTCAAATCAGAGCGCACTGCCGGTTGCGGGCCATCCGCCTCTTTGGTGAGGAGGAAATCCGTGAGACGGTCTTCCCTGTCAATGTTTGTCAACGCGACTTGAGCGAATTTAAAGGCGATGGACTTCATCATAGAAAAATTAAATATTCGTGCGTGGCTAAAGCCGTTGTCCAGCTTCATCCTGTTGCTGCACCTGTCCGGTTGTTTTTTGCAATCCGCGCCTGACGGGATGGTGTTGATCCCGTCGGGAGAGTTCACCATGGGCACCGACGCGGTGGATTCAAAAAATCATGCCCTGAGCATCGGCCTGACCAAACCCTGGTTTGCCGATGAATTCCCTGAACGGCGTGTGGACACCCGGAGTTTTTATATTGATAAGTTTGAGGTGACCAACCGGCAGTATTATATATTCTGCCAGGCGACCGACCACAAACCGCCCCGTTTTTGGGGCGGGCAAAAATACCCCGAGGGCGACGGTAACCTGCCCGTCACCCATGTCTCTTTCTACGACGCCGCCGCCTTCGCCCAATGGGCCGGCAAACGCCTGCCGACGGAAACGGAATGGGAAAAAGCCGCCCGCGGTCCCCTTGGAAATATTTTCCCCTGGGGCAATGATTTTAATTGGGACGCCGCCAACATCAGCCATACGTCCCGAAAAAAAATCGGTCATCAACTGAAACCCGTCGGCAGTTTTCCTGAGGGCGCGAGTCACTACGGCGTTCATGACCTGATTGGCAACGCCTGGGAATGGGTCTGGGATTATTATCTTCCCTATCCAGACAACGAATACCAATCCAAAGACTTTGGCAAAAAATATGTTGTGGTTCGCGGGTTATCCTACCTGGGCGTCGGGCACTTTCCAAAAAAGAGCTACAAAAAAGTGGTGACCTTGAAAGCGCGTGCGTCTTACCGGGAAAAACTCAACCCCTTTTCCCGGAAAAAAGATGTCGGATTCCGTTGCGCCAAGGACAAGGAGCCTTTCTTCAAAAAAAACACCCCCCGCAAAAAAGAAATTTAAGGACCGGTTTTCTTGCCCGTGATCCGGTACACAACGCCCAAATAATCGTCAGAAAGATAAAGATCTCCATCCGGCGACTGCTCAAGATCCACAGGACGGCCGGTTTTTTTACCGCCCGGTTGCAACCAGCCGGTGATGAAATCTTCGTGAGATAAAATCTCACCCCCCTTGTCAAGCTTGACCCGAACCACCTTGTAGCCCGCCGGGACCGACCGGTTCCAGGACCCGTGAAATGCAATGAACAAACTATGATTATAGTGTTCAGGCAGGAGTCCCTTTTGATAAAACGCCAGCCCCAGGGGCGCCATGTGAGCGGTGAACGTGTGAGCCGGAGCTACGGTCGCGGCGCAGAAGTAGGTTTTTCCGAAATCCTCATCCCAGATTTTGTTTTCATAGCAGTGGGGCCAGCCATAATGGTTGCCTTGACGGATGATGTTGAGTTCTTCTCGCGGATGGTCGTCGCCCAATTGGTCACGTCCGTTATTGACCCCCCACAGCTCTCCCGTGTAGGGAGAAAATTCGATGCCCACCGAATTTCTGAGACCTTGGGCGTAAATCTCTTTTCCCGATCCATCGAGATTGAATCGGGAGACAGCGGCGCGAACGGGATCGTCCTCCACACAAACGTTGCAGGACGATCCGACCGAGAGATAGATTTTTTGATCCTTGATTTTCAGGGTGCGGGTGGTGTGGCCTCCTCCGGGGATTCCCCGAATGATGACCTCCGGTTCGCCGTAGGCAAACGGTTTGGCCAGACGCTTCATGCGAATGACCTGAAGTTCCTCGGCCACATAAAGGTAATACCCCGACTCCAGTTGCGCGAAAGCCAGTCCGTGCGGAATCCTCCGGTTTTTAAGAAGGGTTATGGCTTGATCCGACTTTCCGTCGCCGTTCTTATCAGGAAGAGCCACCACTTTTCCGGCCCGATGTTGTGAAAGAAACAATATTCCCTGGTCGTCAAAAGCCATGTGCCGGGCATTTGGAACCTCCCTGGCAAACACGCTGATCCGAATATCTTCAGGAACATTCAGGCGGAGTTGTCGGAGTCCGGCAGACTGGAATTCACTGCCAGAACAGGAGCCCGAAAAAAACAAAATAAACAACGTGGCGAATAAGACGTAAAAACAAGGGACGCATCTTAGGCCTGACGAATATAAAATCCTGTTTGCCATGATTATTTCGGAACTCCTATACAAATTGGGACTGAAGGGAGAAGTATATATTATCCAATTGAAAACAGAAAGATAAGCCTGTACTTTTACCTTATCCAATAACCTCGAAATTTTTCCCCATGACGGGACTCGTTGAAAATAATAAAGTCGGTGGGATTCCCCTGGTGATCGGAGGAATTTTGCTGGCCGCCGATGTTTTCGGGTTGGAACTTGCGCTGTCCCAAAACCTTCCCATTGGCGTCCTGTACGCGCTTGTTGTCGTGCTGGGTTTATGGTGGACGGATCAAACTTATATCATTACGGCGGCGGTTGCGGGAACGGTTTTGTGCCTCCTGGGTTTTTATTTTTCTCAGGCGAGCGACCCGTTGTGGCTGGGAATTGCCAACCTGGGAGTCTCCGTTTTTGTCATCTGGATGGTGGCGGTTCTTTGCTTTTTCCACAAACAGGAAAAAATTGAAAAGCGGGAATTAGAAGAGCACAGCGCCCGTATTGGACAAGAACATTGCGCGATGGAAAACACTTTGCGGGAAACCCGCGCGACGTTACAGAAACTGGAAAAAGAAACGCGCGAAAAGTTACAGAGTCTGGAAAAAGGACATCACGAAAAAATACAGGATATGGAAAAGAACGCCTCTTTTTTACAGTTGAATCTACTGGAGAAAGAGGCTCAGCTGGATCAGGTGGAACGAACCCTGAAAGATCAGGAGCACAGGCTCAAAGACCTCGCCTTGAAACAGGACAAAAAAGAAGAGTTGGATCGTTTGCAGGAGAGTCTGGACCGGCTTCTGGACGATCAACAGAAAATAGAGGAACGTCTTCTGGACAAAGACGCGCGCATCGAAAAATCCGAGGAGGACCGGAACCGGACGGCCAACGCCTTGTGGGAAAAAGAACAGCGGTTGGCCGATGTCCTGGATGACTTGAACCTGTTGGAAAATGACCTGCATGATAAAGAAACATCGACGGATCAGCTGGAAAAAGCGCTGAAACAGGCCCAGGACCAATTGCATGAAAAGAACGAACGCTTGCGGACGGTGGAAACCCGCCTCGACAAAACCCAGGGGGAACTGCAAGAAAAAGAACGCTTGTGGGAAAATTTTGAGGCCAAAATGCTTGCGCTCGAAAACCAGTCTGAACGGGCGCAAAAAACCCTGCAGGACCGGGAAAGGTTATTGCAAAAAATAGAACAACAAATCCATGAAACGCTGGAGAGAAAACCTGAGGATCCGCAGAAAGCCCCGGAACCCGAAATAAGGCGTTCATCCCCTGAGTTGGATTTCAAACAAAAAGCCGAAGAACAAAACGGAGACCCTCCAACGCCGGACATGGAATCCGACAACGATGGAAAGGCGCAAAAAAGGTTCCGCCAGTATACCCGGGAGCTGGAACGCAGTAACCAGGACCTCGGAGAGTTTGCCTCCATCGCGTCCCACGATCTTCAGGAACCCATCCGAAAAATCATCGGCTTTGGCATGCGGCTGAAAAAAGATTGTTCTCCCCACCTGAATGACAAGGGGAAGGATTATCTTGGGCGCATAGAACGGTCCGCACAGAAGATGCAGAAATTTGTCGACGATCTCCTGCAATATTCAAAAGTAAACGCATTATCCGCCAGATGTCATCCGGTGGACTTGAAGGAAGTGATCTCTCAGGTGTTGACCGGGCTTGAGTCGCTCATCGAAGAGACCCACTCTAAAATCGAAGTCGGTCCCCTGCCCGTTATCGAGTGCGACCGAATGCAAATGGCGCAGTTGTTTCAAAACCTGATATCCAACGCGTTAAAATTTCATAAAAAAGGCGAGCCGCCCGTGGTCCGAATCAGCCACCGGCTGTTGGAAAACGGGTTCCACGAAATTCGCGTTCAGGATCAGGGGATTGGGTTCGACGAAAAGGATCTCGATCGAATATTCAAACCGTTTGAACGTCTGTATGGCAATAGCGAGTACGAAGGCACCGGCATGGGCCTTGCCATCTGCCAGAAAATCGTGCTGAGACAGGGCGGAACTTTGACCGCTCAAAGTTCCGCCACGGAAGGAACCACTTTCATCGTCACCCTGCCCCCATCCGCTACGCGGAAAAAAGCTTAAGATCAAATATCACAAGCGTCGGCCCCGCTTTTCCGCCTTAAGTTTGCCAGACCCCGCGAGTTGATTTCAAAAACCCGTTATATTCTGTTATTCTGTCTCGCTTTTAAATGACCTTTGAACAGGACGACGATGACTTTTGCAGATGCATTAAAAAAACAGGTGTTGGTTCTCGATGGCGCTATGGGAACCATGGTGCAGAATTTGAAATTAACGGACGCGGCTTTCGGCGGCCCGGAATTCAAAATGCTGACCGACCTTCTGATCTTTTCCCGACCCAAAGATCTGGAAGAAATTCATATTAAATATCTGCAGGCGGGCGCTGATATCATAGAGACCAATACGTTTGGCGCATCCCCACTGCGTTTACGGGAATTTGATTTTTCCAATATTGACACATCCGACCTTGAGGCCATCCCCAAAGAACTGGATATACGCGCCTCGGATTATGACGCACTCACCTATCATTTGAACGTGCAGGGCGCCGAAATCGCCAAGCGGGCGGTCAAACGCTACCGGTCCATGCCTGAGTACGACGGCCGACCGCTGTTTGTGGCAGGGTCGATCGGCCCTTCCAACTACGTGCTGTCCAGCACCGAAGCCAATCTCAAGAAAGCTGCCTTCGACCAGATCGTCGATAATTTCCGCCGCCAGGTGGTGGGGTTGCTGGACGGCGACGCCGACGTTCTGTTGTTCGAGACTCAGCAGGACATTTTGGAATTGAAAGCCGCCCTCATCGGGGCCAGGCGGGCGTTTCAGGAGAAAAACAAATCTCTTCCCATCATGGCGCAGGTCACGGTCGATCAATTTTCCAAAATGCAGATTTTCAACACCGACATTCACGCCGCCTACACGGCGGTCGCGGGAATGGGAATCGATGTGTTCGGCATCAACTGCAATGTCGGGCCTGAACTGATGAAGGATACGGTTGCAAAATTGAGCCGGTTTTGCCGTCACCCGATTTCCATCGTTCCCAATGCGGGTCAGCCGGTTTCAGAAGATGGTGAAACCCTCTACAAACTGGAACCGGAGGAGATGGCCGAAACGGTGGAACCGTTTGTCAAAGAGTTTGGCGTCGCCATCGTCGGGGGATGTTGCGGCACCACTCCCAAGCATATCGAAGCCTTGAAAAAACGTGTCCGGGGCATTGAAAGAAAAAAACGGCAACCGGATGAAACTGTTTACATTTCAGGGCCGCAGGAGGCGATCCCTCTGGACAGTTCCCAGGGTCTCATACGCATTGGCGAGCGTCTCAACGTGCGCGGCAGTATGGCGGTGCGGGACGCGGTGGAAACTGAAGACGGCGTCAAGATGGCGCCACTTGAGGAAGTGGTGCGCGAGCAAGTGAAAGATCTGGGGATCGACATCATCGATGTGTGCATGGACAGCAACATTGTGGAAACGGAAAAGGTTTTGCCGGAAGTCATTCACAAACTCACCAGCGATTTTCAGGGCGCCATGTGTCTGGACTCTTTTTCAGTGGAAGCGCTGGCAGAAGCGATCGAGGTGTACCCCGGACGACCCATTATAAATTCCATCAGCCTGGAGGAATACAGCAAGGGGCAAAGCAAGCAGGACGCGGTGCTTGCTCTCACCCACGAGCATCATCCGGTTTACGTCGCTCTGGTGAATGGCCCAAAAGGGCCAGGGCAGACGGCGCAGGAAAAATACGACCTGGCTCTTGAGATTGTCAATCAGGCCAAAGAAAAATTCGGGGTGACCCCGGACCAGCTGTTGATCGATGTCAACGCCTACCCGATTGGCAGTGAATCGGTGGAGGGTCTCAACTTTTGTGCGGAGACACTCAAATGCCTGCCCAGAATCAAAGCCATTCACCCCGATCTTAAAACCAGCATCGGGGTGGGCAACCTGACCAACGGTCTCGGGAAGAAACCTTACATGCGTAAAGTTCTCACCAGCGTGTTTCTGGATGAAGCGCAAAAAGCCGGGTTGGACTGCGCCATTCTCAACCCTAACCATTATGTTCCGCTTGAGAGTCTGCCTGAACATGATGTCGATCTGGCAAGACAGGTCATTCTGGATCGAAACATGGAGGCCTTTGAAGAACTCGAAGAAATCGCGGTGACCAAAAAGACCGGTGTGGTGCAAAAGAAAATCGACTATGAAGGTCTCTCGATGGAAGACCGAATCTGCCAGAAAATCAAGGACGGATTCAAGCAGAAGGAAGATGGCGCGGTAGAAAAAGACGGCCATCGATTTGAGTATCGGGACCGTATTGTTGAAGAGACCGCCCTGATTGTCGACAAACACGAACCGCTGGAATTTATCAGTGGATACCTCATGAAAACCATGCGTGAGCTGGGCGACGCGTTTGGGCGCGGTGAGGTGAGCCTGCCGCATCTTTTGAAAAGCGCCGATGTGATGCGCAATGTCATGGGGTTTCTGGAATGGTATATGCGCATGAAAACCGGCGCGACCGAAGCAAAAATGGAATACAAAGGCGTGGTGGTGATCGGCACGGTGTACCAGGATGTCCACAGCATCGGCAAGGATCTGGCCGCGACCTTACTGGAAAACTATGGCTACAAGGTGATCGATCTTGGAGTGCAGGTCCCTCTGGAAAAGTTTATTGAAACGGCCAAAAAAGAGAACGCCGACGCCATCGGCATGAGTGCTTTACTGGTGCAAACCTCCAATCACATGATCACCGTTGCCCGCATGGTGAAAGAAATGCCAATCCCTATTCTCATTGGCGGCGCTCCGGTCAACAACCGCCATGCCGGTTTTGTGGCCATGCACGGGCAATCCGAAACCGACCACATTCTCGACAATGTTTTTTACTGCGAAAGCGGAATGGATGGGGTGAATGTCATGAATGCCCTGCAGGACAAACCCAACCGCGATTCCCTGTTAAAAGAAAATAAAGAGAAGCTGGTGCGGGAGTATGAGCGCGCCAAGGGCTTAAAAGAGAGCCATGACAAATTGATGGAATCGCTTCCACGCAGGAAAGTGAGTTTCAAAAAGCACGACGTCTCTCTCGATGAGTTTGGCATTCACAGGGTGGAATTTAAACTGAGCAAGTTGAGCCAAAATCTGGATGAAAAAAGTTTGTTTTCCCTGAATTGGAAATTCGGCAAAAAATCTTCCTGGGAACAAAAGGGCACCCACCTGGAAGAACTCAAAGCCCTGAAAGCGGAATGGGTTGAAAAGGCGGAAGCCAATCAGTGGGTCGTGCCCCGCGCCCGGTTCGGTCTTTTCCCGGTCCAGTCTGAAGGGGACGAGGTCATTGTGTACGACCCTATGAATAAAGACCGGGAGATCGCGCGGTTTAATTTTACGATCTGTATTGGCAAGGGAAGAAAGGATAAGTTTTCCATCGCCCAGTATTTTCACCCCAGGTCATCGGGGCTGATGGATGTCATCGGAATGCAAATCACCACGGCGGGAACGGGGGCGGAGCCTGCCATCGAAAATTTTAAAAAGAACCATGACTCCGAGTCGGCCCTTTATCTGCAAGGCCTATGCGACCGGGTCGCGGAGGATCTCGCGGAATACATCCACAATCTTCTCAGAAAACGGGTGGGCCTGAAAAAGGGCCGGGATGGACAAAGATACAGCCCTGGGTATCCAGCCATCGAGGACTTGATCAACAACAAAACCATCTGGGAACGCCTGGAGGCCGAAGACATCGGCGTCACTTTGACCGGCTCCAACGAATTCGACCCGCCCAGCACCACGGCGGCTGTGGTCTGTTTTCATCGGGAAGCCAGTTATTCCTAACCTCTTGATTTTTAATTCCTGCGCTAATTGAAGGGACAGTCATTCTTTTGACAGTCCCGTGTTATTTGACGCGAAATTCAGGTTCAGGATCTCTTAATATCCCGCCCGGAAAAACAAAATTCCATATTTTTTCAAACGATTTTTTCCATCAAAACCACCGTGCTTTTCGAAAAATTTTTTGCGGCCGGTTTTGCCGCCAACGGCCCTCATGACAGGTGTCGATATCCAATAAAAAAACAATCCCTGTCCGGCCTGTCAGCGATCCGCGTTCCAAAATAAATTTCCCGGAAAAGTTCCCTCCCCTATTCAACCCAATTCAGCGGATTCTTTTGCCAAAAATATTCTTGGAAAACATAACAGTTGCAACGAGTTAGAGGTGGGTGTGGGTCACAAAATAAAACCTTGTATAATCGGCTTCTTTTGCTTAAAATAAATAGAGTATCAAACCGACAATACAACGTGCTTGCCAGTCTGGCGTCAACCCCGTCACTCTACCAAAGCGCAAACCCGTAAAATCTATAAAGAGGTGGTTGAATCATGTTTAAACGATTCACAGAAAGAGCCCGCAGAGTGATAATTCTTGCGCGTGAAGAAGCAGAACTTTACCGTCATGAATACCTTGGAACGGAACACATTTTGCAAGGTGTGGTGAAAGACGGCGGCGGCATCGCAGTCGCTATCATTCAAAAAGCCGGGGCGGACCTCAAAGAGCTGAAAAGTGAATTGGAGAAAAACCTGCCCCGCAGTTCCAACTCGCTGATCATCGGCGATATCCCGTTCACCTCGCGGGCGAAAAAGGTTTTGGAATTTGCGGTGGAGGAAGCGCGGTCGCTGAATCATAACTATATCGGGACCGAGCATCTGCTGTTGGGTTTGCTTAAAGAGAAAGAAGGGGTTGCGTGTCTGGTCCTGAATAGTTTCGGCATGTACTTCGATGATGTGAAGGAAAAAATCGCCGAGATGTTCAAGGAGCCTGCGGAAAGCGGACGTGAAGTCGGCAAGACCCCGACTCTCGATGAATTCAGCCGCGACCTCACGAAAATGGCGGTTGACGGCAAGCTGGACCCTGTCATTGGCCGCAGTAAAGAGATTGAACGCGTGATTCAGATTTTGAGTCGGCGCACCAAAAATAATCCGGTTCTGATTGGTGAACCGGGAGTGGGCAAGACGGCGATCGTCGAAGGTTTGGCCCAACTGGTGGTGGAACGGGAAGTTCCCGACACCTTGTTTGACAAGAGGGTTGTTTCTCTGGATCTCGGTTCGCTGATTGCGGGCACTAAATACCGGGGCCAGTTTGAAGCGCGACTTAAGGGAATCATGAAAGAAATCGTGCAAAACGAAAAAATCATTTTATTCATCGACGAATTGCACACTCTGGTAGGCGCAGGCGCCGCAGAGGGTTCGGTGGATGCCTCCAATATGTTGAAACCCGCCTTGTCCCGCGGGGAGATCCAGTGTATCGGTGCGACGACTTTGGAAGAATACCGAAAGTATATTGAGAAAAACGGGGCTTTGGAACGGCGCTTTCAACCCATCGTGGTGAACCCTCCTTCGGTTGAAGAAACCGTCGAGATCATCAACGGCTTGAAGGTTCCCTACGAAATGCATCACAAAGTGAAAATCACCGAAGATGCCATCGTCACAGCGGTTCGCTTTTCGGACAGATACATCAGCGACCGGTTTTTGCCGGACAAGGCCATTGATGTGATCGACGAAGCCGGTTCCCGCGTGCGCTTGAGAAGAGTCACCCAGTCACCGGGAATGCGTAAGATCCAACGGGACATCGACAACATCATCCGGGATAAAAAAACCTGCATCGAAAGCCAGGAGTTTGAGAAGGCGGTCGATTTACGCGACAAAGAAGAAAGCCTGAGAGAGGCTCTGGACAAGGAAAAAGAAGCCTGGGAAAAAGATCAGGACCTGAGCGAACCTTCCATCACCGAGGATGATATCGCCGCGGTCGTGTCTGGTATGACGGGAATTCCGCTTTCCAGAATCGAGGAAAAAGAAAGCTCGCGGCTGTTGAACATGGAAAACGAGATGGCGGCCAAGGTCGTCGGTCAAAGCGAGGCGATCAAAGTGATCACCAAGGCTATTCGCCGATCCCGCTCCGGGCTCAAAGATTTGCGCCGACCCATTGGCACCTTCCTTTTTCTGGGGCCGACCGGTGTGGGGAAAACAGAACTGGCGGGCGTTTTAGCCGAGTTTCTGTTTGGAAATCGAGATGCCCTGATTCGCCTCGACATGTCCGAGTATATGGAGAAATTCAATGTTTCCCGTCTGACGGGAGCGCCTCCGGGATATGTCGGCTATGAAGAAGGCGGGCAATTGACTGAAAAAGTCCGCAGGAAACCTTATTCCGTGGTGCTGTTCGATGAAATCGAAAAAGCCAACTCGGATGTGTTTCATCTGTTGCTACAGATCATGGACGACGGTCGCTTGACGGACAGTTATGGCCGGGTGATTGATTTCAAAAATACCGTCATCATCATGACCTCCAACATCAGTTCCAAAAGTCTGGATAAGGGAACGACCCTTGGTTTTCATAAAGATGATAACGAGCTGAACTATGAAAAGATGCAAAAAGAAATCAGGCAGGATTTGAAGAGAACCTTCAACCCTGAATTTTTGAATCGGCTCAGTGAAATGGTGGTGTTCCGGCCTTTGGAGTTGGAACATATTATCGAAATCCTCGGTGTTCAGCTGGAGCAGGTTAACGAACAACTCATCCAGCAGGGTCTCACCATGGAACTCACCAAGGATGCGAAAAGATGGCTTGCCGAAAAAGGGTTTGACAAGACCTATGGAGCCCGGCCATTGAAACGCGCCATTCAGAAATATCTTGAAGACAAGCTTTCGGATGAAATGCTAAAAGGCCGATTCAAAACCGGCGGGCACATCCTGGTTTCTCTGCAGGGAGATGAGCTGGTGTTCACAGAAAAATCCGCTGGCGCGTTGAATGCCTGTTGATCTAATTTTGAACCCCGCTTGAAATTGCTAAAAGAATTTTAACGGGAATGGATGCAGATTTTATAAAGTACTGAGCTTTCCTGGCTTTAACCGATAGAAAGCTCGGTACTTTTTTTTGGCCTAAATCCGTGAAAACCCAACGTTTTGAATAATTTTATTGAATTAGGAATATCTCCACGCCAATGATGAGTGTCCGTAAGTTCTTATTGTCCATTTGGATATTGCAGATTTCCTTTCTTTGTTCCGCTTTGGTTTTTGCCCAGGAAGGCGAACTCGTTCATTCCATCAAGGTCCAGGGGAACAAGCGGGTCGACGACTCAACCATCCTCTATTACATCAAAACTGAAGTGGGCGATCCTCTCTCCCGCATTCAAATCAGAAAAGACATCGAAGCGATTTACGACCTGGGGCAATTTAAAGACATTCAGGTAGAAACGGATAACGTGACCGAGGGGGTGGCCGTTCTTTTTAAAGTCGTGGAAATTCCTTCCATCGGCGGTTTAAAAATCGTTGGCAATGATAAAATTGATTCTGAAGACATTACGGAACAGATCGGATTGAAACGCGGGGCGGCTTTTCACGATCAGAATATCGCGTCAAGCGTTGAAGCGATCAACAAACTCTATGAAACCAAAGGTTACTTTTTTGCCGAAACCAAAATCGAAACAGAGTTGACCCCCGACAATCTCGTGGATGTCACCATCCGAATCAAGGAAGACGAAAAAGTACGCGTTGAAAAAATACAGTTTTCAGGAAACAAAGCCTTCAAAGACAAGACCCTGCGCAAACAAATGGAGACCCAGGAAAAAACCTGGTACTCCTTTATAGATGAATCTGGAGTCTATCAAAAAGATATTCTGAAACTGGACGTGTTCCGAGTCGAGGCCTGGTACCAGGACCACGGGTATATCCGGGTGAGTGTGCTGGACCCAAAGATCCAGGTCAATAAAAAAGAAAAAGCGATCTACATCACCATCCCGGTTGTGGAAGGGTCGCTCTATAAGGTCGATTCGATCGTGGTCAACGGCGACAGCACTTTTACGGACGAAGAACTTTTTGAAGTGATTGAATCCAAAAAGGGTGAAGTTTACAACGTCTCCAAAATTCGGGAAGATGTTTCAAGGATTTCCGACCTTTACTCCAGCCGAGGTTTTGC
Organism: Nitrospinaceae bacterium; assembly: GCA_029261655.1. Classification (GTDB taxonomy): domain Bacteria; phylum Nitrospinota; class Nitrospinia; order Nitrospinales; family VA-1; genus JADFGI01. The sequence goes on along the minus strand of JAJDAY010000010.1, from coordinate 173,929 downwards.
CTACGCCGACGTCAACCCGGTCACAAAAATCATTGATGACAAAAAAGTGGTCCAGTTGGCCATGGAAATTGAAAAGGGGAAAAAGGTTTACGTCGGGAAAATAAACATTCTCGGAAATGTAAGCTCCAGAGACAATGTCATCCGAAGAGAATTCCGTCTGAGTGAAGGAGACTTGTTCGACAGCCAAAAGCTGAAAAGGAGCAAGCAGAGGATCAATAACACCCAGTTTTTTGAAGACGTCAAGATAGATACCAAGCGGGGTGAGGACCCCGATTTGATCGATATCACCACCACTGTCACCGAGCGTCCCACAGGATCCATTTCAGTGGGTGCCGGATTCAGCTCCGTGGAAAAAGTAATTTTCACGGGATCTGTTTCGCAAAACAACCTGTTCGGGCGGGGACAGCGCCTGGTCTTTTCCACCAGCTTGTCCGCGATACGCAGTGATTTCAACCTGTCTTTCACCGAGCCCCGATTGTTCGATACGGAAATTCTGGCGGGGGTCGACTTATTCAATCGCGACCAGGAGTTTTTTAGTTTCGATTCCAGGAGACGCGGTGGCGGGATCCGGTTTGGCAAAGCGCTGACAGAGTACGATTGGGTGGGCATTAATTATCGCTATGAAAATGTAAGGGTCACTAATGTCGAACCTCAGGATGTCACTGAATTTCTTAGAAATGAGACCAGAACGACCAGTCGGATCGCTCCAAGCTACACTCGCGATACGCGGGACGACTTTTTAAACCCTTCCAAGGGTTCGAGGCATGTGGTACGATTTGAATTTGCGGGTGGCCCGCTTGGCGGCTCTGATTTTCTCAAGGCCGGGTATGAATACACCTACTACCAGAGCCTCATCGGGAAACTGGTGGGGGCGTTTCACACCGAGATCAACTGGGCGGACGCGTACAACGGCGATTCTGTGCCTGCGTTTGAGCGATACTTCATGGGCGGAGCGAACAACCTGCGTGGTTTCAATATCCGGGATGTTGGCCCTCTCAATGGATTGGGAGAACCGGTTGGTGGCACGCAATCCCTATTATTAAATTTCGAACTTCAGTACCCGTTTTCAAAGGCTTTCCGCGGATTTGTTTTTTATGACCGGGGCAATGTTTTTGGAAGTGGCGCTGGCACCGACATTTCCAGCACCGCTAAAACCATTAATCTGGTCGACAAGAGACACAGTATCGGGGCCGGATTGCGTTTCTTAAGTCCTTTCGGCCCCATTGGCTTCGCCTACGGAGTGAAACTTGACCAGAGAAGCGGAGAAGAAATCGGAGAATTCCATTTCACAGCGGGCAGTTCTTTTTAGTCATTACGAAAAAAGTAATTCAATTTATTAGAGAGGTAATATTGATGCCGTACATTTTTACACGGTCCATGACCCGGTGTTGCCGTTTGTTTTCAATCACCGCCTTGGTATTTTTATTGACCGTCAGTGTCGCCACAGCGCAAGACAAGGTTGGTTTTATTGATGTGCAGAAAGCCATTTCCAGTACCCAGGCATGGAAAAAAGGTTTTGCCGCTTTTAAAGTCAACTTTAAAAGACAAAGGGACGTGATCACCCAGAAGGAAAATCAAATAAAAAAGTTATTGGAAGATTTAAACAAACAAAGCTTTATTCTCGACCCAAAACTGAAAAAGAAAAAAGAAGATCAGTTCAGAAAAGAAAAAGTCGCGTTTGAGCGCTATGTTGAAGATCAAAACAAAGAGTTTGGCTTGAAAGAAAAAGAAATGACCCGAAACTTTTTGAAAGGAATGATAGAAGTGATTCAAAAAATAGGTAAAGAGCGCAAATACACCATGATCCTGGAAAAAAAATCGGTTCTTTATAATAATACCGGGAACGATTTGACAGACCAGGCCACAAAAGCCTACGATAAAACGTTTAAATAAATTCACCCGAATGCGGGCTTGATTTTTCCTTCCAAAACCCCAATCTACTGCCATGATGGATATAAATGAAATCAAGCGGATCATTCCCCACCGGTATCCGTTTTTACTGGTTGATCGCGTGATTGAATGCGATATGGAATCGAGGATCGTGGGAATCAAAAACGTAACCACCAATGAACCTTTTTTTCAGGGACACTTTCCCGACTATCCGGTGATGCCGGGGGTGTTGATCATTGAAGCCCTGGCTCAGGTCGGGTGTATCCTGGCCTTGAAAATTTTACAGAAAGAAGGACACGCGTCGGTTTTTTTTACCGGAATCGAGAATGCCAAATTTCGAAAACCCGTGGTTCCAGGGGATCAGTTACGACTGGAGTTGAACAAAACCAAACAAAGAGGAACCTTGTTCAAGTTTGACGCTCAGGCGTTCGTCGGCGACGCTTTGGCCACCGAATGCTCTTTGCAGGCGATGCTGGGAAAATAGAAAGCTTTTTCCCTCAACAAGATTGTTTTTTAACCCTCCCGTCACCCGACCTGACCCCAGGCAAACTCTAACTTCTTCATCCGTATAAACTCATCAGAGACCTTGAAGGTGGCCATTCACAAAACAGCTGAGATCGACTCCAGTGCCATTCTGGGCAAAAATGTTGCCATCGGTGCTTTTTCCATCGTGGGGGCCGGTGCCAAAATTGGCGACAACACCGAAGTGGGTTCCCATGTTTTGATCCACCCCCGGACGGTGATCGGTCGCGATTGTAAAATACATCACGGGGCTTCTATTGGCGACGAGCCCCAGATGGTCGGCTTTGAGGACATTGCCTCCTGGGTGGAAATCGGCGAGGGGACCGTCATTCGCGAATACGTGACCATTCACCGGGGGGCGAAAGAACTCCAGGCAACCAAAATCGGCAACCACTGTATGCTGATGAATTACGTGCACATCGCCCATGATTGTGAGCTGGGGGATCACGTGATCATCGTGAATTACACCGGGTTGTCGGGGCATGTTGTTGTGGAAGACCATGCGTTTGTTTCCGGACAGGTGGGGGTGCATCAATTCGTTCGTATTGGAAGAAACGCGATGGTGGGAGGCAAGACAGCCGTCACCAAGGACATTCTTCCCTATTCTCTGGTCGAAGGCATTCCAGCCAGAATGGTCAGTATCAACGCCGTGGGCCTCAGAAGAAATCATATACCGCCTGAAAACCGAACCGCTTTGAAAAACGCGTTTAAGTTTTTGCAGGACCCGGCCCACAACACCCGACAGGCCATTGAAAAAATGGAAACGGAAATTGAAATGCGTGACGAAATCAGATATCTTATCCACTTCATAAACCATTCATCACGCGGGATCACGAAATAATGGCGGCAAGAATCAAGGCAGGCGTTATTGGTGTAGGAAAAATGGGTGAGTACCATGTCGGCGTCTTATCGGAAATGCGTGAGGTGGACCTGATCGGGGTGGTGGACGCCAACGAAGACCGGGCCCGCACCATCGCTAAAAACTACGAGTGTTCTTATTTCTCAAAGTATCAGGACATCTACAATGAGGTCGATATTGTTGTCATCGCGGTTCCCACTTCCCTGCACTACCCGATCGGCAAGGATTTTCTTAATTCGGGGATTCACGTGCTACTTGAAAAACCCTGCACCGACAATTTGGAACAGGCTAGGGAACTGTTTGAGATCGCCTCCAAAAATGAGCTGACCCTGCACATCGGTCATATAGAACGGTTTAACGGAGCCGTTCAGGAACTGCACAAAATCGTGGTCGACCCGATCTACGTGGAATGCAAGCGCATGAGTTCCTTCACCGAACGGATCAAGGATGACGGGGTGGTATTGGACGTCATGATCCACGATATCGATATTGTTCTGAACCTGATCAAATCCAAAGTTGCCCAGGTCCATGTACTGGGAACTTCCATATTTTCGAAAAAAGATGACCTGGTGACGGTGCAAATGGAATTTGAAAACAAATGCATCGCAAGCATTATCGCCAGCCGCGTCTCACAAAATAAGGAAAGAACCCTTTCCGTCACCCAAAAAGATTCCTATGTGCTTCTGGACTACACCGATCAGGAAATTTATGTCCAGCGTGATTCTTCTTCGGAACATAAGCTGAGCAAAGGGGCTTTGCGCTACAAACAGGAATCCATTGTAGAACGCATTTTTGTGCATAAGGAAAATCCTCTCAAACTGGAACTCCAACACTTCATCGACTGCGCTAAAAATGGTAGCCCCCGCAAGGTGGCCGTTGATAACGAGCTTTACTCGTTGGAGATCGCCCTGAATATTCTCGACAAGTACAACCAGTTGGGAAAAAGTAAACGTGAATGAGCGAAAACCAACCGTACCGTATCGGCCTGGTCGCAGGCGCGGGTGAGATCCCCATCTATTTTGCGGACAAGGCGTCTAAAAATGGCGTCCGCCTCGTATCCATCGGTTTCACCGATGAGATCCAGTCCCATCTGGCGCCCTTTTCCGAGACAACCTATTCCATAGGCGTTGGCAAAACTTCCAAAATATTCAATACCCTGAAAGACGAAAACATTAAAGACGTTCTCATCCTGGGCAAAGTGGATAAGAGCGTTATTTTTCGTTTACAAATGTTTGATTTACGCACGCTTAAATTTTTCAAAAACCTGAAAAACCGGGAAGATAAAACCCTCATGCTGGGAGTCATTGAGGAAATGCGCAAAGAAGGTTTTTGTGTCATGGATCAACGTAAATTTTTACGGGAAATTTTTCCAGCCAAAGGGGTCCTGTCCAAGCGTCCACCTTCCAAAGAAGAAATGGAAGATATCCAGTTTGGTTTGCCCATAGCGAAAAAGATGGCCGATATGGAAATTGGCCAAACCATTGTCGTCTACAATAAAACGGTCATTGCGGTCGAGGCGATTGAAGGCACCGACCGCACCATTGAAAGAGGATGCGCTCTGGCCAAAGGCCACGCCGTTGTCGTCAAAGTCAGCCGAACCGATCAGGATTATCGCTTCGACAGCCCGGGCATCGGGCCTAAAACCATAGAAGGGCTTGTCGCGGGCGGCGCCCGTGTCCTGGCGCTGGAAGCCGACCGGGTGATGGTGGCGAATCAGACCAAAGTCGAGCAAATGGCGGACCGCGCGGGCTTGTCGGTGGTTTGCGTATGACCGGTCACTCCCCGCTGTTTTTCTTAATTCCCAATGAATTTGAATGAATAATAAATCGTTACGTCTTCTCATTGTGGCGGGTGAAGCCTCAGGAGACCTGCACGGAAGTCATCTGGTCGAGGCCTTGAAAGAACTTCGGCCTGGGTTCCGGTTTTTCGGCATGGGTGGGAAAAAAATGCGCTCCGAAGGCGTGGACACGTTTTTTGATATTGAAAGAATGGGGGCTGTGGGAGCCATCGAACTTCTCGAGGAGTTGCCGCATTATTTAAAAGTTTACCGCACGCTCACCCGGGAAATTTCGTCCGGCGCTTATGACGCCGCCATCCTCATCGATTACCCCACCCTGAACCTGCGGCTGGCCCGATTGTGCGAGCGGACAGGGGTCCCGGTTTTTTATTTTATCAGCCCGCAAATCTGGGCCTGGCGCAAGGGACGCATCCACCAAATCCGAAAGACAGTCAACCGTATGTTTGTGGTCCTGCCCTTTGAGGAAAGTATGTACCGAAAGGCCGGTGTCGACGCGGAATTTCTGGGACACCCCTTTGCGGACAAGGTTCATCCTTCGATGGAAAAAGCGGACGCCCTCAAGGAATTTGATTTGAAGTCAGACCAGAAAATCATCGGCCTGCTTCCAGGCAGCCGAAAAAACGAAATTAATTCCCTTTTAAAGATCATGCTGGAAGCGGCGGAAAAAATTAAACATGAACTGGGCGACTGTCAGTTCATCCTTCCGGTTGCGGACACCATCGACCCTGAAAACATCCGTCAGCTTTTAAAAGACAATCCCTTAAACATTCGTCTGATCGCGGACAAAACTTATGATGTGATGAATTGTTGTGATTTTATGATCGTCGCGTCCGGGTCCGCCACTCTGGAGGCGGGGATTTTAGGTTGCCCCATGGTCATCATTTATAAACTCAAAGCCTTCACTTATTTTCTGGCCCGAATCCTGATTGATACGGAAATGATCGGGCTGGTCAATATCGTCGCGGAGGAACGCGTGGTTCCTGAATTGATTCAGGGCGACGCGACGCCTGACAATATCGCAAGAGAAGCCCTCCTGCATCTCAACAATCCCGAACGCTTGCAAGCTGTGAGAACGCGGCTGTTAAAAATTCGCGCGTCTTTGGGCGAACCCGGGGTCATGAATCGCGTGGCTCAAAGCATTTGCCGATATCTCGATGAGCGAGCTGAAAATGAAAAAGTTTCTCAATAATTTTGTGATCCCCTACCTGTTGTTTGGCGTGTTCAAGGTCTGGTGTCTCACCCTTGGGGTGCGCCACAAAAATCCGGATGGGGAAAAACATCTCAGGAGCCTCAAGGGGAAATTTGTCCTGACCCTGTGGCACGGCCGAATTTTCTACCTTTTCTACCATTGTCGTAAAATCACCGATTTTTATTTATTGATCAGTCCCAGTGGGGATGGCGACATTCTGGCCCGTTTGGGACAGTTGGTGGGATACTCCGTGATCCGCGGCTCCTCTTACAAAAACGCAGTGCCCTCTGCCCGGTCTCTCATTAAAGTGCTCAGGCGTGAGGGCCGGGTCGCCATCATTGCGGACGGTTCCAGAGGCCCCTGTCACAAAGTTCAACCAGGGCTGTTGCAAATTGCCGGGATCACCGGAGCTCCCGTGGTTCCAATATCCTTCGATGCCAGGCGTAAATGGATTTTTAACAGTTGGGACCGGTTTGTTCTCCCCATTCCCTTTACCAGATGCACGGTGAATACCGGTGCGCCTCTTGAGGTACCCCGCCGTCTTGAGGGGGATTTGCTTAAGGAAAAACAACTGGAACTGGAAAATATCCTGAATCAACTGACCTTGGAAAGTGCATGATTCATTTAAAAAAGCCACATTTTTTATCAGTTTTGCCGTCGCCTGACTAAAAAGGAGGCAATTCTAGGAATTGAAATTATTCACTCAATGAGGTATAGTTCTTTCCGTTATCAAACCCTTTAGAAATTAATTGGTTAGAGATTTCCTCTGGCGTGGCGGTTTTCTTGCATTGGCATGAATATTGAATAATAGCCGATAAAGGAAAAGGTGTATTTTGACCCAATGCATTGGAAAAAATGTTGAAGTCAATCTTGAACAGCTTCGCCTTGCGGGGTGTCCCGTTTTTGTTTCAACTCATTGGGAAGAAAAACGGGGTTTGTCAGACCCGGACCGGGTATTCGAAACACGGGAATCATGAAAATGAGGGATTAATTTATGAAGAAGGTTGAAGCGATCATCAAACCGTTCAAACTGGATGAAGTGAAAGACAAATTAAATGAGATCGGAATCAAGGGCATCACGGTCAGCGAAGTGAAAGGGTTTGGCCGCCAGAAGGGGCATACGGAATTGTATCGGGGCGCCGAATATGTCGTTGATTTTCTGCCAAAAATCAAACTGGAAATTATCGTCAGTGATGGGCAGGTGGAAGATGTTATCAATACCATTATGTCCGCCGCGCAGACCGGGAGAATCGGTGACGGCAAGATTTTTGTGACCGCCCTTGAAGATACCATTCGTATCCGGACCGGAGAGCGCGGCGAAGAGGCGATTTAAAAGGCGGCGCTTGCCGTTTTATGGAAAATGCGGTATTTTCCATAGTCATAAACCAAACAGTTTAATGAACGTCCGCAGCACAAGCTAAAGGGTTTAAAACCCGTTTGCGGTAACAATAAACCCGCCCTGGCGGGGCTTTGTAATTATTTCGTTAACGACCCACGAACACATTCAAAGTTTTAAATAACTTGGGAAAGGAGCTTTCAGTGACCCCAAAAGAAGCAGTTGATTTGGCGAAGAAAAACAATGCTCGAATTCTGGATATGAAATTCATGGACCTTTTGGGTACCTGGCAACATTTTTCTGTTCCCATGAGTGAGTTGGAAGAACACCTGTTTGAAGAGGGGCTGGGGTTTGACGGTTCCAGCGTCCGTGGGTGGCAGGCGATCAATGCCAGTGACATGTTGGTCATCCCGGATCCCGCGACGGCGGTCATGGACCCCTTCATGGAAATTCCAACCATCAGCATGCTTTGTAACATCGTGGACCCGATCACCAAGGAAAAATACACCCGCGATCCCAGAAATATCGCGCAAAAAGCCGAGGCTTATCTCCTGTCCACAGGCATTGGCGACACCGCTTATTTTGGTCCCGAAGCGGAATTTTTCATATTCGACGACGTGCGCTATGACCTTGCCTCGAACCATTCGTTTTACGAGGTGGATTCCGTAGAAGGTAGCTGGAATACCGGCCGGGATGAAGGCCCAAACCTCGGCCACAAACCCCGACACAAAGAAGGTTATTTTCCGGTTTCTCCCTCCGACACCTTTCAGGACATGCGTTCTGAAATGATGTTGTTGATGGAACAAGTGGGAATGTCGATGGAATGCCACCATCACGAAGTCGCCACCGGCGGGCAGAACGAAATCGCCATGCGGTTTTCATCTCTGGTCAAGTGCGCGGATAACTTGCAATGGTACAAATACATTGTTAAAAACGTCGCCAAAAGACACGGCAAAACCGCAACCTTCATGCCCAAACCCCTGTACGGTGATAATGGCACAGGCATGCACGTCCATCAGAGTGTCTGGAAAGGCGGCAAACCTCTTTTCGCGGGCAACGGCTATGCCGGTTTCAGTGAAACGGGGCTACACTACATTGGCGGCATCCTGAAACATTCTCGCGCCATTTGTGCGTTTACCGGGCCAACCACCAATTCCTACAAACGACTGGTCCCTGGTTTTGAAGCGCCGGTGAACCTGGCTTATTCCAGCCGTAACCGGAGCGCGGCCTGCCGCATTCCAATGTATTCTCCAAGCCCAAAGGCCAAGCGTGTGGAAGTCCGCTATCCGGACCCTTCCTGCAACGGCTATCTGGCTTTTGCCGTCATGCTCATGGCGGGGCTGGACGGGATTGAAAATAAAATCGACCCCGGCGAACCGTTGGATAAGGACATCTACGCCCTGGGGCCGGAAGAGCTTGCGGATATCCCCACCCTCCCCCACTCGCTTGACGAGGCGTTGAATGCTTTGGAAGAAGATCATGATTTTCTTTTAAAGGGCGACGTTTTCACTCAGGATGTCATCGATCAATGGATCGAGTACAAAAGAGAAAAGGAGATCGCTCCTCTCAGGTTGCGGCCGCATCCGTTGGAATTTCATATGTACTACGACGCTTGAGGTTGTTCCCTTGTCTGGGTTTTTAAAACGTCTGGCCCCTTGGGTATTTCCCAGGGGGCTTTTCTTTTGGTTGAATTTCCAATAAGGCTTATTTGGGCCAGATAAAAAATGACACAAAAAATTTTTCAGGTAGACGCTTTCACGAGCGAACCTTTCAAGGGAAATCCGGCGGCGGTTTGTATTTTAGACAAACCTGCCAACGAAAACTGGATGCAGGATATCGCCCGCGAAATGAATCTATCGGAAACCGCTTTTCTCGTTCCAGACTCCGGCCTGTTCGACCTGCGCTGGTTCACACCGGTTACGGAGGTGGACCTTTGCGGACACGCCACCTTGGCAAGCGCGCATGCGCTCTGGGAAGAAGGCGTTTTACAGACAAGCCAACCCGCCCGTTTCAACACCCGAAGCGGTTTGCTAACGGCACGCCTTGAAGGAGAGTGGATCGAGCTGGACTTCCCGGCGAATACGATTGAAAGCATTTCTTTGCCAAAGGGTTTGGCCGAAGCTTTGGGGGTGGATGAAAAGTTCATCGGCTGGGATGGAACCGATTATCTGGTTGAGGTGGAAAGTGAAAAAATAATCCGCGACCTGCAACCGGATTTAAAAACGCTCAAAACGTTTCCTGTCAGAGGGATCATTGTGACCAGTCGGGCAGATTCATCAAAATACGATTTTGTTTCCCGTTTTTTCGCTCCGGGAGCGGGGATCGACGAAGACCCGGTGACAGGATCCGCTCATTGCAGTTTGGGGCCATTTTGGGCAACCCGCCTGAACAAGCAGGAAATGGTGGGTTATCAGGCGTCTTTGCGTGGGGGAGTCGTCAGGGTAGCCCTGAAAGGAGACCGCGTTCTCCTGGGCGGTCAGGCGGTGACTGTGTTTAAAGGAGAGCTGACTTGAACGCCTGGAATTCGCTCTTTCATCCCTATCCATCCGGTTTTTTAGCCCCTGTTATTTCATGAATAATATCCAGGCGAAATTTTTTCAATCCATATATAACGGCCAGGCGTGTGACGCCGAATGCGATGGGGTCCTTAAAAATTGCGGATTCGAGGACACCGAAAAGGCCTGGAAAACCCTCTTGGCTTTGTCCCGCCAGGCAGGTTTTAAGGATCTGATTCCAGAATTTTTTCCAGCGCTTTTTAAGGGTTTTTCCATATCTTACAACGCGGATCTTGCGCTCACCAATTTGGAACGGTTTGCGGAAAAGATTTTTGATAAAAATTATCTGTACACTTTCCTGGCGGAAAACCCCGATCTTCTGGAAGCCCTGGTGGTTCTTTTTTCCGGCAGTCAAATCCTGACAGACTCTCTGCTCAAAGAACCCGCCTATTTTGACTGGTTAAAACACCCTGACATTCTAAACAAAGCCCGGTCGATGGACGCCCTCACCCGGGATTTTCATGAACTGGCCCAAGGGCAATATAATTCAGGGAAGACTCCGGGTCTTTTGCGACGCTTCAAAAAAAGAGAATACATCCGCATCGGATTGCGCGATTTACTGGGAAAAGCGGGTATGCAGGAAACAGTTTTGGACATATCAAACCTGGCCGATGTGTGCCTGCAAATCGCTTATGAATACGCCGACCAGATATTAAAAGATAAATACGGCATTCCATTTTATCAGGATGCAGAGGAAAACTGGAAACAATGCGAGTTCACGATTCTTGGGATGGGCAAGCTGGGCGGGCAGGAACTCAACTTCAGTTCCGACATTGATCTCATCTATATATACTCATCCAGCAAGGGGGAGACCCGTTCTCTGAAACCCGGAGATGAAAATTTTATCCGCATCAGCAATCACGAATATTTCACCAAGCTTGCGCAGTTGGTCACGAAAACAATTCACGAAATCACCGCCGACGGCAACGTATTTCGCGTGGACCTGGATCTTCGCCCGGAAGGGCGAAGTGGAGAGGTTGTCAACTCCCTGACCAGTTGCGAAGTATATTATCAGTCCTGGGGACGGACCTGGGAAAGGCAGGCTCTCATCAAAGCCCGTGTCTGCGCAGGGAGTATTCCGCTTGGAGAGGATTTTTTTTTCCTCCTGTCTCCTTTCATTTACAGGCGCAGTCTGGATTTCTCGGCCATCGAAGAAATCAAATCAATGAAAGATAAAATCAACGCCAGCATTAAAACCAAAAAAATCGGCAGGGGCGACATCAAACTGGGTTTTGGCGGTATCCGTGAAGTCGAATTCATTGTCCAGGCGTATCAGCTTTTGTTCGGAGGCAGGGACAAGAGTTTACGGGTGATACCGACCTTGAAGATCATGGACCGATTACGGGAATGTGAATATTTGACTCTGGATGACTATAAAAACCTGAAACAGGCGTACATTTTTTTACGCAATCTGGAAAACCGGGTGCAAATATCTTTTGGCCTGCAAACCCACGTGTTACCGGATGATGAAGCCCAGCTGGCGGTTCTGGCCCGCAAGATGCAGCTGGATGCGGACAGCCCCAGCTTGCGGGTCAAGCGGTTGATGGGCGAATTCAGTCACCACACCGAGTTTGTCGGCAATATGTTTGCCAATCTTTTTGTTGAGGGAAAAAGACAGGAAACAGCGCAAATCGCCTCCCGGGAAATCGAACGCCAATCATTAACGACGGAACTTCTTTCTGAGGAACATTTGCTCGCCAACGGATTTTCCGATACAAAACGTGTGGCCCGTTTTCTGGCTTTATTGCGGGACGGCCCGCAATTTTCTCACCCCACAGAAAAAAGTATTCAGGAGTTTTATGCGGTCCTTCCCGCCATTTTGAAACTGAGCGGGAAAGTTCCAAGACCCGATTCGGCGATCGACAATCTTGTCAAATTTATCGAAGCCTGCGGCTCCAGGGAAGCTTATATATCCCTGTTCAACTCCTCGAACAAACTGTTGGAACTTTTGCTCATTTTGTTCGGGAGCAGTGATCTGCTTTCTGAAACATTGATAAAGCAACCCGACCTGATCGAAATTTTTTTAAATTTAGAATCCATTTACCGGTACAAAGCTCCGAAAAAAACCAACGAGGACTGGCAAAGAATTTTAAAATCGTGCGAGGATCTCCCAGCGAAAAAAAACGCTTTGCGCCGGTTCAAGCATGGAGAGGAGCTTAGAATCGGCATTCGCTATCTCGTCAAGCAAGCGGATCTGATGGGAACGTTGGCTGACCTTTCAACGCTTGCGGATTTATATCTGCAAATCGTGACCGACCTGGCCTTTAAAGAATTGAACGCAAACTCATCACAAACTCTTCCCGATGATTTTGCCATTTTTGGTCTGGGTAAACTTGGAGGACGGGAACTCAATTTCGGCTCGGATCTGGACATCGTCTTTGTTTACGACGAACCTGACAATAAGGAAGGGACGCTTTACGGAGTCGAGTTGGTCGATCATTACGTGAAAATTTCCCGGCTGATTTATGAACTCACTTCAGAGGTAACGCCCGCGGGTTATGCCTATAAGGTGGACACCGACCTAAGACCGGAAGGCAGTCGGGGTGATTTGGTGCTTTCGGTAACGGGTTATGAAGAATATTTTAAAACCCGCGCCAAAATCTGGGAACGACAAGCGATGACACGAGCCCGGTTTGTCGCGGGCAACCCAAAGTTGGGGGATAAATTTCTTGCGGTTGCCCATAAATTCACTTACCAGAAAAAATTAGACTATGGATCGTTGATAGAAGTTTCCAGGTTGCGGGAACGAATGGAAAAGGAACTGGCCCACGAATCTAAAAAAGGCAAAAATATCAAGTTGGGGTTCGGCGGGCTGGTGGACATCGAGTTTATTTTGCAGATTCTGCAAATGATGCATGGATATCAGAATCCAAAACTCAGACGCACGAACATGCCGGAAATCATCAATGTCGTTTCCGCTTATGGAATTCTGGATCAGACATCCGCCGATCAAATGCTTGAGAACTATTTGTTTCTCAGAAACCTTGAGTGCGCTTTACGCCTTATCAAACCTTCGGCATCCAGCCATATCCCTAAAGACAAAGATTCCCGGGGAGTGGTGGCCAGGCTATTGGGGTATGAAGAAGACGGGATCCGCCAACCCGCCGAACTTCTCATGCAGGATTACGACACCACCACCCGACGGGTCCGGGAATTTTATCGGAAAATGCTGGACACCTGGCTGAGAACGGCGCTGTAGCGGAAGACGCCCGCAAAGGATGGGCGCACACCTGAAATCAGGAGGCCGGGTTCTTTTTTGAAAACGTGTTGAGTTTGTATTCCAGGCTGTCGATCAGTGCCTGCCAGCTGGCTTCGATGATATTTTCCGACACGCCGACGGTTCCCCATTTGGAATGATGATCGCCGGATTCCACCAGGACACGGATTTTCGAGCGCGTGCCTTTTTTTTCATCGAGGATTCTCACTTTATAGTCGAGCAAATTGACTTCTTCCAGTTCGGGGTAAAACTTGGTCAACGCTTTTTTGATGGCACGGTCAAGCGCATCGACCGGGCCGGTTCCTTCCGCCGCCGTGACCTCCTGCACTCCGTTGACTCTGATCTTTACGGTGGCTTCCGTAACAGGTTCCTCGTCTTCCTGGCGTTTTTCCACGATGACGCGGAAACCGATAAATTCAAAGAAAACTTCCTTGTCGCCCAGGGCGTCGTGCATCAACAACTCGAACGACCCTTCGGCGCCTTCGTATTGATAGCCCAGGTTTTCCAGAGTTTTAAGATCGCTGAGAATTTTTTTTACTTTAGGGTCGCCGCCATCGACGTCGATGCCAAATTCCTTGGCCTTGAAAACAATGTTACTTTTTCCCGAAAGATCGGAGATCAGAATCCGTTGCCAGTTGCCAACCGCTTCCGGCTCGATGTGTTCGTAGGTCGCCCGGTTTTTCTGAATGGCCGCCACATGAATTCCGCCCTTATGGGCAAACGCGCTTTGCCCCACATACGGTTGATGATTCCAGTGATCCTGGTTGGCGATTTCGTCCACAAAGGCGGAAACGCCCTTCAGGCTCTGCATTTGTTTGTCGGTCACACAGTCCAATCCCATTTTCAATTTCAGGTTGGCAATGATGGAGATGAGGTTGGCGTTTCCACAACGTTCTCCGAGACCATTGATCGTCCCCTGCACCTGTGAAGCTCCGACCTGTACGGCCTTGATGGAATTGGCGACGGCCAGTTCGGAGTCGTTATGGCAATGAATGCCCAGTTTTATATGGACCGATTTTTTGACCGCGTTAAATATCTCACTGATCTCCCAGGGAAGCGAGCCGCCATTGGTGTCACAGAGGATGATCCAATCGGCTCCGGCGGATTCGGCTTCCTGCAAAACTTTCATTGCGTATTCGGGGTTGGATTTGTACCCGTCAAAAAAATGTTCTGCGTCGAACATCACTTCAGCGCAATGCTTTTTAAGATAGGCCAGGCTTTCGGTGACCATCCTGAGGTTTTCATCCTGACTGGTGGACAGGGCATCCTGAACATGCAGATCCCAGGACTTGCCGAAAATGGTCACAGCATCCGTTTCCGCCTCGAGCAGATGCTGGATATTGACATCGTTCTCAACGCTTTTTCCCGGATAACGGGTACTGCCAAAGGCCGTGATTTTTGACTGCTTGAAAGTCAGGCGACGGGCTTTCCTGAAAAATTCGATGTCCTTCGGGTTCGACCCTGGCCAGCCGCCTTCAATATAGTGAACGCCCAAATCGTCTAATTTATGAGCGATGCGGATCTTGTCTTCAACGGTGAAGGAAATATCTTCCGATTGGGAACCGTCCCTGAGGGTGGTGTCGTATAGAGTGATCGATCGCATATTTATCAGACTTTTATTTTAGAGTCCTGAGGGTTTCCCTCGGCATTCGCAACCGGGGCTGTTTTCATGTCAAACGCTTCGTGCAAGGTGCGTGTGGCCTGCTCGGTATACTTTTCGTCGATGATGCAGGAAACCTTGATCTCCGAGGTGCTGATCATCAGGATGTTGATGTTTTCTCTTGAGAGTGTTTCAAACATGCGGGCCGCGATGCCGGAATGACTGCGCATGCCAGCGCCCACGATCGAGATTTTACTGATACCCGCATCCTGGGTAATCTTTTCCGCTTTGATTTCCTCATTCACTTTATTCACTTCGGCCATCGCGTCCTTCAGATGTTCCGTGGTGACCGTGAATGAAATGTCGGTGTGTCCTTCTTCGCTGATGTTCTGGATGATCATGTCCACCGAAACCGAGGCCGAAGCCAGCGCGTTGAACAATTTGGCGGCAATCCCCGGTTGATCGGGGACTCCCTTGACCGTAATTTTGGCCTGGTTTTTGTCGTACATGATTCCGGAAACAACCGGTTGTTCCATTTTTGGATCCTCCCTGGAAATCAAGGTTCCTGGTTTATTATTATAGGAAGACCTCACGATCAGAGGCATATTGAATTTTTTGGCGAATTCAACACAGCGAAGTTGCAGAACCTTGGCGCCCAACCCCGACATCTCGAGCATTTCATCATACGAAATGGTCGAAAGCTTGCGTGCGTCGGGAACGATTCTTGGGTCGGCGGTAAAAACTCCGTCCACATCGGTGCAGATTTCACATTGTTCGGCATTGAGGGCCACAGCCAGAGCCACAGCGGATGTGTCCGAACCCCCGCGTCCGAGCGTGGTCACGTCTCCGTGTTCGTTGATCCCCTGGAAACCGGCGACGACGACGACCTTTTGTTCTTCAAGATAACGTTTGCATAGCCCCCCATCGATCTGCTTGATCCTGGCACGGGTATGCGTGTTGTCGGTTTGCAGGCCGATCTGCCGCCCCGTCATTGAAACGGCTTCACAGCCGACGGCGTTTAAAGCGATGGTCAATAACGCGCAAGAGATTCGTTCCCCCGACGACAACAGGAGATCCACCTCCCTTTGTTTGGGATGGTCGGAAATCTGCCACGCCAATTGCAGAAGCTGGTCGGTTTGCCCGGCCATGGCCGAGACCACCACCACAACGTCATTTCCTGATTTTCGGATTTCGGCGATTCTTTCCGCCACCCGTTTGATTTTGTCAATGGACCCAACGGACGTTCCGCCGTATTTCTGTACGATGACCTTGCCCATTAAATTCGGTCCTTTAAAAACGCGTCGATCAGAGACGGTCCGTCCTTGAAATGGACCGGATCTGAATCCAGAATTTTTTCGTCGAACGCCGACACAGGCTTGGCACTGCGATTTGCCGGGTAAACCAGAAAAGGCACGTTGTCTTTGGTGTATTTCATAAGCGCCGCAGAAGATACATGGTTGACTGTCAATAACATTTTAACATCACTCCTGCTACCGAGGGCTTCCAGCAAGGGGCCTGCCACCTCGCTGTCAAAATCCTCGAGACCCAGCACCTTGTCGTCGAGATTCCCTTTGAGAGAGATGTCTTCCAATTCCCCAAGATGAAGATACACCACATCGTGCGCGTCGAGTTCCTTAAGAGCGGACTCCACACGACCCTGATAACTGGCCGGGTCGTTGCCGTTCAACCCGCCCCCGTCCATCACTTTTATGCCAGCGGATTTCCCCATCCCTTTTAAGAGTAAGGAAGTGGTGATGAGCGCCGCGCTTTTACCGTGGGTCGCCGAAAATGAAGGCAAGGCCCGTAATTGTCCGTTGCCCCACAACCACACGCTGTTCACCGCGTCCTGACCTTCTTTTTGCCGCTTTTTATTGTACGGATGATTGTGCAGGATGATTTGCGCCTGGTTCATGATAAAAACCAGTTCTTTAAATTCGTCGCCCTGGGGCATGAACTGGCGTATGCCTTCGCCGATGAGTTCCTGCGGCGCGGTCAGTGTCCCGGTCAAGGGCGCGCTTTTCATCACCATTAAATTATGGGGACCGATACCCGCGTGAAACCGGACGGAATCGGAACCGATCTGCTCCGTCAACGCATCCAGCAGGAGCCTGGAATCCTGGCTGGTGATATTGCCGGAGGTAAAATCCTTCATCACCATGTCGTTGTGGCTCGATTGCAGTTGCACGAAGCTACAGCAAAGAGGAATCTCGCCTTCATCGAGCACGATATCGAGAGCCACGGCGTCAAAAGCCGCGGTGCCTGAATGATGGGTTTCCGGTGGGAACCCTAAAAGCGACAACAACGACACGTCGTTGCCCGCCTCCAAATCCTCAGGAATGGTCCGCACGCTTCCGGTCATGCCCGATTGGGCCAGCCGGTCGAGATGAGGCGTGTCCGCAATTTCAAGGGGCGTCCGGTTGTCTTTTTCCGCGATCGGCCGGTCGGTCAGACCACTGCCGATCACAATCAAGTATTTCATGTGTAAACGGTTGAATTCAGAAGGATCGAGAGTGAAACCGAAAATTATAGCTTATATTACTTGTAAGCTCAAATTTTCGCAAACCTTCCCTTAAGCGATATCTAACCCGCGTACACCCTGAAATTAATTTCGGGGAACAGATTGTCTTTTTTCTCGATTTCGTTGAGCCAGCCTTCATCCAGGGACTGATTCTCAATGTCGTTATAAAGCCGGGTGAACCGGTGAATATGGTCTCTCGTTCTTTTCAGGGCATACTCGACCATGGTGCCTGACGTCATGATGAAGGCCCAGTCGCTCCCCTGCGCCAGCAGAAGTTCCCGGGCAGCCTGATTGAGCCCGCGTTCCTGCAGGCCGGTGGCGTGGGGATGGTTTCGGGCCATCTCCTCCATGCGGTCCGCCGCTTTATGCAGGTGACGGTAGACCCAGTCATTGCCCTGGCCCAGCCAGTATTCGGCATATCCCTTGTAACCCCAGCTGGAGGTGGAAGGCGTCGCCGCCTGATGGGTGGGAAATTTTTGCAAATAACTGCTGGGGCTGGTCAGTTCGATTGTATCCTGATCGAAGGCGATTTTGCGGATCAGGAAGTTCAGCCACTCCGGTCCTTCGTACCACCAGTGGCCAAAAAGCTCTGCATCGTAAGGGGCGACGATGAGGGGCGGGCGGTCCATGAGACCGGCCAGATGCTCGACTTGCTGTTGCCGGTTGAACATGAAATTGCCCGCATGCTCTGCCGCTTTGGCGGTGGCGTTTTCCGGGCTGTACAGTTCCTTATGATCGCCTTCCCCGGTGATCCGGTGATATTTGAACCCGGTCATCTTACGCTCGCCTGTGGAGGTGATGTAGGGTTTGATGTAATCGTATTCCAGATCGAACCCGATGTCCCGGTAGTATTCCCGGTAATTATAATCTCCCGGATAGCCTTCATGGGCGCTCCACACCTGTTTGGACGATTCCGTATCACGGGCAAACACAGCCACGCCATTCGGGCAGTAGATGGGAGCAAAGATGCCGTATTTTGGCCTCGGTGTCGCGTGCAGAACGCCATGCGTGTCGGTGAAAAAGAAACGGATGCCTGCTTCTTCGAGATAGGTTTCGATCCCCGGCTCGTAACCGCATTCAGGCAGCCATATGCCACGGGGCTTTCGGCCTAAATACTTCTCGTGCGTCTGGACGGCAGTCTGAATCTGCGCCCTGACGGCGTTGGGGTTGACCGACATCAACGGAAGAAAACCGTGGGTCGCCCCGCAGGTGATCGGTTCCAGATGGCCGAGATCCTGAAATTTACGAAACCCCTGGACGAGGTTGTTCTGATACTGATTCACAAAGGTTTCGCGCACCCCGCTCAACATGTGATGGAAATTCAATGCCAGGGAGTTCAACTGCGGCTGAAAACGGGTGCGTTCAATTTCCTTACACGACAATTCTATCAGCCGGTCCAGATGACGGCGATAACGGTCCTGCAACAAGGGGTCGGCCAGCATGCTTAGCAGAGTGGGCGACAACGTCATGGTGATCTTGAAAGGAACCTCGTCTTCCACCAGGCCTTCAAAAATATTGAGCAGAGGAATATACGTTTCCGTGATGGCTTCGTACAGCCAGTCTTCTTCCAGAAATTCTTCGTATTCGGGATGGCGGACAAATGGAAGATGCGCGTGTAATACCAGAGCCAGATATCCTTTGCTCATTGGCCGGTTCCTCCTTCTTTAGATTTTGTGTGGCGGATGACATTCGGTATTACCGTATGGGCCTTAGCCTGATCGGGCGAAATAAAAGTGACCGGAACCTTCAGCTCTCCTTCAGGAAGACCAAAACGGGCGGTGAACGTGCCGTCCGGGCGCAGATCCAGTTTTTTACCTGAAAGCTCAATGGTCGCCCCCAGGTCCGCACCCCCGTAAATAATCAGTTCGGCGTCCAGCCAGTAACTGAAATTCATTTCCAGCCGGGGTTGCTGGATTGAGGCCGAACCAAAACTTCCGACTCCCGACATATTCAACGGTTGCCTGCCGGCCCGCTGCAAATCCGCCGAGCCTGCCTGTCCGAAGCCCTCCCTGGTTTTTCCTGTT
This sequence comes from Nitrospinaceae bacterium, assembly GCA_029261655.1. Classification (GTDB taxonomy): domain Bacteria; phylum Nitrospinota; class Nitrospinia; order Nitrospinales; family VA-1; genus JADFGI01. Next base: position 154,421 of record JAJDAY010000010.1, on the reverse strand, counting down.
CCCGACATCTCGCCTCCAGAGAGGAAGTAAATTTCATTAAAATTTTCGTCCGTGGTGATCCATTTTTCATCGATGATTTCCGAGGGACCGTCCAGAGGAAGGGTGACCGTGTTGGAAACGGCGAGGGCGGCGAAATAGCCTTCGTGATCCAGCAGGCCGATTTCCGCGTAGTAAGACCTCCCCGGCGATAAAGGCAGGTAGTGACTCAGATGCCTGAAATCAACCTCCACGTCAAAAGGAGTTTCTCCTCCTGAGGCGGGGTGGATACGCAACACATGGCGAACCTCGCTTCTTGAGCGGGACAACCGCTGTAATCCGTCTTCGATATGGCTTTCCTGCAGTTCCCAGTAAAGATAGCAACAGTTAGGGTCGCGCACCAACATGACGATTTTGTTGTCGCCATACCCTGTGGGCAATTCGGGGGAAATTTCTGCCTGGGATTCATCGCGGATGTCCGGCTTTCCCAGGATGAACTTGGCTTCCTGAGCCATGTCTTCCAGTTCAAATTTCGGTTGCAGAGACTGCACGTCATAACCCTTACTGCCCCGAGACCCTGAAGGGGAAGCTTGTGGAGTGCGAGAGGCCGGTTTTTTTCTCGCAGAAGTCTTTTTTACATTTTTCAGCGGCCCGGCTTTAGAAGACGTTCTTTGTGACCCGGTTTTAGGGACCTGGGCTTTTACTTTTTGGGTGTCCGCCTTTTTCTTAGCGGGAGCCGCCGGCCGGGTTGATTTTGGCTTTACAGGTTTTTTGTTTTTTTCACCTCTTACTGATTTTGTTTTTGCCGCAGAAACTTTTTTGCCGGAAGTTTTAGCTTTTGATTTTTTAACCGCAGCGAGTTTCGCGGCTTTTTTAGTCTCTCTTTTTAAAATTGTGAGGATTTCTCCTTTCAGCATGGATTTCTTCACAGGAATTTTGATTTTGTCCGCGAGCCGCAATAGCTCGTCTTTGGTCAATTTCGATAGGTCAAGTATGGGCATGGGTTTCCTCAATTTGCAGGGGTCGGCTAAAGGGCCGGAATTGACATTCTCTTTGATAAATAGCAATTTATGTGCCGGAGCGGCAAAAAACAATTGGCGGCTCTGTTTCAAAAGGAGTTATTGTTTTTTTGAGGTGTTGAGGGCAGGACTCGCAAAAAAATAATGGGGAATTATCGCCACATAATTCAACTTTATAGTCGCAAAAAGTCTACAAAATAGATCCCCTCACTGTTTGTATTTTTTGGGATCGATTCCGCATTGTTTTATTTTTCGATAAAACGTTTTCCGGTCGATCCCCGCAGTCTTTGCGGTTCTGGAAATATGGCCGTTGTATTCAGCCAGCAAGGCCGAAAAATAATGCGCTTCCGATTCCTTCAGGATATCGGCGATGTAGTCTTTCAACGTCGTTTGCGTGAAATCCGCACTGGCCGGGGTCTTGGGCGAACCGGCCACGGCCTTTTCAACGGGCAAAGCCAGACGGTCGATGGTCTTGGCTTTAGAGAGGATCACGGCCTGTTCGATCATATTTTCCAGCTCCCGCACATTCCCCGGCCACTCATACCGCGCAAGACTTTCAAGACACTGGGGAGAAATTTCCCGGACCGGCTTGTTATGGAGCCTGGACTTTTCAGTTATAAAATGCCGGGCCAACAGGCCGATATCCTGCACCCGGTCTCTTAAGGGCGGCAGGTCGATGGACACGACATTGAGGCGGTAATATAAATCCCTGCGAAAACGGCCGCTCTCCATGGCTTGTGTGAAGTCGATGTTGGAAGCGGCGATCACCCGGCATTGAACAGCGATGGTTTTATTGCCGCCCACCCGCTCAAATTTCCGGTCGTCCAGAACCCGGAGCATTTTGGCCTGCAGGGAAGGTGATATCTCGCCAATCTCGTCGAGAAACAGAGTGCCCGAACCGGCGTATTCAAATTTACCCAGCTTTTGTCGCTGTGCGCCTGTAAAGGCGCCTTTTTCATGACCGAAAAGCTCGCTCTCGAGCAGCGATTCCGTCAGGGCGGCGCAGTTGACGGCGATGAACTGATGTTGGCTTCTTGGGCTGTGGGCGTGCAGAAACCGGGCGGCCATTTCCTTTCCGGTTCCGGTTTCTCCGCGCAGTAAAACCGCCGCAGAAGTCTCGGCCACGGTGCGTAAAGTTTCTCTAAGAGACAGGATGGGCGGGCTTTCTCCCAGCAATTGAAAGGGCTTGTCCTTACCCGTCCCGGAATCAGAATTTTCGGTTTCGAGCGCTTCCTGGGTGAAAAGTTCGCGAATCGATTCCAGCAAGAAATCCAGCCCCTCGACCCTGGAAATGAGCTGAAATCCTGATTTTTCGAGGCTTTCCTCTGTGTCCAGGGGCAGTCCCCGGCAGATCAGAACCCATGCCGGCAGATGAGGAAACTTTTCGCGCAAAAAACCCAGAAAAGTTTGCCCTGATTTTGCCACAATATTTTCATCCACAAGAACGAGATGAAACCTTTTCTCCATCAACCGTTTTTGTCCCTCCAGAACTGTGTACGCCGCAATCACCTCATAGGACTGGCGTTTCAGGGCTTTGCGGAGGGTCTCGACCGAAGGTCGGCTGGCATCCAAGATGAGAATTTTTTGTTGCATAAATGCATCATAGCACTGGTTCCCGGATTTTGGCTAAAAAAAACCGGCGCCCGTGTTAAACCTCACACCCTTTCCCGGTCTCTCGTGATAAAATGTCCCCCAAATTCGGATCGACGACAGTCGACCCTGAACCGACACGAATTGTTGTAAAAGCTCACCTTAATTATCCCCGGCTCCTGACAGGTCATGCCTGGACGGGGAAAATACTGTATCTTGTTGTATTTTAAAGAACTATCGTATATCCTATTGTCTAGAAATTCGACCCCCTGCACACGGGTTTTCCTGGGGGTCGGGAGAGGAAGGGGTTTGTGTACGAGGTAACTGAGATTTGCAAAAACGGTGAACCGCTTCCTTTAGAAACCGAAGGCCATTTGCGCGTGGTTTTTCTCGGCACGGGTTCGGCTTTCGCAAAAAAACATCGGCAGTCCAATATCCTTGTCATTCAAGGGGACCATCATGTGCTAGTCGATTGCGGGACTCAAGGCCCCCAGGCCCTGGAAGACGTCGGCCTGAATGTCGCCTGTGTCAAATGTTATCTGCCGACTCACAGCCATGCGGACCATATTGGAGGGCTTGAAGAAGTCGGACTCACGCACCGGTATTTTTATAAAAACTCCAAACCGGAAATGATCGTGTTGTCCGACTACGGGAAAGAGTTATGGACGAAGAGCCTGGCTGGCGGAATGGAATATTGCGAATCGAAACAGGGACGGCCTCTTGAACTTGCGGATTTTTTCAATCTCCGGCGTCCTTCTCCGGTCGAGACTGGTTGCGGGCGGGTCTGGAATTATCAACAAGGCCCCATTGAAATTTCCATAATGCGGACCCGGCACTTTCCCGACACCGCAGTCAGCATTGAAGAATCGCAATGGTGTAGCGGCGTATTTATCAATCAGCGTGTGTGGATTTCCGGCGACACCATGTTTGATGAAAACTACCCCATCGAATATGCGAAGGTTGCAGAATTGATGTTTCACGATTGTCAGCTGTTTCAGGGCGGCGTTCATGCCTCCTACAATGAGTTGATGTCTTTGCCTGAATCCGTACGTGCCAAGATGCTTCTCTACCACTACGGAGACAACTGGGACCAGCCGGAATCGTGGGCAAAAGATACGGATGGTTTCACCGGCGATCCGGTCGAAGACGGTTTTCTAGGCTGGACGAAACAACAGATTGCTTACGACTTTTTCTGACTTCTAGGAGAATTGCATGAGTCACCAGATAACATTGAATTCCTGGTTCGGGTCGGACCCGGATGATGCGGCGAGAAAATTAGCCAAAGTGTTCCGAATGAGCCAGGAGCAGAGTGAATCTGTAGTGGACCAGTTACGCGATGGCCGGTTCTGGAAATTTAGTAAAAATATTTCCGACAATCAGGCGGGCCCCGCCGCGGCCTATCTGCAGAGCCTTGGGTTTCATGTTGACCTTCAACCTGTCGACATGACGGACGACGGGGAAGGGATGGGTTTCCCGGTTTCAGAAGACACAGATGACGACTCGCTTGAAAATTCAGAATCCTATCTAGGGTTGCCTTTTTCTTTTAGAGGAATGGGTAAAGAATTGTTCGGTCTTTTCTTCGTCAATTCGCTGAAAACGATTTTGACTCTGGGGATATATCGTTTTTGGGCTAAAACCCGAGTTCGCCAATATATATGGTCGAACACATTTTTTGCCGGAGATGCTTTTTCTTACCACGGAACGGGAAAGGAATTGTTTCATGGGTTTTTGAAATTTTTTGGCATGATGATCCCGGTCGTGGCAGGCTTGATGGCCCTGCAAATATATGGCGGAGAAAGCGGACGAGCCATTGCCGGCCTCCTGCCTTTATTACTCTGGCCTCTCATTCCCGTATTGATGGTGGGGGCCTGGCGTTATCGATTGTCACGCACCGCCTGGCGCGGCATCCGCTTCTCATTTCGCGGGGAACGCATGCAGGCCATGAAGATTTTCCTCAAAGGGGGGTTCCTGACCGTCATCACTCTCGGATTGTATTGGCCCTATTTCCGCATGCAGACGGAAAAATTCTGGCGGGAAAATTCCTGGTTCGGCGATTTAAAAGGGGAGTTCACCGGCGAAGCCAGGGAAATTTTTGGAAAATACGTGCTGGCGGTTTTTCTATCCATCATCACCCTTGGCGTTTACTGGATCTGGTTCACAGCCATGATGACTCGCTATAACTGGGCTCACACGCGGTTTGGCAAAGCCAACTTCCGGTTCACTGCCACCGGCGGAGAATTATTTTCATTGAACCTTGTCAATATTCTGCTTTTAATTGTCACGGTTGGGCTGGCTTATCCCTGGGTGGTTGTCCGTAACCAGAAATTTTTCACCGAGCACCTCACCCTCGACGGAAATTTCGATATTGATTCCGTCATTCAGGACATGAAGGAAAGCGGCGCGGTTGGCGAAGAGGCCCTGGACGCTTTCGATATTCCTGTGGATGTCGGCTGATCATTATCCCACGTTCCAAGTGAAATGAGCGCACGCAAACTGGAATTTACAGGTGCGTATTTCGATGGTTTGAGCGCCAAAAAGCGGGAGGTGACGATCCACTTGTCTCCCCGGCAAATGAAGGTGTCGCTCCACAAAGGCCAGGCCCTTGTCTGGGACTACGCGGATTTACGGCGCAACTCCGCGTCCATAGGCGATAATCCGCCCTTTCATCTGGAGCACATTGAGGCGGGGTCAAAACACTCCGGGCTGAAATCTCTCACGGTGAATGACGCGGCGTTTCTTTCCAGTCTGCAACAAATCTCAGGGGTCCCTCTGCATTCCTCTTTAAAGCGGGCAACGAGATCCAGGCAGTACGCTCTGGTTTTAGCCGTCCTGGTGGTTCCGTTGTTCCTGTATGGATTGTGGAAGGGAGTGATCCCGCAATTGTCCGACCGTGTGGCGATGCAGGTTCCGGTTTCCTGGGAAGAAAAACTCGGCCAAACGGTGCTCGAAGGACTTCCGACGGCCTTGGCCCCAACACCCGCCCCGGCAAAAGAGAAGGCCCTCAAAGCCATCATCGACCGGCTTCTGGAAGCTGATCCCAATCAACCTTATGACATCCGAATTTATATTTCTCCCCTTGAAATGGTGAATGCCGTCGCTCTCCCGGGAGGACATATCATCGTATTTCAGGGACTGCTGAACCTGGCCGAGTCACCGGAGGAGTTGGCGGGCGTGTTGGCCCACGAAATTCAGCATGTCCTGCTTCGTCATTCCACCCGCGGCATCATTCGCGCCCTGACTTCCCAGATACTGTTGTCGTTGATGGTTGGGGATATGAACGGCTCGATGGATCTCGCCCTCAGTGTCGCGGGGGAAATCGACGGTCTCAGCCACAGCCGCAAGATGGAACGGGAAGCGGATCGACAGGGAATGGAGATGATCCTGGCCGCGGGCATCGACCCTGACGCAATGGTACGACTATTTGAAAAACTGGATGCGCATGAAAAGTTGCTGACTCAAGGGAAAAAATCCAAAGAATCCGGGCCAGACGATGACCCGTCATCATGGACCGAGTACCTGTCCACACATCCCGCCGGCCTTGACCGGGTCGCCCGGTTAAAAAAGCAGGTTGCAAAGGCTGAAAAAAAATCATATACCCCTCTTTTACCCGACCTGAACTGGGGCGACACCGTGCATCGGAAACCGCGTCCCAACCAGAACGGGATTTGATTCGAATCAGATATCGCGAGGAAACATGATCGTTGTCACAGGAGGCGCCGGTTTTATTGGAAGCGCCATCGTTCAGGAACTCAACCGCCGGGAAATATCCAAAATTCTTGTGGTCGATGATCTGGACCATGAGGAAAAGAAAAAAAACCTGGCCGCCTTAAAATTCGCTGACCTTCAAGACAAGACCACTTTCCTTAAAGCGATCCAATCGCGTGCCCTGACGTCGCCCATAACGGCGATCATCCACATGGGCGCCTGCTCCTCGACCACCGAAACCAATCAGGAATTTCTCACTAAAAATAATTTTGAATACACCCGCCATCTGGCCCGGTATTCTCTGGAGAAGGGGGTTCGTTTCATCTACGCCTCCAGTGCCGCCACTTACGGCGATGGCGCTCATGGATATCTGGACGATGAATCCCGATTGGACCCACTGACGCCTCTCAATCTATATGGCGACAGCAAACACCGGTTCGATCTTTGGGCCAGGGATGAAAAGGCCTTTGATAAAATTGTTGGCTTAAAATATTTCAACGTCTACGGTCCCAACGAGTATCACAAGGGCGACATGCAGAGTCTGGTGCGGAAAGGGTTTTTTCAAATTCAGGAGACTGGAAGGATGCGGTTGTTTAAATCCTACAAAGACGAATACGCCGACGGCGGACAGGAACGGGACTTTCTCTATATTAAGGACGCGGTGGCGATGACCCTGTTTTTTCTCGATCATCCCCAGGTTGGGGGATTGTTCAATGTTGGGTCGGGAAAAGCCAGGAACTGGAACCACCTGGCGAAAGCGCTTTTTTCGGCGCTGGGCAAAGAGCCGAACATCGAATACATTGAGATGCCGTCATCCATCCGCGACCAGTACCAATACCATACTCAAGCCAAAATGGGCAAAATCCGCACAGCGGGATATGACGCGCCCATCGCTTCCCTTGAAGACGGAATCAAGGATTACGTACAGAACTACCTTCTCCCCTCAAAACGGCTGGGGGAGTAGCGCAATTTTCTTGTAGTATTTAAATAAGAACTATTTATTGGATTTGTTGACAGGCAAAAGGAATTTACTTTGGCAATCAAGACCCGGTTTTTGCTTTGGCGGGAAACACCTTAAGGTCTATGGATTCAATGTATTATTTAGCATCTCCAAGCTTGATTTTTATCATATGACCGACCACAACTCCTCCTGAGCTAAAAAACAAAATACAGGTTAGACCCAATAACCATTCATGAGACATATTAAACATCATATAGATGCCTGCTCCAACAAAACAAATGGAAGTAAAAAATAATAACATAAGGACAACCAAATTATGTGATTTCGTAGAATTACGAATGCTCTCAGAATAAGAAAGTTTTTCCTTCGTAGTACTTAATCCTTTTAAGTGTTTGCTGATTAAAATGTAGTACGAGGTAATTAAAATTGGCCCCACAAACAATGCATTCGGTTTCCACCCAAAAAAGGCTTGAGTCCCAATAATTAGAGATAGACCAACTACAGTCCATCTCTTAACAAGTTTCCTTACTTTATTTTGTGTCGGTTCATCGGGCAACAAATACCCCTTCCCAAAAATACCATTTGGGTAAAACACATGCGTACCCTTTTCATCTCTTTTAAACCAACCATCCACTATTCCATCAAAATATCCCATTCGTTTCTCCACTTAATGAAAATAAAGTACAGCCCCGTTCCAAAAAAGAATCTCTGAAATACCGATGGTGATAAATTTCTCTGCCGCTATGATTTTTTTGTTCCGCCTAACATTATGCTTAATTCCAAAAAAATTAACTACCTGTAATAATTTTGGACATTTTGAACTACTGGCGGGAAAGGCTGGGGGGGTTCTGTGGCTAACATTAATTTGACTGTAGGATTAAAATTCCCCACCATGGGCTTTGAGCAGATTGACGATGTCCCTATTGCCATGGGCGATTGCGAGGTGAATCGGTCCTCTCCCGTCCGCACCTCTCGCGTTGATGTCTGCGCCCTCGCTGATCAGTAGCCTGACGATGTCCTGTTGATCCCACTTAGCAGCTTCGTGCAAAGAGGTTTCCCCGTCATTGTCTTGGGCGTTTAATTCGGCTCCTGCCTGAATGAGGACCTGGGCGATGGCAAGATCCCCCTTCTCAGCCACCCAATGCAACGCGGTCCGGCCCAACCGGTCCTGAGTGGCAATTTTCGCTTCATTTATGAGCAGTAGTTTTACCAGGGCCAGATTTTTCCCGACGACTGCGGCATGGAGGGGCGTGTTGCCCCAATCGGATTGGGTGTTGACATTTGCACTCCAGGAAATCAGCAGGCGGGCAACCCGTTCACTGCCCTGATCGGCCGACAGGTGTAAGGCCGTGTAACCGTATTTGTCGCGCAAGCCCATTTGGGCTTCTTTTTTAAGAAGGAGTTCAGCCAGGGCTTTGTCATCTTCCAGGGCCGCGACATGCAATGGGGCAAAACCTTCATGGTCGGCCCGATTCACGTCAGCTCCCTTTTCTATTAAAAATGCGGCAAGCTCTCTGTGCTTGCCGAACACCGCAGAGTAAAGAGGCGTTCGCCCCCATTTGTCCTGGGCGTTGATGTCGACCCCCTTATTGAGAAGTTTTTGCGCAAGCGAAAGATCGCCTGCCTGGGCGGCCTGATTGAGTGCAAGCGATGACTTGGCTAACGCAATGGGTTCTTCTTCGGAATGGGCGACCCCTGGGTGCAAAGGAGACTCAGAAAGAACACACAGAAACCAAAAACCCAAAAAGAATATTTTTTGCATTTGATCGGGGAGTTTCATTGCCAACTTTTTAATTGCTTTGGATCTGATGATAAATGATGAACCAACTATATCACCGCATTAGAACAGCATCGAGGAAGATTTTAATGGATGGCGAGGGACAGGCTTGACAGACCAGATCTCTAACCTCATGAGAAGAAAAAGTTTCGGAATAGCATTATCGGAATGGCAAACTTTTACCAAGTCTTTGTTTTTTTTCAATCCATTTTGTCGTGTTTAACTCGACAAATCAAAGCATTCAGGAGAGTTTACGCAAGCATGTTTATGTTTTATTTATAATTAAAAGAAAGTATAAAAATATTGACATGCCAAAATTTTTCTTTACCCTTCCACCCGCTTTTGTTAAAGTTCCATCCATTTCTCGATAAATCAGCGGCATTTCAATAGTTTTCCACTTGAGCCGGTTTTTTGAACGCCCCTGGTTTAATGGGCAGGGATAACGAAGAACAAGGTCCAAACTTCGCCAAGCGATTGATTGGAACATTCTTAAGTTACCAGGATGAATTGGAGGCGGCATGCACAGGCACAACAGGTATTGGATGAAATGGGTCAGTTTGGGCCTTTTATTTACCTTGCTGAACGGGGGATTGCCGGCAGGTTCTTTTGCCCAGGGTTCCACACTGGAACAACGGGTTCTGGCCCTCGAAAATCGAGATCGTGATGCTGAAGATTTGCGCAAAGCGTTCTCCTGGCTGAAAAAATTCAAACCCCTGGGAGATTTAAGGCTCAGACATGAAAGCCTTTTCCGCAAGGGCAGTAACCCCAGCGCCAGCCAAAGATTTGATCGCAGTCGCCAAAGAATCCGGTTCAGGATTGGCGGAGAGTATTTTTTCAATCCCAACATTAAAGTGGGTTTCCGTCTGGCCACCGGTGATTCTTCCCCCACGTCCACCAACCAGACTCTGGACAATTCGTTTTCAACAAAAAATATCAACCTGGATAAAGCCTATGCGGATTGGATCATCCCCCGCGGCAATAGCAGTCTTCAATTAACGGGCGGTAAATTTGGCGTGCCCTTCATGAAATCGGAGCAGATCTGGGATGACGATGTCACCGTGGAAGGCGTCGCGGAAAAGCTGACGCACAAACTCGGAGGCACCCAGTTGGAGTTGATTCTGGGCCAGTTTGTTGTCGAGGAATTCAGCCCAGGCGCCAACGACGGCGCGACTGACGACATTTTTCTGCTCGCCTATCAGGGAACAGTGAGCCAGAAGCTGGGTGGTCACAGTAAAGCCAAAGTAGCGGTCACGCTTTACGACTACAACGACCTTCGAGGGAATATAACCACCTCCGGCGCGAGCGGAAATACCCTGGACGCCAACAGAAGGTTCGCGACCAATTATGACATTTTCAATGTCCTGGCCGAAATCGGAACGGATAGGGTCATGGGAATTCCGATCAAGTTTTTTGGCGGATATGTCCAAAATATCTCAAAAGATGCCGACAACCTCGAAAACAAAGGCTGGGAGGCGGGCGTCAAAATGGGCGATAAGGTTAAAAAGTTTGGCGACATGCAGGCAAGATACTACTACCGCAATACAGAAAGAGACGCCGTGCTCAGCACCCTCGATGATGGAGACTTCCTGGAAGGTAGCACCAACTCCAAAGGCCATGAAGTGGGCCTGTATGTGGGTCTTTACAAGGGCATCAAACTGGCGTTCACCTACCTCAATTCCGAAACCATCACCGGGCCTAAAACCGACCTGGAACTCATGCAGGCGGATCTGATTCTCACACTATTTTAATCCGAATGGGGAGGGCGGTGTCCGCCTTTCTAAGGAGACTTCGCTCTCTCCTACCCCTCCCCGATCCCGGCTTATTTTCTGGCCCGTTTAAAGTTCTAACTCAAATTTGATCGTGCCTCCCCTTAACAAAAGGCTCTAAAAAACTACCGGGATTTCGCCCAAGGAGTCTCACCCATTCAAGCCGTAACGCCTTCCCTGTGCCGCCGCCGGTTGAGTAGTAAAAACACTACAAAAATTCCTGAGATTCAGTCACAGATCTTTAATGGTTTAAGCGCTTATTTCCGCGTCTGATTTTTCTTATATTGATTTCAATGAAATCAAAAACGGTTTTAACGATGAAAAAAATAACTTTATTATTAGGGCTCACTATTTTTGCCGGGCAAAACGCATTTGCGTTTCACCCCGACATCTACCAACCGCGAGTGCCTGAAGAATCGCTGGAGCAGGTGCGAAATATAGAAAGTTCCTTTCCTGACTCACCGGAAAGAATCGAGGCCGGAAAGAAAATATATTTTGGCAAAGGCCTGTGCGTGACCTGTCACAGCAACGATGGAAAAGGAGTGCGGCTTCCCGGACATTCCCCCAGAAACTTCACCGAAAAAAAATGGCAGGAATCACGCACAGACGGTGAACTGATGTGGGTATTAAAAAACGGCAGTCCCGGAACAGGAATGCCCATTCGCGTAGGAAAAGTAATCACCGAGGAAGAAGGCTGGAGCGTGATTCAATTCATTCGTTCCCTCAAGAATAAATGACCTTAAAGTTATTTCAGTTGGCGGCAAACAAGGGATGTGAAATGCTGAAGCTGTCAGACACTGTCAGGGCGAAAAACCCGGCCATCATGAAGCCGTCCCTTTGCTCTTTTCCCGGATGGATTGAACAATCGCGTAGAACGGCGGGACCAATAATGTGCCTATAATGGCAGATACCAGCATCCCACCAAAAACAATGATTCCCAACGACTGTCGGCTCACCGCTCCTGCACCTGTCGCCAAAACCAAAGGCAACACTCCAAGGATGAAAGAAATCGCCGTCATCATGACAGCGCGAAACCGAAGCCGGGCGGCTTTTATCGCGGCGTCCAGGATGGACAAACCTTCTTCGCGTTGTATTTTTGCAAATTCAACAATGAGGATCGCGTTTTTAGAAGCCATGCCCACCAACATAATAAGGCCAATTTGGGCATATATATCCAAAATATTACCCACACCCGTCATCATCCAAAGAGCTCCGGCTAAAGCGATCGGAACGGAAAGAATCACCCCCCAGGGAATGGACCAGCTTTCATACTGGGCCACTAAAAACAGATAGACCAAAATAAGGGCGAGGCTAAATATCACCGGCAATTGGACTCCCGATTTTATTTCCTGATAGGACATGCCGGACCACTCGAACCCCATTCCATCTGGAAGAACACGGCCTGCCAGTTGCTCCATTGCCGAAATCGCCTGTCCGGAACTGAATCCAGGGCCTGCGTTGCCATTGACCTGCGCGGAACGAAACATATTGAAACGGGTCAGTGTCTCAGGACCCAGCATGGACGAGGTTTTGGTCAACGTCCTGAGTGGCACCATCACACCTTCATCACTTCTAACATAAATTCTGCCAATGTCATCGGGGTTGTCGCGAAAAGCTGTTTCTGCCTGAAGCATCACTCGGTAGACACGCCCAAATTTATTGAAGTCATTGACATACAGGGACCCCAACTGAGTTTGCAGTGCTGAGAAAATCTCGTTGACCGGGATTCCAAGAGCCTTTGCCTGAAGACGGTCCACTTCCAGTTTGATTTGCGGGACGTCCGCGCTGAATGTGCTAAAAACCCTCTGTAATCCAGGATTCTGATTGGCCTCGAACACAAACCCGCGCATGGCAGCGGAAAGATCCTGCGGGTCGCCCCCTCTTCTATCCTGAAGCTGAAACTCGAATCCGCCTGTATTGCCCAGACCTCGTATTGGTGGAGGCGTGAAAGCGATCATATTCGCCCCGGGAATCTGGGACATCATTTCCCATATTTGCCCCACCAGGGCATCACTCGATAATCCAGGGGACGTGCGTTTTTCCCAGGGTTCGAGAATGGCGATGCCAGTCCCCGAATTCGATTTGACGCCACTGATCAATCCCATTCCGGTGAAAGAAACCAGGTTCTCAACACCGGGTAAATTGCCGAGCATTTCTTCCACCTGTTTGACCACCCGGTCGGTCCGATTGAGAGAAGCGCCGTCGGGAAGCTGGATGTCAACAAAGATCACGCCCTGGTCCTCCTTGGGAATGAACCCTGTCGGGGCCTTTTGAAAAACCAGGTATCCTCCCCAAAACAGGATCAAGAAAACCAGGGACACGAACATCAACCGCCGCACAAGAAAATTCACACAAAACAAATAACCTTGAGCGACCCGTCCAAAAACCGCTTCGAACCAACGCAGAGCAAACCACGGCTGAACCGGATTTTTTCGAAGCACGGTGGCGCACAAGGCAGGACTCAAGGTCAGGGCATTGAGAGATGAAAGAGAAACGGCAATCGCGATGGTCACGGCAAACTGCCGGTAGAGTTGGCCGGAAATTCCGGACATGAACATGATGGGAACAAATACAGCAAGCAGAACCAGGGTGGTGGCGATGATGGGGCCGAACACCTCGCCCATTGCTTTACGTGTCGCTTCTTTGGGAGGCATCCCCTCCCCCAAATGGCGCTGGACGTTTTCGACCACCACAATGGCGTCGTCCACCACAATTCCGATCGCCAGAACCAAAGCAAAAAGTGTCAGGGTGTTGATGGAATATCCAAATGCCAGTAGCAGAGAAAAAGTTCCAATTAACGAGACAGGAATCGCAAGCGCGGGGATCAGGGTCGCGCGCCAATCCTGAATGAAAATATAAACCACAAAAATCACCAATCCCAACGCAACGAACAGGGTCTCCACCAATTCCGCAAGCGATCGATCAATGAACCGGGTAGAGTCGTAGGGCAGTTTATAGGCAATATCGTCTGGGAACTGTTGGGACAATTTCCCCAAAGTGTCTCTGATTCCCTCAGCGACGGTCAGCGCATTGGCCTCCGGAAGCTGGTACACGGCGAAGTTGATGGTGGGGGAACCGTTCAACCGGGAAAATATATTAAAAGTTTGTGAGCTGAGTTCCACCCGTGCCACGTCATTCATTCTGACGACGGACCCATCGGCTTGCGCCCGGATGATGATGTCTTTAAATTCCGACACATCCGAAAGCCGTCCCTTGGCTTGAATGGTGTATTGGAACTGCTGCTCGGAATCCAGGGGAGGTTGTCCCACCTGACCTGCGGCGGCCTGAAGGTTTTGATCTCGAATGGATGCCGCGACATCTTCAGTTGTGATACCAAGGTTCACCATTTTGTCCGGGTCCAGCCAAATGCGAATCGAATAATCCTGCGCCCCAAAAATATCAACTTTACTGACTCCGGGAACCCGGGCCAACACATCCTTCACATTCAAGCTGACGTAGTTGCTTAGAAACAGCTGATCGTAGGTTCCGCCCGGTGAAGAAAACGACACGATTTGTAAAAACTCGCTCGATTGTTTTTTCACCGAAATTCCAGAGCGGGTCACATCGGCAGGCAATTTGGGGGTCGCGAGAGACAATCGGTTCTGAACATTCACGGTAGCCATGTCGGGGTTGGTACCGATTTCGAATGTGATGTCCAACGTGTAAGTTCCGTTGTTGGTGCTTTTAGAGGACATGTAAATCATGTTCTCCACACCATTGACTTCCGCTTCAATGGGAGCCGCAACGGTTTCTTCCATCACCTGGGCGTTAGCCCCAGGGTAAGCGGCTGTGACCTGTACCTGAGGAGGAGTGACTTGGGGATAAAGAGAAACGGGAAGCAGGGGAATGGAAACCAGGCCCGCGATCACGATGACGATAGAGAGGACAAAAGCAAACCGAGGCCGTTCGATGAAGAAATTACTGAACATATGTCAGTTCTCGACCGGTTTAGAAGTCGCCGGCATGGTGGTTTGCACGGTGATGCCGGGGCGAACTTTTTGAATTCCTTCCGAAATTACCAACTCTCCGACTTCCAGACCTTCCTTAATGACCCAATTGATGCCAACCTTTTCTCCCACTTTAACGGAGCGTTTTTGCACCCGCTTTTCCGCGTCAACGACGAGAACATACTTTCCACCCTGGTCTTCCTGAATGGCGGCCTGGTGAACCAGAAGTTCGGCGGCCACATCATCCCGCCTGACCAGAACCTTAACAAATTGTCCCGGCATGAGTAGTTGCCTGCTATGCGAGACATTCGCATTGCCAGGGACTACGTAGGAACTGGGGTTGGGGAAAACCGCTCGAATCGTGATGGTCCCCGTTTTTTCATCCACAATGTGGCTGACAAAATTTTCAGTCCCGTCGTGGGGATACATGGTCCCATTCGATAATTGAACCCTTGGAATGAAAGTAGTTGCTTTTCCCTTTTTGATCTGGCTTTGAAACTCCGTGAGAACATTAGCTTCACTGACCGTAAAAAGAACATAGATGGGGTCCATTTGCACGATCGTCGCCAGCGTTCCCGAGTCTGGAGAGACCAGATTACCCGTGCTGACAGAAACACGCCCGATACGGCCATCGAGGGGAGAATGAACCTCGGTATAGCTCAGGTTCAATTTGGCCTGATCCAGGTTTGCCTGCGCATTCTTCACCTGGGCCTGTGCTCTAAGATGGTCGCTCTTTGCTTTATCGAGATCTGTTTGTGACACCCCTCCTTTACGAACTTTTTTTAATCGATTCAAATAGGTTTCCGCATTTTGCAGGGTGGCTTTGGCCTCGGCAACACCGGCCTCTGCCGCTTTGACTTCGATCAGATAAGGAGCTTGTTCGATCACAAATAAAAGATCTCCCTTATTAACGTTTTCTCCTTCTTTGAAATTTCGCTTTTCTAAATAGCCCTGCACACGCGCCACCAGGTTGACCGTTTTTTTAGCTTTCGTGCGGCCCACCAGTTCGTAAGTTTTAGTGACTTCTTCTTTAACTACCGGAGCCACCGTTACTGCAGGGGCGGGTCGTTGCGGTTGATTAGCGGCGCTACTTTCTTTGCCCTGGCAACCGGTGACCAGGGCCAGCAACGAAACTCCAAGACAGAAATTTAGAAGTTTTGGTCTTATCAAGTCCGTGTTCCTCATTATTGTTGTAGGGTCAATGATTTTGGAACCTCTTGCGGGGCATCCACCATGAGAGGTTTCCATCCACCACCCAGCGCTTTAAAAAGGCGGATCAAGTTGGATGTGACCTGGCCTTCACTGGATGCCAGTTGATCCTGAAAAGTAAACAGGGCTCTCTCCGCATCCAGCACGCCAATAAAGTCTGACAATCCCGCAGTGTACAACTCACGGGCCAGGTTAGCGGCCCGCTCGGCTGACTGTGTGGATTTCAGCAGGGATTGCCTGCGAACCTGTTCATCCGCATAATCGATCAAAGCATTTTCCACATCATTCACCGCTGTCAATACGGATGACTCATATTGGATCAGCGCCTGCTCCTGACGCTCGCCCTCTACTTTTATATTTTGCCGGATACGACCGGCGTCAAAAACATTCCAGGTAATTTGAGGCCCAATCTGAAAAGCCGCCGCAGGCCCTGTGAACAAGCTGGCCGCTGAAAGCGATTCGAGACCGATCGAACCAAACAAAGTCAGCTTGGGGTAAAGGTCGGCCGTGGCCACACCCACGAGCGCGGTTTGGGCCGCTAACTCCCGCTCTCTTTGCCGGACATCGGGTCTTCGGCGTAATAGATTTGCAGGGACTCCAACGGCCACCTCAACAGGGGTGACGGGAGTTTTTTTATATTCCTCAAGCTCTTTTTTCAAGGACCCCGGAAATTCGCCCAGAAGAACGGCAAGACCGTTTTTGCCCTGCTCGATACCCGTCAGCAAGGTGGGGATTTCCGCCTTGGTGCTTTCCAGGTTATATTTCGCCTGTTCCAGGGATAAAGTCGTTGTCAGGCCGGAGTCCAACCGGTCTTGCACGATTTGCAGGGAATCTTCCTGAGATTTCCGGCTCTTTTCAGCGGCCTCCAACCGGGCCTGAAAGGAACGAATCTCGACATAGTTCAAGGCAACTTCCGCAACCAGACTGACGAGCGTGTCGTTTAATTCTTCCCGCCTAGCTTCCAGGGACGCATCCGCCGACTCGACGGAACGCCGGATGCCCCCGAATAAATCGACTTCCCAACTGGCATCGAACCCTGTGGAGAAAAGATCGGATTCCTTGCCGGTATTTGTTTCCCTGCTGGTTTTCTGCCGGGTGACGGAACCATCGGCATTGATTGTGGGAAAGCGGTCGGCCCGGGCGATGCCTCGCCGGGCGCGTTCCTCCCGCAATCGGGATTGCGCAAGCTTGAGATCAAGGTTGCCCTTTACGGCGCGTTCGACCAGCTGGGTCAATAAAGGATCTTCCAGGGTATTCCACCAGTCGGCCAGCATTTCGGGGGTCACCTGTTTGATGGGATCCTTTAGCTTTTGTCCGTCGTCTGTATCTTCCGTTTGAGGAGGGATCGATTTTGCATTCTCACCGTCCCCTGATGAAGAGTTGAAGGTTTCCGGGACCTTGTTTTCCGGGGGGACATAGTCCGGCCCAACCGTTGCGCACCCTGCAAGAAAAACAGCAAACAATCCCGCAACTAAAGACAAGCGCAAGCTCATAATAATATCAATACCCAGGAAAATAATTTGTACGTGAATGGTCTGCACATTTTAACTGTTTCAAGCAAACAATCAATAGTAACGGTTGATTTTATTCCCATTCGCCCTGCTGACTGAAAACCACCGGTTTTCAGTCAGAGTTAAAAATCGGATAAAATAATTCGTAACTGAAGAGGGTCCCATGAGTGATATTCAATATATCGAAAAAGATTTCGTGAAGTTTTCCTATAGTTATAAGATCGGGTGAGCGGGGTTCGCTGATGGGAACCCCATGGAAGGAGTTAACTTTTGATCTGACAACCTACTCGGATTCTATTGATCTTATGGCGATCAATACTTTCCACAACCAGGCTACAATTGTTAATTAAAACCGTTTTCCCCAGCTTAGGTATTCTTTGATGTTTTTCCAAAAATAACAAACTGAGTGATTTTCTTTTCTCCGCTTCCATTTTTTCAACCCCTTCCTCACCCAGCCAGATTCCAGTAGTTTTCTCAAATTCCTGTAGTTCCACATTTCCGCTGGCAGACCAAGAGTTTTCTCCTTGCCGGACGATACGCTGTAATTCCTCCGAATCGGTTTCGTCCTGGATTTCACCCATGACCTCTTCCACGATATCTTCCATGGTGATGAGACCCACCACAGTACCGTGCTCATCCAACGCCAAAGCCAGGTGCGTTCTTTTAACCCTGAGTTCCTCATAAAGTTTTTTGATCGACTGTGTGACTGGGACCACTATCGGAGGGGAAAGTTTTAAGTCCTTCAATTGTCTGTCAATTGTATTTGGGGCGATATACAGCCGGATTATTTCACGTATCGTAGTCACGCCCACAGGGTTGTCCAGGGTTTTGCGGTAGACCGGCAACCGGGAATGCAGACCCTGGTTGATCATGGTCTCCAGAGTTTCCCGGATGGTGTGATTTTCCTCGATACCACAGATTTGGGCTCGTGGGGTCATCACTTGTTGGACCAGGGTGTCCCCGAATTCCATAGCACGGTCGATCATCTCCGCGTCGGAAATTTCCAAGGCCCCCTCTTCTGCACCCAAATCCACCATCGTCCGCAACTCTTCTTCCAGAACTGCATTTTCCTTTTGGTGCTCGATACCAAATACTCTGTTAATCCAGGTGATCAATTTTCCCATGAGCCAGATCAGTGGAAAGAGAATTTTTTCCAGAACAAAAATAGGGAGCGCCGCGATCAGGGAAAAAGTTTCCGCGTTTTTGTAACAAAAGGTTTTAGGAATGATTTCTCCGAATATCAGAATGACTAAAGTCAGGACACCCGTCACCAAGGGTATCACCCCGCCACCGAGCAGTTCCGTAGCCATCACCGTGGCCAGTACGGAGGTTCCAATATTGACCACGTTGTTTCCAATCAAGATTGTGATTAACAATTTCTGCGGGTTGGCTTTGATGCGCTCGACCAGGCCAGCACCTTTTCGCCCCGCGTTCACCATATTCCGGATTTGTGCCGGACGCAGGGAAATCAAGGCGGTCTCGGCACCTGAAAAAAATCCGGAGAGCATCACAAGTACAACCAGAATAAAAAAATTAGTAATTACGTCCATATGCTTTTCTGAGTTCTCAAGCTACAACAGGATGCCCCGTCGATTTCTATTCCCGGCACATTACAGAGCTGATTTCTATCCAAACTCAGGATTCACCTCTTTTATAAGTTAATCGGCCGCAGGACTGGAAATCCCACGTGAAGAGGATACTGGAAAAAAATTCTCGCCCCCTCTAAAGTTCTCAATTGTATCACTGTTTTCTGGACAAGGGATTGGTAGGTGAAGTCATGCAGAGCGACAAGTTCTATCCCTCTAATTGCCAACAACTTCTGAATGCCACTGATTGAAACGAAAAAGTGACTCAGGTCATGCCGCGGTTTGCTGTGCAGTCCATTGGCGGATTATTTTCTCAAGGTTCATTTAATAAAAGGATCTAATAGAGTCCATTCCAAACTGAGGATTAACATAGGAAGTTAAAAAGATGTGCGACATTTCGACAATAAAATAAAATTTTTTACCAGAGAAAACCCAGTTTATGATCGGCACTCCAAAACTTGAGCCAATTGGTTGGACAGGTCAGAGAAGAAATTATTAAGAATTTGGTCAGTCACTTAAATTCCCCACCCCACTGTAGCCAACATTCTCAGAATTGAAGGGAAAATACCGGAAAATATGGGAAAGCGCTCTGAAAAGGAAAGAAAAAGAGTGTGGCTCAAAAGACGCCGAACCGTTTTATTTATAATGGTTTAAAAGTCGTCAAAAATTTGTTCGGCTACAATGGGCAAATTTAGCCCACTAAAAGGGCATTCAAGAGGTCAGGGGTTCGATCTTCCTCCGCTGACCTGCCGGGAATTCTTGAAAAAATGTTAAAAGCGATTGTTTTTTTTTCATATCAAGACTAGACTTCTGTTTTCTTTTTATTTCAAACAGAACGGAATAGACATTCCAGGCTTGAGTTTGACTTTTGACATAGGCTATCGGTTGTTTGGCTCGTTCAGTTTGTGAGGTCAGCCTGAGCACAAGCCAACCGCGTTACTAACCATTTCATTTGAGATGTGGTGAAGCGGTTGTTTTTTTGTTTCTGAAACAGGAATAAGTCATTTTATACGGGTACTATTTCAGTGAAGCTCCTTTCCCCGGAAGATCGCGATCAGGTTCGGCAAATTGTACTGAATGCAAGTGAGCCAATAGCACCGTTTTGGCCCATGCGGACCATGGTCGCGCAGAATCCCCTTCATGGATTGGAGCATCTGCCGTTTGATCAGGCGGTTCGAAAAGGCAAGGATCTCCTGGGTGGCAACGGGTATCTCGCGAATGAGGAATATCGTCAATTTTACCGAAATGGCCGTATTACCAAAGAAAGTCTTGAGCGCGCTTTTACCAGGGTGGGGCCTCGCCCGGATGGGCAAGCTCCTGTTGAAGTCGGAAATCGAAAGGTCACCCAAAAAGATATTTGGCAATTAAACATCCTTTTTGGTTTCGAGGAATTGCCGCTACCCCTCCTGGAATGGGAGTTGAGCGGGGGCGGAGCGACAAAACACTTTCGGCAGGATCTTCCCCAGGAATCCCAAAAACAAATCAAACAAGCCGTCAAAGAATACGAACCGTTTCGGGAGAATCCGGAAGAGGCCTACCTGACGAATTTATGGGTGAGTTTGTTAACCACCTTTGGGCTTCCTGATCTTCAAGCTTCATCGCAAATATCTGAGGATTCGCAAACACCTGCACCCATTTCCTTGCCGCCCGAAAGGACCCTCAGCGATTGGGTGGATGGTTTGACTGAGGGTGGCGTGGTCGACCAAATCAACAATCAACTCATCAAATGGGTGACGGCGTTCTCTGATGAAGGATTGGCCGGATGGGAAATGCCTGGCCGGGAAAAAGGTTTCTACCCAGCATGGCGGAACCTGGCCGAGAAAGATTTTTCGGGGAAGCTGATCGGAATTACAGATTTCGCCCAAAAGGTCCATAGCCTTCCTGAAGCACCAGAGGACGCGATCCTTTCCAGCTTGCGCCAACTCGAAATTCCTGAGGAGCAATGGCAAGATTATCTCTCCAGGCAACTGTCATCATTGCCAGGCTGGACGCGATACATACGGTGGCTTGAGGAACACCCAACCTACCATGCGCAACACAAACATCCCATTGACACCACTCAATATCTGGCGGTGCGTTTATTCTATGAAGTGGAGTTGACCCACATTAAATGCCAGCAAGAATGGGGAATCGATGGCACGGTTTCCAGCCTGACTGCCTATTGGAAGGATCGGCCCGAGGAATACTGCCAACGAATGGGACATGGAGGGCCATCCGGGGACCCAACCCAACAAATGATTTGTCGACATGTCTGGCGATTATTCCATTTGGGACAGTTTCTTGAGTTATCTCCAGGAGAGGTTCACGGTCTCTCGCTTTCAGATGCCCGGATGTTATTGCAATGGTTAGATCATTTTCCTGCGGATCAGCATGGACGGATATGGATTGAGGCTTACGAAGATTCCTTTCGAGAAAAGATGCTGAGAAGTATTTCGGCCCATCACGGAACGGCGCCCGAATTGGAAACTCGTCCCCAGGCACAACTGGTCTTCTGTATAGACGTGCGTTCTGAATCATTTCGTCGCCAGATTGAAGCCCAGGGTTCCTATGAAACGTTTGGGTTTGCAGGTTTTTTTGGCATTTCAATCAGTCATCAAGCTTTCGATTGTGATCAACGTTTCTCTTTGTGCCCGGTGTTATTGACTCCTGACCATGCGGTGACGGAAACACCCCGGTCGGGAGAAGGAGCGGCGTTGGAAAATTATTCTTCCGGGACTCGCTGGAACCTACTGGGACGCCATCTTTTTCACGACCTGAAGCATCATCCTATTGGGTCGATGATGGTGATTGATGTATTGGGGTTCTTTTTCAGTCTGGGGTTGGTGGGCAAGACCTTGTTCCAAAAAATATTTCGTGCAATGACCTCGACTATCCAGAGTGGGTTAACGCATCGGGTTCCAACCCGGATCTCTATGACCACGCCATCGGATCCGCAAAATCTAAGGGTCGGAGAAGTGCATGCGGATGGGATTCCTGACGGGCTTTCTCTAGGATTTTCTCTTTCGGAACGCGCGACATTTATCGAAAATGGTTTGCGCACTATGGGGCTCACCCAAAATTTTGCGCGCCTGGTGTGCCTCTGTGGCCATGGGAGTGAGACGGACAACAATCCCTATTACGGGGCCTTGGATTGCGGGGCCTGCGGGGGAAAACCGGGCGATGCAAATGCGCGGGTTTTTGCCGCCATGGCGAATGAACCGGATGTTCGTCGCATTCTCAAGGAAAACGGTTTGCCGATTCCCGATGACACCTGGTTCCTTCCGGGGAAACATAACACGACGACGGATCGGGTCGGGTTTTATGATCTCGAGGAATTGCCTGATTCGCATAAAGAAGATTTGCAGGCGTTGAACAAGGATCTCGAAAAAGCGGGTGCGAAGCAGGCTCTTGAGCGATGCCATCGCATTCCCGGCGCTCCCAATGAAATTTCTCCAGCGCAGGCTTTTACGCATGTAGACGAACGCAGTTGCGATTGGGCAAATCCTCGACCGGAATGGGGGTTGGCGGGCAATTGCTCGTTTCTCATTGGAAGACGAACACTAACCAAAGGATTGGATTTAGGCGGTCGGGCTTTTCTGCATTCTTATGATCCTGTTGCGGATCCTCAGGGCGCTATCCTCGAAAAAATCATGACCGCGCCCTTAATTGTCGGCGAGTGGATTAATACGGGTTATTATTTTTCTGCAGTTGATCCCTGGGCGTATGGAAGCGGGAGCAAGGTGTTACACAATGTCGTTGGGGGTGTCGGGATGATGCTCGGAACCCAAAGTGATTTGCAAATGGGTTTCCCCTTGCAAACAGTCAATAACGGGGACATTCACTATCATGAACCGATGCGACTCTTGGCTATGATCGAACAGACGCCGAGTGTGATCTCATCTATCATCCAAAAACACTCGATCCTGCAACAGTTGTTTCATAATCAATGGCTTAATCTTGTGGCCCTGGATCCCAAAAGTTTTGAATTTCATCGGTACAATCCGAATGCGACGTGGGAAACGGTTCATGTTCCCTGATTAGACATTGATTGAATATAGGCGCTTGGACTGCTATAAGGATACGGGTGTTTCATTCTAAGTCTGCGGCTGGTTTTTTATAGAAGTAATCGAAAATACTGAGGCCCTGAAGCGACACCCGTATTTGATAATTTTATGGTAACTCGATCCAGACCCATATCATCAGCATCCTTGTTTTTAAAAGCCATGGCACTGTTTGTGTTTTGGGTTTGTTTGTCTGCCAGCTTTGAATGGGTTCATCTTGGTTTGGGGCTTGTTTTTTCCTTCGCCGTAGCCTGGATCAACTCTGGCCATTCACCTTTTGTTCCGAAATTTCGTTTGTGGCTCAGAATCCTCCTTTATCTTCCCTGGCTTTTTTATAAAATCATTCAAAGTAGCCTTCATTTGTCCAGGCTTATATTGCATCCCGCGCTTCCCATTGCTCCTCAGTTGATTTCTGTAAAATCAAAACTGAATCACCACGCAGCCGTTGTTCTTCTCGGTAATTCCATTACGTTGACCCCTGGAACCATTACCGCAGAGGTTGACCGTAATAACCTCATTGTTCACGCGATAGATAACGTTTCAGGCGAAGATGTTGTGAGTAAGCAGATCGAATCGAAAATTGCTGATATTTTTAAGGACGAAGGGCCGGACTTATGAAAACTTTCTTTTTCTGCGTTTTGGTGTTGCTGGCTATTCTCATTGGTGCGTATCTGTACCGTGTCCTGCGTGGTCCCACTATTTTTGATCGTGTGCTGGGTCTCAATGGCATTTCCACCAAGGCCATAATTTTGCTTATTGTCATTGGTATGTATTTTGAGCGAGTCGATATGTTTATTGATATCTCGACCGGGTATGCCCTGCTGAATTCAGTCGGAGCGCTTGCCGTGGCCAAATATTTGGAACAAAAAGGACATTCATAGCATGGACATACTTTCCATTATTTTTATAGGTGCGGGGTTATTTTTTCTGATTGTTGCGGCGATCGGCGTGGTTCGATTGCCCGATGTGTTCAGCCGTTCTCATGCCGTATCATTGACGGACTCCTTAGGAGCCTTTTTGATGTTAATTGGAATCGCCTTGCATGAGGGACTGGACAAAAATACGCTGAAAATTCTAGTGGTGTTGGCCTTGCTGTATATTCTAAATCCAGTCATTGCCCATGCCACGATTCGCGCGGCTCTCCGGTCTGGCTTGAAACCCTGGAAAAAGGAAACCCCATGATTTTTCCATATGAAATTCCTTTACTCCTTCTCCTGCTTGTCACTGCCGCCGGCGCCATTATGGTTAAGGACTTGATGAGCGCCGTTCTGCTTCTGGGCTCTTATAGTTTTTTCCTGGCGTTGGTATGGGCAGGCCTCGGAGCTGTGGATGTCGCCTTCGTGGAAGCCGTCGTAGGAGCGGGGTTAGCGACTGTTCTGTTTCTATTAACTCTATTCCGTACGGCTCCCAAAGACAACCGGCTGAGGCGCCCTCCTCCTTCTCTGGCCGCGTTGATTGGTTTTTCTCTATTGGGAGTTCTTTTGCTCTACGCCGCGAGCGATCTTCCTGAGTTTGGGGACCCGAATTCTCCAGCGAGTGTTCATATTTCGCCGACCTATCTCAAGCAGAGCTATATCGATACCCACACCCCGAATGTTGTGACTTCGGTACTGATGGACTACCGATCGCTTGATACGATGGTCGAAACCGTGGTGATTTTTGCGTCCGGCATTGCCTGTGCTTTACTGCTTAAGAGACAGGGATAATGATACGTCCACACGACAGCATTATCGTTCAAACCTTAGGGCGCTTTCTCATCCCGGTGGTCCAGATTTTTGGTTTATATGTGTTGTTTTTTGGGCAATACGGACCAGGGGGAGGCTTTGTGGGTGGGGTGATTCTGGGTACGGGGATGATCTTATCGGTTTTGATTTTTGGTCATGACGCTTCCAGGAGTCAAATTGTCAAAAAGGTTTTGCATGGTGATGGGGTCGGAATGCTGATCTACGCGGGGGTAGGTGGTTTGTGTATGATTGGAGGTGGAGAGTTTCTCAATTTTTCGAACCTGGAAATTCCTGGCTTGGAAACTGCTGCCAGAAGATCTTTGGGAATCGTGCTCACGCAAATCGGTGTGGCAATAGATGTTGCGGTGACAGCCGTTTCTATTGTGTTCAGCTTGTCTGCTGAAGAGATTATCGAGGATTCAATAAATGGTTGATGCATTGTTAACGGTTTTGCAACGACCCAATTTTTTGACATTTGTCATCCTTTTTCTGTGGGGCCTTTATATCATGGTCACGCGATACAATCTCGTGAAGAAGCTCATCGGGATGTATTTGGTGCAAACCAGCGTGATTTTTTTTCTGGTGTCTATCAGTGCAAAGAGGGACGCGACGGTTCCCGTCCTCTTGTCAACCACGGAGCCGGTGCAAGCGGCCAGTTACTTGAATCCATTACCTCATGTCTTGACGCTAACGGCTATTGTGGTTGGCGTTGCGACCACCGGCGTGGGTTTAGCCCTGTGCGGGGCGATCTATCGACAATACGGAAGCCTTGATGAAGAAGAAATTCTTAAAAAATTAGAATGAGTCACCAACTTCCCGCAATCCTATTTCTTCTTCCATTATTTGCCGCTATTTCCATGCCGGTGGTTTGTCTAAAACACCGGCACTGGAGCCAGCCAATTTCTGTGGCAATTCTCGCGGCTATGGTGCTGGTCTCTATTTTGAATCTCTATAACGTCCTTCATCATGGAGAAGTGCGGTATGTGTTCAGTGGTTGGGCTACGCCCTTGGGCATTGAGTGGGTGGCTGATGGATTGGCAAGTGTCATCTTAGTGTTATTCAGTGCCCTGGGTTTGCTGGGCGTGGTGTTCACCGGACCCACTTCCCCAAAGGATCTGGGTGGCCGAATCGTTCATTATTACACGTTGATTTTGTTATTGGTATCCTCTCTGACCGGCATTGTTTTCGCTGGGGATTTATTCAATCTGTTCGTTTTTTTAGAAGTTGCGGCTATCTCAAGTTACGCGCTCATTGGTGTCGCTGGCGGGAGAGCGCTCTTTGCCGCCTATCGCTATCTCATATTGGGAACTCTTGGTGCTTCCCTTTACCTTTTAGGGGTGAGCTATCTCTATGCGGTGAGCGGCACACTGAATATGGCTGATATCGCCGAAAAACTTCCCTTTTTACTACACTCTAAAGCTCTGGTGGGCGGACTTCTTTTTATGTTTATTGGCCTGGGGATCAAGATGGCCTTAGTCCCGTTTCATGCCTGGTTGCCCGAGGCCTATACCTATGCCCCTGAGTCCATTTCCCCTATCCTGGCTTCCCTGGTAACCAAAGTCGCGCTATTGGCGTGGGTCAGAATAATCTATTGGGTCTTAAATGCGTCAATTGTTATTAATGATATTCCGATTTTGCTTCTGGTGGCAGTTGTTGGAGCATTAGCGGCTGTCATCGGCGCAAGTCTGGCCCTGGCCCAGCAAAATATTAAAATGATGTTCGCTTATGGGGGGATTTCGCATATCGGCATCATTCTTATTGGCATCGGCCAGGGCAACCCAACCGGGTTTGTCGGAGGCGTTTTTTATTTATTGAACGATGCGGTCATGCAGGCGGGCTTGTTTTTTTTAGCAGGCGTGGCGTTTTGTCATTATGGGGTCAGAACGATTGACGACATGGGGCGTGTTGGGAAACAAGCCCCATGGCTTACCGGGGCTTTAATTATTCTGGCCTTAGGCATGATCGGTCTGCCCCCGACCGGTGGTTTTTTTGGCAAATGGTACATCATTCTTGGAGCGTTGGAAGCGGACAATTATGTTTCGGCGGCGGCGGTGGTGCTCTCCACACTCCTCACGCTTGCCTATTTTGTCAAACTATTTGAGGCCATTTTCCGCCAAACATCAACCGGATCGGACGTTCCGTTGGGTACCATTCCCCTCTCTTTTAAACTGACTCTGGGAGTCACGTCCGCCGCTATCATGATTCTTGGTTTGTTCAGTTCTCCCATTATTCAACTGTTGTTGAGCCATGCTCTTCCACCAGGTCTTTGAAGGAAGTTATGGCTCTTTTCGTCCTGATTCCTTTACTCCCTCTCCTGGCTTCGCTCATTCTTCTACTTGGGGGACGTCGCTGGGGTGAGAACAGTCACCGGATCGGGATTCCCGCCATCGGTTTATCCTTTGTGTTATCCGTTGCCGCTTTCATTGAAGTGTTGAGCAATGGGCCCTTCACTCTTTCACTTTATCGCTTCTTTCAATCAGGTTCCCTGACCATTGACTTAACTCTGTACGTTGACCAACTGACGGTTCTACTGTTGCTCCTGGTCACAGGAGTGAGTGGGGTGGTGCATGTGTATTCTTCTCGTTACATGATAGGAGAGTCACAATACAATCGTTTTTTCGCCGTCATTGCCCTGTTTACTTTTTCTATGATTTTGTTGGTCATGAGTGGCAACCTGTTGCTTTTGTTGATTAGCTGGGAAGTCATGGGGATCTGTTCCTATTTGTTAATTTCTCACGCAAAAGAACGACCTTCGGCTGGCCGGGCGGCCACCAAAGCTTTTCTCGTTAACGCGATCGCGGATGTCGGATTGAGTTTTGGCATCATTCTAACCTTTTATACCTTCGGCACCCTAGATATCCAGACGATTCTTGTTCAGGCTGAAGGCATGCAGGACCATACCATCAATGTCCTGGGGTGGATGGGCCTGGATCTTCATATCCATCCTGTGACGCTGATTCCCTTCTTCCTCTTTATCGGGGCGATGGGAAAGTCAGCGCAAATGCCGTTTCACGTATGGTTGCCCGGAGCAATGGAAGCGCCGACTCCGGTCTCGGCGCTTATTCATGCGGCTACTATGGTGAATGCGGGTCCTTTTTTGTTAGTGCGATTGAGTCCGTTGATTGTCCTTTCCCCCTCCGCCATGACGTTCATTTTCCTTGTTGGCGCCACGACCGCGGTATTTGCCGGGATCGTTTCCCTGACTCAATCGGACATCAAAAAGATTTTGGCCTATTCCACAATCAGTCAAATCGGGTTCATGGTGATGGCCTGTGGTTTGGGCGCGTTTGCAGTCGCGATTTTCCATCTTCTTGCACATGGGTGCTACAAAGCGTTCTTTTTTCTATCGACCGGCAATGCGTTAAAATCCGTGGAACAGGACCTTGGGCATGGAGACCCTAAACACCCTGGCCCTCAGGGCATGGGGGTCCTGTATGGGGGGGCCTTGGTGTTGGCGTTGATCCCGCCATTTGTGCTGTTTTCCGGATCGTATGAATATTTGTGGGGAATCACGGGGTTTGTTTCTGCCACGATCGGATTCAAAATCATTGGCTTGATCACGGTATTTGTGGCTTCTCAATATCTTTTTAAAGGCGTCACCTCGCTTTTTGCTCACGGTCCAAAGACCTACTGGCCTTCTACAGGACAGCATCGTCTGGAGACGCCATCTGTTCGACCCCGGTTTTTAAATGGTTCCATTATAATGGGTCTTTTTCTGGCTACGGTTTTTGCGGGTGGGCTATTGACTCTGTTTTGGAACTGGTTCGCCAGCTTTATGGCGCCGGCTTTGACTTTTTCAGGAGTCCGATTGGGCGAACGTGCCCAGGGCTTTCCTTTTTGGCTTGTGGTTTCTCTTGCCGTGTCAGTCGCGGGGTGGGTCTATGCCTACTCAACACAGATGCGATCTCAACATCAGGTCTTAAGAGCAAGTGAAAGAAGCAATCGACTGTATGTCCTGTTTTGGAATAAAGGGTATTTTGATGAGATCTATGATGCCTATCTGGTAAATCCAACCCTTCAGTTCGCGCGCTGGTTGTGGCGAAATATTGATGTTAGGGTTATAGATCATTTCATCCATTCTATCGCAACTTATTCTGTGAATTTAGCAAGATGGTTGTGGGCAATTGTTGATGTAAGGGTCATAGATCGTTTCATCCATTTTATAGCGGCTTATTCTGTGCATTTTGCCGGGTGGTTATTCCGAATTGTTGATATTAGTTTGTTGGAGCGGAAAGTGGAAAAAGCAGCAGGACAGGTTAATGCAACGGGGAAATTACTGCAAAATATGGAATCCCATACCATCCAACACCAGTTATTAGTCATGGTGTTTTGGTTAGTGGCGATGACGGGCCTATTGTATTTCCTGATTTAGAGAGTTCCCGATTTGTATCCCTAATTATATAGAATGGATATTGTTGCGAATGGCCATACCTCATTTTTCTGATGCTAACTTGAAAAGACGGGAGTTTGCTTCTTTCGTAGGAAGGGGATTTCTTTAATGGATATATTGATGGATCATCTGATCAGCTGGATGATTGCCGTTCCTTTTTTAGGAATCGTCAGTCTGGCGTTTGTGCGCGATGAAGAATCGATTCGACGCATTGCCTTTGGCTTCACACTGGTGGAGTTTTTTCTTTCGCTGGTACTCTGGAAGAATTTTGATATCGCCCAAAATGGCATGCAGTTCGTTGAACGTGTGGAATGGATGCCCACGTTTAATATTCAGTACGCGGTTGGTGTTGATGGCATCAGTATTCTTTTGGTGATACTCACCGCCCTTCTTTGTCCCCTCTGTGTCCTTTGTTCGTGGACGGGAATCACAACACGGGTACGAGCTTATCTCTCGCTGATCCTGTTAGTTGAAGGCGCCATGATTGTGGTCTTTACCGCTTTGGATCTTTTCCTGTTTTTCATGTTGTGGGAACTCACAATGATTCCCATGTATTTCATGATTATTCTCTGGGGGGGGCCGAATCGTGTTGCGGCAGGGCTTAAATTCGTTTTGTACAGTCTGACAGGAAGCTTACTGCTGCTGGTGGGAATCCTGGGTGTTTATCTCAATGGGGGACACACCTACGATCTGCTGGTGTTATCGGAACAAACTTATTCTTCCAGCACGCAATTCTGGTTGTTCCTGGCGTTCTTTCTGGCTTTCGCCATAAAAATGCCAATGGTTCCCTTTCATACCTGGCTCCCGGACGCGCACTCCGAAGCCCCTACGGCTGGCAGTGTGATCCTGGCCGGGGTGTTGCTGAAAATGGGGGGATATGGGTTTTTGCGTTTTTGTTTGCCGATGTTTCCAGAGGCTTCGGCGAACTTCGCACCCTATATTTTGTGGTTATCGGTCATAGGCATTATCTATGGCGGGTATCTGGCCCTGGCGCAGTCAGACCTTAAAAAGCTCGTGGCCTATTCTTCAGTTTCCCACATGGGTTTTGTGACTCTCGGAATTTTTGTGTTCAATAGCCAGGGTACCCAGGGGGCCATCCTGCAAATGTTCAATCACGGGATCACGACGGCGGCCTTATTCATTTGTGTCGGACAATTGTACGACCGCACTCACAGTCGGGCGATTTCTGACTACGGCGGCTTGCACAAACCCATGCCAAGATTTGCGGCCTTGTTCTTTTTGTTTTCAGTCGCAGGCTTTGGACTGCCAGGCACCTGTAATTTCATTGGCGAATTTTTAGTCCTGGTAGGAACTTCCTATGTCAACTTTGCCATGGTTCTTATCTCTATGGGCGGTATTGTTTTAGCCGCCGCCTATATGTTGTGGATGCTCCAAAGGGTGGTGTTGGGAGAGTCAAAGACGGAAGCCGCCAAAGTGCTCCCGGATTTATCGAACCGGGAACTGGCTACACTGATTCCATTGGCGATCCTCGTATTGTGTATTGGATTGTATCCCGGACCCTTGATGGAGACGATGGATGCGAGTGTGATCCACCTCATCCTGCCCAACGGGAATAACTGACTCTTAGAAATGCGTCGCCTCATTAGGGGTATGCAAAATAACCTTCCTCCACTACCCGGCAAAGATTGTCTGCACATCCTATCTGAACAATAATAACGGTACCTTGCAAGACTTGATCAAGGATGCCGTTGTGCTTCCAAGCAACAGGCTGTGCATGCGCGAATGACTGTACGCACCGGTGATAAGGAGGTCGATCTGGTTTTCCACCACATAAGAGGATATCACCTGGTCGACGTGATGGCTTTGTTCGGTTTTGAGGATGGTTGTGAATCCGGCCTGGTTTAATTTTTGTTCGGCTTCCGACGTTTCGATATCGCCTTTGGCACGTTCAACCACCAGCAAGTGGCATTCTAATCCTTTTTCGAGCAAGGGTTGGCCGGTGATATAGTCGATCGCTTTACGCACACTGTCTTTACCATCATAGGCAATCAGGAAGCGTTTGATCGGACGGATCACGGAGGCGACTATAAAGAGAGGCTTGTGGATCGCGCGAGCCACCTTTTCCAGATTGGCGCCTAGAAAAACAGAACCCATGTCCGCATGTTCGCCACGTTTGCCCATGAAGATCATATCCACAGAGTTTTCAAGTTCCTGAATGGTTTCAACCAGACTGCCGCGCCGGTGGATGAGGTTCACTGTTTCGGCGCCTGCTTTTTTCAATATTTTGGCGCCATGTTCAAGAATGATTTTTCCCTTTTCCTGATCCAGACGGCCACGCTCTTCATCCACTCTTGTCAATTCTTCCAGAAGATCACTGCGCGCATCAAGACCGATCAAGCCGGTATGATCTGTTGGCGCCTGATAGTCTGAAGCGCGGCGTAAAACATGAAGAAGATCAATTTCGGCATTCATGCGTTTGGCAACCCAGGCGGCATTGGTACAGAGATTATCAGCATAAGCCGATCCATCAATACATACTAGTAATCTGGTCATTCTTCCCGCCCCTTAATGTTTGAGCATGAGTTCAAGCGCATTTGGCTTGTCGTACACTGCCAGACGATCCACAATGGTGGCACTGGCTTCATTCAACCCAACCAGATCAACCGCGGTTCCTTCACGACGGAGTTTCAGTACAACTTTATCCAACGCACCCACTGCGGACAAGTCCCAGAAATGAGCGGCGCTGACATCAATGGTGACGTGTTGAACGACTTCTTTGAAATCGAAGGAATTGTAAAATACTTCAGCGGATGCGAAAAAGACCTGTCCAAAAATCTTATAGGTGCGGTTCTCTTTATCTGCGGACAAATGAGATTCAATTTTCAGGAATCTCGATACTTTACGGGCGAAAAACAGCGCGCTCGTCAAGACGCCGACAAACACGCCAATCGCCAGATCATGGGTGAGAACGACGACCACTACCGTGGTTATCATGACAAGACTGGAACTTTTAGGATGTGTTTTCAGGTTTTTAAATGACGACCAACTGAATGTTCCAATCGACACCATTATCATAACGGCAACGAGAGCGGCCATAGGAATCTGGCTGACCCACTCCCCGACAACCAAAAGCAGGAATAGAAGAAAAAGCCCGGCGGAAAGTGTCGACAGGCGTCCACGGCCACCGGATTTAATATTGATCACCGATTGTCCGATCATGGCACAGCCCGCCATGCCGCCGAAAAAACCGGCCACAATATTGGCAATGCCCTGCCCCGCACATTCGCGATTTTTATTACTGGGCGTATCTGTCAGCTCATCAACTATGGTTGCTGTCATGAGGGACTCCAGCAAGCCGACAGCCGCCAAGGTCAGTGAATAGGGCAAAATAACCTTCAATGTTTCCAGGTTGAGCGGAATATCGGGTAACAGGAAAATTGGAAACGTCGAAGGAAGTTCGCCCATATCGCCCACGGTGCGTAAATCCATCCCGAAATAAACACTGATCGCGGTGAGCACCAGGATACTGATCAAAGGCGACGGCACCGCTTTTGTGAAGCGTGGGAAAATATAAATAATGGCCAGTCCCAGAGCGACCATGCCGTACATCTGGAGGCCCGCGCCATTGAATTCAGGAAGCTGCGCCATAAAAATTAGAATGGCCAGCGCATTCACAAATCCTGTCACCACGGAACGTGACACAAACCGCATCAGGGAGCCTAACCTGAGAAAACCTGCGAGAATTTGCAAAAATCCAGTCAGGATGGTTGCCGCAAGCAGGTATTCCAGGCCATGCTCTTTCACAAGCGTGACCATGACCAGAGCCATAGCGCCCGTTGCGGCTGAAATCATGCCGGCACGGCCACCGATAAAAGCAATCACGATCGCTATACAGAATGAAGCGTACAAACCCACTTTGGGATCGACACCTGCAATAATAGAGAACGCAATCGCTTCAGGAATAAGAGCCAGCGCGACAACGATGCCCGCAAGAACATCATTGCGTAAATTATCCAGCCAGTTTTGTTTTATATAAGAAACCGATAGAGAGAACATTGAGTTTAAACTTTATACGTAAAGGGATTGATTCAAAAAAAGCTGGCTTTTATAAACCCACTCCGATGCTTTGGCTTTTGAATTGGCCGCAAAATTTTGTCTGGTGAAGGAAAGAAAAAGGGCTCAGCCATTTGGCCAAGCCCTTTCCCATTAACAATGAAACTGAGAGGGCTCCGGCAGAATCATAGATTTGCCGGAGATGTCTTTAGGTTTTTATTTAGGCACCACCTGGGTGGCACATGGACCTTTCTGGCCCATACCTTCCTCAAACTCGACCGGCTGGCCTTCCGAAAGGGTCTTGAAACCATCCCCTTGAATTTCCGAGAAATGAACAAAAAGATCTTTGCCGCTCTCAGACTCAATGAACCCAAAACCCTTGCTTTCGTTAAACCATTTTACTGTTCCTACTGCCATGATAAATTTTCTCCTGCGATTGTTCGGGAACGCACTTCCAGAAAACCTGAATAATGTCTTCCCAGTTTTTAAATTGGATTGGATTGGTGCAAGAACTCTTAGAGAACCACTTGGAGAGAAAACCAAACTTCCTTTGGCCTAATAGACCAAATTGCTTTTGTAGACTTACCTGGGCGAGAAACTAGAAGGAATCAATGTACACTGCAAATCAGCAACCCTTATACTTGTATCCATCCTAGCATGAATATCGGAAATCGCCTAGTTTTATGTTTTAATTGGAAATCAACCCCATAGACGCCTCTTTAGGCGCTCTTCTCCAGACATGCCAGATTCCTGAAGAATAGGGGTGTTGAACCCTGAAACCCATCAGATTGTCATCGGATAAGGATAGGTCATCGAGTTTAAACCCGGCATATACAGCTTCTATCTTGCACATTGCTTGCGATAGATAAACTCAAGTTGAGCAAGAATCAAGGGATTGGCGCTTGATCCGTTCGTTATTTTCGTTGTGCTTTGTCATGGTTTGAGGCTCCCTGTCTGAAGTCACAGTTCACGGAGGGTTAAGCCCTGTCCACTAATTACCCTCTCGGACTTCAAGGCAACAAAAAAGCCCTGGTTTTCCAGGGCTTCTGGACTTCTTTAGATTTTACTGGATATTGAAATGGTGGGGCGGGGACTACCGAATAGCATCCATAACCTTTTATAATATATAGCATTTTTTAATTAGGGCTTATCGAGATGCCCCCAAAGTTGCCCCCATCATGAATCATTGGCTCCATATAATATAAACTCAGGCATCAAAGTGGAAGAACAGAATGCGTTCTTTTATATATTATTTAGAAGAATTTTTTTTTCCTACAAAAGCTACATATAAAGTCGTTTCATCAACTCCATCGACCCGAAGCAATTTATTGGCCTCGTCATCAAAAAAACCGCATGTTGTCATTACTGCCAGATTGAGGGAGGTACAGGAAAGGTAAATATTTTGTCCCAAATGACCTACATCCAGCAAAACATATCTATATCCACGCTCACCGTATTTTCGTTTTGTGCGCTGGAAAACTCCTGAAATCAAAAATACTACTGATGCCTCCTTTACATATTGTTGCTGACAACAAACTTCATATAGTTTTTCTGTAGGGTCTCCTGGAAATAATAATTCCAGCGCATGGTCAGGAACATTGTAGTGATAAATTCCAGGCTTGATATCTGAAACATTCCTGATACCAAGGTAAATTTCTGCAGGATACAATGCGCCTCCAGAAGGGGCGGATCGCAAAGGGATAGTACCTCCATCAGGGCGTTTTATTTCTCCCGTCACCCCATAGCTTTGATGAAGAACTTTTGATAGTTCACTCAGGCTTAGTTCTTCTTCACCAAAATCTCGAACGGACCTTCTGGAAGCAACCACTTCATCAAATGTCTTAGGGTTTGGTGATAAACTCTCTTTTTCAGGAAGTTTGATTTGAGGCGACAATCGGTATTGCTTATACCCTCTGGCCATGGCGAGGATTTCCGCTTCTTTATAATTGCCTTGAGCAATCATTTCGATTGGCAGGGATGGCTGTAGCTTGCTATTTTCGTGATACAACTCTGAAATTGAGACGGATGGCTTTTCTTTTTTTGGTCCCAACTGCCCCGGTTGAATTATGATTTTAGACATTTAAATCAAGCCTCATCAGTTTATGGAAACGGGTGGGGAAAGGGATTTAATTCCCTCGCACAGCGGGGTTTATCTAAAAGCCCCATTTGAACAGGAACCTCATATAACCGCTTCCCTCCCTCGTATCTTCTTGAGTGATTTATATCTAATGGTTGCATTCCAGGAATTACAGAGCGAACCACCTTAAACCCTACTTCATCGACATCTAAGGTCGTTAGATCATAGCTGATTATATCCAGGTTTTTTTCGTCAAGCAGTTTTACCAATGTTTGAATATTGTCAATCTTGCTTTCACTGGATAAATTAGGAAGAGAATCAAATGAAAGCAGATTTTTAGAACTTGTCAGAAAGTTTAATGAGGAACGAAGTTCTGGGCAAACGGCATGAGCAAGCGCATGGAGGGTTGGAGTTTTAATGTCGCTGAAATCGGATTCAGGCTGGTAATCTTTTTTTAATTTGGCGTATCGGCTCATTCCCAGAAAAGTCAAATAGGCTTCCTCCAGTGCTTGAGAAAGAGCCCGATTAGGATCAAGGTCTGCGCCTATCCCCATTGTTGTATAGGGTGTTCCATCTTCTCTTTTAAGGATCACAATAATAACCGGAACAGAAATGTCCGAAGTTAAATATATTGCTTCACAATCCAATGAAACGCATTGGAATGCTTCCAGTAGTTGCTGGACAAACGGATCCTTTGAACTCCAGGGGTCTACACGAGGGAGAACAAGTTGGTTTTTCCAAACTATCATAAACGTATCCCGCTCAATAGCTTCCAGGATACTCTTATATAACGCTGAGACAAGATCAGGACCGCACGCTAATCCAGTTGAAATCGAATTAAAGAAAGGCTTTTCCTTAGGATTATCAAATAAGTATGGGACATAAACAAAAGCTGCTGGAACCCAGAGTGGTTTGTCATCTTTAAGGGAATGACCCTCGGCCCATTTAATGGGTGTTTGGTGCGTTAAAGGTGAGAAAGGAAAGTCTTTTTGAGAATATTGCTCATCGCTATAAAGGGCAAACATTTCAGGATCGACAGCACCACCTTCAAATTCGTCATAGGTGGATAACAGCAGGTCGTTTTCATCATATTGACCGGAGCAATAACGTTCGATACTTTCCCCGACCGCTTTCATTATCGCCCGATCTGGGTCGATAGATGCGGCATCGCCATGATTCAATGCTTTTTGGCCACACAAAACAGAAACATTGGCAGGTTCGCTATGAGCAAAATAAACTTCGGGTTCACCCGGAACAAGTTCCTCGAAGTCAACTTTTGAAATAATTCCCACTCGATCACTTACCAACCTTTCGGCGCGTTCCAGGCATTCAGAGAGCGTGACTTCGGGACCATTTTGAATATTTAATAAGGAAAGGGGTGAGTTTTTCAAGATACTTTTTTAGAAAGAGAAAATGTGCTATCCCAGGCTTCCATTTTTGGATTTTTGGAAATACACGCGGGACAACGAGGAAGTCGAAGGACCTCATGCCCAACAACGGTAGGCGATGTGGCATTAAACTCATAAAAACGACCGATAGTCTTTGGCGGCACAAAACCTGTAATCAAACGCACCACTTCAAGGGCAACCTGAGCTCCTATTACTGAATTCAAAGCTGGAAAGAGTCCTTCATTACTTACTGATTCGGAGCTTGAAAGTTGATTCATATAGGCTAGATGATTATCTAGTTCAGAAATATTTGAAGAAACTCGCCTTTCATAACATATGAAACATGCGGACTGGTGAGGAATCACCGTAGGGCCTAACAAGGCCTTCGTCCCTTCAAGGGCCACTCGAATCCAGCGGACGCCGTTTTCAAGGCATACTGAATTAATTTTTCTAAAAAGCTTTGGGTCTGGAGTTTCCTGGCAAACGACCAGATAATCTAAATTTTTTATTGAATCGGTTAACCTCGAATCAATGTCATTGGATGGGGTGTCTAAAACCGTCTGAATATCCGGTAGAGGGTAAATACCATTGTCATACAAAGAGCTTTGAATACTGGTTTTTAATGATTGAGAACCAACTACCCCAACTTTAGCACTTTTCAATAAAGCTAATGATCCGACCGGGTTCGACACATAATGAGACAAGAACTGAATAATATTGTCATGCTTTTCAAGGTCATCGGACTCAAGAGGAGCGGGAGGAGAAACATTTCCTTCCTGCAAAAGACCGTTGGCACGCAACATTTTTAGCAGGAAGGTAATGGTTGTTGGCAGGTAAGCCTGACCACCGGAGGCGGCAATTTCTTCTACACTATGATCACCATTCAACAGGGGACGAATGGCCTCTAATACTTCGATAAATAACTCATGGTTCAACGCATAAGAAAATTCGGCCCCCCTCAAATGCAACCGGTTATCACCGAGGGCCACAAAAGTGACCCAAGGTGCTAACCGCGGCTTCAGGGGTAAAGTAATAGTGGCGTACTTTACTGCAGATAACATTTTTCTTTTCTTAACCTAATGGGTAAAAAATCATTCAGCCGCAAGACAAGTGCAACAAAAAGCCACAGGCCGAAGTTCCTCTTTATCAATTCCAATGGCATCAATAGATTTAATTGCCACCATGCCATTTTCAGTCATTCCGTACTTGACTTTCATACCTTCAGAGTTGTTTGCCAATTCTTTCCTGAACTCTTCATCGGTGGAAAGTTGCTTTAGCGCTTCTTGAAGATCTGTGTGTACCATTGTGAGTCTCCTTTTTTTACTGTTTTTAATGTAAAAATGAAATCTCCCCTCCTCCCTAATACACAAAAAAATATAGCCTGTCCAGGCAAATTCCGATTCGGACAAGCGATATAAACCGTTATTTTATAAGTATTTCTCCCCTCTGATATTCTCTAAAAAAAGTAATCGCAGCGGGGATATTATTTTCATATGAATTTAAATTTTGTTCACCTTTTAACTTTAAAGGATATTCAACAAAACCAATCCGGGTTTTAAAAAAATCCGGTATGATGCCTGCGAAAACGACTAAATTTATATTGGCTTACCCATATCGCAAATATTGTTTTTTTATGTCTCTTCTAAAAAGTAAAGCTCAAATAATCCTTATTATTTTCTCTAAAAAGTTTCTTTTATTTTTTATATATATTTCTGTATTTCTCTCAATTCTTCCTCAAGAAGTGTATTCAGGCAATAAGGCGGGCTTATCAGAAGAACAGATTGAGATTCTTAAAAAGGATATAAAGGAATTGATGCAAACTGACGTCCTTGTAACATCTGTCAGTAAAAGGCCTCAATTACTTCACGAAACTGCATCGGCCGTTTATGTTGTCACACAGGAAGATATTCGCCGCACGGGTGCAGTCAACATAATGGAGGCTTTAAGAATTGTTCCAGGAGTGCAGGTATCCAAAATAAATCAGAACCGATATGCGATTTCTATAAGAGGATTTAACCGGAGATTAGGCTCAGATAAATTGCTTGTACTGATGGATGGAAGAACTGTCTACAGTCCCTCTGCCTCCGGAGTTTTTTGGATCGGGCAAGATACGGTTTTGGAAGATATCGATAGGATTGAAGTGATTCGAGGACCTGGCGCATCCCTTTGGGGTTCAAACGCTGTGGCGGGTGTGATCAATATCATTACCAAGACCTCCACTGAAACTCAGGATGTCTTGCTCTCGGGGGGAGGTGGCACAGAGGAAAAGGGGTTTGCCACTCTTCGTTATGGCGGGAAAATTAAGGACGACTTTTCCTACCGAGTTTATGGGAAGTATCGAGATCAAGATGAGGGAAAAACACTTGGTGGATCTATGCCCATCGACGACAAACAAATGAGCCAGACTGGATTCAGGTCGGATTGGCAGGTAACCCCTAGCGACAACCTTACTTTACAGGGAGATTATTATCATCTCGACGCGGGGTTGGATTTTAAAAGCAGGTTTCTCTCAATTTCAGAAGGTTCTGCGCCCTTTAAAGGAGAAGTGAATCAAAAGGGTTTAAATTTCCTCTCACGCTGGTCCAGGGAATTAGATGATTCATCGTCCTTCCAATTCCAAGCTTACTATGATCGTTTGGAGCGAAAATCGGAATTGCCTTTTAAAAATATAGTTGATCAACTCGATTTGGACTTTCAGCACAATTTTTTAATCGGGGAAAAACAAAATATACTATGGGGGTTGAATTATCGATTTTCTTATTTCAATTTTGAGGAAACAAATATTACACGATTGCCCGAAAGGGGAACAAATCTGTTTGGGTTTTTTATACACGATGAAATTACTTTAATTCCAAACATTTGGAATGTAATCATTGGTTCAAAATTTGAGCATAACGAATTTTCAGGTTTTGAAGTGCAACCAAATGTACGGACAACATGGACACCAAATTCAGAGAGCACTTTTTGGGCAGCCGTTTCTCGTGCCACAAGGATTCCAAGTGTTAGTGAAGAAACGTCTTCATTAAATCGCATAGTTATTCCTGGCACTCCACCGTTATTGATAAGGGAGAGAAATGATGGCAGAACAGATTCAGAGAAGTTAATGGCTTACGAGGTGGGTTACCGTTTCAAGCCCAATTCCCAATTTAATTTTGACTTAACAGGTTATTATTTCGATTATTCAAATATTATTGATTCTGTAACGACAGGAGCAGTTTTTCTTGAGAATTCACCAGCTCCCCCCCATCTGGTTTTGGAAAATTTCAACGACAATGTTTTGGAAGGAGAAGTATATGGGCTGGAAATGAGCCTTCAATGGAAGCCCACTGAAAACTGGAAGCTTTCCAGCAGTTACACATTCTCAAAAGTTGACCTGCGTCCAA
Source organism: Nitrospinaceae bacterium (assembly GCA_029261655.1). GTDB lineage: Bacteria > Nitrospinota > Nitrospinia > Nitrospinales > VA-1 > JADFGI01. The sequence goes on along the minus strand of JAJDAY010000010.1, from coordinate 114,358 downwards.
CTGACAATAGTGTAGTATTTCCTCAAGCATTTAATGGCGAAGGCGATCTTGACGCGGAAGGCGAGCCTAAACATTTATTTCATTTTCGTTCTTACTTGAATTTGCCTCATAATCTCGAATTTGATTCTTCATTTTATTATGTGAGTAGAAACTCTGCTCGAAATATTCCAAGTTACAGTCGGGTTGACTTACGCCTGGGGTGGAAGCCTATTAAAAAACTGGAACTATCTCTGGTCGGTCAAAATATATTCGATGAAAGCCATCAAGAACTTAACGAACTTTTGGAAGTGGGTACTGAGACGGAGAGAAGTTTTTATGTTAAAGCTACATTCAATTTTTAATTGCAACCAAACTGGTGAATAGCTTAAATATGGCTAAGTCTTCAAAAAAAATGAAAGTCCAAATCCGTCCTGCCACCCCTGCGGATGTTGAAGCTTGTGGTCGCATTATTTTTGAAAGCTTCAATGAAGTTTCTAAACAACACAATTTTCCTTGTGATTTCCCATCAGTTAAAATCTCAACCCAGCTTGCGGGCTTGCTCATAAACGATAGTTTGGTTTTCAGCATCGTTGCTGAAGTCGACGGATCTGTGGTTGGGTGCAACTTTTTACATGAGAGGCATCCCATTCGCAGCGTCGGACCTATCAGCATTGCCCCTGATTTTCAAAGCCGGGGAATTGGTCGTCGACTGATGATAAAAATAATGGATAGAGCTCAAGGTTCCCTTGGAATTCGCCTGATTCAGGAAACTCAAAATATAGTCTCAATTGCTCTTTATACTTCATTGGGATTTGACATTAAGGATTCCCTGTTTCTAATAAAGGGAAAGCCGAAAACTCCGTTTCAAAAAAATGGAATAGATGTTCGCCCTCTTGCATTGGAAGATGTAAAAATATGCACAAAAATTTGTTTAGAAGTTTGTGGGTTTGAGCGAAGCCAAGAGGTTGAAAATGCGGTTAAATATTCTTCTCCATTTGCTGCGTTTCATGGAAACCGCCTAATAGCCTACTCCTCATCAATGACTATGTGGATGACCAACCATTGCGTGGCAAAGACAGAAGAGGATATGAAAACCCTTATCGTGGGAACCGGAAATCTCTCCTCAGAACCACTATCCTTTCTTTTACCAGTCCGCCATGTGAATATTTTTCGCTGGTGCATGACAGAAGGCTTTCGGATTTACAAGCCTTTTACGTTAATGGCGATGGGAAAATATATTGAACCCAACGGTATCTACTTTCCATCTGCAAATTTTTAATTTGTTGAGAGCCAGGTATGATATATTCCGCTTTAGAAAAATTAAATAATTTATAAAGGATAAGATCAATGAAGCTGTAGATGCACTAGTAAAGTTAATACTTCCTCGATTACTCACTTCCCATGCCTAATAGCTACTACAAACAGTTCATTTACTTTTTTCTTCTAATATTCCTGGCAGGCCAAAATTTTTACACTGCTAATTCTTCGTTCGCGGAGGAAGGAGTGGGGCGCGAGTCCACCATAAAAGCCGGTTTTATATTAAAGTTTTCCGAATTTATTCAATGGCCAGAATATTATACTTCTCTATATTCTGAAGAGCCTCTAAATATCTGTCTCCATGGGGAAGATAACTTTGGAGATATCTTCGATTATGTTAATGACCATGACATTCTGAGAAGAGAAATTCTTATTAGGCGTTTCGTCCCAACTAAAGATTTAAAAAGTTGTCACTTGGTATTTATCAATACTTTTAGCGAAGAAGATATTGACCATTTAGCTAGTGAAATTAATAATTCTCCTGTTCTCGTGGTTACAAGTAACGAAAAAATAACCCACTCCTTGGTTGCGATTAATTTTCTTAAAATCAATAACCAAATCCGTTTTGAAATAAATTTATCTGCCTTTGAGAGATCTGGAATAAAAATTGGCTCAGAGCTCCTAAATCTTGCAATAAATGTTATTAGGCTGGATTGACATGAAATTATTTGGCAAATGCTCAATTAAATTAAAACTATTTATTTTACTCCTGTTTGTGTCCCTTATCACCTTAATGACTTCATCCGCCTTATTTATTTATAATGACTTAAGAGGTTTTAAGGAAAATTTACTGCATAGCCTCACCGCATTGGCAGGAACGGTCGGCGCAAATAGTAGAGCGGCGATATATTTTGGGGACGAGGCAAAGGCTACTGAAATTTTATCTTCTCTGAAAGAAAACTCTCAAATAAAGCATGCAGCATTATTCGATTCAAAAGGCGATATATTTGCAACTTATAATGGAACAGATATAAAGACCGAACATTCCAAAGGTAAAGAAGAAGTAATTTTTTCTTTGAAGGAAGGAGAAGTTGAGCTAATACAACCGATACTTTTGAAGGAGAAAAAAATTGGAGAAATTAAAATTTCTGCAGATTTAGAAAAGTACAATGCTGTTATTAAAAAATACTTTTTTATAGTCGGGCTAATATTAATTTCCACCTTTGGCATAGCAATAATATTGTCATTATTACTACAAAATTTTCTATCTAATCCCATCCAAAACCTTGCAAAAGTGATTAAGGAAATTTCAAATAAAAACGACTACTCCATAAGGGTGACTCACCCATATAAAGATGAAATTGGCGATTTATATTTTGGCTTTAACCAAATGATTTCTAAAGTCCAGAAAAGAGATGAGGAATTAACTTTTACCAATGCCGTATTGTCCAAAGAGATAGAACAGAGAAAGCTGGCTGAAGAAAATTTAAGATTTTATTCAAGCGAATTAAAACGGAGTAACCAGGAATTGCAAGACTTTGCAACAATTGCTTCCCATGATCTCCAAGAACCGCTCAGAAAAATAATTACTTTTGGAGATCGGATTGCCAAGGAATTCCCAGAAACAAGTGAAAAAGGGAAGGATTATATTACACGAATGCGAAATTCCTCGGAGAGAATGAAGCATTTTATTTCCGATTTATTAGAGTATTCAAAAATAGAAACTAAAGCTATGCCTTTTGAAAAAGCCGATCTTAATGAAATATTTGACGATGTATTGGAAAACCTCGAAATTCAAATATCTCAATCCAAAGCACAAATAAGTTTAGATAAGTTGCCAACTATTAAAGTTGATTCTCTTCAAATCCAACATTTATTCCAAAATTTAATTGGGAATGCCATAAAATATAAAAAATCAAATGATCCCCCAATTATTCATGTTAGTGCCCGCTTAATTGAACAAGGTTTTTGGGAATTTGTTGTCAAGGATAATGGAATCGGTTTTGACAATATGTATATTGAACGCATATTCAAACCTTTTGAGCGGTTACACGGGAAAAGTGCATTTGAGGGAAGTGGAATGGGTTTAACTATTTGCAGAAAAATAGTTACTCGTCATGGAGGAAGTATTACAGCATCCAGTATACTTGGGGAAGGCTCCACCTTTAAATTTACTTTACCCGAACTCCAAGGTCAGAATAAAACTACGTTGGCCCTTCCTATGGAAAGCGATCAAAGGGAAATTTAGCTCTGGGAGGGTTTAAATGATCCTCGAAATAAATGCTATTTGATACGACCCATATCAATAAAAATGAAATCCCGCTCTTACCAGCAAAAGAAGAGAATTCCATCCTCTTACTTAAGAGATTTACCGTCAATTTTTACGGCAAACAGTTAGTTGCCCCCGGATGTCAATAAACTTAGTGGGGCAACTCTGGACAGAAAAAACCAAAAAACCCAGTTAAAACACTGGGTTATGGTCCTTACTGGATTTCCTTGGATGTTAAATTGGTGGAGGCGGGGGGAATTGAACCCCCGTCCGAAAGGTTTCAATCAAAGGCGTCTACATGCTTATCCTCTGTTTTGAATCTCGCCATGATCTCCTCCCAAAGGCAGGATGAGATTAAAGCCAGTCTCTAAAACTCTCGCCCTGTTCAGTCGAGACATCCGAACCGGACCAGCCTGCTAAATGACGTTCGACCATCTCCCCGCAGACATGGGAGAAGCGAACGGTAACAAACTTAAGTTAAGTTAAGCTGCTACTGCTACTTCATAATCGTTAGCGATTATGTATTTGCCGTTTTTTTACGGGCCAACGGCATCCCGTGCATGCAACCTTTGTCTCATCCCTCCCGTCGAATCCGGATCGCCCCCAACTGGCTGGCTTTTTGGGAATGTGAATAAATATGCTTCTATTAAATATAACAAGTTTAATCTCTTTTGCAAAGGACCGTCCTCTCTCCTCCCTGAAAAAGCGAACCTGCCCACGACGGCAACGCTTTCAGGATTTGTTCGAGTCCATTTCGCCAATCCTTCAACCTTATTGATTTATCCGCTGTTATTTCTTGTGTTACCATTCCAAAATGGATCAGAATCCGATAAAACGCTCCCTCCTCTCTCTACAATACTACAGCCTCCCGGATGAAGTGGGCGGTGCCTGGGGATTGACCCACGAGGTCAACAAACGTCTGGTGGCAAGGGGGTGGGAGGTCCACTTGATAACCTGCAAGCCCACCGACGAACTCCCCGACCATGAGACGATCGAAGGGGTGCACTTTCACCGGATTCGCCGCCTGGACAGCAAGAATATTTTCAGACTCTGGCGGACGATCAAAAGACGCGTCAACGAAATTTCCGCGCGCACTTCCATTTCTTTAGTGCACGTTCACAATCCTCTCGTAGGTTTTCTGGCCTTTTTACATCCCCTGCTGAAAACCGTTCCGAAGGTGACCCATTTTCACAGCTCTTGGCTGGATGAAGAAAGAATCAACCGCCAGGCCAGAAAGCCGTCTTCGGGATGGACAAAAATATTGTTTCCCTTGAAAATGGCCTGTATTTTGCGAATCATCAAGTTCATGGAGGGGAGAGTTTTTCAATCCAGTCGAAGCATCATTTTCTTGAGCGAATATTCACGCGGCCATTTCCTGAAATATTACCGAAAGAAAAAGACCCGCCTCAGGGTGATTCCCGGAGGAGTGGACGTGAACACATTTTTTCCTTTAAAGCCGGACCAGGATCTTTCGTCATTGAGGCAGAAATTGCGGTTGCCAACGGACCGCCCAATTCTTCTCACTGTCCGGCGGTTGGAAGCGCGGATGGGGCTGGAAAACCTGATTCTCGCGGCGGGGCAAATTGTCCACCGTTGTCCGAATCTTGATTTTTTCATGGTCATTGGCGGCAAGGGTTCCCTGGAGAAACAATTAAACGACCTGATCGAACAAAAAAATCTGGATGACAAGGTGCGGCTTGTCGGCATGATTCCCAGGGGTATTCTCCCCTCCTATTACCGGGCGGCGGATGTGTTTGTTCTGCCAACTCTTTCCATCGAGGGATTCGGTCTGGTCACGGTAGAAGCGTTGGCCACAGGCTTACCGGTTTTAGGAACCCCGGTCGGCGGCACGATCGAAATTTTAAGCGGCGTGGATGAATGTCTTTTATTTCCGGGAACGACGGCGGAGGCCATTTCTCTCAGGATCGAAAAGTATTTGAAAAACCCAACGCCGTTTGAAGCCTTAAAATCCCGCTGTCACGAGCGTGCTGTGGCGCATTATTCCTGGGACCGGGTGGTTGACATGATCGATGAAGAGTTCAATCTTGTCCTGGGAAAATAAAATCGGTTTTTTTTATTCCATTCGTAATTCTTCCGGTTCATGAAAAAAATTTCTCCCCTCATTTTATTGACGCTGGCGGTCTTTCTGGTTTACGGCAACACCCTGTTCCATTCGTTTCACTTTGACGACATTCCCTCCATTCTCGAAAAACCCTGGATTCGCGGACTCGATAAAATTCCCCAATTTATTTTCAGTATCCTAAGCCGGCCACTGGTGATCCTTTCTTTCAACATCAATCATGCCATCAGCGGGTTCAATGTCTGGAGCTACCATGTCTTCAACATTCTCTTCCATCTGACGGCCTCCTGTCTGGTGTATCGACTGGCACTTCTGACGGAAAAGATTTTTCAAAAAAGGAATGCACCCGCAGACTCTGCCGGGTCCTGCGCCCCTCTATTTGCGGCTTTCATTTTCGCTTTACATCCATTGAGCACGCAATCGGTGACCTACATATCCAGCCGTTCCACAATATTGGTCACCATTTTCTATCTGGCCGGGTTGATTCTGTTTTTCAAGGGCCTGTTGAAACAAAATGAAAACCCCGACACGGTCTCACGCCGGAAATTATTTTTAAGCGGTCATTGGCTTCTGGCAGGTGTCTGCTTGTTTCTTGGAGTCCTGTCCAAACAGACGATCGCGACGCTTCCTGTCATGATGTTTTTATTCCACTTTTATTTTATGTCGGGGGCAACCTTTTCAGAATGGCTACGGGAACAGTTCAAATGGATGACCCTGACCCTGGCTCCCATCGTTTGCGTTTTGATCTGGAAATATTTTTTTGCCGGCGGAATTGTTTCAGCATCGCAAACCCCCTTTTCCACAACCTCCTATTTATTGACCCAGACTTTTGTCATTCCTTTCGAATATTTCCGCAAACTTCTTTTCCCGTTCAACCTGAGTATCGACGTCAACTTCCCTCTGCTTTCGGACTGGTCTCTTTGGGCTAACTGGCTGGGAGTCGTTATTTTGTCGGCTTATGTTTGGCTTTGTGTTCAGGTTTCCCGCAACAGAACGGGCCACCGTCGATTGATCGGCTTTGGCATGGCCTGGATTCTCATCACCCTGCTCCCCACTTCAAGCGTTGTGCCGCTTTTGGATGTGGCGGTGGAGCACAGAACTTATCTGCCAATGGTCGGGTTTGCGCTTCTTATGGCAGGCATACTTGAAGGGCTTAGGAGTCACCTGAAAAAACCTGCCGACCGCCTTCCGGTTTCCGGGAACCACAGGGTGTTTGTGGTTTGTGCGGTTTTATTGCTGGCGTTTTATTCTGTGGGAGTCATCGAGCGCAACGCCGTATGGAAGGACGAAATCAGCTTATGGTCCGATGTGAAAAAGAAATCGCCCAATCTGGTGCGCCCCTACAATAACCTGGGAGAAGCCTATGATAAACTGGGCGAATACGAAAAGGCCATCGCCGAATTCGAAGTGGCTCTGCGATTGAACCCGAATTACTTTTTTGCTCTCAACAATCTCGGAAATATCTACGGTAAAAAGAAAAATTACTCTGAGGCGATCATCTATTTCAATAAAGCCCTTCAGCAAAAGTCGGACTATTCTCCCGCCCACTACAACCTGGCCCGCGCCCTTCATTTAACGGGAAAGCCGGACGCCGCCATCCAGTCTTATCTCAAGGCCATTCAGTTCAATCCTTATTTCGAGCAGGCTTTTTTTAATCTTGCAGATTTATTTCTACAAAGAGGTGAGCCCAAAAAGGCCGCCGACTATTTTCTTAAGTTTCTGGCCATGCAGCCCAACCACGCCCGTGCCCGGTTTGGGCTGGGCAACGCTTATGCTGTGCAAGGCAAACTGGACCAGGCTTATCTGGAGTATCAACAATCCGCCAGGCTCGACCCTGAATTTTTTTTTCCGTATGTCAACATGGCCAATATCGAAATGCAGAGAGGCGATTTTGAGTCCGCAGTCGAAATATACGAGGGTATATTAGCGCGCGATCCAAAGCACGCGGGCATTCATAAAAACCTGGGGATGATTTTTTATCAGTTCAAAAAAAACCGCGCCAAGGCGGCTTTTCATTTTAAGGAATCGTTGCGGCTGGAACCCAATCAACCGCAAGCGGACGCCATGCGGTCCCTCCTGATGGACTCCGCAACTGGGGAGAAAACTTCGGGCTGACCTCAAGTGGGCAGAGGAAAAATATCTGGCAGGAGTCGGGACTCGTTTGGCAATGAATCCCACGCGCGTTGATTTTTGATCCAGGCCTTAGCCGGGTTAGGAGAACAGGATTCGGGATTTTACAATTCTGGGAACACCATACCGATATTGAATCATTTCGATATTGATGTCGGTCTTTTCCCCCTGGGCTAACTCGGCATGGGTCACCTTATTGTAATAGTCCTGAGCGTCGGTGCCGTCCTTGAATCGCTTGATCCCCTTCCCCTGACCGATCTCGACCGCGAAATCCTGCTCTTTGGGGTCCCACAACCGGCCCCAGACCGCGACGTAATTGTCCCGATCAAAAATGGCCTCATCGAGGTCCACGCCTTTATCCAGCCTGTTCTCAGTGATTGCGCTTGCCATGGCAACCCTCTCCTTTCATGAATCTCATCAGTTGCACCTTCTTCCCTACTGGAATATAGGGCATTTGACGCCTGTTTGCATGTTTATGTTCACCCTAGCGGAAAAAAGTTTGTAAGGAAAGCAGATTTTTTTTGATCCCTTTGTAAGGGCGGAACCTCCTTTTATTTTCGACATTTCCAAAACAAGAGGCGAATATGCAAGCCATGATAAATTTTTCAAAAGCCATGCTCAAAATGCCCAGGCCCTGGGTCGTTTGGGTGGGCCTCCTGGTGACCGTGAGTAGGGTGGCGCCATTATTTTTCATGGCCACGCTGGAAGCCCGCGAAAAAAATTCTACTGAAATTTCAACCGGGATTCCAGGGTCAGGACCAGACGCGACAGCAAAAGGGTGAGAAGCAGATACGTCAGCGCGATATAGGTGTAGGTTTCAAAATAATTGAAATGCTTGGTGGCGTATTCATTGCCCACGCGCAAAATATCCGTGATGGCGAGGACAGAAACCAGGCTGGTGTCTTTCACCATGCCCAGGGTCTGGTTGCCGATGGCGGGCACGATGGTTCGCATCGCCTGCGGCAGGATGATTTTGAACATGGCCTGCCGTTCGGTCATCCCCAGACTGCGGGCCGCCTCGCCCTGTTCTTTCGGAATGGCCTCGATTCCGGCGCGGAACACATCCGCCATATACGCCCCGTAACAAAGACCGAAACCCAGCACGGCGGCGGCGAACGCGGGAATATCCAGGTATTGCCCCAGAGCATAATAAATATAAAACAAGAGGACCAAAAGGGGAATCCCGCGCAGGATTTCTGTGTAGACGGATGACCCGACCTGCACCCACAGGTTGCTGGAAAGTTTCCCGAAGGCGATCAGAAGCCCCATCACAATCGCCGACGCACTGCCACAAAGCGTCACCGCCAGGGTGATGCCGATTCCCCCGGGTAAAAGCGGTAACAGGGCGAGATAGTCTTTTGTTTCCCCGAAGACGCCAAACCCATCGCTTGCGGGAAGATAAACGAGCCAGAAAAAACTGCCGAGCACGACGATATTCCACGCCCAGTGTTGCGGCGAGGCCAGCGTGACGCTGGACCCAGTTTTAATGCGCAATGGATTTATCATGGTGCTGAAATTTTATTCCAGAAAATTGTATCGAGTTGAGAGGTTTTGGGGCTCGTGAGCGTAGCGATCGTCCGCCCTAAACTTTTCCTCCCCACGTAGTGGGGTCAGCCATGCCCGCCCATCATGAAGGCCTCTTCCTGGTCGAACTTTGGCGGCGGCAGATGCCCGGCTTTCAGGAAAAATTCCCGGGCGCAATGCAACACTTCTTCTTCGGTGCGCAATTCAAACATCGACCGTCTGAAAACGGCGGAGTCGGGGTATCCAAAAGCCAGCCAGGCGGAAAACTTTCTTATTAGAATCAGGGTGATTCGCGTGTCGTAATATTTTCGCAATTTCTCCAGATACCGGTTCAGCAATTGGTTTGCCGTCTGCGTGTTCCGGCCCGGCTCGCCCATGCACTCCAGAAATATCCACGGGTTGCGCAAAGCGCCGCGTCCAATCATCACCGCGTCCACCTTGGCTTCGTTGAGGCATTGCCGGGCTTTATCTGCGTTACGGATATCGCCGTTGCCGATGATGGGAATGCTCGCTTTGGCTTTCACTTCGCGGATGAGATCCCAGTCGGCCAGCCCCTCATAGCCTTGAGTGCGCGTGCGTCCGTGAATGGCCACCCATTCGCATCCGGCATGGGTGGCGGCTGAAACGCACTCGTGGATGGTCAGTTCTTCTTCACTCCAGCCGGTGCGCATCTTTACGGTGAGCGGCAGGTCGATCCCCCGCTTGATCTGGCAGAGGAAGGTTTCCAGGTATCCGGGATCACGCATCAACGCCGCGCCACAGCCTTTTTTCACCACCTTCTTGACCGGACAACCGAGATTAAGGTCGATGAAGTCCGCCCCTTCCTGCTCAACAATGCGGGCGGCCAGGATAATATCTTCCGCCGATTCACCAAACAATTGAATGCCGGTCAGGGTTCCGGGACGTTTGTGAATGCGCGCCATTTTTTTTGTTTTTTCCGAGTTGTAAAGTAATCCCTTGGCGGACACCAGTTCGGAAATGAGCACCCCCGCCCCCATCTCATCCATCAACTCACGAAAAGGCGCATCGGTGATCCCCGCCATCGGCGCAAGCCAAAACGGGCTTCTGGCACGGGCGATCAACCCTGACGATGTTTTTGACTGAATCTTATTTTTCGGCGTGACAATTTTTGCGAGTGAGGTCATATCGTTTCAATTCTCTCCATCCTGAAACGCATGGAAATGCGCGGGCGTCCGGGCGGTCACGTCCAATTGATCGTCAAAGCAATTGAACTGGATGCGATGCGCGTGCAACCCGATTGGCAGGTCCGGGTTTTCTTCCCGACCGTAAACCCGGTCATTCGTGATGGGAAGGCCAAAGCTTGCAAGGTGAACCCGAATCTGATTGGTGCGACCGGAACGGGGAATGACTTTCAATAACGACCGGCCGTTCCGGGAAGACAGCCATTTGACTTCGGTCACCGCTGGTTTCGCCCCGATCAAATCGGGACCCACGCCCCGCCTGGAACCTTTGATTTTGCCAATGGGCGTGTTTATGGAAAATATTTTTTGCTCCGGGGTCCCCTCCACCAGGGCGAGGTATTCTTTATAAATATTTTTGTTTTTAAACTGGTGCATCAAAAATGCCGCCGCAAATCGTGTGCGGGCGAAAACGATGACCCCGGTGGTCCCAAGATCGAGCCGTTGTATCGGGCGCGGAACTTCATCGGGATAAACCTGCTTGAGCAGTTCGGTCATGCTGTTTTGAAAATAGCGGCCACTCGGATGTACGGGAATGGGCGCAGATTTGTTGAATATCCTGAGATGCCTGTTTTCAAAAATGACTTCCAACCGGCGGTCGGCCCAGGGTTCCACCCTGAAACCCGCGCGCGTGACAATCTCATCATGCTCGCCAAGAGTCACGCCCAGAGTCGCGGTCACTCCGTTGAGAGTGATTTTTCCCGCACGGATTTCGTCCGCCCACTGTGCTTCGGACTGGTAACTGAAGCGGGACACAAAATATTTTTCTATCGAGTAACCGATGTATCTGGCCGGAACGTGAGACGTGTAAACCTGTTCCGTCGGAGGGAGAGTGTGTTGTCGTGCCATCTTTAAAGAAGCCGGCCAAAAAAGAAGAGTTCGCCTGTTCAGGCAAAATATGAAAACTCAGACTGCTTGAGTCGTCTTATCAATTCCACTGCGGGTTGACGGGCGCCGAAATAAGGTATTCATAATCTTTTCCCAGCGATTTCACAGCACCCGCCCAGACCCGATCGGGATTATCTTCAAAGACCAGGGACTCATCGGCCTTGCAGGTCAGCCAGCTACGGCGTTCCATTTCCCCGGCCAGTTGCCCGGCACCCCAACCGGAGTACCCCAGGAAAAAGCGGATGTTGGTTTCAGGATTGGGAATTCGATTCAAAATGGAGTCCAAAAAATTCCAGTCCATGCCAAGGTGAACGCCTGGACAAATCTGGTCCATTTCGGGAACAGGCTCTTCGGACCGGCAAATATAAAACATCTGGGATTGGGAAACCGGACCGCCGACATAGGCACGGCCATTATAGGAACTCAACCGGTCAATGCCTGAGAAAATTTCAGCGGGGTCCAGGTCCGCTTCCTTGTTGATGACCAGGCCAAAAGAACCCTGCTCGTCATGATTGCAAAGCAGAACCACGGTTCTGGAAAAGTTCGGGTCCGGCAGAACCGGGTTTGCGATCAGAAAATAGCCTTTTCCATAGGAGTCACTCATGACGACAAACCTGAAAAGCAGGATTTACAAAACAAAAAAGCAGGGAGACACCCTAGAGTTTTAAAGATTTAAAGACTGCAGTTTTTTAAAGTTTGGCGCAAACTTAGCTTCTTCCCTGGCTTCGATTGAGGCAAAATTATTGTCCAGATAAGCCGCGACCAGATTGGGGAAGGCTTTTGAATTCGCCAGCGCCAGAAGTCCTTCGTCCTCAATTTCATTCTGTGCCAAATCCAGGTCTTCGATCTTGTGCAGTTTGTTTTCTGCGGCCAATATCACAGCACCTTCATTTTTTAAACAGTTGCGGTATAAATTGAGCGTTTTCACTTTAGTCAGGACACTGGAATTGGCCAGAAACCGAATGCCTCTGGGCCCGATATCATTTCCTCCCAGTTCCAGCCAGTTCACTTTGGAAAACAATTCAGCCTCGGCAAGAAGTTGCGCGCCCTCATTGCCGATTCTGTTTCCGCCCAGATTCAATCGTTTGACCTTGCCGACCCGGTCGTCCATGGTGATGAGCGTCATCCCATTGTGCCCCACACAATACCCCTTGAGATTGAGCTCCTTCCCGTCTTTGGAGAGGCATTCAATGACGATCCGGTCCATCGTTTCCCGAAGTTGCTCGCCTGAATGATTGCAGGGTTCCGCAGGCTTGTAAATTTCAAAATGGCTGATTGAAGGCATGGCTTCCTCTGAATGCACAGGAAGGGATTTCGGCGAACCTAAATCCCTATTATTAATGGTCTAAGAAGAAAAAGTTTCTGGTCCGGGAATGTTTTCGAACCTCATCCTGTTTTTTCTCAGGCTATTATAAGGTTGACAGAAAATCAATTATAATTTAGATTTCCAAGTTTCCGAGGAGAGACAATGAAATTGGATTTTGACAAAATGGGGGGTCTGGTGCCCGCGATTATTCAGGACGCCGAAACCAACCAGGTGCTGATGCTGGCCTACATGAACCCGGTGGCCTGGGAAAAGACCCTGGAAACTGGAAAGGCTTGGTTTTACAGCCGTTCCCGCGACAAGCAATGGATGAAAGGGGAAGAAAGCGGCAATGTCCAGGTCGTGAAGGAAGTGTTTGTCGACTGCGACGATGACACGGTTCTCCTAAAAGTGGAGCAGGTTGGCAAGGCCGCCTGCCACAAGGGATACACGAGTTGTTTTTTCAGAAAAGTGAACGGCGAGACCCAAATCGTCGAAGAAAGGGTTTTTGACCCTGAAAAAGTATATAAAAAATCCTGACCGCAGATAAATTTCAAACCAGAAAAGAGCCGACATAAATGAGTGGACGTGTTTTAAAATTGGGAATACCCAAAGGGAGCCTGGAAGAGGCTACGGTAAAATTATTCGCCAAAGCAGGCTATACCATCAAGATCAAAAGCCGGTCTTATTTCCCCGACATTGATGACGACGAAATCGAGTGCATGCTGATACGGGCTCAGGAAATCGCCCGTTATGTGGCCGACGGGGTTTTAGACGCCGGGCTGACCGGCAAAGACTGGGTCATGGAAAATCGCGCCGATGTCGTTGAAGTGGCCGATCTGGTTTATTCCAAACAATCGTCACGTCCCGTACGCTGGGTGCTCGCGGTTCCGAACGACTCTTCCATTAAATCGGTAAAAGATCTGCAAGGCAAACGCGTCGCCACAGAAGTGGTCAGCATGACCGTCGATTACCTTAAAAAACACGGGGTCACCGCGCAGGTCGAGTTTTCCTGGGGAGCGACCGAAGTCAAACCGCCAAAACTGGTGGACGCCATTGTGGAAGTCACCGAAACCGGAAATTCGCTTCGAGCCAATAATTTGCGGATCGTGGATACGTTGATGGAATCCACCACAAAATTTGTCATGAACAAGGCCGCCCACAAGGACGAATGGAAAAAGGATAAAGTGGACAGACTCGTCCTCATGCTGCAAAGCGCCATGGCGGCCAATGGGAAAGTGGGCCTGATGATGAATGTTCCGAAATCCAAACTGTCAGCCGTCATGGAGATTCTGCCACGGGACAAAAAACCCACCATCGCGGAATTGAGTGACAAAGACTGGGTCGACCTTAGCGTCATCATGGAAGAAAAAATGGTTCGCGATATCGCTCCCGATCTAAAAAGAGTCGGCGCGGAAGATATTGTAGAATACCCCCTCAATAAAATTATTCATTAGTTAGAACATTTGGCGGAAACCTGGTGAATAAAATCAGTCGCGGGTTTTCTAATTTTTAACAGACTGTTTTTGGGTCGCAGACGGGTTGACCCTTGCCGGACTCTGTCAGCGGAATTGCCATGAAGAAAAAAAATAAAAAACCAAAATCCGAGGGCGATCAAGCGGAGGCCGATAAAACCGCCCAGCCTGCAAAAGATAAAACCGATAAGAAGAAGAGCGCCAAAAAAACAAAACCGCCTGAGCCCACAAAAACACCTGAACCCCAGGAAATCCCACAAGAGGACAGAACGGAAATACCTCCTGAAAAATCTTTTGCAACCAGTTCAATGAAAAAGATTACCGAACAACAGGACGAACCCGTTCAAAAAGATGAGCAACAGCCCCAACAACCCGATGACCAGCCACCCGAAGAGCAACCGCCCGCGGAAATACCTCCCGAAAAATCTTTTGCAACCAGTTCAATGACAAAGATTACAGAGCAACAGGACGAACCCGTTCAAAAAGATGAGCAGGAACCCGAAGAGCAAAAAAAGTCCGCTTTCAAGTTCGCCGGTTTGTTTCTGTTTATTTTTATCATCGGCGGCGCCATAGCCATCTTCAATATGGGTAAAAAAGAAAAAAAACCTTTGCCTCCCAAAAAACCCATTTCGCTGGAACAAAAAGCCTTTGTCCCGCCGGTAAAACCGGAACCCGAGCCAGCCCTGGAAATCGCCAGCACGCCCATGAGCGCACCGGAGGAACCCACCCCTCCCGATGAAGAAACAGGGGAGCCTGTTGAAGAGGATTCACCAACAGAAAATACCCAGCCTGGAGAAGGTCATATTAGCGGAGCCTTGTCAGGAGCCGAATCTGATGGCGATCATGTGAGTGGGGCCGAAACAATGGCCGAAGGCATTGAAGATACGCAGGTCGAGCCAGCAACCGATCCCATCGGTGCAGTCTCTGAAAACGATGAAGAGCCCGCAGAAGAAGAAATAATCGCTGTGGAAGAGATGGAGTCGATGGAATCGGAGGATGTTGATGATTCAGAAATCGCCATGGCTCCTGAAGAAATCTCAACGGACGAGGCCCTGATGGACGCGCCTGAGGAAGCGGTTGCCACCTCAGAGGAAACCCTCGTGGCCGATGAAGCTCCCGCCGGGGAAAGCAGTGAAGAAACCCAGGAGCCTGTAGAACCCGTCGAAACCTCTGATACACCGGAAGAGGAAGACGCAGATTCAGAAATTGCCCACGCTCCTGCGGACGTTCCTGAAGAAGCTGAAGTATCTCCTGAAATCGAAGAAACCGCTCACGCTCCTGTGGACATTCCTGAAGAAGTCGAAGAATCTCCTGAAATCGAAGAAATCGACCACGAGCCGGTAGAAGAACCCGAAGCAACCGAAGAGGTGGAACCTGCTGTCGCGGCTCCCAGTGACTCTCACGAGGAACCTGCCGAAGAAATTGTTGCGGCTGATGAGGAAGAACCTGTCGAAGTCGCTGAAGCCGTCGAGTCCGCCCCCCATGAGTCGGCCCACCCCGATGAGCCAACGGTGGAACGCTCAAAAGAAATTCGGAACTATCTGGATTTTATCGAATCGTCCGCCCATAAAATTATGGAGTTTCTCGACCGGACCATGACCCAATCCCGTAAATTCTTCGAAGGTTTGGGGAATTAAGGTTTCATCTTTTGGTCTGAGTTTTCAACAAACCTGATTTCCTGTTTTTGGGAAATCAGGCCCTGGTCGAAACACTTGTCCCTGAAAAGCGCCATGCCCTCCAGTTCCTGATCGGAAAGATCGTAAATGATCTTGTTTCTCAGGTAATCTTCGCAAATATTTAAATCCAACCCGCTTGACTTGGCGTAGCGGCTGGCGATGTCCGCGATTTCCTGCTGACCTTCGTGCTTCGCCGATTGGATTTTAGCGCAAACTGGCCGGGGTAAGTCCACACCTTCCCTAACCGCCACCACCGCATGCACAAATGTTTTGCCGGTCTTTAAAAACCACTCCTGACTTAGATCGTAGATCTTTGTTTCTGTCGGTAGATCAGGAAGGGAAAAAGCCTGATCGCCGATGATGAGAGCCGCGTCATGGTCTTTTAGCATGGCATTCGGATCGGGAGGGGATGGGGTCAACTCGATATCCTGACGGAATTTATTGGCGAATAAAATTTTAAGGAGGGCCACCGACGTCCGTGAGCGGTCATCTAAAGCAAGGGTTTTGATATTTTCAACGGGCACCTGAGTCACCAGTAAAACCGTTCCCACTTTATCGCGCGAGGCGATGGAGACTCCGGGGACCAGGCGATAACGGTCCGCTTCTTTTAAATACTCAACGGTGGGAATCATCGCAAGATCAAGCTGTCCCGCTTTCAGCTTTTCAGCCAGAACCCCTGGAACGTCTTTGACGATTTGTAGCCCAAGTTTTTTTTGAGCGCGCAACAGCGGGACTAATAACGGCTGGGCGTTTAAAAAATCGTGTAATCCGAATCGAATCATTTTTGGGGACATTTTGTAATTTAAAGACATAAAAAAAAGGGACGAGGAAAACCCTCGTCCCTTTTCATATTGTGACTCTCAAACTATCAGACAAACAATGGCGCCAGCACCAGAGAAATGATGGACATCAATTTGATCAGGATGTTCATCGCGGGACCTGAGGTGTCTTTCAGGGGGTCGCCTACGGTGTCGCCGACCACGGTGGCATGATGGGCCTCAGAGCCTTTACCGCCGAGATTACCGGCTTCAACGTATTTCTTGGCATTGTCCCATGCCCCTCCGCCATTGGACTTGAAAAGCGCCAGCATGACGCCTGTGAGCGTCGCACCGACGAGCATGCCGCCCAACGCTTCCGCGCCAAGGATGGAACCCACCAGAATCGGCATCATGAAGGCCACCACTCCGGGGGCCACCATTTCTTTCAGCGCCGCCTGGGTGCTGATGTCGATACACCGGGCGCTGTCCGGTTTGCCGGTGCCTTCCATCAGGCCGGGGATTTCGCGAAACTGGCGTCTGATTTCTTCCACCATTTCCATGGCGGCACGGCCAACGGACGTCATGGTGAGAGCGGCCACATAAAACGGAACCACTCCACCTATGAACAGGCCGATGATGACCGTGGTCTCTGTGATGTTGATAGACTCGATGCCCGTGGCCTGGGTGTAAGCTGAAAACAGCGCGAGGGCCGTGAGCGCGGCGGAACCGATCGCAAACCCTTTGCCAATGGCGGCTGTGGTGTTGCCCACCTGATCCAGACCGTCGGTGATTTTACGCGTCTCTTCGCCCAGTCCGGCCATTTCCGAAATACCACCGGCATTATCGGCAATGGGTCCGTAAGCGTCCACCGACATGGTGATGCCAACCGTTGCCAGCATGCCGACAGCGGATAGCGCAACGCCGTAAAGACCGGCGAATTCAGCGCCAAAATAAATGGCGACGACCATAATAAGTACGGGCAGAACACAACTTTCCATCGCCACCGCGAGTCCTGTGATCATGACGGTCGCAACTCCGGTCGCACTGGATTCGGCAATTTTAACCACGGGCTTGCCGGCGGTGTAATATTCGGTGACCAACCCAATGGCGATGCCCGCGAGGCAACCAAACAACAACGCGACAAAAACGCCGGAGGGCAGACCGAGAATCTTAATGACAAAGAAACCAACGAACAGCATGGCTCCCGCCGCGATGAAGGTGCAATTCCTGAGGGCGTCCGAGGGATCCATATTTTCCAGGTTGTTCATGGCGCGGATGCCCACGATGGAGGCGATCAAACCCACCATGGCGATGATTACAGGCAAGGCCATGTACTGAATGGTCATGGTTGAAATGCTGGAACCGATGGCAATGGTCGCGATCATGGAGCCGCAATAGGACTCAAAAATATCCGCTCCCAGCCCTGCGGTGTCGCCCACGCAATCGCCCACGTTGTCAGCGATGACTCCTGGATTTCTGGGGTCATCTTCGGGAATTCCGGCCTCGACTTTACCCACGAGGTCAGAGCCGACATCGGCGGTCTTGGTATAAATTCCGCCGCCCACACGAGCGAACAGAGCGATGGAGCTTGCGCCCATGGCAAACCCGCTGATGACACTGACAGAATCGCCGCGGGCAAACAACAGGAACAACCCGCCCACCCCAACGAGACCCAGGCTGGCCACACAAAGCCCCATGACCGCGCCGCCATTGAAGGCGATGTTCAGGGCTTTTGCCTGACCACTCTCGCTCGCCGCTTGCGATGTGCGAACGTTGGCTGTTGTGGCGGCGTTCATACCAAAAAACCCTGCCAGCATGGAACAGGCGGCGCCAACGGCATAAGCGATCGCCGTCCAGAAACCGATCCAGACGCCTTTTTGGGTCGAAATGATAATCATGAGAAGAAAGAAGACGACTCCGACAAAATAGCCCAGGATTTTATACTCTCGGGCGAGAAATACCATCGCACCTTCATGGATCGCATCGGCGATTTCCGTCATTTTTTCATTGCCGGGATTTTGATCGTCCACCTTTTCAAATGTTTTCCAGGCCACTACCAGACCAAAAATTCCAAAGAATACCGCAAGGTAAGCAAAGTTCTGCGATACATCTAAAGTGGCCATTATTAAATAGATCACCATGGAAATGCCGAGAAAAATCAGCTCTCCTGTGTATTCCTTTAACATCCCGATTCATCCTCCGTTTGTAGTGTTCGCTTGTTCAATTCCAAAAGAGTGGTTTCTATCGCACCCACTGCCTGTTCAATGACTTCATTCAAAAGTTGCATTTCCTCCTCCTGAAAGGAAGATAAAACGTAATCAACGATATCGTCCCGATCCTCCGGTCTGCCGATGCCGATGCGGACGCGATGAAACTCGCGGGTTCCAAGCAACCCGGCAATCGACCGGATACCTAACTGGCCGCCGTCTCCGCCCTTGCTTTTCTGTTTGACTTTACCCAGCGGAAGATCGATATCGTCATGAACGGCGATCACTCTGTCCGGGGCCATGTTCAACGCAGAAAGAATCGCTTTGGCCGACCTTCCGCTCTCGTTCATGTAGGTCATGGGTTTTGCGACCCTTACCTTGACACCACCAATCTCTCCGTCGCCGTATTGGCAATGAAACTTGTGATGCTTTAAATCAATCCCGTGTTTGTCCGCCAGATTGTCGACCACCAGAAACCCGGCATTATGACGGGTCAGTTCGTAGCGCGGCCCGGGATTGCCGAGACCCAGAATAAGAAACACCGGCGGGATATCTCCCTATTTACTATCTTTACTATCGGTTGATTTATCTTCCTTCTCCGCCGGAGACTTGGCGGCTTCGCCCTCTGCCGCTTCTTCGCCTTCAGCCGGTTCCTCTTCTTTCACTTTCTCAAGATAAACGCCAACGACGGTATTGTCTGGCTCGTCCAGAATTTCTATTTTATCCGAAACCTTCAAATCCTTGATGTGAATGACATCTCCCAATTGAACATCGGGCATATAGATCTCGATCTCGTCCGGGATATCTCCCGGCAGACATTCCACCTCGATTTCCCGGGTGGCGTGGTTGATCAGGCCGCCCAGTTTTTCCCCAGGAGAATGTCCAACCAGTTTGACGGGGACAAAAACCGTGGTTTTCTTGTGCATATCTATTTCAAGAAAATCCACATGCAACCAGGCTTCCTTAAGCGGATGAGCTTGATGATCCTTTAAAATAACCTGGCGCTTGGGCACACTGTCGCCTTCCAGGGTCAATCCGATCAACACGTTGTGACCGAACTTGTCCATGATTTTGCCAAATTCTTTCTGGTTGACCTTGAGAGTCACGTGGTCCTTAAGCCCATAAAGCACTCCAGGCAGGTACTGTTCCCGGCGCAATTTGCGGGCGGCGGACTTATTGCCGCTTTCTCTTAATTCTCCCTTCAACTCTGCTATCGCCATGACACAAAACTCCCAATCAATCGAATAATGAACTCACCGATGTTTCGCGGTTAATTCTGAGAATCGCTTCCCCTAAAAGAGGAGCGACTGATAATATTTTTATTTTCGGACTATTAATCAATGCATCCGGCAAAGGTATCGTATTAGTTGTGACAATAGATTTGATCGCCGAGTCATTGATCCTCTTGGCCGCAGGACCCGAAAACACAGGATGCGAACAACACGCATGCACTTCTTTAGCGCCTTCTCTCAGCAACGCGCTGGTTGCCTCTAACAGAGTTCCTGCGGTGTCGATCATGTCATCCACGATAAACGCCACTTTGCCTTTGACATCACCGATGATGTGCATGGCTTTTGCCTCGTTGGCCACTTCCCGGCGCTTGTCGATAATGGCTAGGGAAACCCCCAGCCGCTTGGCAAACGCCCGCGCCCGTTCCACGCCTCCGGCGTCGGGAGAAATAACCATCAAATTCTCCAGATTGAGGTCTTTAATATATTTGACCAGAACGTACATGGCAAATAAATCGTCCACCGGGACATTAAAAAATCCCTGGATCTGCCCCGCATGCAGGTCGATGGTCAACACCCGGTCGGTTCCCGCCGTTTCCAGCAGGTTGGCCACCAGTTTGGCGGTGATGGGGACTCTGGGCTCAATTTTGCGATCCTGCCGGGCATACCCGTAATAAGGCAGTACGGCGGTGATCCTTTTAGCGGAAGAGCGTTTGAGCGCGTCGATCATGACGAGCATTTCCATCAAATTGGTATTTCCCGGATTGCAAGTCGATTGCACGACGAAAACATCGGCGCCACGAACGTTTTCCTCGATTTTTACAAAAATTTCCTGATCGGAAAAGTCGCGGATCATGCTCCGCCCCATGGGAACCTTCATATACTGACAAATAGCGTCCGTCAAATCGGGGTTCGATCGTCCAGAAAATATTAAAACCGGTCCGTTGCCATTATTTCCCATTTATTTTCCATCTCACAAAATGAACTGGGGCGGGAGGATTCGAACCTCCGTTGCAGGAATCAAAATCCTGTGACTAGCCTCTTGTCGACGCCCCAAGAAATCTATTAATACAATTAAACTCAAACAGTTGCTGGACCTCTGAATTAAACTTTTCCTGACAAAGAGGATGAAAAACTTACCCGGATGAAATCCCGTTTAATTGTATTCTGTAAAAAATGGAACCGAATGCAGGGGAGGAGTTCAGGTTATCGCGATAAGATCATGCCCAACAAATTTAAGGGGTTGTTAAGAAAGTTTTGCGAGCGCCTTTAAAAATCAGTGCTTTTGGACCCTGGCAACGTGCCTCAAAAAATTAATTGAGGGTGGCTTTCAAGGCTTTAGTTTAGAGGCTCCCAGCGTCATTTACCATTTCATCCGGCCAGAACTCAGAAAAGCTGGTGATTGTTTTCGTCAAGAATACCCCTCTGTTCCCTTTGTTGTATTTGACATACGCGCTCTTTGCGCAATCAGGGTTGTCAAAAACAGCAAAAACCGTGGATCCGCTTCCTGATAAAAGGCTTCCCTTTGCACCCAGATTGAGAAGATCATCCTTGATGGCCTGAATTTCAGGATATCTTTCAACAACAACGGGTTCTAAATCGTTGAACAGGTGTTTCCCGAGGTTTTCAATCTGCGATTCGGACAAAAATTTTTTCAGAATGCTAATATTATTTTGCCGGTTTGTCAACTTCAATTTTAAGTTCTGATAGACCCAGGGAGTGGCGATGGGGAAATTGGGGTAAACCAGTAATATATCAAATTTTCCAACCGTTTGGACAGGTGTCATCTCATCTCCCCGGCCCCTCCCGAAGGCGGTGGGAGCGGTTAAAAAGAAGGGGACATCGGCGCCCAGTTTTCGGGCCATCAGCGCCAGATCCTGCCTCGGCAATTTCAACCCCCATAACACGTTCAATCCCATGAGAACCCCTGCCGCGTTGCCACTGCCGCCCCCCAACCCGGCGCCTGCGGGAATCGTTTTATTCAGGCGAATCCGAACCCCCGGCATATTTTGAAGTGAGTGCGTGTCCACCAGCAAACGCGCCGCCTGCATTACCAGATTGCTGTGGTCTGTGGGGATGCCCGCCCGGTCGCAGGATAATTCGATGCCGGAGGGTTGTGTTTCCAGTTCAATCGTGTCGTACAGGGACACCATCTGCAGGAGGGTTTCCAGCTCGTGATACCCGTCTTCCCGCTTGTGGCTGATGTGCAACCCCAGGTTGATTTTTGCCGGTGTTTTAAAGGACAGTTTCATGGGGCAGGCAAGGGATCAATTCCGCAACGAGGAAAGGTTTTTGTCACCAAAGGTGAGTTCGAAGGATTCATCTGGAATTCCGGCGTTTAGAATGGGATCGGTAAAAACAAGCGTCAAACCGGCGGCCTCGGCGGGAAGCTCGATGTCGATTCTATGGGGAAAATTCCGCTCCGCCACCAAACGGTAATCCTGCCACTGGATGCGAATGACTTTCCCGTCGGGCAAAGTGCGCACAACTTGATTGGGAAGAAGGGTGTAGGCGTCGACTTCTATTTCCATCCGGCTTTTGTCCGCCGGGTCCACTCCCGTCAACTGGTAGGTCGCCCCTTCCTGATTCAAGGTTCCCCCGGTCAATTTCAAGGCTTCGAGACGGGGAATATTGCCGGCAAATACACTGACGTACTCCTCAAGGTTCAGGGCGATTCCCAGAGTTCGCCCCAGCATCTCCTGCACTTCAATCCCTAGAAAAACGCGGTTGCGACGCGTGTCGTATAAAACGGACCGCTGACCTTCCGTCTTCAGGCCATTGAAAATATAAACTCCCAGCGGCTGACCCAGCAAACTCAGGGTATCGACTCTGAGGGCCTGGACTCCGCGAACCAGCAGGGCCTGCCTGAGAGAACGTTTGCGATCTCTGGTTTCTACGGTGGTTTGGACAAAGGACTTCAGGTCGCTCAACCCGTTTTGCCGCTCAATGATCCGCCCGCGAATATCTTCCAGAGAGATGGTTTGCTGGTGCAGGTGGGAACCTTCAGGCGCTTGACCGGTCTGACAGGAGGAAAGAAAACCCGCGTGCAGAATCAGCAGGGCAAAAGCCCAAAGACGACATGAGAAAAAGCGGGCTTGCATCCAGTTTCCTTCAGGTGAGGACGTTAATAACTTTCCAGAAGCAGTTGATTTACTTTTTTTATTTTTTCCGCCAGGGCCTCCTCGTTCGGCACTTCCCCGCTATCACTTTCGTCTTTTTTAACTTTGGTCAGCGACAAACTGGTTTTCCAGGCCCCGCTTGCTTCTTCATAGTTTTTCAATGAGTAATGCACATCGCCCAAATGGTCATAAAGAACCGGGTCCGGCGCCACGTAAACCATGGCTTTTTTTATTTCAGTCAGGGCCTTTTCCGATTCCCCTTTTTTAAAATAAATCCAACCCAGGCTGTCCAGAAAGTAGCCGTTACGAGGCTGAATGGAAAGAGCTTTTTTCAGGTGGCCCAAGGCCTTATCAAGGTATTGCCCTTCCTGGGCGTACATGTAGCCGATAAAATTATGCGCATTGGAATGCATGGGGTTCAATTCGATGGCCCGGAGCATATTATCAATGGCGTCAGAATAATTTTCCCGCCGTTCCAACAAGGCCCCCAGTTCAAAAAAATAAGCATCTTTACTGTCATTGAGGCTGATGGCGGTACGCATGTTTTGAATGGCAAGATCGTATTTTTCGACCGCCATGTAGGCCAGAGATAAGGAATGATATAAGGAATCGTTCTCGGGTTCCAATTCCACAGCTTGTTCGACCAGCCGGACAGCTTCATGCGGTTGTCCGTTCAAACTGTACAGCCGCGCGGAATAACGCAGGATCTCCACGGACTTCGGAGCCATTTTTCTTAAAATTTCAAATTCCTCAACCGCCTTGTCCAGCCTCCCCAGAATTTCATAAATCCGGGACATGAGCATGTGGGTTTCTTTTTTATCATCTTTGATAAGAGTGAGTTGAAACTCATCAAGAGCGTTCAGGTACATTGCCTGCTCATAAAAAATGCCCGCGATGCTCATGTGGATATTGGCCGGGTTTTTCAGGTCCTCGGGAATATCCGCAAATTCTTTGAGGTTTTCTTCAGCCGACAGCTTTTGCATGTTATCCAGGTAAGAACGGACCTTTTGATTCCTGGGGTCCAGTTTCACGAGCAGTTTTAACTCCCGGACCGCCTGATCGTTTTTTCCAAGCTTTAACAGGACCCAGGCATAATGCTCTCTGGCTTGAATAAAATTGGGCCTGAGCGCAACGGCTTTTCCCAGGCTCGCCTCGGCGGCTTCATAATTACCGGAACGTATCTCAGCCTGGCCGAGAAAATGGTGGCCCAGAGGGTTTCCGGATTCCGCCAGAATCACCTGCTGGTACATCTCCCTGGCCTGGCCGTATTGTTTGAGGGAGTCGTACACGGTTCCCTGCAGGAGATAGGCTCTGGAACTTCCCGGATCGACCTCCGTCACCTTCCGGTAATGCTTGAGAGCGCCATAAGCATCCCCCTTTCCCACCAGAACATCGGCTAAGACCATATTGATAACGGTATTGTCGGGAAACCTTTCCAGAGATTCCTGACTCACTTCGATCAATTTATCAATTTGCCCGGAGCGCAAAAGCAGTTTGACCAGAATTTCGCGCATATCCTCCATTTCAGGGTCGTGGCGAACCACTTCCAGGTAATGGGAGGCCGCATCTTCAAAACGGGACTTGCTCTCGGCCTTCAACGCGAGAAGGTAATGGAAATAGGACCTTGGGTCTCTGGTATAGCGGGGAGAGTTCCCCTGTTTTTGAGAGAGGCTTTTAACGGCATATGAGGTGGCAAGGTCGTTGTCGACCCCCTGGGATGTGGCCACGGTACTGCAGTTGGCAACAGCCAGCCAGCCAGCCAGAGCGAGTGGAGTCCATAGAGTTTTTGCGCTGAAACGGGGGAGCGTGCCTTTTAAATCTGGGTTTTGGGTCATTTCAATTTCCTTCACTTACGCTTTGTGAGCCGTCGGGACAACCCCAGGCCGAGATCTGGAGCTGTATATTTAAGCCTATTGCTTTTCAGGGAATCTGAGAGATTTTTCCGCATGAACCTTAAGCCTTGGCGACTGCGAATAAAATCCGTGTCAAACCTTCAAGACCTGCCTGCTGTTTCATCTCCCGGATTATTTTATCTCTCAACGCTTCCAGTGAAGGCATCCACTCCTTCTCCGTCACTTCAACGTAAAGCGTTTTGGGGGCCACTTTGGTCACCTGGGAAATGCCTGCGATTTCTTTTCCGACGGCGAGAGCCCAGCACAATCGTGCCCGGTCCACAGAAAACTCTGAGTCAACATCCACTTGTTTTAAGGACTGCGAAAGAATTTCGCGAATCCCCAACCAGGAATGTCCACGGTCCCGTTGCCCGCTCATATGCACCTGTCCACCGGATAAAAAAACTTCATCTGTTATATTTTAACCGGGTTAAATGGCAAGATAAAGTTTTATTTTATAGTTCATTGCGCGTCACTTGTCTAAAACTTTTTGAAGGTTCCGGTCACTACAGACGCTTCTTTCGGCTTTCAATCCTGTATAAAAAAAATCAGTTGGGGACAAAGAACCGACCTTTATTGTAAGGAAGTGGTGATTGCAAAGACCAAAAAATATTCACTTTTCAAACTCCCCCGTTAACCTCTCGCGGAGGTTTAATTTAGTGCCACTGCCGCTCAAAGGGTTATTTTTAAGTTCCTGTCAAACCGCCCTAAAAAACCAAGGGTTCTGGAAAAGAGGGATGGCTTATGTTGAAAAATATATTATAATCTATAGGATAGAGACTAATTGAAAAATATGGTTTTATGGCTGAATCCGTCAAACTCACTATTCCGAGCGACCCAAAATACTTCAGCCTGGTGCGCAAGGTTGTTTTCCACTTGCTGACCAGCCACGCTGTTTCACGAGACCTCATTCCGAGGCTGGTTCTTTGCATTGATGAGGCTTGTTCAAACATTATCAAATACAGTTATGGCGATTGCAATGATCAGCCCATCGAAATGAGTTTCTCTCTGTCTGAAAATTTATTTGAGATAAAAATCCGCGATTTCGGAAAACAGTGCGACCCTAAAGACATCAAACCACGGTCCATCCATGAGATCAAACCGGGCGGACTGGGAACTTATTTTATCAATGAAATCATGGATGAGGTTAAATATTGCACCAATCGCGACAAAGGAACCCTGCTCACCATGTGCAAAGACCTGAAAGGCGAGCCGACCTCCATTCGCAAGGAAATCGGGTGATGTCATGAGCCTTGATTTGAAAATCAACCAAAACGGCAACGGGGCGGTGACCCTTTTGATCGAGGGCGATATCGATATGAGTTCTTCCCCTCTGGTGCGCACGCAATTGACGGATTTATTCAAAAAAAATCAAAAAGCGATTATTGTCGATCTTTCCAAGGTGGCCTATGTTGATAGTTCCGGCATCGCCACTTTGGTGGAAGGGTTGCAATGGAGCCACGCCAACAACACAAAATTCAGGCTGGTCTGTTTGACCCCAATGGTCAAGGATGTGTTCGAGATCGCCCGGCTGTTGACGGTGTTCGAGGTTTTCGAATCCCACAAAGAAGCTCTTGAAGGGGTTTGAACATCGGCCCGATTAAAAAATGAGACACCTATTTGGTTACATAGGGGAAAAGGGGTACCGATCCCGATCTGCCGCCCTTGATTTCTTCAGAGAAATCAGCGGGCTCTATTACCTGACGCGGGCCACCCTGTACTGTACCTTCATAGAACCTTTGAGAGGCAAACCCAATAAATGGGGTCCGGTGTGGATTCAGATGGAGGAAGTCGGCGTCAAATCAACCGGCATCGTTTTTCTCATTTCCTTCCTCATCGGGGTCATCCTGGCCTTCAATTCGGCCTATCAAATGTCCCGCATGGGCGCGCTGGATTATGTCGGAGCGCTGGTGGGCGTCACCGTTCTGAAAGAGCTCGGCCCGTTGATGACGGCTCTGGTCATCGCCGGGCGCGTGGGAGCGTCGTTCACGGCAGAAATGGGGACCATGAAAGTCTCGGACGAAATTCTCGCTCTGGAAACCATGGCTCTCAATCCAGTGAAATTTCTCATTACGCCACGGTTTCTGGCTCTTCTCATCATGCTTCCCTGCCTGACCCTCATGGCGGATTTTATGGGCATTCTGGGGGGCTATGTGGTCGGGGTCACCACGCTTGGAATTGATTCGGCGCCTTACATCCAGCATTCCCTGGAAAAGATGAAGGTGATTGATGTCGTGACGGGATTGATCAAGAGCGGGGTGTTTGCGGTGATCATCGTGATGGTCGGCAGTTATCTGGCGTTCATCATCGAAGGCGGAGCCGAAAAAGTCGGGGAAAACACGCGCTCCTCGGTGGTTATTTCCATGGTTCTTATTATCATCGCGAATTTATTATTCACCGCCTTATTTTATTTCATTACCTGATGATTGAAGTTAAAAATCTTTACAAGTCTTTTGGGGAAGGCGACAAAAAAATTGTCGTGCTGGAAAACTTTCACGCCCGGTTTGAAAGAGGAAAAACCACGTCCATCATTGGCGGAAGCGGGAGCGGGAAAAGCACCATCCTCAAACTGCTTATCGGCGCGTACAAAGCCGATGCGGGCGAGATCCTGATCGACGGTGAAGACGTGACTCAACTGGACAACGAACGTATGAACGAGGTGCGTAAAAAATTCGGCGTCATGTTCCAGAGCGGCGCGTTGTTCAATTCCCTGACCGTGGAGGAAAACGTCGCCCTGCCGCTCCGGGAACACACTCAGCTTAACGACAGCACCATCCGCATCATCGTCAAGATGAAGCTGGAGATGGTCGGACTGCGCGGAGCCGAACACTTGAAACCGGCTCAGTTGTCCGGCGGCATGATCAAACGCATCGCCCTGGCCCGCGCCATTGCTCTCGATCCCAAAATCGTTTTTTACGACGAACCGTCCGCCGGGCTCGACCCCATTTCCATCGGCGTGATCGACGAACTGATCATGAGCCTCAGCCGGAAAATGGCGATCACATCCATCGTCGTCACGCATGAACTGCCAAGCGCCATGCGAATATCCGATAAGATCATCATGCTGTTCAAAGGAAAAATAATCGCCAATGGGTCGCCGGAAGAACTTAAAAACAGCGACGACCCCAGAGTGATCCAGTTTATCAAAGGGGACCCGGACGGCCCCATTCCCTTCAGCAAAAGCCAGGTCGATTATGGGGAAGAATTAAAACAAATGAATATTTAAATTTATGGAATACAAATCATCAGAATATAAAGCGGGGATGTTTATTTTCCTGAGTCTGATCGTTCTTTCAGTGTTTATTTTTATGCTGGGCGATGTCAAAGACCGGTTCAAGCCAAAAAAAAATATCAGCGTCGTTTTTAATTTCACGGTCGGCCTGGAGATTGGCGCCCCCGTCCGTTATGCGGGTCTGGACGTGGGAAGAGTGAGTGAAATCGACTTGGACAATTCCCTGAATGAAGAGGGGACCGACCGGGTGATCGTTTTGGCTGAAATCAATCCTTCCATCAAAGTGAGACAAGACTCCATCGCCAGCATTAAAACCTCCGGCCTGATGGGCGGTCCCTACCTTGAAATTCGCCCCGGCAGTTCCAGCTCTCCCGTTCTTCAAGCAGGCGAACAACTTATGGGGCAGGAGCCTTTTCAGTTCACCGAAATGGGCGATATGGTGGAGGAAGTAGTGATTCAGGTCAGGAAGTTCACCCAGATGGCGGACACCCTCATCCACGATTCCAGGGAAACGCTTCAGTCTTTCAAAACCTCCCTCGACAACGTGAATGGAATCCTCATAGAAAATCGTCAGGAAATTCGGGGCAATCTGGTGAACCTGTCTCGGGTGACAGGAGAATTGCACAAGGTGTTTGAAGGCAACGGGGACAACATCGGACAGACCCTGGAGAACATTCATTCTTTCACCCAAAAAGCCGACCGGCTGATGACCGAAAAAGAACCGGACTTGATCAAAATCATCGACCAGACCGAAAACCTGACAGAAGAGCTTGAAAGTCTGCTGAAAGAAAATCGGACCGGCATCACCGAGCTGGTCCACTCCATGAAAGAAGAAACTGGAAGCATTGCGAAAAATATCAACTCCGCGTCCAACAGTCTGGATGCCACCCTGCATCAAAGCAGCGCGATTCTGGTTGAAAACCGGCGCAACATTCTGGAGCTGATTCAAAACCTGAATGAATCTTCCCGAAATCTCAAGACGATCACCGCGGATTTGAAACGCAATCCCTGGAAGCTGATCAGAAAATCGCCCGAAGAACCCGGGGAATCAGAAAACGAGTTTAACATTGGCGCCCAGCCCAGCAAGGTTCGCATGCAACGGCTGGATAAATTGTCGAAAAATTAATTTAAGAAAATGTCAAACAACAAACCTTCATTTTTTTGGATGCGCCTCCTGGGCGTTCTGCTGACGGGCTTCATGTGGGGGGGGTGCGTCAATTACCCCGCTCCCAACGAAAGTCATTTCAACCGGGGAGTGGAGCTTTACGATCAGGGAAAACACGCGGAAGCCATCGACCAATACAAACTGGCGCTCAGAAAAAACCCCGATGACCCCTTCTCCCTGTATAACCTTGCCGTGGTGTATCAGGATCAGGGCAAACACAAAGAAGCCGCCTTGCTGTACCAAAAAATTCTCGAAAAAACCGAAGACACCAACAGCCGCATCAACCTTGCCGCTATTCACTACGATCGTGGAGACCGCGACCTGGCTTTTAAAGAGCTTCAAACCGCCGCAGAAAATAACCACGACAGCGCGGAACCTTTGAGTGTTCGGGGAGAATATCTGGAACGGGAAGGATCTCTGGAAGAGGCAAAAAACAAATACACCCAGGCGCTTGCCATCGACGACAAGCACGCACTGACCTATTATCGTCTGGGTCGAGTCTACTGCAAACAGGAAAACCACGGTCCCTGCCGGGAAAACCTCGAAAAAGCCGTCGAACTGGCACCCAAAACACTGACCTACTTAGAAGCTCTGGCCACGCAAAACGAAAAAAATAAAAACTCTATTGAAGCGATCCATCTTCTGGAACGCGCGTCCGTCCTCGAGCCGGACCGGGCGGATATTTACGTCCGTTTGGGCAACCTATATAAAACCGAAAAACTATACCAGAATGCCCTCAAGCGCTATTGGTCGGCCATCGCTATCAAAGACGACAATCCGAACGTGCACCGGAGTCTGGCCCAGATCTACGGCTGGCTGGGCGAACAGGAATTAAAGGAACTGGAAAATCTGGAAGATCAAAATTCACTGGCAAAAAACCCCTGATTAAAATTCAACCTGGAAGTTCATCCCTCCAGACACATGCGTTCTCACCGTCATCTCATCGCTTTAGGAATCGCCAGCCTGCCACTGTATCTGGCCATGACCGCGCTTTCCAGGCAATTCAACTGGGGAGGAGGATACTCAGACCGGCCCATTCTGGCTTACCTTGCGGTATACGCCGTGCTGTTTGTTTTTTACGCACTGGCCAGCAAAACTGTGGTGCAAAAACCGGATTCTTCCTCGGCCTTGTGGGCCATCGTTATTCTGGGGCTTCTTTTTCGGGCGGTGATCCTGCCCGCCAATCAGATACAGGAAGACGACGTTTATAGATACCTTTGGGATGGAAAGGTGTTTGCCCACGGAATCAACCCCTATAAATACGCGCCGGACGAAACCAACGATTACCTGGATTTCAAGATAAAAGACGCGAAGGGGTTTATGGCGCGTTACACCCAGCAAGAACGTCAGGAGCTTGAGCTTCTCAACAGCCTGAAATGGGAAAACCAGGCGGCTTTGACGACCCTCGAACGGGTCAACCATTCGGATGTCCCGACCATCTATCCACCGATGGCGCAGTTCATTTTCAAAGGGGTTGCCCTTCTCAAGCCGGACAGCATATTGGCGCTCCGACTGACCTTCCTGATGTTTGATCTGGCCGTACTATTTTTTATCGTGCAAATCCTGGGGACTCTGGGGAAAAACAAAAACCTGTGCCTGATCTATTTCTGGTCGCCCCTCGTCATCAAGGAAACCTACAACTCCACTCATCTCGACATCCTGGGCATCGCTTTTTTATGCGCCGCCATTCATTTTTTGATCCTGCGCCGGCACGCTCTGGCGAACCTTTTGCTGGCGTTCAGTGTTTTGGTGAAATTTTATCCGGTGATTCTTTTGCCGTTTTTTCTTGAACGGGCGGCACAAAAAAACAAAATCAGCCAAAAGCCCGTTTGGACGACCCCCCTCCTTCTCCTTCTAATGTTTGGCACGGTCGTGGCTCTTTGTTACCTGCCTTTTTTAAACACTGGCTTCAAAACTTTTGCGGGGCTGAAAGCTTTTTCCCTCCACTGGCAAAGTAACGACAGCCTGTTTTCTCTCCTGGTTTATTTTTTCGGCGACGTGTTGAATTTGCGGGCGGTGTCGCAAACATTTTTTTCAAGCGACCTGCCAACGCTTCTAAGCAAGGCAACTGTTGCGGTTATCTTGTCTGGAGTCATTGGCTATCTGCTTTTTTGGAAAAGTTTTCTTCAGAAATCAAATAAACAATTGCTGTTTTATTTTTTCATCCTGATGGGCCTGGTATTTCTCCTGAGTCCCGTGCAAAACCCCTGGTATCTTTCCTGGGTCGTGCCTTTTATGTGTCTGTTTCCCTGGCGGTCGTGGGTTTTATTGACCGGTCTTGTAGGTTTGTATTACCTCGATTTCTATTTCGACTATCAGGACATTCCCGAATATTCCCGGTGGATCCCCTGGTTTGAATACACGCCCTTTTATCTATATTTCGTCTACGAACTTTGGAAATACCGGGGTCAAGAAAATCAAGTTCCACAAACGATTCAAAGTTAAACCTGATTGGTTGTTAAAAAATTCCTCTCAGGTTATAGTGCCCCGGACCGGGATCATTTCAGGCGGGGTTCCCGTATGAGCCGCAGGGCAAAACGAAAGGTAATTCATGGCAAATATCAGCATCACTAAATTAAAATCAATGTTAAAGGAAGAAAACCGGCCTCATTTAATGGACACCGATTTGACGGGGCTGGATCTCTCCGGTCTGGACTTCAGCGGGGTGACCTGCGTGAAAGCTAATTTCAGCAAAACGTCCCTGGTAAAAACAAAATTTGAAAAAGCCTATCTGACAGGTTCCAACTTCTCCGGTGCGGATTTGAACAGCGCGGATTTCAACGAAGCCACTCTGGAAAAAGTCAATTTCTCCAAAGCCAACCTGATCAACGCTTCCATGAGCCGCGCCAAATTGACCTCGGCGGTATTTACTCAGGCCAACCTGAAGGAAGTCAGCCTGACATTCGCCAACCTGACCAACGCGGATTTGCGGGGAGCCAATCTGGACAGCACCTCATTTTTTGGGGCCAATCTCACCGGCGCCAACCTGACTCAAGCCAAAATAAATAAAACCTCCTTCACCAAAGCCAACCTGGACGGGATCAAAGGTTACAAACCCTGAGGAAACACAGGCTCACCCAAGCTCCAGAAAAGAACGTATCTTGCGGTCCCTGAAAGAATTGAATCGATCCCTGCGGTCGATCAGGATCGCGTCAACGCCGGCCTGTTTTGCGCCTTGTATATCAGCTATGGGTTCATCGCCGATGTGGCAGGCTTCCCGGCTATTGACTCCGCTCTTTAGCAACGCTTCTCTAAAAATCTTTTCATCCGGTTTGGCCGCCCCCACCACGGTGGATGCCAGGATAAAATCAAAATGCTGTGCCAGCCCCATTGCCTCCAGAGTTTCCGGGAGGCGGGAATCCCAGTTTGAAATAACACCCAGGACAACCCCCCGGCGTTTCAGGGTTTGCAATATTCCAGAATCCTGAACATCTTCATAGACGCGCCAGCGTTCTTTACTCCGAAACGCTTCATAAACCTGATCAAAATAAGTTTCAAAGTCCCGCAACCCGCCGAAATGTTCGAATACATGAAAAACCAGATCGCGCCAAAATTTTCTTTCAATGGTCACTCCGCTTTGACGGCCCAGGGATTCGATTCCCCCGGTTTTTTTCCATTCAAGACGAAACTGCCGGTCCACCGCAGACGGCGATCCGGAAAACCCAAAATCACGCGCAATCTCCGCATACACTTCCCCGACGGACGGATACACTTCGAGCAGGGTTCCTCCCACATCGAAAAACACGGCCTTGTATTTCTTTAACATGCGGACATCTTTATTTTGAAGGGACTCGACTTTCTTCCACCCTGGGATTGTTCCTCAACCATACAAATCTCTATGGCGTTCGAAATGGTCCAGAGCGTGTTCGTATTCTTCCTGGGTGTCGATTTCAAAGCAATCGGTACTCCCGGTGGTCCAGGTTTTTAAATCCACTTCGTTTGCGAATTCCGTGAAGGGGATTTCCCAGAGAAATTTTTCGTACTCCGCTTCGTGCTTCTCGTAAAGGGCAATAAACTTTTTCACGTTGAGCGCGGAAAGTTTGAAAAAACCGATCGCCTCACCAGCAAATTTAAAACCGCTTTTTTCTGCTCCGGTCAGGTGCCGTTTGGTGATGAACGCCTGGATACTGCCCGACGGTTTCAACAACACCTTCGCCGATTCTTCATCGTCGATATCGCCGGGCGTCATGGCAAAGGAAGACGCGTCGGACTGACGGGCATAGTCGGTAAAAACCGACCGGGGGTAAAGGACATCCCCATCCAGAATCAAAACGTCTGCCGCCGATTGCCGTAATGCCATCACCATGGAAAGCGTGTTACCAGTCGTTCGATAAACGGGGTTGTCAATAAACCGGAGGGGCAACTTGAGCTGTAAACCCCGGACATAACTTTCGACCTGTTCTTTGTTGTGGCCGAGAACCAGATGGGTGAGGTCGATTTTCAAGTCTTCCAAACAGGAAAGGTGACGGGAAAGGAGGGTGTCGTTGCCAAAAGGCAATAAGGCTTTGTGCGGGATATCCTGTCGGTTCAGACGGGAACCGTAACCGGCCAGAAGAATGATCGCTTGCATTGGGGTATCTCTAAAAATGTTGCGGGGGCATGAAAGAAAGGTATCGGATTATTAGAGGTCCCTGTAAAAAGTTTATTTACTGTAAGCCCAAAAATGCGACATCGGCTCTCCAGAACAATACCTTTTGAATTTTAGCAGGGTGTCCAGACCATCGGCGGTGCGTTCGACATTGCTGGGTTCGTCCGGGAAATCTCCCCAGCCCGTCGCATTTTTCTCGTCCATCAACCAGCGCACGCCCTTTTCAATGATCGGAGTGTATTTATCCCGCCGGTCAAACGTATCCGAGACCAGCATCAGGTTTCGGCAGGCATCCATTGTGTGGTCCATGTTTTCCTGGTCCCACGATCCGTTCGCGGCCTGCTCCCCCGCCAGTGATTCGGCGGCGTCCATGCAAAGTTTCTCGGCGTAGTCGATGCCATCCATGAAAAAAGCGGGAACGAGGGTGTACTGCATCAGGTGAGCCGTGGTTTCGATTCCCGCCGGATGAAAGGTATTGTCTTTCCACAAACCGGAATCCTGTTGCCAGTTTTTGATGAACTCGAACCCCCGCTTCCTCGCGGTGTTGATTCTTTCTTCCTCCCGCTTGTCATGGGTCACCTGATAAATGGTGAGAAAACAGGTGACCGAACAGGTGGTGTCGAGGTGGGACCATTCCGGGTCGGCCCAATGCCCGTCTTCCTCCTGAACGGAAAGAACGTATTCCAGGGCGCGCTGAATGCAGTCCTCGATCGCCGGGTCCTTGAGTGCCAGGTTGCCCCGGCAAAGTTTCAAAGCGACAAAGGTCGTGATCCACATGGAGGTCTGATCGGCGTGCGAGCGTTTGGACCAGCCGCCATCGGGGTTTTGCACTTTGACGCATTCCTTGAATTCGACCCCCAAAGTCTCGGTGCGGTCCAGATGCAAAATGCACCGTAAAATATGTTCCAGAACCTCCATGTCCTGTTCCCCGTCCAGGAGGCTCCATTCAGATTTTTTGGAATCCAGATAGTTCCATTCACTTTCAATCAACCGGTCCAGTTGTTCGGGCGCAATCAGGGTCATAAAAAAATCTCTATAAAATTGATCGGATATAAATAAGGGTATTTGAATTCTGAGAGGCGATTATATTATGAGTCCGGGGTTTCCTCAACCCAATTCCTTCCGTTTATCTCAGGCTGAAATCCTGAGCAAAGAAAAAAACTGGGGGAGGAGCCGTTGGGTTTTAGACCCGGCGGAAGGAAAAATTATTCCACCATTTGCGAATATTTTTTAGAAACCCAACCCGTTTCCCCGGCGGAGAACTCTATCTTGTACCATCCGTTTTCTTCTTTGACGAACGGAACCAGAGAACCCTTAGCCACGGTAGCAACGACTCTGGATGCCGAAGTGGGACCGGCACGAATCCTGAGAGGATCTTTCGAAGTGACGATCTTCACTTTCTTTTTTAATATCTGAGCCACTTCGGGGGGATCATTTTGTACCGGGAGGGACACGACGGGGTCCGGGGTTTTAACTTTTGGAGATTCCGGTTTGAAAAAAGGATCGACCCCGGTTGCGGGCTTGGGGTCAGGCTGAGTGGCGATTGCTATTTTCTGCTCACCACTGCGCGGGACCTCCAGCGGTTGAACGGGAATGAACCCATTGTCCAGGGTTTCTGCGACAACCGGAGTTTTAACCCCCGTTTCAACTTTTTCCATTTTTTCCATGGCTTCCTTCTGCATATCCTGCCCAAGGGCCGGGTCCAGGCCGGGGGAGGATGACGACATCTTTTCTTCCGCCAGACCCTTCATCTCAGGGGTCACGTCCACCATGTTTTCTGTGTTCTCCATGTTCAACGGCGAACTTTCGAGCAAATCATCGCCCGCAAGTATTTCTTCACTTTCCGTTTCCAGGGGCAAAGCCGGAATACTTGCCTCGGCTTTAATTGCCGGAGGTGCGGCGGGCCTGAGTTTCAACCCCTCAACCTTCATGCGGGCTGCATCCGAGTTTTTGGAACTCTCAGGATAGCGTATGAGAAATGCCTGGTAAGCTTCCAGAGTGTTGACGCGTTTTGCCTGTGCAAACGCCTGGTTTTCATATTCCTCGATGCGATACCCGACTTTTTCCTTTTCTTCCGGAGTGGAAATTTCCTGGACCCGCTTTAAGGTATCGACCGCCCGGTTGTAATCATTGGCTTCTTTGTAGAGGAGGGCTTTGAAATTCAGGGCTCTGATCAGGTTTTTCTTTATCTTGTCTTCACTGGGCTCCAGGGACATGGCCTTTTCAAATTCGATGA
Source organism: Nitrospinaceae bacterium (assembly GCA_029261655.1). Lineage (GTDB taxonomy): Bacteria > Nitrospinota > Nitrospinia > Nitrospinales > VA-1 > JADFGI01. The sequence goes on along the minus strand of JAJDAY010000010.1, from coordinate 78,152 downwards.
TCGCGGCGGCTAATTGATCGTCTTCAAAATAAACCAGCCCCAGGTTGTTGTGAGCTTCAAACGAGCGCGGGTGCTTTTCCAGAAACTGCCCCCAAACCTTGATGGCCGGTTGAATCCGATTGTTGGTCTGCCGAAACAACGCTCTGTCAAATACTTCCTTATCGGCACTGGACAGTTGAGCGGGTGGAGAAGCAAAATAGGGTTTTTCTACAAATGGGTTCAGAGACGCACCCGCGCACCCCTGAATCAGGATTAAAATTCCGGCCAGCAACCATCGCATTAACATTTTATTTTCCATTCTCATAGGCTTCAATAGAGTCCCTTGTTAAAATTTTGTCAATATCTCTTGACTTCACAAAAAAATTATCCAATGCTATCTCCATCACTAGGGGTGTTGCTCCAACTGAGATTTCCTTTTAGGATGACCCTTGGAACCTGATCTGGTTTATACCAGCGAAGGGAAGTGAAGCTGTCTTAAGCAGGCGCTACAATTCCTTCAGGCTGTGACCCTGATAACAGGGCAACAGCTTTTCCCTTGTCGGTCCCTAAACGGTTATCCTCATCCAGCACCCCAGCGTTTTTTAAACCATCACACGGTTAAGAACCGTTTTCTCAAATAGAGTGTCCCAGGTCTCCTGATAAAAAAGGGTGACATCACTCCTTAGTGTTTCGGGAAATAACTTGAGTCACGTTTTGATCAGATCAATTGTAACCCCAAACCATCTGTTTTATAAGTAGAAAATTTATCTGGAGACGCGGGTGAAACTGACCATCAATGGGGAAGAACGAGAAGTCCATTCCAGCAACACAGTGACCGAACTGGTGGAGGAGCTTTCCATCACCGCTCCCAATATCGCGGTGGCTCTCAACTGTCAGGTGATCCCAAAATCCAGATACCCGGAAACCCCCGTAAAAGAAGGGGATCAAATAGAGATCGTGCACGCCGTCGGCGGCGGTGTATGATCTCGGCTATAAAATATTTTTAAAGGAAAACCATTTCCAGTGACTGAAACCCTGACGGACAAACCAACTTTTAAAATCGGCGACAAGACCCTGACCTCACGCCTGATCGTGGGCACGGGGAAATACGCCTCGTTTGAGCAAACCCGCATCGCCATCGAGATTTCCGGCGCTGAAATCGTGACCGTAGCGGTAAGAAGAATTGAGCTGGACACCACGAAAGACTCGCTCCTCAACCATCTCGATCCCAAAAAATACATTTTCCTGCCGAACACCGCCGGTTGCTATTCCGTCAAGGAAGCGGTCATGACCTGTCAGCTGGCCCGGGAAGCGGGCCTTGGCAATTTTGTCAAAGTGGAAGTTATCGGCGATGAAAAAACCCTGTTCCCCGATAACGAGGCGACCCTGGAAGCGTCCAAACTGCTCGTTCAGGATGGCTTTCAGGTATTGCCCTATTGCACGGACGATGTTGTTTTGTGTAAAAAGCTGGAGGCCCTGGGATGCGTGGCGGTGATGCCTCTGGCCGCACCCATCGGGTCCGGGTTGGGCATTCGCAATCCCTATAACATACGGCTGATTCAGGAGGCGGTCAGCGTCCCCGTGATTATCGACGCGGGCGTGGGAACCGCGTCCGATGCCAGCCGGGCGATGGAGCTTGGCGTCGATGGAATCCTGATGAACACCGCCATCGCCGGAGCCCGTGACCCGTTGAAAATGGCCTTGTCCATGAAAATGGCGGTTGAGAGCGGCAGACTCGCCTTTGAAGCGGGGCGGATTCCAAAAAAATTATACGCGTCCGCCAGCAGTCCGCTGGAAGGAATGATGGACTTATAAAAAAGAAAAGGTACGACTGTGCCACCCTCGCAAAACAATGACAGACCGCCCGATGGGAGTGATCGGGCAATGAAAACCCGTCTGATAAAAGGGGTGGCCACGGTTCATTCGGATTGGCTGAAAGTGTATTTGATCACCGACCGGAAACGTTTTACGGAAGACGTTCTTCTGAAGAGTATTGAGGCCGCCCTTCAGGGAGGGGTCCGGGACCTGCAATTGCGGGAAAAAGATTTGCCGTTAAAAGACCTGCATTCTCTGGCTGTGGTCTTAAGGCAAATGACCGAGCGTTATGGCGCACGACTCTATATCAACGACCGGGTGGACATCGCGTTGATGGTCGAAGCCGACGGTGTGCATTTGCCAGAGAAGGGGATGCCAGCCAATGAAGTCAAGGCGTGTTATCCGCATTTACTGGTGGGCGTTTCCACACATACACTGGAGGGTGCCAGACAGGCGCAAAAAGACGGGGCCGATTTCATCACTTTCAGCCCCATATTTGCAACTCCTTCCAAGAAGGAATACGGACCGCCGCAAGGGCTGGATCTATTGCGAACCGTATGCCAGGAGGTTAAACTCCCGGTGCTTGGACTGGGAGGAATCAGTAAAAACCGTGTCTCAACTGTTCTTGAGCAGGGAGCCCATGGCATCGCCTTGATCTCCGGCATCTGGAACGGTCCCGATATAAAACAAGCATCTTTTGAATACATGCAATTCTTCGGAAGGAGATAAGCCACATGAGCCAGGACACAGACAGCAACGGAAGCAAGCTCAATCAATTGACCACGCATCCCGTATCGCCGAACTCAAAAAAAATATACATTGCCGGATCCATCCACAAAGACATCCGCGTGCCTTTCAGGGAAATCACCCTGACCGGAGCCAGCCCGCATTCGGAAAATGACGGCAACGGAACCAACGACCAGGAACTCAAAGAGTCTATTCTGGTTTACGACACCTCCGGGCCTTACACCGACCCCAACGTCGAGATCAACCCTTACCAGGGACTAAAGCCCATTCGGGCGAAATGGATTTCAGACCGGGGCGATGTCGAAACGTATGAAGGCCGGGCCATTTTACCGGTCGACAACGGCTACAAGCGGGACAACCAGGGAGAAGGCGTGCGCCGGTTCGACCGAAAAAACATGGAAGTCCTGCGCGCCAAACCGGGAAAGAATGTGAGCCAGATGCATTACGCGCTTAAAGGCATCATCACGCCGGAAATGGAATACATCGCCATCCGCGAAAACCAGCGCCGGGTGGAACTCGATCAGGACCCGGAACGGGAAAAACGTTTACGCGGCAATTCCTTTGGCGCCAGCATCCCGGATGAAATCACACCGGAGTTTGTGCGGGAAGAAATCGCCCGGGGACGCGCCATCATCCCGGTCAATATCAACCACCCTGAAGTGGAACCGATCATCATCGGCAGAAACTTTTTGGTAAAAATAAACGCCAATATAGGCAACTCTGCGGTCAGTTCCTCCATCGAGGAAGAGGTGGAAAAAATGGTGTGGGCCACGCGTTGGGGCGCGGATACGGTCATGGATCTTTCCACCGGAAAAAATATCCACGACACGCGCGAATGGATCATTCGCAATTCCTCCGTTCCCATCGGCACGGTTCCCATTTATCAGGCTTTGGAAAAGGTCGAAGGAAAAGCCGAAGAACTGACCTGGGAAATCTATCGCGACACGCTCATCGAACAAGCGGAACAGGGCGTGGATTATTTCACCATTCATGCGGGAGTCCTGCTTTCTTACGTCCCCATGACCGCGAAGCGGGTTACGGGCATTGTTTCCCGCGGCGGGGCCATCATGGCCAAATGGTGTCTGGCGCACCATAAGGAAAATTTCCTGTACACGCATTTTGAGGACATCTGCGAAATCATGCAGGCCTATGACATCAGCTTCTCTCTGGGAGACGGCCTGAGACCCGGCTCCAGCGCCGACGCCAACGACGAGGGCCAGTTCGCGGAACTGGAAACTCTGGGGGAACTCACCAAAGTCGCCTGGAAATATGAAGTGCAGACGATGATCGAGGGCCCCGGTCATGTGCCCATGCACCTGATCAAAGAGAACATGGAAAAGCAATTGAAAGAATGCCACGAAGCGCCGTTTTACACGCTGGGGCCTTTGACCACGGACATCGCGCCCGGCTACGACCATTTCACCAGCGGCATCGGCGCCGCCATGATCGGCTGGTACGGATGCGCCATGCTTTGCTACGTCACGCCCAAGGAACATCTGGGACTGCCCAACCGGGACGACGTGAAGGAAGGCGTCATCACTTACAAGATCGCCGCCCACGCGGCGGATGTGGCCAAAGGACATCCGGGAGCCCGCGCCCGGGACGACGCCTTGAGCCGTGCCCGGTTCGAGTTTCGCTGGGAAGATCAGTTCAACCTGTCGCTCGACCCGGAACGGGCGCGCGAATTTCATGACGAAACCATGCCTTCCGATTCCGCCAAGGTGGCGCATTTCTGCTCCATGTGCGGGCCGCACTTCTGCTCCATGAAAATCACCCAGGATGTGCGCGATTACGCTGAAAAGAAAGGCCTTGAGGAAAAAGAAGCGCTTGAAGAAGGCATGAAGGAAATGTCGAAAACGTTCAAGGACAGGGGCAGTCAAATCTACAACGAACCGGCCAGCGTACCGCTGGACGAAATATAACGGGCGATGGGTGTTTGGCGGGTTGAATCTTGCTTCTTTCAGAATCTTCATCCTGACACTTTCTCTTTGGGGCTGGTGAGCGGAGCCCAATTTTCCTCCCCGCGAAGGAGGGTTGACAAATGCGGGATTCGCTCTAAAATAGACAACCATAATAAATTCAGGCGCGTAGCTCAGGGGTAGAGTACTTGCTTGACATGCAAGGGGTCGGCGGTTCGAAACCGCCCGTGCCTATTTTTTTGTTCCCCCAAGGTGAATTGAAAGTCAGCTGAAACTTAAAGCCCGTAAAGGCGAATAGAACCTAAAACCTTTTATCCGGGCAATGGCTTTCACCTTCCGTTTTAAGGAAATCCCTTTCAAACTGACGGGTCAAATTCAGCGGGCGAAGTCCTTGGGGGGTTGTTTATCAGAGCGCAGGATTTTTAGCAAGAATCACAGGAAAAAACAATGAGTGAGACCACCGAAAAATTCGATCTGGAAACCATCCGGCACAGCACCGCCCATCTCATGGCGCAGGCGGTCAAACAGTTGTTCCCGGAAACCAAAGTCACGATAGGCCCGGTGATCGAGGATGGGTTCTATTACGATTTTTTTCGGGAAACGCCTTTCGTCCCCGAAGACCTGGAAAAAATCGAAGCGCGTATGAATGAGATCATCAAGCAGGATCTCAAAATCGTGCGCCAGGAAATTCCACGTGAAGACGCTCTCAAAATGTTCGACAAAATGGGCGAATCGTTTAAACACGAAATCATCGACGCGATCGATTCGAACGACGCTATTTCCGTTTATGCGCAGGGAGAGTTTACCGATCTTTGCCGCGGACCGCATGTCGCCTCGACCGGGGATATAAAGTCGTTCAAGCTGTTGCACACCTCGGCCTCCTATTGGCGGGGCGATGAGCGCAACCCAGGGTTACAGAGAATCTACGGCACGGCATGGCACAACAAAAAAGAATTGCGTGTCTATCTGAACCGCCTGGAGGAAGCCAAAAAACGCGACCACCGCAAGCTGGGAAAGGAACTGGACTTGTTTTCCGTGACCGACGATATTGGCCCCGGAATGATCCTGTGGCATCCCAAGGGCGCCAGAATACGCGGCCTGATGGAGGACTTCTGGAAAAGCGAGCATTATAATAACGGCTACGAAATGGTCTACAGCCCGCACGCCGCCAAGGTCGATCTGTGGAAAGTCAGCGGTCACATGGACTTTTACAAGGACAATATCTTTTCGCCGATGGATGTCGAGGGCAAAGAATATGTCATGAAGCCCATGAACTGCCCGTTCCACATCAAGATTTTTCAAAGCAGACTGCGCAGTTACCGTGACCTGCCCGTCCGCTTCGGAGAACTGGGCACGGTTTACCGGTACGAGCGGTCCGGCGTTCTACATGGTCTCCTCAGGGTGCGCGGGTTCACTCAGGACGACGCGCATCTATTCTGCCGTCCCAGCCAGATCGAGGCGGAACTGGTGAAAGTGCTGGAGTTGATCCTGTTCATCCTCCAAGCCTTCGGATTTCTTGAGTACAAAGTCTATCTCAGCACCCAGCCGGACAAATTCGTCGGCTCCCAGGGGGATTGGGAAACCGCCACCCAGGCGTTGAAGTCGGCGCTTGAAAAAACCCAGCTCGCCTATGAGATCGACCCCGGTGAGGGCGTATTCTATGGGCCTAAAATTGACATTAAGATCAAGGACAGCCTGAACCGCTACTGGCAGGTTTCTACAGTGCAAGTGGATTTTAACCTTCCCCAGCGATTCAACATAAGTTATATTGAAGATGACGGTCAACGCCAGCAACCGATCATGATCCATCGCGCGTTGATGGGCTCTCTGGAGCGGTTTTTCGGCTGTCTGATTGAACATTATGCGGGCGCTTTCCCTTTGTGGCTGGCACCCGTTCAGGTGATTCTGCTTCCGATCACCGATAACCAGCATTCTTATACGGATGAGCTTGCCCGGCGTCTGGAAAAGGAGGGCATCCGGGTAGAAAAAGACTTGCGAAATGAAAAGATTGGGTTCAAAATCCGGGAGGCTCAACTCCAGAAAATCCCTTACATGATCGCTCTCGGAGAAAAAGAGGTCGAGGCCCAGACATTGGCCGTTCGAAAGCGTCGATCCAAGGAGTCCAGGACGTTGGACCTCGAATCGTTTATTGAAGAAGTGAAAACCCTGGTTCGGGAAAAAACCATCGACTGTCTGTAACAGTTTTAGAATTACCGGATCGATTGGATAACAGTAAAAAAATTTTAGAGGAGGCCGGTTAATTAAAGCTCAGAAGCAACGCACCAACAAAATGATAAGAGTCAAAGAAGTGGCTGTGATCGGAGATGACGGCGAGCAGATGGGCATTTTTCTCACGGAGGATGCCATCAGTATGGCTCAGGAAAATAACCTGGATCTTGTGGAAGTGGCCCCGTCAGCCAATCCGCCCGTTTGCCGGATCATGGATTTTGGCAAATTCAAATACAAGCAAAGCAAGAAAGCGCACGAAGCCAAAAAGAACCAGAAGGTGGTTCACCTCAAAGAGGTCAAGTTTCGCCCCAACACCGACCAGCACGATTATGCCTTCAAGCTGAAGCATGTCACCCGGTTCATAGAAGCGGGAGACAAGGCCAAGGTCGTTATTTTTTTTAAAGGCCGGGAAATTGTGCACCGGGAAAATGGCTTCAAACTTCTTGACCGGATCATCGCCGACATTGAAGAAATCGCGGTGGTTGAGTCACCTGCCAAGCAGGAGGGACGAACTTTGGTCATGATTCTGGCTCCCAATACGAAAAAAAAGGGCCAATGAGTGGCGACCGATAAAAAATAATTTGAACCGAACTATTTGAGAGAAATCCATGCCCAAAATAAAAACAAACAAAGGCGCCGCCAAGCGGTTCAGGAAATCCGGTACTGGGAAAATAATCCGCAACAAAGCCTATTCCAGCCACATCCTGACAAGCAAGTCCACCAAGAGAAAAAGAGGTTTGAGAAAATCTACGACCATGGCCCCTGGAGACGCAAAACGCATGAAAGTTATGCTTCCCTACTAGCCATACACCAATAACAGGAGAGAGTGAATGCCCCGCGCAGTGAATGGAACCATCGCAAGAAATAGAAGAAAAAAGATCCTTAAAATGGCCTCCGGTTATCGGAGCGTCAGAAGCCGGGCTTACCGGAAAGCCAGAGAATCCGTAGAAAAAGGCTTGTGTTATGCCTATCGGGATCGAAAAGTCCGCAAGCGCGAATTCCGCAGGCTTTGGATTGCCCGAATCAACGCCGCTGTCCGGGCTCAAGGATTGACTTACAGTAAATTCATGCACGGCCTGAAGCTTGCTCAAATTGAACTGGACCGTAAAGTTCTTTCCGACATGGCCATCCACAATGCGGACGCTTTCCAGGCCTTGACGAAAACCGCCCAGGCTAAACTGGCCTGACCTCGCTCCCGCGAGGGGGAAATTGCTGACGATGGGCGACATTTTTTGGCATCGGCTCAAAATTTCTCCTTAAACCTGACTCGCAAATATTAGGGCGGGTTTGCACACGGGCCCAGAAGAACCTCTGGATTCAGGGGAAACTTTCAATCCCTTAATACCCGTTAATATTGAGTCCAGCGTCACGCGGGTCCTGCAACGCAGGGAGAATAATTCGGCACGAAGCAGGATACAATCCACCACAAACCCATCGAACGTTAACATTGAGTCCAGCGTCACGCTGGCCACTATGATCGAAAAAATCCGACAACACAGACAGGACTTTGACGGCAAGGTCAACGACTGCTCATCCCTCGAACAGTTGAAACAGATGCGCATCGATTTCCTCGGCAAAAAAGGGTGCGTGTCTCAGATCATGAAGGATCTGCGTACGGTACCGGCGGAAGAAAAACCGCTGATCGGAAAACAGATCAACGAATTCAAGGAACACATCGAACAATCGCTGGCGGGAAAAACCAGTGATCTGGAAAAAAACGGTCAACGAACCTCTGACAAAGGGTTCGACCCCAGCCTGCCGGGGAAAAAAGAACTGACCGGTTCCATCCACCCCATTTCGCAGATCCTGGAAGAAATCACCACAATCTTTTTCAGCCTGGGTTTTCAGGTGGAAGAGGGGCCTGAAATTGAAACCGACTATTATAATTTCGAGGCCTTGAATATCCCCAAGGACCATCCTGCCCGCGACATGCAGGACACCTTTTATATCGAAGACGAAGTGGTTTTGCGGACACACACGTCGCCTGTGCAAATCCGCGTCATGGAAAACCAACAGCCGCCTTTACGCATCATCGCTCCTGGAAAAGTGTATCGCTGTGATTCGGATGTATCGCATACGCCGATGTTCCATCAGATCGAGGGATTGATGGTGGACGAAAATATTTCCTTCAGCCACCTCAAAGGCGTGCTCAATATTTTTCTGCATCAGGTCTTTGGAGAGCAGACGGAAGTCCGCTTCAGGCCCAGTTTTTTTCCTTTCACCTGCCCAAGCGCCGAGATAGATATCCGGTGCGTCATGTGTTCGGGGAAAGGATGCCGGGTGTGTTCCCAAACCGGTTGGCTGGAAATCATGGGCGCCGGCATGGTGGATCCTGCGGTGTTCAAATCGGTGAATTACGATTCAGAAAAATGGACGGCATTCGCTTTTGGCATGGGCATCGAACGCATCGCCATGCTCAAATACGGAATCAACGACATTCGCCTGTTTTTTGAAAACGATTTGCGCTTCTTAAAACAGTTTTAACCATTTCCAATACCCGATTAAAAATAAAAAAGGGAACGGGCTTGACCGCCCCGTTCCCTTTTATTTGTTTGAAGTCAGTTTTTAAAACTTAAACTGACCGACCAGATCTTGCAGTTCCGACGCCATCTTAGACAACTCGCTTGAAGCCCCCTGGGTATCCGTCGCGCCCTGGGTGGTGCTTTGAGCCGCCTGAGCAACCCCGGTAATGTTTTGCGCGATCTCGGCGGTTCCTCTTGCCGCATCACCGACATTGCGCCCAATCTCCGCTGTGGTCGCCGTTTGCTCCTCCACGGCGCTTGCGATGGTGTTGGAGATGTCGCTGATCTTGTTGATGACCTCGGATATCTCGGCAATCGCATCCACCGAGCTTTTCGTATCCGACTGAATAGCGCCGATTTTACCGCTGATCTCCTCGGTGGCTTTGGCGGTCTGGTTGGCCAGATCCTTCACCTCGTTTGCCACCACGGCAAATCCTTTACCGGCTTCGCCCGCTCTCGCCGCTTCAATCGTGGCATTCAATGCCAGAAGGTTGGTCTGTTCCGCGATGGAAGTGATGACCTTTATCACCTGACCGATCTCAGCGGAACTCTCGCCCAGCTTGCTGATCGTGGCATTTGTGGTTCCTGCAACGGTCACAGCTTCACTGGCCACACGCGATGCCTCGGAAGCATTTTGTGCGATCTCCTTTATGCTGGTACTCATCTCTTCAGCACCTGTCGCAACCGTCTGCACGTTTTTACTGACCTCGTCCGAGGCGGCGGACACCACACCCGACTGGGCCGAAGTTTCTTCCGCATTCCCGGCCATTTGCTGGCTGACGGCGGTTAATTCCTCAGCGGATGACGCCAGAGTTTCAGAATTGTGCCCGATGGCTTTCATGCTGGCGCGCATCTTCTGCATGAACCGGGACAAACCTTCGCCCATTTGGCCTATGGCGTCAGTGCCTTTGATCGTTATTTCCCGGGTCAGGTCACCCTCTGCGGCGGCTGAGACCACTTCCAGTATGCTGTCGACTTTAGCCTTAAGGTCGGCGGCCTGTTTTTGTTCCCGCTCGGCCGACTCCTTGGCCGTCTGTTCGTTTTTCACCAACTCAGTAACGATAGACCAGCCAACCATGGTCCCGATGCGTTCCCCGCTCTGATCAAAAATCGCCGCGGAGCCAAGATCCAGAATCTCCTCGCCCAACTGAATTTTAACCTGATGCGGCAGGTTCCTGGAATCGGACAACAGGTTTCGCTGGTGTGCCGGGTTTTTGTGGAATATGTCGATGTTTTGTCCGATCATTTGATCGGCTTTGACCGGTAACAAGTGCTCCAGTTTCTTAAAAGTTGCGAGAGAAGCCGGATTCATATACTGAAGGTTAAAATCCGCATCCGCGTACATGATGTTGGTGGTCATGCTTTCAACAATCTGTTTGACTCTAAACGTCTCAAGATCGGAAATTTTCTTACCGATCGCCTGTTCTCTAAGGCCTCTTAATTTATCTTCAAATTGACCGGCCAATCCGAATTCGTTGGATTCCGGAATTTTTGCCGCCAGGAGATCTTCCGCACACTTTAAATAGGTTTTGACATTAAACACCAGGCGCTTGAAGGAACTTCGGACTTGTCCAATTTCATCCTTGGACCGGACCGATATTTCACGGATGTTATCAAGATCTCCATCGGCAAAACTTTCCATGGATTGGGCCAGGGTAATGATTGGTAAAGTAAATTCCCGGCTATACCAATACCCAAATAAAGAAATCAACCCCACAAATACCAGAGCAAAAACAAAAAGCTTTTTCTCTATATCCTGCTGGGTCGCGAAAGCTTCCGCTTCATCTATCTCGGCTAAAATCCCCCATTTTAATCCCAGAATATCAAGGGGACTGTAAGCTCCCAGGACAGGCGAGTTACGGTAATCGTTATAAATAGCAAATCCACTTTCCCCTTTAAGCGAAGCATCGGTTCCCTGAGTTTTGATAGGGTTCATGCCAATAGAGGTTTTCAACCCTTCAGATTTTTTTATCACCGCCTCATCCACCCCGACCTCTGCCAATGCCTTGAAGTATTTTTCCGGCTGTTCAATCAGGAAACGCGAATTATTGCGCATTTTTAAATCGGCTCCGACCATATACACTTCCCCGGAGTCACCCAAGCCGACTTTTTTCCAATTTTCATTACTGGTCATCACCGCGTCGATCTTATTTATGGGCGCTTGAAGGATGAGAACCCCCACTTTAAACTCGCCGTCATAAATGGGCGCGGCAATGAAAGCCGCCGCCGCATTGTAGGAGGGAGCATAGGGAGCAAAATCATCGAAAACGATAAAATCCCTGGTATCGGATTTCGCCGCGGCATTAAAGACTCGCCCGATTCCGGTATCGGCATAGGGTCCGTCCTTCAGGTTGGTGGCAAAATCCACTTCCTTAAAAACGGAATACACGATATTCCCGGAAATCAAGTCCACCAGAAAAATATCGTAGTAACCAAACTCCTCCAGATAACTACGGATGATGGGATGATACTGCTCATGGAGTTCACTGTAGGTACTGCCATCGGATGCGGCATTTAATTTCTCTTTTTCCCCAATGGGGTGGGAGTTTTCGGATATATAAAGGGATTGAAGTATTTGCGTTGTTTTATTTTTTGGCATCCAGGTCGACGCGGCATTATCGGGAGCGCCGATCGTATTTTTTTGCTGGTATTGATAGCGTTCCAATAGTCGGTTCTCCTCCCCGGAACCATAAATACCCTCATCTTCGGATTCCAACTCCTGAAATGCCGTGTTCAATTTTCGAACCGCGTCGACGACCATCCGACTTTCCGATAAAGTTTTAGCCTGCCCTTCGATTTGCTTGAAATAATTTTCGATCTGGAGTTTTTTCTCCTCTCTTAGAGAAACCAGCCGGTCCTTATTTATATTCAGCAAGGCATGACTTATCTGGCTCATTGAAAACCAGGCGAATATCCCCAAAGGAATCATGCCCACCAAAAGCAATATCAGGATCAATTTTTTACGAATGGTCATCGTCATGAATTTTTACTCCGAAAAGACTGCTTCGTTTATGAACACTTGGAGGATTTAAAATTAAGCTATATGCCGACCACAGTTACTAGCAGAAAATACAAGTAAGTGTAAATATACAGACCAAAGATAACCCAAAACGGTCTAAATATCAATGGTTTTCTTATTAAGAATGATCCTGGATTTTCAAATTGAGGGACTTAATAATTGTGTAGAAACAGGAAGGGCTGGCTTGAGAAGAAATATTAATCCGGCTTCATGGCTTTTTTGACCAGGTCCCGGTCAAAATAGTTGATGGACATGCCGGCGTCCAGGACAATGCCCTGGGCGTTGATGCCGCTGGACCGCTCACTGAGCAGAAAGACCGCAGTGCCTGCCACTTCCTCAGTGGTCAGCGCTTTTTTACGCAGGGTGAGCTTTTCCCCATAAAGATAGGAGTCGATATAATCGGGGATGCCTGCCGAGGCGGAAGTTTTGAGCAGACCGGCGTTGACCGAGTTGAACCTGATTTCGGAAAACGCGCTGAACGATTTTGCCAGAAAACAAAGGGAGGAATCGAGGGCGGCCTTGGCCGGAGCCATGAAGCCGTAATTTTCCGCCGCCATCCGCGTCGTGGAGATAGACACGGTCACGACGGATGCCCGCTTGTCTAAAATATCCTTGAAGGCATTCGTCAGTTGAATGAGGGAAAAACAGGTGATGTCGATGGATTGTAAAAAGTCCGCCTTGCTCGTCTCATGAAACGGTTTGACGCCGCTTGAGTAATTGGCGAAAGCGATGGAATGCAGAATGCCGTGGATTTGATCGCGGTCACGCCCCACTTCTTGACGAAGCCGGTCTATTTCTTCCTGCCTTTCGACATCGCACACATAAACCGGGGCGTCGCCCACGAGTTTGCTGACGGATTTCTTACGCGCATCGGAACGCACGCTGTACAACACATCGGCGCCCTCTTCGGCCAATATTTTCCCGATATGATAGGCCACGCTCTTTTTATTCGCGACGCCCACCACCAGAAACGATTTGCCTGCTAAATTTAAAAAACTCATTGAATGTCCTCAACCAGCATGACGGCGAAATCAACCGTCGCCGCTGTTTTCCCGTTCACGGTCACGCGCCCGGACAAAAAACAGGCGGGTTCCACCCACTCCTTCAGGTTCACGTCAATCTCCATGGTGTCTCCCGGCAATACGGGGTGTTTGAATTTCACATGATTCACCCGGGTGACCACGGGCAACCGGTCCTTCTCACCGTCCAGGCGTTTGCCCATGAGGATGGCGCCTGCCTGAAACACCGATTCCAGTATGAGGACGCCCGGCATGATGGGCCGACCGGGATAATGCCCTTTAAAATACGGCTCCTCAGGTTGAATGTCCTTTTGGGCTTTGACGTGATCTTCCGCCATTTCGACAACACGATCGACAAACAGAAAGGGCGGCCGGTGGGGAATGTATTGAAGAAATTCTTGCATGAGTTTACAACCCGCCGGTGACCTCGTTCACCGTTCCGGTGATGTAGGACGATTCTTTCGATGCCAGGAATAATACGGAATGCGCGATCTCCTGAGCCGTTCCAAAGCGTTTTAAGGGAACCATGCCGATATAGCCTTTTCGCTGTTCCTCCGAAAGGTCGGCGATAAAGTCGGTTTCAATGAAGCCCGGCGAAACGCAGTTGACGGTGATCTTCCGGCTCGCCACTTCCTTGGACAACGAACGGGTGAATGCCACCTGCCCCGCTTTCGACGCGGCGTAATTGGACTGCCCGGCAAACCCGAATTTTCCTATGGGGGAAGTGATGAGGATGATTCGGCCATAGCGATGACGCATCATGCTGAGCACCGCTTGTTTGCAGACATTGAATGTCCCCGTCAGGTTGGTGTCAATCACCCCCCGCCATTCGGTTTCTTTCATCAACCCGACCACCGAATCATTGCGGATGCCGGAACTGTTGACCATGATCTGGAAGGGACCGTGTTTTTCCTCCACAAGACGAAAGAAATCTTCCACCTGATCGTAATTGGTAACATCGAATTTTTTGAGGTCCATTCGATCGGCGTGGTCGGCGTTGGCATCTTGAAACTCACCGGCGGCTTTTTCGTTGCCCTGATAGGTGGCGATGACCTTCGCCCCGGCTTGCAGAAATTGCTCCGATATAGCACGGCCAATGCCCCTGGTTCCCCCAACCACAATGGCGGTTTGAGCAGAAAAATCAAATTTCATGGAATTGCCGTGAACGGAGGATCAAAAGGCCGGGATATGAAACGGGAGTCAGCATTGAGAGACAGTTTAAACGGAAGCTGTGATCAATTCTTTTTTGGTGTCCAGAGAGCGGACCAGCTTGTCCACTTCATTGGCCACGATAACGCCATAATTGGCGGCACCAAGCCAACCGGACATGATGATCCCAACGGAGCCGGAATGGAACAATCCGGAAATCTGTTTGGGCAGATCACGACTGACTTTCAATCCTTCAAACTTGGTTCCGAAAGAGGTCCCGCTGGGATGCAACGTATAACGCTTGAAGGTTTTTGGCGTGGACGCTTCGACATGGTCGATTTTTTTTCGTATGTCCGGGACGTATTTTTCAAGCGACCGTAAAGTGGCTTCGATCAAGCGGTTCTTTTCCACCTCATAAGTTTTATCATCCAGGGAGGCCCAATCCTGATATTTGGCGTTGGTGGACGCTACAATGGAATAGCGGTCGGTCTCTGGGCGCTTTTCGGGTTAATAAAATGAAAACGTCCGGCTGGTGACATTCTTGCTCAATATCTTTTCGGTGTTGTATTCGTCGGCGTCGGAAGAAAACAGCAGGTCGCCTGCGTAGTCTATTTTTTCTCCCTTGCGGATCCCCATATACACCTGGCAACTGGAGTTATTCAGACGTACCTTATTCACCTCCTCGACAAATCGGGGATCGAACTTGTCATCCCCCACCAGCTTGTGGACGGTGGTCAAGAGGTTGGAGTTTGAGAGAACCGCGTTGCAGGCGATGTCTTTCCCGTTGATTCTGACGCCGTTCACGGTTTTATCTTGGACATGAATTTTTTCAACCAGGCAATGGTTGCGGATATCGACGCCGTTTTTCAACAACTCCTTTTTCATTTTTTTGATGAGTTGATCCGTCCCCCCCTGAAAAGTGAACACTCCCCGGTCCATGAAATTGGAAAACACGATCCCGTAGGTCAGGGCGGGGTCGTCCAGAGTGGAGCCATTGGCGTAAGTGATCGGCTCCATGAGAAACCGCCAGACATCTTTCCTGCCCGGGAAAAATTTTTCAAACAACTCGCCGGTGGTCATGACCAGATCGTCGTAAAAATTCATGCTACGGGCGGTCTTGAAAAAATCGTCGATCACATCTTTCATGATGCCGAAATGGTCCATCAGAATACGGCTGAAATCGACCTTGTCGAAGGTGGTGTTCACGGAAAACTGGGGGTTGTCGAAGTGAATGCCTTTGAGCTGGATCACCGAATCGGCCATTTCACGGGTCCAGTATTTGCGCAGGGTTTTGATCATCCCGCAGGGAAATCCATGCAGGGAAATATCGAGAATATGACCTCCCCGGCGCTTGAACCAGGTTGCCATGCCGCCCAGGTTGTAATGGTGTTCCGCCAGGAGGACGGAATGCCCAAGGCGCGCCAGAAGGTTGGCCGAGGTCATTCCCGCAAGGCCGCTCCCGATGACGACGACATCATAAAAAGAATGTGCTCCTTTTAACCAATCTCTAGCCATAACGCATTGCTTAAAATAGTTACTTAAGATTCGGCGGCTTTCTGCAACACATGAAAGTTCGCCATTGAGATTCCGCTCAAAGTGGCGCCCACTATGCCCAAAAAACCCTGGTCCGTTCCGCAGATAAACAGGTTTTCGACCGGGGTGGTTCCGTCTTTGATTTTATGGGGCGACCCATAGACCGCGCCATTCAAATGCCCGGTATATTTATGGATGGTCTTGGGCGTAAACGTGTCTAAAAATACCACAGAATCACGAAAATCGGGGAAAAATGTAAACAGCGACTCCAGGGCACGGGCCCTGCAGTCCTTTTTAGCCTGGATGTATTCCCGGCGCACAGGCTCGTTCCATAAGCGGGAGCACGCCAAATTGGTCAGCCTCAGCATTCCTTCGGCCAGCGGTTTGGGGTACTCAAAGTTATTGGGGCAACACAGCACCCCGCTGGTCACGTCGATCAATTGATCGGGAACCCGATACTCAAATTGTGGCCGGGTGTTGAAAAACACAATGCTTTTATCGTATCCCATTTCTTTGGGTTCCCGATCAAGCACAAAAATGGATTCCATGAATGACAACTGGCCCACCGGCCATGTTTTCTCCAGAGTTTGTTCGGGACGGCATCGTCTGAGGGTTTCAACCGTCCCCATAGAGGAAATGACCGTTTGCGCTTTCAAGCAATCTTTGTCTTTCAAAGTCACCGAGCGCACCTGCCCCCCGTCCGCATTGATTGATTCGACCTCAGCCCCCAGGCGCAATTCTCCGCCCAGGTTTTTATATTTGTCCACCAGGAGGGAGAGCAGAAAATGCATTCCCCTGAGGGGTTTTGCGAATCCTTCCATAAAGATGCTTTTGAACATGATGACGAATTGATAAAAATCCATGTCCCGTTCGCGGGCGTTGCCATAGTACATGATGGGGCAACACAGCATGTCGATCAGCAACCGGTCGCTGATGAAACTCTGCAATACTTCGAGAGCCTGGGTACGGGTGTCTCCAGTGAGCGACAGCTCGTCGAAGGTTTCGATTTTATGGACCAGCTTCAAAAAGCCGTCGATCTGACCGGGAAACTGTTCGGCCACCTCCTGCTTTAGAAACTCGAAGTCGTTGGTGAAATTCAGGGACTTTTCCGGAAAGCGGATTTCAGATATTTTCTGCGGGCACAACTGGAAGTCTTCATGCTTGAAACGCAACTGCTTGAGCAGTTTGCCGAGCGGCGAGCGGCCCGCGCCTTTGGGTGCGTAATTGGTCATCGCGTGCAGACCCACGTCGAAGGTGCGCCGCTTGCGCACATAAAAGGAGTTCAGCCCCCCCACTTCAACGTGCTTTTCGACAATACACACCTTTTTGTCGAAGTGCGCCAGGCGAATTCCGGCGGCAAGGCCGGACAAACCCGCCCCGATTATGATGACGTCATAACTTGCCATGTTTTACCCCTTAATGGGGAGGAGACCCGCTCACGCGGGAGGAAAAGTCAGGCTCCCCGTGCTCTGTTTACGAGCCCCGGAAAACTTCGCTAGCAGAGAAAGCCGATTCAGGCCCAGGCAATTGCGGCCTTAAAAAAACGATCCCCGACGCTCAGTGCCACCGGGGATAGCATTATAAATGGATTGGGGTTCGATATTGAAAAAAGGGCGGGAAAAGCGAATTTAAGACCGGAAAATCTCTTAACCGGCTAACTGGTGATCTTTCAGAAGGGGCTGGAGGTATGTGATACAACCGGCCATCGTCGCTAAATGTCCGTAATCTTTCTCGGGCACTTCGATATTGAACCGCTTTCTAAGTTCCATCACAATATCGAGGAAATCCATGGAATCCAGGTCGATCTGGTCCCTGAGGTTTTCCTGGTCATTAATAGAACTGACATCCTCATCAGGAGCAATATCTACTAATATACTGATAATGGCTTGCCGGACATCTTTTCCTGTCATCAATCTCCTCCTGCTAAAATTCTGATTTTATGGAAAATCGCTCCAAACTTCAACCCCAAACTATCCCTGGAACCGTTGCACGATGAGCACCGAGTTGATTCCAAACATGCCAAACGAATTGTTCATTATATAGTTCACAACTTCAAGCTTTTTCGGCTGATTTGCCACAATATTTTCGAGGGCGCACTCCGGGTCCAGGGTATCGAGGTTGATTGTGGGATGGACCCAGTTATCCTCGAAGGCAGGCAGGTTGCCGGCCAGCTCCAAAGTTCCCGCCGCGCCCATCGTATGACCGATAAAACTTTTAGTATTGTTGATCCAGACGCTCTTTTCACCCGCAAACACACTTCGGATAGCTGTACACTCCTGAATATCGCCGAGCTTGGTGGCCGTCGAGTGGGTATTGAGGATGTCCATGTCCCCCGCCTCTAAACCCGCTTTCTTGAGGGCCAGTCGGATGCATTCCGCCTGCCTGACAGGCTCCGGCAGGATAAAATCATGGGCATCGGAATTAATGGCATAGCCCACGATCTCCCCATATATTTTTGCGCCGCGTTTTAAGGCATCCGGCAACCGTTCCAGTGTGTAGATACAGCCTCCTTCGGAACAGACAATGCCGTTTCGGTCCGCATCGAAAGGCCGGCTGGCCTTGGTCGGGTCTTCGTTTCTCGCCAACGCGCCTTCAGAGTCAAAACTGGCAAAGATACCGAAGGTATGAATGCTCTCCGAAATTCCGCCTGCCAACGCCCGGTCCACCTCGCCCAGGCGCAACATCTGAAGCCCCTGAATGACCCCCATGTTGCCTGCCGCACAGGCCGCCCCGATCGTGTAATGGGGACCGGTGATCTTCATGTTCAGGGTCACTTCCCCGGCGGGGTTGTTGGCCACCGTCCTGGGGTTATGATGATGCGACCAGTATTTTACGTCGTAATCGTACTGGCTGATATTATGGACTTCATTTTCCGTCTCAACGTTGCCGTGTTCGGTGACCCCAAGATAAACGCCAATCCGGGAACGGTCGACCGTGTCCATGTCCCACCCCGCATCCAAAACCGCTTCCCGGGCGCAATAAATGGAAACCGATCCGGCCCGGGTTCCCCTTCTCAGGGCTTTTCTTTTCTGATACTTTAATTCGTCAAAATCGCAAACTCCGGCGGGGACTTCGCCCATATACCGGGTTTCAAACTTCTGGACCCCGGATATCCCTGCCAGCAGGCTCTTTCTGAAATCCGTGAGATTATTTCCGTTCGGGGCCGTTAGCCCGACCCCCGTGATGACTATGCGTTGTTCAGGGCTGACCCGGTTTTCCATTCTTTTATTGGTCTTAAGGAATCTATCCTTGCCGGACCCGACAAGGGCGGGGAAAAATTAATGAACGGTCATTGACTGGTGATCCTTCCAGTGCTCGCGGTTTTCCAGAGAGGCCCAGAGAAGCGTTGCCAATATCGATTTTCGAGCCGGAAAGCGGAAAACTATAGCACAAAACCAACAGCAAAAAAAGCCAAAAACCAGTCGGTTGAAACCACAATGGAACCCTGAACAAAGATAAAAAAATCAATCCGGGCTAAAATAAATGACTCGACGCCCCTCCGAACCTATTGGCAAACCTCCCCATGCGGAGGCGTCAATTTTTTCTTTGTAAAAGGGCAACGGCGTAGGCGGCCATTCCTTCCTCCCGGCCAACATAACCTAAGCTTTCCGTGGTCGTGGCTTTGACGTTGACCCGCTCCTGATCGACCCCCAGAACATCGGCGATATTTTTTTTCATCTCATTTATATAAGGGGCGATTTTGGGTTTTTGCGCGGCCAGGATGGAGTCGATGTTCGCAATGACGAACCCCCGTTTCTCACACATCGCGCCCACCTCTTTGAGAAGAATCAGGCTGGACACGCCTTTCCACTTGGGATCGGTGTCGGGAAAATATTTTCCGATGTCACCGCAACCGATGGCTCCCAACAGGGCGTCGGCAATCGCGTGCACCAGCGCGTCCGCGTCGGAATGCCCATCCAGGCCAAGTGTGTGCGGGATATCCACCCCGCCCAGGATCAGCTTCCGGCCTTCCACCAGACGGTGAACGTCGTATCCATTGCCG
Organism: Nitrospinaceae bacterium; assembly: GCA_029261655.1. Taxonomy (GTDB): domain Bacteria; phylum Nitrospinota; class Nitrospinia; order Nitrospinales; family VA-1; genus JADFGI01. Next base: position 58,218 of record JAJDAY010000010.1, on the reverse strand, counting down.
ATTCTATACATCCGCTAAGAGAGGAAGACCGGGGAAAGCACCTTCCCCATCTGCGTTTATCTGTAGTTTCAAATTCATCCTAGTGCGCGACGGAGATTAATTTTCTGGCTTCTTCCCGTGTCCATCGGTCCGCTTCGAGCACATCCTCAAGCTCGGCCACGGGCTTGCTTTTGTGATTTTGCATCGTCGTGCGGATGATTTCGGAAATTTCCTTAAAGGAAATGAGTTCGTCGAGAAAGGCCTGCACGGCTATCTCATTTGCGGCATTGAGTACGGCGGGCAGGGTCTGGCCTGCATCCAAAGCGTCGATGGCAAGTTTGAGACAGGGAAACTTTTTGTAATCGGGGGGTTCAAAATCAAGCCGGGACAATTGATTCAAATCGAGCGACGGCAAATCGCAGTCCAGCCGGTCGGGGTAGGACAAGGCGTAGGCGATGGGCACGCGCATGTCGGGGATTCCAAGTTGCGCCATTATGGACGTGTCCACGAATTCGATCATGGAGTGGATGATGCTTTGCGCGTGAATGATGACATCGACTTTGGTTTCCAACCCGAACAGCCATTTGGCTTCGATATACTCCAGGCCCTTGTTCATCATGGTCGCGGAGTCGATGGTGATTTTGGCTCCCATCGACCAGTTCGGATGGTTGAGCGCCTGCTTGACGGTCACGTGCTCCATCTGTTCCAGGGTGAATGTGCGAAAAGGACCGCCGGATGCGGTCAGGATGATCTTTTTGATCTGCTCTTTTTTTTCTCCGTTCAACGCCTGCAGGATGGCGCTGTGCTCGCTGTCGATGGGAATGATCGCGACTTTATTGTCTTTTGCGGCTTTTAAGACCAGTTCTCCGGCCACGACCAGGGTCTCCTTGTTGGCCAGGGCCAGGTTCTTGCCCGCGTGAATGGCCGCCAGGGCCGGGACCAGACCGGCGCTCCCCACGATGCCGGAAACCACCAGATCGCTATCGGTCCAGGTGGCGACTTTGACCGGGCCTTCTTCTCCAAAAACAAGTTCTACATCGAGGCCGGACAGTTGTTCCCGCACTTCCGCTTCTTTCGAACGATCAAAAAGAGACGCCACTTTAGGCTTGAACTGTTTGACCTGCTCGACAAATTTTTCGGCATTGCTTCCCGCCGACAGACCGCATATCTCGAAACGGTCGGAGTTTCGCGCCACCACATCAAGCGTGCTGAGTCCAATGGACCCTGTGGAACCCAGAAGAGAGATTTGTTTCATAAGTTTAATCAGTCGGTGGGGCCGTTATAAAAACAGGCGGTGATACAAATACAGCGCCGGACCCGCAAACAGCAAACTATCGACGCGATCCAGAAACCCGCCATGCCCCGGAAACAGCCCGCTGGAATCTTTGACTCCCGCGGTGCGTTTTAAAATCGATTCGGCAAAATCGCCAATTTGACCGATAGTACCGCAAATGAGGGCCGCAAGCAAACAATGCCAAAGAGAAGTCTCCTGCAAAAACCCGAAAGCCGCGATCAGACCGCCGGCCAGACTCCCCAGAAGACCGAACAGCGCGCCTTCGATGGTTTTGCCGGGGCTGATGGTCGGGGCGATGAGACGGCGTCCGAATGTCCTGCCGCCATAATAAGCCGCACTGTCACCCAGCCAGGTAATGAGAAACAGAAACAACACCCAGTGGGCGCCGTCAGGCAAACGATGGATCAATAAAAAATAACCCGAAAGCCCCGCGACATACAGAATGCCCAGGAAGGAATAGGAGATTTGATCCAACGCGGTTTTGATGTTTTGTTCTGTGAGCATCCAGGCCAGGGTCAAGGCGATCAGGCTGACCACGCCCCATTCGGGCAGGTACTGCCCTCCCAGGTAAAAACAAATAAGCAGGAGAACACTCAAGCAGCCGGCCACAATCCCGAATCCCTCGATACCCATCTTGTCGGTCATAGAAAAAAATTCGTAGATTCCGACCAGGACGACACCTGCAATCATGGCAAAAAACAATCCCCCCGACCCGTACAGGGTAATGCCCAAGATCAGGGGAATGGCTACGGCTCCGCTCAATATACGTTTCAAAAGGGACTCCTTCTCAGGATTGGAAACAAAATGACACCCGCCCGGAACCGGGACAACGGAGAAATAAACAGGAATGTTTGCAGATGAAAATCACTAGGCCTTCACAATTTGTTCCTGAATCAGGCCGAACCGTCGTTCCCGTTTTTGAAAGTCTATCACGGCTTCCAATAAATCATTTTCGGAGAAATCCGGCCACAAGACAGATGTGTAGTGAAGCTCGGTGTAGGCGATCTGATACAAAAGAAAATTGCTGACCCTGAGTTCCCCACTCGTACGAATCAACAGGTCCGGGTCGGGAAGTGGGTGGGAGGACAGATAACTCGCGAACAACGGGGAGTCGATTTCCTCAACCTGCAGATAACCGGCCTTCACATTTTCGGCGATTTTTTTTACCGCATCGACGATCTCCTGGCGACCGCCATAACTCAACGCGAGCGTCAGAACCATGCCGTCATTGTCTTTGGTCATTTCCCTGGCATTGCGGATGATTTCCTGAATGTCCTTGGGAAGGTCGTCGATGCGTCCGACGGTGTTGAACCGGATGTTTTCTTTTTGCATCCGGCCCAGTTCTTTTTTCAAATAAAAATCCAGAATTTTCATGAGAGCGCTGATTTCCAGTTCCGGGCGATTCCAGTTTTCGTCGGAGAAGGCGTATAAAGTGAGCGCTTTTATATGGAGGCTCCGGCACAGGGTCACAATCCGGTCCACCGCTTTGACTCCCCGCCGATGCCCTTCAACCCGGGGCAGAAAATTTTTCTTCGCCCAGCGGCCATTGCCGTCCATGATGATGGCGATGTGTTCCGGCAGGCGGTCGGGATCAATTTGTTTTTGTAGTTTCGGGTCCATCAAAGAAAACCCTCTCTGTCAAACTGTCGGGGCCGGGAGGCAGGCAAGGCAGGGCGTGTCGGCTCTTTGGCCGGACGGATAGCGGGAAAAACAGATTGATCAGGTCGCCAAAACATTTTTTTCCTTTTCCAGAACCGTTTTATCTACCTGCCCGATTTGGCTATCTGTTATTTTCTGCATTTTATCAGTGAGCTTATGGCTCTCGTCCTCGGAAATTTCGTGGTTTTTCTCAAGCGCCTTGATTTTGTCATTGAACTCGCGGCGAATGTTGCGGATGGCGACCCGGCATTCTTCCCCGTACTTCTTCACCACCTTCGCCAGTTGTTGCCGTCTTTCCTGTGTGAGCGGAGGAATTTGCAGGCGGATCATTTTGCCGTCGCTGTTGGGGGTCAGCCCCAAATCGGACGCCTGCAGAGCTTTCTCAATGTCTTTTAGAATAGAAGCATCCCACGGCTGAATGGTGATGGTACTGCTGTCCGGGACGCCAAGCGTCGAGGTCTGGCTCAAAGGAGTCGGGGTTCCGTAAAAATCGACTTTGATCCCTTCCAATATCGCGAGAGAAGCCTGCCCGGTCCTCAGCTTGGTCAGCTCGCCGCGCAAATGATCCAGGGACAAGCCCATTTTGGCCTGATGGTCGTTCAACAGTTGTTCCATGCAATCACCCTCCCACGGTGGTGCCGATGTTTTCACCCATCAGCACACGCTTGATACTGCCTTTATTGCGAACATTAAAAATCACCATCGGCAGTTTATTGTCCATGCAAAGGGAAACCGATGTCGAGTCCATCACTTTCAACCCCTTTTGCAAAACTTCGATATAAGACAATTTATCATATCGGGTGGCGGTGTCATCCTTCATCGGATCAGCGGTATAGACTCCGTCCACTTTGGTGCCCTTGAATATCACTTCCGCGCCGATCTCCATCGCTCTCAGGGAAGCGGCGGTGTCGGTCGTGAAATACGGGTTTCCCGTTCCCCCCGCGAAAATAATCACCCGTCCTTTTTCCAGATGCCGAATGGCACGCCGGCGAACATAGGGTTCCGCCAGTTGATGAATTTCAATCGCCGTTTGCACACGGGTTGGAATGCCCCCGGACTCCAGTGCATGTTGCAGGGCCAGGCTGTTGATGACCGTCGCGAGCATACCCATGTAATCCGCTGTGACACGCTCCATCCCCAGTTCACTGGCGGTTGCGCCTCGGAAGATATTGCCGCCGCCGATGACGATGGCCATTTCCACCCCCAACTCTCTCGCCTCCACAATTTCCGCGGCGATGCCTTCAATGGCTTTCTGATCAATCCCAAAAGCTCCGTCCTTTGCCGCCAGGCTTTCCCCGCCCAGCTTCAAAAGAACCCTTTTATAAATCGCTTCACTCATCAGTGGTTTTTTTGTTATAAATTAATTGGAAATTTCAAATCGGGCGAACCTGCCAACCGTTATATTTTCACCCAGAATCGCAATTTTTTGCTTGATCATTTCCCCCACAGTGATCGCGGGTTCTTTTATATATGGTTGGTCCAGAAGACAATTTTCCTCATAAAATTTGCCAATTTTTCCTTCAACAATCTTGTCAATGATGTTTTCCGGCTTGCCGGATTCTTTGGCCTGGTGGGCAAAAATTTCCCGCTCCTTGTCAAGATCATCCTCGGTGACCTCGTCTCTGGAAGCATAGCGCGTTTTAGAGGCGGCTATGTGCATGCACACGTCCCGGATCAGGTCTTGAAAGTCGTCGGTGTTGGCCACAAAATCCGTCTCGCAATGAAGTTGCAACATGACGCCGATTTTGTTTCCGGGGTGAATGTAAGTCCCGATCGCGCCATCGCCCGTTTCCCGGTCGGATTTTTTGCCCGCCTTGGCCAAACCCTTTTTTCTTAGAACCGTGACCGCTTCTTCTACATCCCCGCCTGCTTCCTTGAGGGCACCTTTACATTCCATGATGCCGGCGCCCGATTTTGAGCGCAGTTCTTTTACCATTGCCGCTGTGATTTCCATCCTTTGTTGACTCCTTAATAACTCGAAGATTGATTTTTATCCCCACCCGCGGATTTCATTCCCTTTTATCTGCAAGGGCTTTTAAATGAAAACCGGGCACACCGTCTGCTTCAGGCAGGATCGTTTAATTTTAAAGCTCATGCGAGGACTCGCCCTTTGAATTTCAAAAGATCTCAAGAGAATCTCTCCATCGAAATATGAAATTCCAAATCGCTGAACGCATCCCTCCCGAACGGACCTATCCGAATATACAGAGACACCCTGCAAAAAGATGTTCCTGATCTTGACTGAGAAGATTCAATTATCGGAAAGGATCACCCTGAGCAAGGGGCGTCAAAGCAAAGTCGCTGGATCAGACCGAGGACGCACCCTCATCTTAACCCTGTTCGCTTGCACCCGAGTCGGCCTTCACTTCGGCGGCTTCTGCTTTAGCGGCTTCTGCCTTTTTAGCAACTTCGGCTTTTGCGGCCTCAGCCGCCTTGGCCTTTTGCCTGGCCGCTTCTTCATCGTCTTTCTGACGCGCTTTCCTGATTTCTGTTTCTTCCAACCAAATATCAGCGATGCGTTGAGTGAACAACTTGATGGAGCGGATGGCGTCGTCATTCCCCGGAAAAGGAAAGTCGATCCCATCGGGGTCGCAATTGGTATCCACCAGGGCTAAAATTTTAATGCCCAGTTTTCTAGCTTCGGCCAGGGCGATTCTCTCTTTGTGCGTGTCGATAATAAAAATCGCATCGGGAAGTTGTTTCATGGTTTTGATGCCACGGAAAAACTTGTTGAGTCTTTCGATATCGCGCCGCATCCGCAAGGCTTCTTTTTTATGCAGTTTTTCGAACTCGCCTTCTTCCTCCTGTTTTTCCAGTTCGCGCAACCGCTCGACGCTTTTGCGGATAGTCAGAAAATTGGTCATGGTTCCGCCCAGCCAGCGTTGATTGATGTAAAACATTCCGCAACGAACCGCCTCTTCGGCAACGAGTTCCTGGGCTTGCTTTTTGGTGGCGACAAATAACAGGGATTTGCCAGATCGGGCCAAGTCCCGGATGTATTTTTCCGCTTCCAGGAATTTTTTGAGGGTCTTCTGGAGATCGACGATATGAATGCCGTTCTTGGCACCGTAAATGTACTTCTTCATCTTGGGGTTCCACCGGGTCGTTTGGTGACCAAAGTGAACACCCGCCTGCAACAGGGTTTTCATGGTTACTTCTGTCATGCCTTGCTCCTTTTCCTGGTTAGTCCACCGCCGCCTTCTTCTCAAACCGGGAACCCCGAAAGGCCACCTCCGGCTCGATCCGGCAACGTGCGTGATTAAAATAAAATGGATTGCCTACCTTAATGGCTGGCTAGATTAACACACTGCTTTTTACGTGACAAGAACTAAACCCGACCTTTAGGGCTATCTGCCGAGGCTGATCCGGGTTTCTTCGGCGCACTGGATCAATTGCGAAGTGAGGGGGATTTTCCGGACGATTCCGGCCAGGGTTTTGAGGGGAACCAGTGCAATGTCCGGGGTTTTGAGCGCTACCATGGAGCCAAATTTCCCATCCGCCGCCGCAGAAACCGCGTAAGCGCCCAGACGGGTCCCAAGGACACGGTCGAAACAGTTGGGGGTTCCGCCGCGCTGGGTATGGCCCAGAACCGTGCATCGCACTTCAAGATCGATTTTATTGCTGATTTGTTCCGCCAGATAATTCCCCACCCCGCCGTATTGCTTGACCCCCTGCAATCGGGTGGTGGCACTTTCCAGGGTGATTTCGCTATGCCCAACTTCCTTCGCGCCTTCGGCCACCACAATGATATTGTAGGGACTTCCCCCGTCCTGCCGCAGTTTGATCTTCTCCAGAACCTTTTCCATTTTATAGGGGATTTCGGGGATCAGAATGATGTGCGCGCGACCGGCGATCCCCGCTTCTAAAGCGATCCAACCGGCGTCGCGGCCCATCACTTCCAGAATCATGACCCGCTGATGGCTTCGGCCTGTGGTGTGCAGACGGTCCAAGGCATCGCACGCCACCTGGGTCGCCGTCTGGAACCCGAAGGTATAGTCGGTTCCTACCAGATCGTTGTCGATGGTTTTGGGAATTCCAATAACCGGAATTCCCATTTCAAACAATTTGTAAGCGATTTGCAGGGTTCCGTCGCCCCCAACCACAAACAGACAATCCAGCTCCAGCCGGTTGAAATTGTCCAGGGCTTGTCTGGAGTAATCCTTCTCCTGGATGGTCCCATTTTCATCGAACTCGCGGTAGGAAAATGGGTTGCCTTTATTGGTGGTTCCCAAAATAGTCCCGCCGAGTGAAAGAATCTCGCGCGTGCCGGCGGTGGTTAATTCCTGATGCCGATTGAATATCAATCCGTCAAAGCCCTGCTCGATGCCGATGACCTTGCAATCGTGCTGAAACACCGCGACCCGGGTGATGGCGCGAATCACCGCGTTCATTCCGGTGCAGTCTCCGCCGCCGGTCAATATTCCTATTCTTTTTCTCTTGAAGGTCATTGAATCAGATGTCAAAAGGGTTGGTCGTGCAAACTTTTGGAAGGGTTATATCATCCATCTATTCGTGTTGCCACCACGTCATAATCGGTGGCCGAAAGGATGCGCATGGGAACGATCATTCCAGGCTCCACATCGCTGGCCTCAATGATCACCTGCCCGTCTATTTCCGGGGCCTGGGTTGGCAAGCGCCCGGTCACCAGATAGCTTTCTTCAAAATCGGCACCCTCCACAAGCACCGGATGCACCTCGCCGACTTTCGCCTGGTTTTTTTGCAGGCTGATGGTTTTTTGCGCCTGCATCAACTCGTCTTTGCGTTCCTGTTTTATTTTTTGCGGAACGTCGTCGGCGTAGTCAAAGGCTGTGGTTCCTTCTTCATGGGAATAAGTGAACGCGCCCACATGGTCAAACCGCGTTTCTTTAAGAAAGTCGAGCAGGTGCTGAAAATGCGCTTCGGTTTCTCCGGGGAATCCTGTAATAAATGTCGTCCTCAAAGCCACGCCGGGAATTTTCGCGCGAATTTCATCCAGCATGAGCCTCACCTTTTTTTCCCGTTCCTGCCGTTTCATCCGGGTCAGCATCTCGTCGTGAATGTGCTGAAGGGGAACGTCGATATAGGGACATATTTTTTCTTCCCGCTTAATGAGCTCGATCAATTCGGTGTTGATGAAGGTGGGGTAACAATAAAACAGACGAATCCATTCGATTCCCTCAACTTTGGCCAGCGCTTCTAAAAGGCTGTTCAAACCGTTTTTCATTCTAAGGTCCAGCCCATACATCGTGGTGTCCTGGGAAATCAGGTTCAACTCCCGGACTCCCAGCTGGGCCAATTGCCGGGCTTCGGTGACAAGACTTGCCAGCGGTTGACTGCGAATATGGCCGCGCATTTTGGGGATAATGCAGAAGGCGCATTTATTGGAACAGCCTTCGGAAATTTTCAAATAAGCGGAATAAGAGGGCGTGGTCAGTATCCGGTCCGCATAAGGCTCAAAATATTCCGCCGGACCGTTCATCTGGTCGCGCGCTTGTGTGCGTCCGGTGGATGGGTCGACCGGGTGCAAAACCTCCTTCAAACGCGGATATTGATTGACCCCGAATATGTGATCAATTTCTGGAATTTCTTTCAACAGGTCGTCGCTGTAGCGTTCTGACAGGCATCCGGTCACGATCAATTTTTGGCACCTGCCATCGGTTTTCAGTTGAGCCATTTCCAGAATCGCGTCGACCGATTCCCGCTTGGCCGATTCTATAAAACCGCAGGTGTTCACCACCAGAACGTCCGCCTCTTCCTTATCCGGCGTGATTTCATAGCCGGTGTTCACAAGATCTCCCAGGAGATATTCGGTGTCCACGGCGTTTTTTGGGCAACCCAGACTGACCATCCCTATTTTTTTCAGCGCAGGCTGGGTTTTATTTTTCATGCTTTGGCTTCTTTCAATTTTTTCTCCATTCGGCGGACCAGCTCGGCAAAATTTTCTTTGTCCATGATTCGATAAAATTGACTGCGCAAATTATTGCGCATGCTCACACCGTCCATCTTCACATCGACCACTTTCCAATCGGTGGAGTTCTGTTGCAGAAAAAAATCTATTTCGATTTGTCCCTCGTTTTTGTGTACAACCGACATGGGCACAAACGCCCCGGTTTCCTCTATTTTCGATTCCGCGAACACCAGGTCAAGATCGGTGAAAAATTTGCCTGAATTGGGGAACGCGACATAAATAAATAACTGGCCGAGTAGTTTTGAAAAACGCGATTTCTCTTCATCGGTTAATTTTTCCCAGTATTTGCCCAGAGTCTTTTGACTGATGGTCGTGATATTCAAATATTTCAGGGCTTTTTCGGACCGGACGCTGTTGGCTTTCTTCTCTTCGACAGACAGCTTGTCTCCAGACTTGATTTTCTGGATCGTCGCCAGCAATTCCTGAACACATTTCTCAGGTGAAAGCCTGGCGGCAAAGACCGGCCCTGCAAGAAAGCTCAAACCTAAAATAACGGTCAGGAAAATCGTTTTAATATTTCGGCTCATATTTATGATAATTTATTCACTAGGGGTTTTTATTCGGCGGTCCACAACCCTACCGCAATTCCGAATCGCCAGTTTTTAATGACAAGAATAGACTATCACTCCACACCCTCTCTTGAGAAGGGATAAAATCAGACCATGTTTTGGGTTCCGGTTTTCAGCTTGATATTCATATTTTCCCTTTCAGCAACGGGTGCGGACCCGGCCTTCCTGCAGGGCATCGACCGGCAATATGAATCTGTTCAAACCACCTCTCAGGATTTATTGCAAACCGAATCGAGGATCTTAAAAGCTCTGGAGCAAAAAGAAGCATCCGAAGACCTTGCCTGGCGGCTGGCACGCACCTATTATGCCCTTGCCGATACATCCACTGATAACGCCGCTAAAAAATACTACCATCAGTGCCTGCAACGGGCCGATCAAACGATTGCGCTCAATGACCGGTCTGCATGGGGGTTTTTCCTGCGCGGCCTTTGCCGGGGCAAACTGGGAGAAATGCAGGGGATCTGGAGCAGTTTGTCGATAATAAATCCTTTGAAAAATGACTTTAAGAATGCGGCAAGGCTCGATCCCTCAGTGAGCCAGGGCGGGCCGCATCGCGCTTTGGGAAAGCTGTATCTGGAGTTGCCCGGTCTCCTTGGCGGCAGTGTCGATAAATCGGTCGATCACCTGAAACAAGCCGTGGCTCTTGGGCCAAAGTTTGCGAATAATTATCTGTTTCTTGCTGAAGCTCTGTACGAACAGAAGAATTACCTGGACGCTAAAAATACCTTGCAGGATCTGTTGACGTTCATTGGGGAGTCCGACGAACCCCCGGGGGCCCATCAAATTCGTCAGAAAGTCCAAATACTGATGGCAAAAATCGAACCGTGGATTGAATCCCAAAGCCCGCATGCTCAAAGAAATTAAAATCAGCAATTTTGCTATCATAAAAAATCTAAGCGTGGAGTTTCTTCCCGGACTCAATGTGCTGACGGGCGAAACTGGCGCCGGAAAATCCATCCTGATGAGCGCGCTCAACCTCATTCTGGGAGGCCGGGCCGACACGGATTATATCCGCTCCGGTGAAACCACGGCCACCGTGGAGGCGGTGTTTCAAATTGAAGACCCCGCCCTTTTGAATGACATCCGCGCTCAGGGAATCGAGACGGAAGACGGAGAGTTGCTGGTCAAACGCAACATGTCGCATAACGGCAAAAGCCGATGTTTTCTGAACGACGGCAATATCACCGTCGCTACCTTAGCCAAAATAGGCAATCGACTGGTTGACATCCACGGACAACACGATCATCAGACTCTACTACGCCCGGATACCCACGTCGTACTTCTGGACCTGTTCGGAAAAAGCAAAGCCACTTGCCAGCGTTTTGGACTCGAGTTTGCCGACTATCAGTCCAGCAGACGGGATCTTGAGTCCATGCGCCTGAAAGAAAAAAACCGCACCGAACGACAGGAACTGCTGAAATTTCAACTTTCGGAAATCGAGCAGGCCGGTCTTTCCCCAGAGGAGGAGGGGGAATTAAAAACCGAAAAAAATATCTTACAACACGCGGAAAAAATTCAACAGACCGTCGAACAAACTTTGGGCCAGTTGTCCGAATCCGAGGGTTCGGCTCTCGAGCAACTGGGCCGGGCGCAAAAAGAAATCGAATCCTTGCTCGATTTGGACCCGGCCCTCAAAAGCCAGGCGGAAAGGGCGCAAACCGCCTATTGCGAGCTGGAAGAAATGGTGGCGGAACTGCAAACCTATCTGCGCGGAATCGAATTCAATCCGCCTCGCTTAGAAGAAATCGAAGACCGGTTGGCGGAGATCAACGGACTGAAACGCAAATACGGAATGGACATCCCGGCGATTTTGGCTGAACGGGAAAAGATCGCTCAGGAACTCGATACGCTTGGAGCCAATCAGGAAAAAATGGACTCGCTGGAAAAAGAAATCAAGCGACGCGAAAAAACGCTGGAAGAGCTGGCCACGACCTTGGCCGACGTGCGCGAAAAAACCGCTAAAAAATTCAAACAGGACGTCGAAAAAGAATTACGTGAGTTGGGCATGGCTGAGGTGCAATTTGGCGTCCGCTTTGATTACCCCGCAGACCCCGATGGTTTCGTCCACTTTCGAGAGAAAAAAGTCAAACTGCATCCAGGCGGCATCGGCACCGTGGAGTTTCTCTTTTCCCCCAATCCAGGCGAAGAACTGCGCCCCCTGATAAAAATCGCATCGGGCGGGGAATTGTCCCGCGTCATGCTGGCGTTGAAATCTATTTTACACGAGCAGGACCCCGTCCCGGTGATGGTGTTCGACGAGGTGGACGCAGGCGTCGGCGGCAAGGTGGCGGAAAAGGTCGGGGTGAAACTCGCGAAAGTCGCCGTCGGCAAACAGGTCTTCTGCATCACCCACCTGCCGCAAATCGCGGGCCTCGCCAAAGCGCATTTTCGCGTGCAGAAAACCGTCAAAGACAGCCGGACGCACTCGACCATCGTGCAATTGAATTACGACGAGCGCGTGGAAGAAATCGCCCGCATGTCCGGCGGCGAAACCATCACCCCTGCCACCTTAAAATTCGCCAGGGAAATGATCAAGAAGTGATCCCTTTTATTAACCACAAAGATTTCATTCGTAGGAAAGAAGATTCTGATCCAGGTTTCTTTCATATTTCTTAATCGCACTGACAAACCAATATCTCCCCACGAAGATCAAGGCAGGCCCTATCCCAAAGGATGCAAGAGAATAAATTGAGTCGGGTCCAGTATATAAGGGTTGTCGTTCTATGAACACATTGTAAAAGACCCAGACGACAATACCCGCGCCCAGGAAAATAGAAACCAACCCAAGTAAAGCCTTTGGGGTTGCCAGTAATACTCTCGTCATTGTGTTTAAGGGGCTTCTATTTTTTCCCCATTCGATTTTATCTATTCGATCAAAAACCTCAAGTATCAACAGGGGAAGCCAGACAAAAATTAACAGAATACTCAGGATGGTGGCGGGCAAACCCGAGGGCAGAAGGAAAATGAGCAACCCGCCCATTCCTCCCAAACCGATGATTTTTTTTAAGCCAATATTCAGCATTCCCGGGAAATCTCAATTTTAAATAATTAATAGCAGAATACAGATTACATCTCCCCCAGTATAAAGCCACCCCGGCTCACCCGTCACAAAATATGCCCTAAAAGGCATGATTTTTAATCACCCTCCTGACAGTGGTTTTCATAACCCCCGGTTTTTCAAAGGCTGTTATTTGGCATGAGGATTGCTTTTTTAGGATTTACCGAATACAAATTTTAATAAATCATCCAGCTTAAAGGAAAACAAATAATGGGATATTTGGATGCCAGATCCAATGCTTTATTTAAAACCGCTGATAATGGGAGTCTGTTGTTTTACCCAAGAGGATACTGGGGCAAAGGCTACGTGGTTCCTGATGAGGAGACAAAAATAAAGATCCAGGGGTTTATAAAAAAATTCGTGGCAATCGCACTCTTTGTCATCTTCGGGAGTGTGGTTTTGTTGGGCTCAGAGACAAGCCCCATTGTCTGGTTGCCGGCATTACTTATTTTTTATTTTTTCAGGCTTGGGAAATTTACCAGAGACTTACCCATCTCTAAAGAAAAGCTGACCTTTGTAGAATCGATTACTAACTCGGCAAAGTCGGACAGTCTCGTGATGCTGATACTTTTATTTCTTGCGCTGGTGGCTATGGTGAGTGCGTACGCTTTGCGGTTAGGAAATTTTGAAATGATCGATTACACGAACCACCCTTTAGAAGTAGCCGTTACTACTTGGGGTGGAATATTGTGCTGTACTTTTTTTGCCTGGAAGATTTTTATTAATATTCGTGAGAAACGAAGAGTAAAAAATATTTAGCATTGGTGAGTAAATGAAGGAAATAAACGCTATGGAGAATAACCTTAAAAAACCCTGGTTAGCCGGACTGCTGAGTCTTTTATATTGTGGCCTGGGTCAGTTTTATTGTGGCAGGCCAAAGCGAGGTATCCTTCTGGCTGTTGTTTTGTATCCTTTTCTCATTTTGTTTTGGTATTTTTTCTTAATTCCCCTTCCAATGATAAATATCGCTTTACCCTTTGTCCTCTTCTGTTTCTTTTATTATCTTGTGGTCCATGATGCCGTAAAGCTCGCTCGTAAAATTAATCATTCTCAAGAACCACAGCCATTTAACAAATGGTATTTTTATATCCTTTTTATTGGAATTTCTTTTATTGCCAATGAAACAATTTCAACCTCAATTAAATACCACGTCTTACAGTCATATAAAATTCCTTCGAAGTCTATGGAACCCTTTATTGTAAAAGGTGACCATATCATAGTTGAAAAATGGTTCAGTAAAAGAGAGGGCCTCCATCGAGGGGATGTCATTGTTTTTCCTTTTCCCAAAGATGAAACGAGAGCATTTATAAAAAGAGTAGTAGGCCTTCCGGGGGAAAAGTTAAAAATTAAAAATCAAAGAATTTTTATAAATGGTCAAGCACTGGATGAATCATATGCCTTCCATTCAGAGCCCGTAAAGAATGAACCTATCTATCTTAGAGATAATCTTGACCAAATAGTTATTCCAGAAGGAATGCTATTCGTTCTGGGAGATAACCGAGAGAATAGCCAAGACAGTAGATACTTTGGGTTTATTGAAGTATCCAAGGTTATGGGAAAAGTAAAGATGCTGTATTGGTCCTATGACAAGGAGGAAAGTCAAGTCCGGTGGAATAGGATTGGTAAGTTGGTTTCTTAGAGGAATGTTCCAACAGGTAACAACTTCAATTGGAGAATCTGGGTAGCCATAAATCCATCGCACGTTAATATTGAGTCCAGCGTCACGCAGGGCCTTTGGCCTGCTTAGCCACAAGTTCTGCGGCTTTTTTAGCGGCTTCCGGATCGCCCAGATAATAATGCTTGATCGGTTTCAAGTCGTCACCCAGTTCATACACCAGTGGAATTCCTGTCGGAATGTTCAGGTTGACGATTTCTTCCTCACTGACGCCGTCGAGGTGTTTGACGAGGGCGCGCAGGCTGTTGCCGTGAGCGCAGATCAATACTTTCTTGTTCGCCTTCAATACCGGAACAATCTCCTCAAACCAATAAGGCAGAAAACGTTTCACCGTATCGTTCAAGGCTTCGGTCCTCGGCAGGTCCGACTTGCCTAACTGGGCATAGCGGGGGTCGTTGTCAGGCAGGCGTTCGTCGCCTTCTTTTAAAGCGGGTGGAGGTGTCGAGTAGCTCCGCCGCCATACCAGAACCTGTTCGGCCCCGTGTTTTTCCACTGTCTCGGATTTATTGAGCCCTTGAAGCGCACCGTAATGGCGTTCATTCAGCCGCCAGGACCGGACCACGGGGACCCACATCATATCCATATTATCCAGAGCGATCCATAGAGTGCGGATCGCCCGTTTGAGCAGGGAGGTGAAAGCGATATCAAAGGTGAACCCCTCTGCCAGCAGAAGTCTGGCGGCTTCTTTGGCCTCTTGCTCGCCCTGGGGCGTGAGGTCCACGTCCTTCCACCCGGTAAAGCGATTTTCCAGATTCCATTGACTTTGACCGTGACGGAGCAGAACCAGTTTCAACATCGATCAGCATCTCCCGAAGTGTGCGGTTTTTTAGTCCCGCGTGTGGAACCCTGTAACTTGAGACGGCTTTTAAATGAAACCCTGGTATCAGGGGTCCCCCCGCGTAGCGGAGAGGGATCATTAAAAATCGGCTCCGATTTTGCCCGCATTTGAGGCCGGGCGATTCAGGCATCATATTTTATTTGGCAAACAGTTTCCATTAAAGAAATCGTGATCTCAGACCGTAAAGACCTTTACTATCAACCCAAACAACAACATAACCTGTTGATTCTCAATGACTTATCTTATATTCTAGCTATAATGGATTGGTGTTTTTTCCCAGGGGTTCCCAGGACAAATTATTTGCAAGCCCATTTTTTAACGCAAATACCATCAGAGAGAATGCATGAGAAGTTCTATTGCTGACTATTACCGTAAAATCAACCGCGATTTTTTAGACAAAATAGCGCGAAACGGTCCTCAACTTGATTTTGAACTCTTTTACAAAACCACAAATGGCGGAGAAGAACCGCTGTTTCTACAATTTGGATCTTACAATTCTGAAAGCAGAGAAAAAATCTGCGGACTGGTAGCCTCCAGGGAAAACCAACCTTTATATATTCATGAAAATGACCTGATTCATTATTACAATAATTTTTTAATCGTTGATCTTCGCCAAGGTCTGCAAAAAGACGAATCTTTTGAAAAAATATTGTCCGATTCCTTTGAGGTGAGCAAACATATTCTGGAAGAATATTTTGACAGTATTGGATCGACAAGAATCCTAAGAAGTTTGAATGCCGTGGTGGAAATCATGCAACTGTGCCTGTCCCAGGGGAAACTGAGTGCGGGCAGTGTTTTTAATGCTGTCTCCAGGGAAAACACCCACGCCTCACATTGCGCGAATGCCAGCGTATTGATCCTGTTTTTTGCGCATCGGCTGTCCCTGAAGCCCGCCGAAATCCGGGAGCTTGGCCTCGGTGGAATGCTTTACGATATTGGCAAAAAAAATATTCCCCTGAACGTTCTGACTAAAACAACCGACCTCTCTCAAGAGGACTGGCAACACATAAGAAAGCACCCCTCCGCCGGCCGGAAAATATTGAACGACATGAAATGTTATAGCGAAAACACATTGCGGATGGCGGCGGAACATCACGAAAAATACGACGGATCCGGCTATCCCTTTGGGCTTGCCGGGAATAAAATTTCGTTTGCCGCGCAGGTGTGCGCCATTTCTGATGTCTTTAACGCCCTGATTTGCACACGCGATTACCGCGACCCCCGGTCCGCTTTTGAAACTCTGGTTGAAATGAAAAACAACATGCCCGGCCATTTTGACCCAAAAATTTTGCTCAGTTTTATCCAGGCCTTCGCCCCGTCCAAATAAAAACTCCAGAGACCCCTCCCATCAACTTTCAAGCCCTGCACCTGGGAACCCATTCAGGAGAGTCGCGAAAAAAGATTGAAAATTCGCACACAATCTCCAATTAAGCTTTCCCATCCTGCTGGCGGACTGAAGAAGTTTTTGGTGGCGACTTGACTAACGAAACAATTACGGCCAAAATAAAAAAATAATCTCAACGACATCGCCAAAGAACGTTGGCCGTGGGTTTAACCCTTGATAACGTAGGCAGAATAATAAGGCTCAACCATGACCAACTGCGCAATTCGAGCAGAAGAAATAATAGTCAGGACATACAATCCCGCCCTGGAATTTGAAGAGGTAAAAAAGCTCTGGATAGAAATGCTGAACAAATGCCCCCATAGTTATTTTCTGTCCTGGGGTTGGAAAGAAACCTGGATAAAAACCTTACCGAAAGATTGCATCCCCTCCTTGATAGTTGGCTTCAAAAATAATACCCCGGTATTTGCTTTTTTTATCGGGTCCCAAAAAAAAACTCTTTATGGCGTGGTCAAGAATCACCAGATATCCATTAACGAAACCGCAATTCCCCGCCTGGACACATTGACGATAGAATATAATGCAATACTTTTAGATCCTGCGTTCACTTTGTCTCTGGAAACCCTTATTCAAATTTTGCCGGTTAAAAATTGGGATGAACTTTATTTTCCCAAAATGAGGACGAGCCAGCTATCAAATTCCGGATTTCAAATAACCCCGGACAGTCGCTACAATATTCAAAAGAATGTATTCGGCTCTCGCTACATTGACTTAAAAAAAGTTCGTGAGGCCGACATGGATTATTTGTCGCTACTCAGTCAAAAAAGACGCAAAAAAATTCGTCGCTCAATTAAATTATATGAAAAAATAGGCGCGCTAAAGCTCACCGTCGCCGACACTGTCGATGAGGCTTTATCCATGCTCGATGAATTAAAAATTCTTCATCAAAAAACATGGGTGGATCGGGGAAGACCGGGTTCGTTTGCCAGTGACTTTTTTGGCGACTTTCATCGAAATCTCATAACCCGCCATTTAAAAAAAAATGAGGTCCAAATGCACCACCTCACCTGCGGGCAGGAGACGGTCGGCTATAATTACAATTTCATCTACAAGGGCCATGTGTCCAGCTATCTGGGCGGTTATAATTACCAGGCAAACGGGAAGTTTTTACCCGGTATGATGTGTGATTATTATTCGATCCTTTACTACGCTGAAAAAGGGTTGAATGAATATGATTTACTCGCGGGAGATGTGGAATACAAAAGAAGTCTGGCAACGGATTCTTCGGAAATGCAGGACATTCTGGTGCAGAAGAAAAAAGTATCGTTTGCGATCATTAAAAAATTAAAAGAACTTTATAATTCTACCCGGAAAATCAAGGGTGGCTAGATCATTTGTTGATTAGATTCAAAAGTTCGGTTCATGACGGACCAAATGGTTTTTGCTGGTTTTCCGCGATGATTTATTCAGGTGCCAACCTCCCGGGTTGAACCTCAACCCACACTCTTAATAAGTGGTATGATAGAGGCACTCAGTTTATACCTATCGGGCGGCTAAAATGTTCATCGACGTTGAATCCAATCCAAATACTGAAACCGGTTTCAATATGGTTTTCCGCGATGTCTCCGAAAAACGCGAGGCGTTCTGTATCAAGTACCAGGTCGGCACAGAAGACCAGCCCGTTCAGGTGACCGGATGGGACGCCGAAACCAACGCCCCCTGCCCGGCCTTCGCCTGCAAGGTCGAAGAATCGGGTGACGGCGTCGCCCTCCTGATCTATGGCGGATCGGGCGGCATCCGCATGAAGCCTCTCGAAGATGAATCTCCCTGGGACCTGGCCTCGCCCTCGCAATGGGGCGACACCCATCTGGTCTACCCCCAGAACAGTTTCATCGTTTATAAAGACGAAATTTGAAACAACCTATAGCCCGCCCTTGTTTTCTATTCAGGGTTTACCCCTGAGATCAATCCACAAACCCCTCAATATCAGGCAAGCGCAACCTTTTGAATTTCCTCTTCGGTGACGGATTCTCCCCGGTCTTTTGAAACGCAGTGGATGAGGAATTCTTTATTGCCTTTTTGTCCGTAAATGGGAGAGACCGTGAAAGCGACGAGCGCCCATCCCTGGTCCTGAATGTGACCGTGCAGGGCGAGCAATACCTTGAGGTGTTTGGCCGGGTCCTTGATAATGCCTTTATTTTCGACTTCATCCTTGCCCACTTCAAACTGCGGCTTGACCAGGGCGATCAAATCACCGTCGGGTTTGAGGGTTTCAAGAACGGGTGGAATCACTTTTTTGAGAGAAATAAACGAAACGTCGATCACTGTCAGGTCAACCGTTTCACCAAAATCCGCGAGCGTCAGCGTGCGCACGTTTTTGCGCTCCAGAATGACCACGCGGGCATCCTGCCGCAGTTTCCAATCCAGTTGACCGTAACCGACATCGACGGCATAAACTTTTTTTGCTCCCAGCATGAGCAGGCAATCTGTGAAGC
Source organism: Nitrospinaceae bacterium (assembly GCA_029261655.1). Taxonomy (GTDB): domain Bacteria; phylum Nitrospinota; class Nitrospinia; order Nitrospinales; family VA-1; genus JADFGI01. Next base: position 39,362 of record JAJDAY010000010.1, on the reverse strand, counting down.
CGCCGGTCGAGGCGCCAATGTCAGCGGCGGTTTTACCCTCGGTCGCAATCTTGAACGTTTTGAGGGCGTGTTCCAGCTTCAAACCGCCACGACTCACATAAGGATGCAAATCCTCTAAAACTGTGACGGCAACATCCTCCGCCACCCTGCGTCCGGGTTTGTCCGCCACCTCATCGCCCAAACGGACTTTACCCGAGAGGATCAACCCCTGGGCGCGTTCCCGGGACGAAACGAGTTTTTTTTTAACCAGCAACTGATCCAACCGTATTTTTATATTCGAACTCGTCATCCTGTTTCTTTTTTTGCCGGCATGCCCAACCGGCAAGTCCCTCGCCTGGAAAATGTTTTATTCCTGCCCGTGATCATCCTCTTTGTCCACCGGAAACATTTCGGTGATCAACTCCCCTTTTTCATTCTTGGTGAGCTTTTCGATTTTCGCTTCGGCTTCGTTGAGCTTTTTAGAACAAAGACGGGACATTTTGATCCCCTCTTCAAAAATTTCCAGAGACTTGTCGATGTCCAGTTCCCCTTTTTCCAGTTCCAGGACGATATCTTCCAGTCGCCGCATCACTTTTTCCAGTTTCATTTCCGCCATGATTCACCTGAATAAAAATTGTTGAGTGATGGATCAGTCCAATATTTTATCGACGACACAGTCCAACCGGCCTTTCGAGAGCCGCACTTGCACCGAATCCCCGGGCTTTGCTTCCTTGCTTGATTTCACCGCGCTTCCTGCAAGTGTACAGATACTGTACCCCCGGTCAAGAATGGTCAGGGGGCTGAGGGCGTTCAAATTATTCACGACTCCTTTGAACCGGTTTTTTTCCAATCCAGTCAACGACCGGATTTTTTCAATCAACCGATGATGCAGGGAGATGCGCTTGTCCTCAACTCGTTGAATTATTTTTTTGGGCGAGGCCTGCATGAGCCTTTCTATCAGGCCGCGCAAGCGTTGGTTTTCCAGAACGATCCTCTGAGCCAGTCCGCGCACCAGTCGGGGATGCAAATTCCCCAGACGTTCGGCTTGCAATCGAATTGCCCTTTCAGGCGATGCCTGAAACAATTGCCGTACACGATTCACCAGCCTCTGCTTTTGCAGAACCACCCCCAGGCCCAGTCCGCGCACCAGACGCAGGTTCAAGTCATCCACCCGTTGCGCCACGGGCGCAAGCAGGCCCACGGGATCACGGAAAAACCGCCGGTCGATGAGCCTCTGCAAATGGGTTTTAAAATCCGCAATGGGCCTCTTTGTGGCCACAACGGCTTGCCTTGTCAACAAAGCCAACCGATCCATCAGGTCCTTTAAAACCGGAACGGTCAATTCCGCGGCGGCGGAAGGGGTTGGGGCGCGAAGATCCGCCACAAAATCGGCGATGGTGAAATCGATCTCGTGCCCGACGGCTGAGACCACGGGAATTTTTGACTCAAAAATAGCGCGGGCGACGACTTCTTCGTTGAAGGCCCATAAATCCTCAATCGACCCGCCGCCCCGGCCCACGATCAAAACATCGACGTCTTCAAGATGATTCATCTCACGAATCGCCGTGGCGATTGCTTCCGCCGAGCCTTCTCCCTGCACCTTCACCGGATTTATCAATACAGAAACTTTGGGGTTGCGCCGCCGGATGATATTCAGAATGTCGCGAACCGCGGCCCCCGTTTCCGAGGTGACGACTCCCACCTTCCAGGGAAATTCGGGCAGGGGTTTCTTGCGTGCGTCGTCAAACAAACCTTCTTTGGCAAGTTTTTCTTTTAACTGTTCAAACGCTTTCTGCAACGCGCCCAGACCCACAGGCTCCAGAGTCTCGACGATGACCTGATACTCGCCTCTGGCGTCGTACACCGTGAACCTGCCGAACAGGAGGACGTGGTCCCCATCCTCCGGCTGATATTTCATCCGGGACCGGGCGCCCCGAAACATCACGCAACGTATCTGCGCTTTTTCATCTTTGAGAACGAAATACGCGTGTTTGGATGCGGGAATGCGCAGGTTGGAGATTTCCCCTTCCACCCAGACCGAATCGAACTCGGTTTCGAGGACGCCGCGCACCGAGCGCGTCAGTTCGGAAACTGTGTACACGCGCGGCTCGCTGTCTTCCGCTTCGCTGAAATCAAATGAATCGTTCAATTTTCAAGCACCGTCTTTAGCTGAAAAAATTTTGTTGCGGTAAAGTGAGGAATCAGTATGCCAGAAACTGCTGGGCAGAAAAAATGATTCCCCGCAGAAAAGGCCGACGATAAAGAATAACTGTTTGTTATTACTGAAAATTTGATGTCCGGCCGGCAGGTCTATTTTTTGGCGTTTTCGGATTGCGCTTTGAACGCTTTCAAGGTGTTGGCCATGAGCATGGCGATGGTCATGGGCCCCACACCGCCCGGAACCGGGGTGATGAGGGACGCTTTGGGTTCCACCTCATTAAAGGCGACATCTCCGGTGAGCTTGCCGTCCACCCTGTTGATGCCCACGTCGATCACCACAGCGCCTTCTTTGACCATGTCCTTTGTGACCATATTGGGTTTTCCGACGGCGGCGATCAGGATATCGGCGGTTTTTGTAACGGCGGACAAATCCTGCGTGCGGGAATGACAAAGCGTGACAGTGGCGTTTCGATGCAACAGTAACATTGCGACCGGTTTGCCGACGATGTTGCTTCGGCCCAGCACAACTGCGTGTTTTCCTTCGATCTCGACCCCGTAACGGTCCAGCATTTCGATGATCCCGGAGGGGGTGCAGGGAGCGAGCACCGCCGTCCCCATCATCAACCGGCCCATACTGACCGGGTGAAACCCATCCACGTCTTTTGCGGGATCAATGGCTTCCAGAATTTTTATGGAATCGATGTGTTCGGGAAGCGGCAATTGCACGAGTATGCCGTTGATCGCCTGGTTGCGGTTCAATTCATGGACCAATGCCAGTAAATCTTTTTCCTGGGTGTTTGCAGGCAGGGTGTGCTCGAGAGAAATGAAGCCCAGCTCTTTACAGATTTTATTTTTACTGCGCACATAAACGGCAGAAGCCGGATCTTCACCGACCAACACCGTGGCCAGACCCGGAACATCTCCAGCGTTTGCCTTGAGTTCGGTGACTTCCTCGCCAATGGCGGAACGTATTTCTTGCGCGACTTTCTTTCCGTCGATGAGGGACATTTGTTTTTCCTGATGAGTTGATTCGTTTCGGGGGGCATGATAGCAGAATTTAAGTGTCCCGCTGGAGGAAATATTTTGACGGGGCGAGCGTGACCGCAGGGCGCAAGTCAAGCAATGTTGCCTGGCATGAGCAAGTTCGCCCTCTGCGGAGGAGTCAGCTGATTTGCAGTTCTTTAATCAGGCGGGAAAGATAAGAACGTTGAACATCGAGAATTTTCGCGGCTTTGGTGCGATTGCCGCCCGTGGATTTCAGGGTATTGGTGATGAAGGTGTGACGGAAGGCGTCATTGGCCTCCTTAAGAGAAGCCCCGACGGTGACTTCTATGGGCGCGTCCTGGGACTCGAACGGAAAACTGTCCGGCGTCAATTCGTCGCCATCTGTGAGAACGACCGCGCGTTCGATGGAATTTTCCAGTTCGCGGATGTTGCCGGGCCAGGAATAACCCATGAGATGCGCCCGCAGGCTTTTGCCGACTTTTTTTATCGGCTGGCCTTCTGGAGTGTTCTTTTTTAGGAAATAAGTCACGAGGTCGGGAATGTCTTCGCGCCGGTCGCGTAAGGACGGAAGCGTGATGCCGATCACATGGATGCGGTAATATAAATCCTGGCGGAAGGTCCCTTCACGCACCATTTCTTCCAGGTCCCGATTGGTCGCGGTGATGATCCTGACATCGACCTTGATGGTTTCAGTTCCGCCCAGACGGATGAAGGATTCCTCCTGAATCACCCGCAACAGTTTCACCTGCATGTCGAGAGGCATTTCGCCGATTTCGTCGAGGAACAGGGTTCCCGTATCGGCGGCTTCAAAGATGCCTATTTTGGCGCTGTCGGCGCTGGTGAAGGCGCCTTTTTCATGGCCGAACAGTTCGCGTTCCAGAATGGACGCCGGCAAGGCCCCGCAGCTCACGGACACAAAGGGCCGGGTTTGTCGGGGACCGCGATCGTGGATCAGATGGGCGAACAGTTCTTTGCCCGTTCCGCTTTCTCCGTTGATCATCACGGACGCCTTGGAGTTGGCCAGCCGCTCGGCCAGGGTGACGCATTTTTGAATGGCCTCGCTTTCACCGACGATGGTGTAGCGTCGCATGTATTTTTCCTTGAGGCGATCGAACTCCTGGCCCAGGGCCCGTCGGCTCTGGGAAGCCTGAAAAAAATTCGGAATCATGTTTGCGAATCTGCCGAGAACATCAATGTCCTGCTCGGAAAACTCTTCTCCAGATGTTTTGTCGCGGAATTGAATCACGCCGATGACTTTTTTATCCAATATCAGGGGCAGGCAGGCAATGGATTTCACTTCCACATGACCTTCCTCGTTGGCTTTTTTATACCAGCGCTTGTCGTTTTGCACATCGTTGGATACGATCATTCTGCCCGTCTTGGAGACCGTCCCGGCAATTCCCACGCCCGGCGGTATCTCGATATCCTTGAGTTCCCCCATGTGATGTCCTGAGGACTGATAATATTGCAGTTTTTTGGTTTTTTCATCCTGCACCAACAGCAAAGAGGCGTACCGGGTGCCCACGATCTCGGCGGCGGTGTTGATGACCATGCTGAGAAGTTCATCGATTTCCATAGACACCGTTTGAAACTGGGAAGAAATCTTCCGGATGGCCTGAATATTTGCCTGATTATCTATTAATTTCATCGAATCGCCCGGTAGTTTGATATTTCGTTACTTGCCAATGAAATTATATGTACAAATTTATTATAATTTCAAAATAGTATATAGAAAAGTATACACCTTTTAAGTGGATTTTAAAAGGACTAATATTTCAACCGGTTTGCGGTCAAAGTTAGCAACATGCCTGGAAATATCTTGAATAGTTTATCCAAATTCACGCATTTATCCGAAAATTAACAATATTTGACTGTCTCGCTCGTAAAAGCCGATATTCCATGTTGTTCTCGGTCATCCTTTCCCCGATAATGCGGGACGGAACGCTTGGGGCATTATTTTGGGCCCTCTTCCTGATCGCTTAAGACGCTCACCGTATTCGTTTGTTACGAGGTTCCGATATCGCACCATGACGACCCCGCTCCTGAAAACACAAATTCAGGGTCTCCTGATTCTGACCCTGCTTCCGCTCCTCCTTTATTTCAATTCGCTTCACGGGTCTTTTCAGTTCGACGACCGGAATTTGATCGACCGGGAATGGATCGCCGATGTGACCGCTTTCCAGAAAAGCGTGCGTATCAGCGAATATGAAAACCGGCCCGTGTTGTTATGGACGTTTGCGGTCAACAACACCCTAAACAAAAACAAGGTGTTCGGGTTTCATCTGTTCAACCTGATGTTGCATGTGTTCGTTTGCGTCCTGATCTTTGTCATTCTCATTCAAGTGCAAAACATCCTGAACCCGCCCGCCCAGGGACGAATGCCGCCCTCAACGCCCATGGCATTTTTCACCGCCCTTTTGTTCGCCGTTCACCCCCTCAACACGGATTCCGTCACCTACATTTCGTCACGTTCGACGGTGCTCGCGACGTTTTTTTATCTGCTGACTCTTTTCCTGTTCTTGAGGATTTTTTCTCGCCATCGGCAAAAATGGCCTGTTAAGGCAATTTTTTCTTTGCTGGCAATCACGGGAATGTATTTGGCCTTAGCCTCCAAACTGATCGCGGTGACGCTTCCTTTGGCGCTCGGCTTGTGGTTTTGGCTCTACATCAGGCCGAACCGATTCCCCGGTCTTTGGCCCCGGCTTTTTGCGCGAAAATGGGTCCCGGTTTATGGGGGCTTCCTGCTGGCCTTGCTCACGGCGGTTGTCATTTGGGGTCCGGGAGTGCTTTACGCTCCCAGGGATCAGGGGCTGGAGCTGTTCGGCAGGATTCCTTATTTATGGGTTGAGACCAAAGTAATCATTTTTTATTACCTGAAGTTATTTTTTATTCCCGTCAACCTCAATGTGGACGTTGGATTTCCCTTCTCCGCTTTTGTAACCGACCCCATGATCGCTCTGGCTGTCCTGGCCATCGGTGCGCTGATTTTTCTGGCCTGGAAAACCAGGGACCCGTGGGTCAGAGGAGGCGTGCTCTGGTTTTTCATCACTCTTCTGCCCACATCCAGCATCGTTCCCTTGAGCGACCTCGCGGTGGAACACCGGATGTACCTGCCGATGACCCTTGGGCTGGGTCTCGCTTTGACAGGAGCCGTCTGCAAAATTTCGGGGATCGTGCGGATACGGCTCCTGCTGACGCTGATCGCCCTGTTCAGTGTTCTGACTTTGTCCAGAAACCTCGTATGGACGGATGAAATCCGTCTGTGGCAGGATGCGGTGACCAAGAACCCCCTATCCCCCCGCACTCACAATAATCTGGGCAAGGCCTATTATGAAAACGGGCAGTTGGAACAGGCGTTGTCGCATTTCCTGAAAGCCAACGAAAACATCGAACAGCGTCTGGCCAGACAATACAACCTCACCGATCCTGGGAAGGTGCTTGAAAGACGGTCCAACAATAAAAACGGCGGGGGTGAAACTCTGCCTGGCCAATTGCGAATCGTAGCGGATCTTGCGGAGCCTCATTATAATCTGGCCAGCGTGTATCTGGACCTTGGAAACCTGGAGCAGGCCCGGACGGAATATCAAACCGCCTTATCCTTGAACCCGGACTACTTCGACGCTCTTTTTGGCCTCGGGTCCGTTCATGCCAGAACGGGACGCCGGGATCTGGCCCTGGATTTCTTCCGTCAGTCCATCCAAAAAAGAACCTCTGTGACGGGAAAAAAAGACTACCCCCTGGCCCGCCTCAATATAGGTGAAATTCTGGGCCTGGCCGGACGATATGAGGAAGCGGTGCGTGAGCTTAAGCTCGCGGTTCAGGGAGACCCGTCGATGGTTCTCGGTCATTATAATCTGGGTCTGGCTTATTTTATGACAGGAAAACTGGAACAGGCCGAACAGGCGTTGACCACCTGCCTGACCCTCAATGACCGGTTTGAGCCGGCCCTTTTCAATCTGGCCCGTGTGACGCAGGCGAAGCGGGAATGGGCGCTTTCAACCCGGCAGTTTGAACAGTTTTTATCGGTAAAAGGCCCGGACGCCGGGGCTTTTTTTCAGATCGGGTGGAATCATGAGCAGGCCGGGGAGCTTGACCGGACCATCATCCATTACCAAAAAGCGCTGGCGATAAAACCCGATTTCCTGGAGGCCCGGGTCCACCTTGGTAAAATATACCTGCAGTCCAGACAGACCGACTTGGCCCGGCTTCACTTAACAAAGGCTTTGCAATCGAACCCGCCCCCTGAGCTGAGGACGGAAATTTCCCGATGGTTAGGCGATTTACCCAGATAAAACGCTAATCCAGCCCCTGAAACGGCCCATCTCACCCGGCACCACTAAAATATCCCCTTTAAAATCAAATTCTTATTGAATTTCCATCTAATTAATGGGAACATATCTATATACCGAACATTTCCAGCGATTCTTAATTTTTTGGGAGAAATTCACCATGGGCGAGATCGGCCAATTCATGCAGTCTCCGGTATTCAGTATCGGGTCTGAATGCACTCTTTCAGAGGCCATCCTTTTTTTCCATACGCAACAGGTCGATGCCCTGTTTGTGGAAGAAGGCGGTCGTTATGTCGGGATCGCCATTAAATCCAATGTGATCGACAGGATCACCGGCGGCCTGTCTCCTGAGACCGGCTTTATACGAGAATCCATGGAACAACCCATTCCCTGTCTGGACCATCATAGTTCCCTTCAGGAAGCCAGCCAGTTCATGGAATCCAATCGCATCCAGTTCTCAGCGGTGACCGAAAATCATCTGGTCATCGGCATGCTTTCCCAAAAAGATTTAATCACCGGTATCAATAACCCCGGACAATAGCTGGAACTCCTGTTCCAGCTGGCTCTTTTCAGCGCAAAAACGCCTGCCACCAGTTTTCCCGCAACCCCCGGTTTTTCAAAAAATTTTCCCGTTTTTCCAGCGTTTTTCTGTGACACCTGCCGGTGTTTTACCAAACTGTAACCCTAGGTTGACCCCCCTGTAATACCTGATTTCTATACTTCCAACATCGACAGATTAACTCCCAACCGGAAGGATAGAAATGACCATGCAATCTTTTAATAGAAAAGTGGCTTTATTTTGTTTGTCTCTGGGTTTGTTGCTGAATCCGGCGTCGGCTCTTGGGTATGGAAATTTCGAAGCCGCAAAGGGGTGTCCTTCCAAAAAAATGCTGGCCTGCGAAAAACAGGTGTTTCAGGAAAATAGCGCACTCGGTTCCGCCCGCATGGCGAGCCTGGAAAGGAACGCCGACTCAGAGCGTTCTGAACTTCCTGCCGAGGCGGTTCGTTTGAAAGACCTGGCCGAGGCCTATGAGACAAATGGAGATTATAAGAGCGCGGAAACCCTGTATTCCCAATCACTGGATGTGATCACCGAGACGCTTGGGAATGAGCATCCCATCAGCGCGTTTGCTTTGATCAATCTGGCGGACTTATACATCCAGATGGACGATTACATCAAGGCCGAACCGATGTACCTGAGATCCCTGATGATCATCAATAAAGCTCTGGGTCCGGATCATTTTTTTGCGGCTCTTGCGCTCAACAATATTGCGGGCATGTATAAAAATATGGGCGAATACCCTAAGGCTGAAATGATGTACCTCCGGTCTTTGGATATTCACGAAAAATCCCTCGGTCCCAAGCATCCGAATGTCGCCATTCCCCTGAACAACCTGGCTGAACTTTATCGCCTGATGGGCAAAGACAAGGAAGCCAAACCCTATTTTTTGCGCGCCAAAGAAATATTCAATCACGCCATGGAAAACGATTCGATGAATTGAATCTTAAGGCGCCGGTGACGGGCGATAGCAAAGACCTTTTTTAGTGGGTTCCATCCCAGCAATGCCTTGAGAAAAATCCTCCATCACTCGGTCCGGTAAACATATTTAATGCTTTCTATGGATGGATAATCCGCCTGCAGTTTTTCGAGGAGCAAGGTCAACGCGATGGATTGCACTTCATTCATGTCATCCCTGACAGCCGCGACCAATATCCCGACGCTCAAGTCATCATACTCGGGATAGTGAGACCCCACCTTACTCTGATGCCTTCCCATCAATAACTTTCCATCTCTTTCTATTACGAAGTGGACTCCTGTCTCACTCATTCCCCGCTGACTGGCCTCCTGCCTCACCTGACCGAAAGTGACGCTCGCGTCTCCGGTAAAATGAACCAGAATGATTTTGGTCGTCTCTCTTGTTTTTAACTCGTTTGCCATCGAAAACGACCTCCTCGTATCAGGGTCTCCACAACAGATCAACACTCCCGAAACATACTACTGTAAACAGGGCGAACTTTAAGAATTAAACAAAGGACTGATGAAACAGTAGATTACTTAGAAATATTTGACAGGCCCGTTCCACTGAAATAAATTGGAAAGACGTGAACAGGGAGACGACATCTTAATGAATAAAAAAAATTATTTGGGCCGGGTTATTGAAGTGGCTGTATTAGGGATTTTCTTTCTGGCCTCCTGCCAGTCCGTGAAAACCCCCCTCATCACCGATGCCGTGAATTCCGGAGATATTAACAAAGTCAACTTGTTGATCCAGAATGGCGCCAATGTCAACGCGACCACAGCCGACGGCAATTCTTCTTTGCATTCCGCCGTAGAAAATGGCTCCCAGGAAATGGCAGAACTGCTTCTTGCCAATGGCGCTCTTATTGATGCCAGAAATCGTAAGGGCAATACGCCTTTATACCTTGCGGCCCGGAATGGAAGCGCCGATCTCGTCCAGTTTCTTTTATCCAAAAATGCCGACCTCAATGTGAAAAACTTTGTCGGCGATACCCCTTTGCACACGGCCAGCCACGAGGGAAACCTTGAAGTGGCAAGAACGCTCATTCTTAAAGGCGCGGACTTGAACCCGCAAAATAAAAAACAGGCGGCGCCTCTGCACTTCTCAGCGGGTGAAGGTCACCTGAGTCTGGTCAATTTGCTGTTGGCCAAAGGCGCTGAATTCGACATCCAGGACAAATATAAAAAACAACCTCTGCATTGGGCATCTGGTAAAGGAAAAGCCGATGTGGTGTCGCTCCTGCTTAAAAGAGGCGCAAAAGCAAATGCCGAAGACCAGTTTGGTTTGACGCCGCTCAATCTCGCGGCCCTGGAAAACCGCCTGGAAGCGGCGAAGGTTCTTATCGAGAATGGCGCCGATGTCAATCCCAAAGGAAGTTCTCCTTTATTTTCGGCTTCGAGAAAGGGATACGCCGACCTTGCAAAATTGCTCGTCACGAATGGCGCCAAGGTGGACGTCAGGAAAAAAGCCGGGCCGACCCCTCTGCATTTCGCCGCGGGCGGAGGGCACGACGAGGTGGTTAAAATATTACTGGACCATGGGGCCGACATCCGTGCGAAAGACCTTGTAGACAACACACCCCTGCTTTCCGCCTCTGCCGGAGGCCACCGCTCTACGATGGAATTGCTCGTCTCTCGGGGAGCCAATGTTCACGCCACGGAAAAGGATGGGACGACTTGTCTGCATTTCGCGGCAAAAGGCGGGCACAAGGAAGCTGTGAAGCTTCTTCTTCGCATGGGCGTTGAAGTCGACGCAAAGAATCAAAAAGGACTCACTCCGCTTCACTTAGCCGCGCAAAGCGGGAAGGATGGAGTGGCCGCTTTATTGATAGAAAATAAGGCAAAAATCGGCTCGACCGATAACGAAGGTTCCACTCCGTTACACCTGGCCGCCGAGTGGGGAAGGAAATCGACGGCTGAACTGCTGGTCAATGAGGGCGCTGACCTGAAAGCTAAAAATAACAATGGCAAGATGCCGGTGGAACTGGCGGCGACCATGAGTCACAAGGTGGTCGCAGAAATGCTGGCCTGGTACGCCAGGCAAAAATAAGCTGGAGACTCCCTGGCCTGGCTGCCTTTCCGGCCTGAATTTCGCGATTTGTTATGACACCCGGTCTTCCTGAATGAGTTGCAAAAACCGGTCCCCCTCTCCCAAGTCTACTTGAATTTAGACAGGCATTCCTTGGCGATGTCCTGATTTCCGATCAGGTCACATTTGGCTTTTTTGGAATCAACCCAGGCCAGACAGAGGTTTTGCAAGTCTCTACCTTTGACCAGAGAACAGTAGTACCAACTGTGGTCCTTATTGGTAAACCGGTTAACCCCCTTTTGCCCATGATTGGGGTTGCTGGTGGCACGGCAGATATTCTTCCGGTCCGCATCACTGATTTTGTCGCATTCGGGATACAACATCGTCTCATCTCCAGCCCAACTCTGAGAGACCGCAAAAACAGCCGAAAGGCACAGTGCCAAACCCATCATCTTCAAATGCCTCATTTTCTTCTCCTTAAAAAAAACAATTTCCTGAAAAATTTCCCCTGGTTCACTCAAGAATCTTTCAGGGAGTAATATTTTGCAAGCAAAAAATAGGTGCCCAACAGTAACTGCCAATAGCTCAATGGGTTATAAACCAATGAACGTTCACAACGAACGAACCTTCTCCTATCCGGCCAATGCGAAAGGGGGGCCTGGAATTTCAAGCCAAATAATTGGGTGGGTGTGACAGAGCTCATTTGATTTTCCCAAAAACTATTGTAATCTTTAAAGAGCTTTAGAAAAACAGGAATGACCTGGGGGGCACCTGTTCGATCCCTCCCATGACAGGTTATTCTTGCAGGATTCTAAAAAACGAAAATCAAATATGAGATGGCTATGAAAAAAATTTCTAATTTTTTGTCAGCATTTTTATTGTTTATTATGACCGTGCCTTCGATCACCGTTGCTGAAGGCGTGAACATTTTGGAGGAGCAAAATATTGAACAGAAAATCCAGGAACTGAGCGAGGAATGGCAACGCCATTTCGTCGACGCCGTGAATCATTTTCTGGAAAAGGAATTAACGCGTCTCAGAAAAAATAAGGAAGAACCCAGGGAAAATCTCAAAGGTCAAATTGAAAAATACAACGACGAGGTAAAACACGGGTCCAATGATCCTGAAACATTTTTATCCCTGGCCAGGTTATACGATCAAATGAAGGACGGCGCCAATGCCATCATCTATGCAAAAAAAGCGGAAAAAATATTTATGTCGCAAAAGAATGTGAAAGGAACCGCCGAGGCGAGAAGAAGCCTGCGTCATTATTTTGAAAAATACAGTTACAAACCGGAAGATTTTGAGATCACCCTATGACTGGAGTTTAAGGGCGATTCAAAAAAATTGAGGGGAGAGATATGAAAAAGTATTTTTGTTTGCTTCTGGTATTATTATTGATTCCTGCGGTGGGGAGTAAAAATGCCGTTGCTGATGAGACAGGGAATGAAGAAGAAAGGCTGGAGGTACTCACCCGGCAAATTTCATTTTTTGACGATCGGTTGAAAGCAAAACCCGATGACCCGAATCTGCATTTTCAAATGGGAACCAAATTTTATGAGCTGGGCCGGTATTATGAATCAAAAGCCGACCGTATTTTATGGACCCGCAATAATAATACCGACATGGAAAAAGCCCGCCGACTTTATAAGGATTCGATCGAACATTTGAAGAAGTCACTGCAAATTCAACCTGGGAACGCAGGCGCTCATTTCAATATCAGCCTCACCTACTTAGTCGAGGGAGATGGAGAAAACGCGATCTCCCACATGAGAGAATCTGAAAAGCTCTTCATGAAAAATAAGGATAAAAGAGGGATCGCGAAAGCCAGAAAAGCTTTGCGGGAATGGTTTGACCGATACGGATATCGCCCGGAAGATTTTACTTCCCAATAACAGGATATTTATGGCGCTTGGACTTGCACTGACGGGGTTGACCCAGGAAAAAAATGGCAAAGAACTGTGGACGTTGAAAAAGGTTTCCTGGTGGGATGAACTGGAATTAATAAAGGATCGCCGGTTTAAAAAGCTGGACCTTGGACCCGACAAACTGATTTACGAATCCACCTTGAAACTTGAAGAAATCTGGACACTGCATCGCAAATACAAAAAAAAGTATTTGGACGTGTTCGATGAAGATCCTCTAGAAAACCCTTACCGCGAGAACCGTATCAAGCAGGTGAAGGCGTTGGAAAATAAACTCAATGACCCCCAACTGGGTTTTGTCAATGTCTGGATTTTTGACTGGGATTACTGATCTTCGGTAACACATTTTTTTTATTCCTGCTGCTCAAATGAATCCTTTTGTCGTGTCCCGTCCGCTTTGGGTCAAGGCCGCTCATCTCGCCCAAATCGGCTTTCCTCTTAAGGCTTCCTAAAAAATATTTTCAGACGGCTGTTATTCCCCACAGGGATATCCTTTTATTAACAGAGTATCAACAAGTTACCAACATCCGCACGACCTGCAAATTATTGATAAAACGGATCAAAACTATCTATTGATTAATTCATGGAAAAATTGTATATCTGGGAATCCCCATAACGGACCCGGAAGGTCATGCCATGAAAAAAATATTGTACGCGTTTTTAATAATCGCCGTGTGGTATTCAGGATTCAGCTACATTTCCCTGGCGCAGGATGAACCGCCTGCGATAGACCCGCTTCAACAAGACAACTCTAAGCAGGACATGGACGACATGATCCGGCTGTTGGAAGAACTGCAAACTGATGAGGAGAGGGGTGAGGAATCGCTGCTTCCAAAAAATAAAACCGAAAAAACCAAAGCGCCGGACGACCCCATGGCGATTTTCTCACAGCCGGAAGAGCGTGTTCAACCGTCCGCCGACCCGCTTCCAAAAAATGCCGAAGAAAATATTTTTGAGACTTCCAATGAAGCCATTACGATAAATCCTGTTGATCCTGCTCGCACTTCCAAGCCAAGCAACGAACCTGCAACGGGTAAGGCAGGCCAACTCAATGAAATTGAGAACAGTGTCAACGCCATGCTCAAGGCGTTGGAAGAACTGGAAAACAGCGGGAAACTGAGTGAAGTGATACCGTATACCCCGGAAGAAACGGACAACATAGACGCACCGGATTCTCTCAATCAGGTTACGAAACCCGCGAACCCCCTTGTACCAGACAAAAATAGGAGTGTCGGAAAAAGCATTGAGAAAACCGATGAGGTGGTCCGATTGGACCCCAATGGCCCCGACAGTCATTTTCAGAATGGTTTGGTGTATTGGAAGTCGCAAAACTTCGATGCGGCTATCCATGAGTTTCAGGAAGTGATCCGGTTGGCCCCGGAAAATGCCCACGCCTATTGGAACCTGGGTCTGCTGTATGACAAAACCAATCGGGGAACAGAGGCCATGGCCCATTTAAAAAAGGCCGAGAGTATTTATTCCAAATATGATTATCCGGAATTTGCTCAAGACACCAGAAACCGTCTTAAAAGTTTTTCTGAAAAATACGGCCGTCCCTTGCTGGAGTGACGAGGGGCTTTTCATCCCCGTCCTCGTCTCAGGCCCTCATACGGGCATGGAGGCGTTTCAACTGGATGTGATCACGCGGATTTCCTGTTTCAGGCTGGAATTCAAAATATTTTCAATGGCACGCAGAGTGCCGGTCGAGGAACTTGGGCAACTGCCGCACGCACCCTGATAGCGGATGCGCAGGGTGTTGTCTTCAAAGTCAAGAACGGTGACCCCCCCGCCATCGTTGGCCAGCGCGGGCCGGACGGTTTCATCCAGCAAAGCGTCGATCACCGCGCCTTTCTCCGGGTCCGAAAGGCTGGGAAAATCTATTTTATCCAGATTTTCTAAAATGGAAGTTTCTTCTTCTTTTTTCTCATCAGGTTCCGTGTCCTGGCCATCATAAAATGTCAGATGTTCTTCAATGATGTCCTCCACCGCCTCCACCAGCAGTTCCAGATTGTGCGTGGGCAGGAAAGAAACCGTGACAAAATTTTCAGACAGATAAACGCTTTGGACGTTCCCCAGAGCAAACACGGATCTGATGAAATGATCCCCTTTGGCATCTTCTTCAGAGGTGAAGGATCTGGCCCCTGAACCAATGGCCGGGGCATTTAAAATATATTTAAAGGCATTGGGATTGGGAGTCATCTCCGTATCCACCACCTCAAACTTTTTTTCTACGCCTTCATTCATAATAATTCCTTTTTCGGTTTGTGCTTATAAGATGAAGAGAATTCTAATTGGTTGCAAATTACCTTAAACAAGCCTGCGAATAATCCCATTCTGCACCGTTTTTATGGTATTCGGGTCGGGTGGAGTTGAAAACAACGAAAATTCACTGGAAGCGTGACAACCGGCGTGCAAAAAGCGGTTTATGAAGGCCGGAAGATGTCTAAAACGGAACAGGATGGACTATCAGGAACTACAGGGTCTCTATACCGAAAAATTTCAAGAAGGAAACAGCGGCCCAAATGCCGATACTGGCAAAAAACCCCAGCGCAACGGCAAGGGATATAAAAAGAACGCCCAGTTTCAAAATTTCTTTGGCAATATTTTTCTTCATAGCTTCATTTTCTCTCACGAATGCTGTCCCAATCAAGCCCTGACGATGACCCTCCTGATGAAAGAGAGAGCAGATCTCCCTTTAAAAGTCACCGGGGGGAAAGAAAAAAAAGAAGCATAGCACACGATTTAATTTAAGAAAACCCTTCATATACAGCAAGCTCGCTTTTTCCAGATCACTCGGCGGTCAGTACCCTGACGGACTCCACCAGTCGGTCCAGGGCTTTCGATCCCTCCTCAACGGCTGATCGCGGGGCTTCCCGGTCCACCTTGAGGGAAATAAGCAAAATCTCTTTGTAAAGAGAAATGCCATACATAATACGGATATCCCGCCCCTCAATCCATTGCATCCGATATGCCTGTCCCGACTGAGCCAGGGTTCTGACGGTCACATCCTGAGGCTCGGCCTCCTGCGGGGGATAAAACCACCGCAGGCGTTCCATATACCCTCGGATCAAATTTTTTGGCAAATCACTATCCGTTTTTGTAAAATTTCCTTTTATAAACTTGATCAGATTCCCCTCGACAATAGTGCCAACCAGGATTTTACCGGCATGGGTTTTATGTCGAAAACCTGTGTCCATATCCAATAACAATTTTTCGATCTTTTTCCCGGGAAGGGGTCGGATATCCAGGTCATTCGGTTTGGGTCCATTGCGACTGGGGGATCTCCTGATAGATTTTGGTCGGGGCTTTTCCCTCACCAGAAGATAGCCAAAATCCCGTTCATAACGCCACGCATCTCCATCAACTTCCCAGTCGGCTCCGGGCAATACAAACGCATAACCTTTATTGCTATGAACAAACTCATTGCCGATTATTTTTTGCGTGGCGCAGTTGGAAATCAACATCCATAAAAAAAACAACGCCCCCAACCTCACCCTTGAGGGAAAACCCCTGTGGGAATCGTGATTAAAAAATGCCATCAAACCCTCTTAAAAAAAATCAACAAAGACGGCCCGGCCTGACCTCGATCCCGCCAACGTCCCGCCCGGCTATTCACCCGGTTCGCGTTTCAAACCGCGATATATCAACTCCATTAACTTAACCCCGAAACCTGAAATAAGGAAAAGGAAACTGAATCGAAATCTTGAGCAAATCTCCAAAATTCAGCGAACCGGCCAAAATACAACGGTTTCCGGCAACCCGGTCTGTCAAACAAAGGCGGCTTTTTTCAAATCCCCCCGGCCCGGCCAATATTCACCACCATAAAAACATCGTAACCATTTAATTTATTTGACTTTATTTGGATTGTCGACTAATCTTAAAGCGTAAATAATTACATTAACAACTAAGAACTATTTAACGCCCTATTCGGAACTCTCGGGACAGGTGAAAAGCCATGACTACCAAAACAGACTCACCGGTAAAATTACTGATCGTGGACGATAATCCTGACGATCGTTATCATTACAAACGGCTTTTGGAAAAAGTAAACGGAGTCCATTGGTCCATCCTCGAATCTGAAAACGGCACGTCCGGGCTGGAGATTTGCAAAAGTGAAACTCCCGACTGCGTTCTGCTCGATTACATTTTACCCGATATTGACGGCTTGGAATTTTTACTCCAGCTGAAAAAAATGTCGGTGTCGGTTCCCGTCATCATGCTGACCGGGCAGGGAGACGAAACAGTCGCCGTTCTGGCGATGAAGGAAGGCGCCAGAGATTACATCTCAAAAGATATACTCACTCCCGCCTCTTTGAAGGGAACCATTTTAAAATGCATCGAAGGTTCTGATCAATCTTCCAGCCTTGACCTGGAAAAAATGAAAAAGGTCGAGTTGATCAATGAAATTCAATCTTTGGAAAAAAGGCTGGCATCGTCTGCGGGCATGGACGAGTTGACCGGGTTGCCCAACCGGAGGAATATGCTGGAAAAACTGCAATATGAAAAATGCCGGTTTGAGCGCAACAATAGCGCCTTTGCCATGATCATGGCGGATATAGACGATTTAAATAGCCTGCGCGAGTCTCATGGTCCGGAGGTGGAGAACGAAATCCTGCCGCAAGTCGGCAAATGGCTCGATTGCCAATCCCGAAAACAAGACACTGTTTGCCATTGGGCCAAACAACGGTTTATCCTGCTGTTACCGGATACCGACTGGAGCGGGGCCAATGCCTTCATCGAAAAACTTTGCTTATTAATGGAACAGAGCAAATTCACCATCAAGGGTCAGGACACAGGTCTGACCATGAGCTTCAGCGTCGGGGTTTTTGATGACGCCGATTTGAAAATTGAAGACTGCATTCAACAAGCGGATGAATGCCTTACCTGAACCTCGATTCACTTAATTCTTCGATGTCCCCTCCCCTTTGCACCGAAACTTTTTTCATGCTAACCCTCTGACTTTGGAAAAATTTTTTACAAAAATTTTCCCGCAATGAAAAAATCGTTTAAACTCTCCCTATGGATCTAAAGCCCGATTACCAGCCCGAATTCGATTCTCTGAAAAATCTCTTATTGGACATGGCCGAGGAGCGATCCTGGGAAACTCTCCTCGATATGATCGGCAACCGGTTGCTCATGCGCCCGCACATGGTTCTGGGCCGGATCTGGCTCATCCTGCCGGGAGACATTTGCTCCACTTGTCCCATGCGGGAAGAATGTCCCGATCAGTCCGAATGCCTGCATCTGGTGGCGAGCAAGGGACACCCCATTTCGGAAACGGGAGAGCCCACACAGATTCTGGACGATCAGTACCAGCGCGTGCCGCTCGGAGTCCGAAAAATAGGCCGCATCGCCGCTCAGGCACAGGACATCGCCATCAAGGACATGGCTAAAGAATGCCAAAGAGAACCCAACCGGGAATGGGCCAGACGACAGGGCATACACGGGATCAGGGGGTTCCCTCTTAAATATAAAGACAAGGTGCTTGGGGTGTCGATGCAGTTCACCCGCATTGAGCTTGCCATGCCGGGCGAAGGGCAGATCTGGGGGAAAATCATTGCGGACCATATGGGCGCCGCCCTTGCCAACGCCCGCGCTTTTGATGAGTTGAAAAAAATCACCGCGGAAAAAGAACGCATCGAAAGCGAATTGAAATTTGCGAAACTGGTGCAGGAAGGCTTTTTACCCACGACGCCGCCCAACCTTCCGCATTATGATTTCGCCGCTGAAATGACGCCGGCAAAATTTGTCGGCGGAGATTTTTATGACTTCATTCCCCTGAAAAATGGTTGCTTGGGAATTGTTCTGGGCGATGTTTCGGGAAAAGGTGTTTCCGCCGCCCTCTTTATGGCACGGTTGTTGAGCGATTTCCGTTATATTTCTCAAGACGACCCCACGCCCGAAAAAGTTTTACAACAAGTGAACCAGATCGTGTGTGAGCGGTCCCGGCGCGGAATGTTCGCCACCGCCGTTTTTCTCCTTTTGGACTGGAAGGCGAACAAACTGACGATTGCCAGTGCCGGGCATCACCCCGCTTTACTCAAAAGCCCCTCAAAAAAAATCCAGGAGGTGGGGCACAGTAGCGGAATCCCTTTGGGAGTTCTCCCCAACCAGAAATATTCATCTGAAGAAATTCAACTGCAAAAAGGCAATCTGGTTTTGCTTTACACCGATGGCGCGACCGAACCCTTTAATAAAGACAAGGAGTCCTTTGGCTTGAAACGGATGTGTCAAATCATTGAGGAAGACGACATCTCGCCCAAAGAACTCGTTGGTAAAATAAAACAATCCATAGAAAACTTTACCAGCGAAACCATACTGCACGACGACTTGACGTTATTGACCTTCAAGGTTTCCTGAGGCTCTATCGTGATCGGAGACAGACACACACTTATTTAATTTTTTTTGCGGGCGGGGCATGGTGGGAAGAAAACGGTTTTTCCTCTATTTTTATCTGGCAAATTTTCTGGCCCTTTCCGGTTGCGCTGGCAACCCGCCGACCAGCCTGGGTCAATTCGCGGCCTGTCCCGACTCCCCCAATTGCGTTTCCACCCAGGCGACCGATGAGAAACACGCGATCGATCCAATCCCATTTCCCGGAACCAAAGCCGAAGCAAAAAAACGCCTCCTCACAATCATCCATTCCCTACCCCGCACACGGGTGGTGGAAGATAAACCGGATTACCTCCATGTCGAGTTCACCTCGCGGATATTGCGTTTTATTGACGACACAGAATTTTTTCTGGGCGTGACAGACCGAATGATTCATTTTCGCTCTGCTTCCCGTCTCGGTCATTCTGATCTTGGGGCCAACCGCCAGCGGATGGAAACCATTCGAGAGCGGTTTATTTCATCAAGCCCCGCCATAAAACCCTGAAGATCGAACCGCATGTATGAAACGGAGAAATTTTTTGCCTGCCCCTATTGCGGCGAGACCATTTCCATGCTGCTCGACTTGTCGGTGAGCGGACAGACCTATACAGAGGACTGCGAAGTCTGTTGCCGTCCCATTGAAATAGGCTACAATGTTCACCAGGGAGAGATCGACGCTTTTTGGACACAACGAACGGAATAAACCTTGAGAGAGAAAAACCCCCGCGACAACGTATTGGTCCCGATAGAAAAACAAGTCTGGCCGTTATCCGAGAATGACTACTGGTCGACCCCGTTTGCAAAGATGCTTCTCCATCACCTCGAATTATTTTCCGGGGCGTCGGTTCTGGACATCGCGTCGGGCCACGGGACCCCGGCATTTCACATCGCCGAGCAGGTTGGCCCGAACGGGCAGGTATTAGGCTTGGATCTGCATCCCGGCCAGGTCCTGCGCTGCAAAACGGCTCAGGGACCCCATCTGCCCTGGCTCAGCTTTGCCCAGGCGGACATGCGCGCTCTTCCTCAGGATCTCGGACCTTTCGACAGGATCACCGGCAACATCGCTTTCATGTTTTTTCGTCCCAACCGGTTTGAGGCCCTCAAGCAATTGACCGGTTTTCTAAAACCCGGAGGGCAAATCGTGTTGACTTTCCCCGCGCTCGGCACGTTCGACTCAATCTGGCAAAGGGTGGATCGTGAAATGGCCGCACGCGGACTTGAAAAAGAACAGGCCACGCTCGCCGAATATATCGCCGAACGGCCTTCTGCCAACGAGGTCCGCCAGTGGCTCACGGATTTAAAAATGGATCGAGTCGAAGTGGACCTGTGGCCGCTCGAAATCGAGTCCGGCCCTGGACGGGCTTTTCTCGAACATCCCTTATTGCGCGGCGGATTTTTAGACGACGCTTACGAATGCTTCGACAATCAGACCCTGGCAAATGAAGTGATGGATGCCGTTGCCGATGACCTTAAAAGCTTCACTCCGCTACTGGCTCAACGTTGCGCTTTCTCCGCCTGGCGGCCTGAAAAATGAGCGCCTTCGACCCAATCAACCCCTTTCTGGATTCCCTCAATAAATGAAAATCATCGATGTATATGCCGACAGCAGTTACCTGAAGGCCTTGCAAAGCGTGGCTGAACGGCATGAGGCGGTGGATTATTGGGAAGGCGCTGAGGGAAAAGACGGCCGGCATGAGATTCGTTTTCTGGTGACTCCCGAGAAACGTCAGGACACTTTGGATGCCCTGCAAGCTGTATTGGGCAACAGCGATTCCGCCAAATGGTTCCTGATGTCTGTGGAAGCCACCCTGCCGCGGGCAGAAGAAAAAGAACCGAAAAAAGAGAACAAGCCCGACCCGGCAGTCACCAGCCGCGAAGAACTTTACAGCAGTGTGGAAAAAAGCGCCCGGCTGGACACTAATTTTCTTCTTCTGGTATTTTTATCAACGGTCGTGGTGGCGATCGGGCTTTTAGAAGATAACGTTGCTGTGGTGATCGGCGCCATGGTCATCGCTCCATTGCTCGGCCCCAATATCGCCCTCGCTCTCGGCACCGCTCTTGGGGACCGTATCCTAATGTGGGAATCCCTCAAAACCACTCTGGCGGGATTGATACTGGCTCTTGGGCTGTCCATCCTGATTGGCCTGCTTTGGCCATTGAATTTTGAGAGCCGGGAATTGCTTTCACGAACGGATGTCGGGTTGGATTCCGCCGCCCTGGCGTTTGCCTCGGGCGCAGCCGCAGTTTTGTCTTTGACCACTGGGTTGCCAAGTGTCCTGGTCGGCGTGATGGTGGCGGTCGCGCTATTGCCGCCAACCGCCACGCTTGGGCTGATGCTGGGTGCTGGAAAATATGAACTTGCGACCGGTGCCGGGCTTCTTCTTGCCGTCAACATCGTTTGCGTCAACCTGGCCGCGAAGGTTTCTTTTTTATTTCGCGGGATCAAACCCAGAACCTGGCTGGAAAAACAGAAAGCCCGCCAATCCATGGCCATCTACATCATCATCTGGATTTTATCCCTGGCTGTTTTACTCGTCGCCATTTACCTTAGACAGGAAATGCTATCGGGAAATGACAAAACTTTTCTCCTCTCCTGATATGGAATGAGCATCCCTTCATGACACCGGATCGAGATAACAAGTCCTGCCGTATTTGCCAGGCACACGCACCGTTATTTTTTCAGGACCAGCGCACGTTTTTTAAATGCCCTGAATGCAGTCTTATTTTTACGGAAGATATTCCCGGTAAAGAAGCGGAAGTAAAACATTATAAAGACCAGTGGGCGACCACCGATCCCGGTTTCTGGAAAAAACAGGTGGAGGTGTTACTGCAATTGATCGGCAATTACCTGACGCCCTCGCGCATTCTGGACTTTGGTTCCGGATCGGGCGAAATGACCAACGAGTTTCGACTGCGAGGGTACGATGTCACGCCGCTGGAACCCATGACGCATGGATATCTCAAAGATCAAAATTACTCCGCCCCGTTCGATGTGGTGATCGCCGTGGAAGTGATTGAGCATCTGCTCAAACCGTGGGATGAACTCCAAGAAATTGAAAAAATATTGGCGCCTGACGGTATCGTTATCTTTTCCAGCCTATTGACCAATTCATTCATTGACCGCCCGGATGCCGCGGAACAATTTAAAAACTGGTGGTACAAAGACGACCCGACCCATGTCAGTTTTTTTTGCAATCGGGTGCTTGAGAAGATGGCCGACCTCAAAAATTACGATATTGATATTTTTGATGATAAAGCGTTCGTATTAAGAAAGAACGGTTTTTCAGGGCAAAACCCGTAAAAACCCCCTCCAAACAGGCTGTCAACCCTCACCAAAATTTGCTTTATTTAATTAATTTGGTATGGTTAAGGGTGATTCCAGAAAGCTCAGATACGTTTCCTCAAACCCAGAGAGGCGACATGCAAGCTACCGCACAAACGGGCGCTGAAATTCAATCGGTTCTGGACCAATTCTGCGTGGCTTACGGGAAGAAAGACATCGACGCTCTGTTGAGTCTTTTCGACGCCGATCCCCATGTTCTGGTCATAGGCACCGGTGAAGATGAAAAGCGAACCGGACTTGCAGAAATCAAAATTCAGTTCGAGCGGGATTTTTGCCAATCCGACAAGCTCACAGTCGAATTTGAAAATCTCGCCATATCAGAGAAGGACGCCGTTTGCTGGGTGGCTGGAGACACCAATGTTTATCTCACCGCAGAAGGACGTGCCATGCACGTGTACCTTCGTTTCACAGCCGTCCTGAACCGCCAGAACGGGAAATGGCTGTTCGTCCAAACCCATTTTTCCGTTCCTTTCTCGGACCCGGCGCAATAAGCCCCTATCGATCGCCGGTCGGTATCCCAAGAACACAGCGCTTTAAACTAAATATCCTCCGGATTATTTTTTAGGCGATAGGACAAAAGCCGTTCGAACCTGTTCAGAGGGTCTTGCCCGTCATCCAAGTTGCCCCCACGGCGAGTGGTGCGGATTCAAGAAAAAATTTTGAGCCAAAAACAAAAGACGTTGCCCGGAGTGAGCAAATGTGAACGCCCGCTTTGGGTCGAATGGCGAACATCTAACACCTAAATCAGAATTAGAACCCTCCAAAAACTGTAGGTTCACACTCTGCTTAATTTACCCGTAATTGTTAACTCTTCAACCTCTTTGAATCTGGCAACAGAATTCTCCTCCCAGGCTAAGCACAGTCTTAGGCTGCTAAGGATCTAAAGACTTTGGTTCATGTAAAGTTTCAACCTCTTAGCCATACTAAGATGTCCTCTTTTTTATTAGGATAATTTTTTTTGAAAAAACCCCTTGACATTTTACCGAACGTTCGGTAAATTACGCTCAAGTTCAACTAAGGAGGATTGCAATGCCAGCTAGAAAAATCGATGAGGACATATTAATGGATAAGTTGACGGAAGTATTTCGTCTCCACGGTTATGAGGGTGCCAGCCTCAGCCTGATCGCTGAAGCAACGGGACTAAAACGTGCCAGTCTTTACCATCGCTTTCCGGGTGGAAAGGAAGAAATGGCCGAATCCGTACTTCAGCGCGCCGATGAGTGGTTTGTTTCGCACATCCTCGCACCCTTGACGGGGAAAGGAATTCCATCGGCACGCATTAAGGAAATGGCCAGGCGTCTTAATAACTTCTATGGGGGAGGTAATAGCTCATGCCTGTTGGATTCTTTATCGCTTGGCCATGATGGTGACGCCATTCGCCAGCATATCGAAAGATCATTAACAGCATGGATAGGCGCCCTCGTTCTTGTTGCCCGTGATTCAGGGTTGAGTCCCGCGATCGCAAAGCAACGAGCCGAAGAGGCGCTGATTGGCATCCAGGGTGCCCTCGTCTTAGCAAGAGGAACTGGCAATACTAAACCGTTTGCGCGGGTCCTCCAAAATTTGCCTCAACTGCTAACGGTTGAAGCAAAAAAAACTAAACCCAAATCGAAAAGGAGTAAGTCATGAATGCAATGTTTAAAAGCAAAACCTATGTTTATGTTTTGGCCACATTTTTAGCTGTTGTGATGGCAAAGCAGGTGCACGCACACAATACCAATGATGTGTCGCACGTGGTAATCGGAGGTTATGATCCAGTTGCTTATTTTGAGGCAGGCAAACCCATGCAGGGAAATGGTTACCACACCACGACCTACAACGGAGGCAGATATTTGTTCGCCACAAAAGAAAACCTGAAAAAGTTTGAAACCAATCCTGTGAAATATGCTCCGCAATTTGGCGGGTATTGTGCCTATGGAGTAGCAGTGGGGAAAAAGTTTTACTCCGACCCTAAACGTTGGAAGATCGTCGATGGCAAGTTGTACTTAAACCTCGACAAAGACATCCAGAAAAAATGGACTGCGAATCTAAACGGGTACATTACAAAAGCGGATTCCAATTGGAAGGACATTGAGGGCAAGCATCCATCTGAACTTTAATTAATTGCTATTAAAGGAAGATCGGAACACTGTTTCTTCTATTTAATTTAAAAACAAGGTTCCTCTCTTCGCTTTCAAAATATCCGAACATTCAATTTAAAGGAGAGCTCAAATGAAAACCGCAATCTCAATTTTGTCAGATCCAAAAGGTGGATCAGAAGAATCTTTAGGACGTGTCTTCAACGCTTTGGCTGCAGCTTACGATTTTAAAAATGCGGGCCAGGAAGTGTCCATTCTTTTCCAGGGAGCGGGAACCAGATGGCCTGAAGTGCTTCAAGCAGAGGATCATCCAGCCCATGAATTATTTAAGGCCGTGGAAGATAAGATCCAGGGGATATCCTGTGGGTGTGCTGACGTATTCGGGGGCGACACCACCGGATACGATTTGATCAAGGATAACTCGATTCCAAACACCTCCGGTCTTGCCAGTTTGAGCAAACTTCAAGAACAGGGGTTCAATGTTCTTACTTTCTAATAACCAATGAGCCCCCTGTTTTTCAGGGGGCTCAATCAATTCCTTTGATACTCAGGAAAAGGAAAGGAAACGCAATCATGACTAAAAATTTTACTGAACTCGCGTTTACCGATAGCGTCAAAGCACAGCAGGAAAAATACGGATCGCGTGCCGCCTATTCAAGAATGGAGCACGGGGGAGAATTCCGTAATAAATTAACCTGGCAGGAACGTGGGTTTATCGAAGCCAGGGACAGTTTTTACATGTCCTCAGTCGGTGAAAACGGTTGGCCCTATATGCAATTCCGAGGCGGGCCCAAAGGATTTCTGAAAGCGCTCGATGACAACACCCTGGCCTACGCAGATTTTCGCGGCAATGGCCAATACATCAGCACCGGAAATTTTATTGACAACAACAAGGCCGTGTTATTCCTCATGGATTATACGATACAGCAAAGACTAAAAATCTGGGTGGAGGCAAATGTCATCGAGGCAAGCGATGATCCTGAGTTGCTAAAACAGCTCAGCGATCCCGACTATAAAGCCAAGATTGAAAGAATCATTACTTTTAAAATCCATGCCTTCGACTGGAATTGCCCACAACATATTACTCCAAGGTATACAAAAGAAGAAATTCAAAGTGGAAGGGTGGAATTAGACTAGGAACTTAAATCATCCTAATGAAAAGGAGATAACTCATGATCAAGACACTCATTGGATTTAACAGAGGTGTTCTCGCCATGGCAAAGCCCTGGCAGTTATGGATGGTCTTTTTGGTGAGCGCCAACATGGTAGTACCCTTTTTCTTTCTGGGCACACCGGAAGCCGCAGTGGTGCTCTTTTCTGCGGGGATAGGCATGGTCATCATGATGACTCTATTTTCAAAATTGGGCTATGTAAAACTTCTTGGATTGGGTCATATCCCCTGGCTGCTCACAGTTCCCTGGCTTTGGTCGCGATTAAGTCAAACGGTCGAAAGTGGTCCCTTTTATTACTGGCTACTGGCTGTAGTCGTACTCGATAGTATTTCGCTGGCAATTGATACGGTGGATGTCGTTCGATATTGGAAGGGTGAACGACAACCAACTATCGCAGCGGTATAAATGCATTATAAATTTCAACAAATGATTGCACCAATACGAAGGAGAAATAAGATGAACCTTATAAACAAAGTAGAGTCTTTGGATTTGAATGTCTCGGTTCCCCGAAGCTCAAGGGAAACTATGGCAGGCATTGCTCATCTTCCACGCATGATCGATAAAGCGCGTGCCCATCGAAACAACACCCTTGGGGAATATATTTATCCCTGTCCGCTCGATTGGCAAATTTTAAAACATTTGGAAGCGAACCCAGGAAATTTTGCGGATTTGGCAGAGGGGAACGACGACGATCAAATGACTGAATGGACCAGGGAGGTCAGCCGATCCAGAACCCGCAAAGAACAAGATCTTGTAAACGACAAAATCCTGAATAGAAAGGTCGACTCTGAAGACATGCCTTCTTTCCTGAGGGCACGAAACCTGATTGACCCAACTCGAACGGATGTGATGACCTGGGATGGTCTAACAGACTTGGACGAAGGACATATATAAAAAGGCCCTTCACTATTGGTACAACTCAAAAAACTAAAAATATAGGGGAAATTATAATGAGTAAATTGAATAATAAAATCGCAGTCATCACGGGAGGAAGCACTGGAATCGGATTGGCCACTGCCCAGCGGTTCATAGCAGACGGTGCAGAGGTAGTTATCACTGGCCGCCATCAGGAAGCGTTGGATAGTGCTGTCGCCAAACTTGGTGATCGGGCTACAGGTATACGCGGTGATGTTTCGAACCTCGAGGATTTGGACCGTTTGTTCGCTCAGGTAAAGAAGCAATTCGGTCGGGTGGACGTGCTCTTTGCAAACGCGGGTATTGCACCGTTTGTTCCTTTGGAGGCTGTAACAGAAGAACATTTTGACAATCTGTTCAATATCAATGTTCGCGGTCTTTTTTTCACGGTGCAAAAAGCGCTGCCGCTTCTTTCAAAAGGCGCTTCCATTATTCTGAATGCCTCTGTTGTTGCTACCGCAGGGTTGCCGAAGACGAGTGTATATTCGGCCACGAAAGCCGCTGTTCGCTCGTTTGGGCGCACCCTTGCGGCGGAACTCTCTCCCAGTGGATATCGTGTCAATGTCGTGAGTCCCGGACTCATAGAAACTCCACTGGTGGGCAAACTCGGTCTGAATCAGGACGAAGTTAGCGCGTTCGGGAAGATGATCGTCAAACAGACTCCGCTTGGTCGCACTGGCAGGCCCGAAGAAATCGCCTCTACCGCAGCTTTTCTTGCTTCCGATGACTCAAGCTACTTCACAGGAGCCGAACTGGTCGCGGACGGGGGGATGATTCAGGTCTAGATTAATTTATTAACCCAGCACAAAAACCATACAACACTACTAATTAAGGAGAGAAACCCATGAGTCATGCAACAACAACTCTGAGCGAACACGATGTGATTACCAAGGTCATCCAAAATTACATAGACGGAGCAAAATCCGGCAAAGGCGAAGACATGAAACCGGCGTTTCATAAAGACGCGACCATTTTTGGTTATGTGGGTGCCGATCTGTTCGCCGGCCCCATCCAGCAGCTTTTCGCCTGGAATGATGAAAACGGGCCGTCGAAGGGACTTAAGGCATCAATCGCCAGCGTCGACCTCGTCGACACAGTCGCCACCGTGAGGCTGGAACTGGAAAACTGGACCGGTCACCGGTTCACCGATTTGTTCACGTTATTAAAAATTAACGGAGAGTGGAAAATTATGAACAAAGTCTTCCACTTGCATCCCCCTAAATCATAAAGCCAAAGGGAACTGTATTTTAGATGAGGGAACGGAAATTATTGAATTTCCAAATGGGTCGAGAGAGACACCTAAACAAATGGGGAGCGGGACCCCAGCCTCCAGAAGGGAGCATCACTCGCAAATCTATTCTTCAAGTTTTTTACTTTTTTCGAATTGGAATGATTGACCAACGAAGTTTGGAGGAGTTATAGAATCTCAAAAGGGGGAGCAGTAATGAAGAGTTCGGCAAAGAGGCAACCAATAAACTTACGAAATGTCCACGGCGTTGTTGTTATGAGTCGGTATGTTGCAGAGAAAATAATCGGCCCAATTAGGGTTTGTTCCAAAAAACCGAGATGTGTTCAGAGTCGAAATGAATCCGTAGGACAACAATGAACGGAGTCTTCAACAAAGTGGTCACAAAACAACACCTGGAACCGAGATGAATCCTGGAGCTTTATTACTTTTCGTTAATTCTTTTAGTTGAATGCTAAAAAAATTCTGATTCATCGTAAAGAGTGGCGACTACATCTGCTCCAGCATCTCGAATTTCTATCAGATCCTGATAGTCCGCGGACTCATACCAACCTTTCGCCGCTGCTTTATCTGGAAAATTTATAACTACTGCAAATGTATGATTAGGTTTTCCGGATAAAATGTCTGACACATTGCTTCTGAACAAAAGCTCCCCACCAAAAGGATTTACTGTTGCCGGAGCCACATCGGTATATTCCTTTATCTTTACGAAATCTTTCACGCTGACCTGTAGAAGGCAAAAAACACTCATGGCGTCCCCTTTTTTAGTCTTCAAACGAATGTAGAACAAAGTTGAAAATTAAACTAGAGAAACATCCGTATTATATTCCTCCAAAAATAGTTTTCAAATAAAGGTTAAGCCACCCTGGTTTTGAGGTTTTGTTTTCTCATCAATGCGAGTGTTTTCTTTTTATCCGATCTCTTTTGTCCGGATTTCACATTACCTTTCAAAATAAGCATCAGTCTTTAGCGCAAATGCCCACTTTGGGTCGTTAATGGACATGTCTGCTATCGGCCAAAAGCGGACATTGGTAGATATTTTTAACACACCGCATTCAGTTATTGCTTAATTTACATTAACTCAGTCTCCCCCCTTTTGGGGAGATTTCACAGACGTCATTATATGAGGATCAGCGGGCAATACTTTTGCCGTCATTGGAAACAATAATCCCGGATCGCATTAGAACTCGACGAATTTTTGAGACTGGATGAAGCGGGGATCTTCAGTGTTACCTGATTGACAACGAAATACATTATGGGGGCTGGTGGGGGGCGATTAGACTTTAACTTCACATGCCATGTCTTCTGGCGGGTGTTATTTTGCGGTTTCTTAAGGATTTTCACCGACCAAGAACCGCCAACACCATCCTTTCCCTTCTTGCCGTTATAGTAAGTCCATTTTTTAATTGCACATTGCTTCTTCATTTTGGAATGGCTCTTACCACCGGTAAGCAACTTGATTTCGCATTCCTGCTTAGAGGCTACTACTAACGGTAGAGTTACTCGCGCACCGCCTTCTGATACGTTGCAGTTGCCTTTGATCTTGGTCTGGGGCTGTTTGCCGTGTGATTGGGATGCTTGTTTTACAGCACCAGCGAACTTTTCTCCCGGCACAAAGATACTCTTTGTCTCACCACATTTGTTTTGGAGGATATCGCAGTCAGCGGCGGCCACCGGAGACGACGCCCCGAGTAATAATCCAAGAGAGATAACTAGCACCGCAAGTGGAATCCCCAACTTCGTGGACCTACGTTGTTCCCCATTTTGGTTTCGATAAGACGGGTTTCGCATTATAGTTTCCTCCTTTAGTTTATTACGACAAATCCGGCGGCATAAAATTATAGAATTTTGAAATTATCATCTCAGCTCGACCTCATAGCAACCAATTTTACGCAATATTTGAGGGTATTACTCCGTTTTAACCTGCAACCATCTCAGAAGCTCTATTTTGAGTTGCTTGGGTGGGGTGAGGGTGGAAACAATTTCAAGTTTTCTAAAAGTCCGCTTTGGGTCGTTAACGGACATTTTTTGGTTTTTAGAAAACGAAGTTGCTAAAGCCACAACAAATAAGGAACAGGAGTAAGGTTTTCCTGACACAATTACACAGAAAAGATATTTCAAGGATGGAAGGCTAAGGCTTTAGAGCTATAACCTTTTGTTTTTTAAAGTGCCGAGGGCCGGAATCGAACCGGCACGAGGTTTCCCTCCCAGGATTTTAAGTCCTGTGCGTCTACCAATTCCGCCACCCCGGCAGGCTTGTATTTAAGGCGTTTCCCAAAGTAGAATAAGGGTGTCTGTAAGAAAGACCCCTTTTGACTGGTGGAAAATGGTAACAGGATTTAATGAAAAATCAACCGGGAACCTGGTTCGCTTTTAAAGTTTTATTTTTCAAACCCGCAACTTTCTTCTGAATCGACGTGTTATGCCGAATGCCGAGAGAATTCTGACCAAACTGCTGGGCGACCGCGCCAGGGTCGATCCCCTTATCAAGACCGCCGAACCTCTGGACCTGATCGCCCAAAGCCTGAGGGATGTGGTGAAATGCCGAAAAACCCGGCAATGGATGCTGGATGAGTTCGCCATCGATCTGGCCATTTCCCCCGCCACTTTCGACAAACTCTTGAGCATCGCTAAAATTAATTTTGTCGAAACTCCCACCCGCACGCTGGAAATGGAAGTGGTCTCTTTAAGGGATACCCGAAAGCCGGGCGAACCCGTCACGGTGGGCAATTTGAACTCGGTTCTGCGCGAACTCTACAGCACTCTGAACACGATTCATACTGCCATGCAAAAGGATCATCCTGATTTACTGCTGGCTCAGGAAATGTCCGATGAACTTCTGGACCCGGTGGCCGATCACATCTCAACGCTTCGGTCATTGAACGGTCAACTGACAGGGTTTCTTTTAACGGGAGGAAAAGCCAGGGCGGTTGAAAAAAAATTTGAGGAGCGGTTTCCACAATCTAAAAATGCGCATCCGCTCCGCCAGAAACTCCCAAAAGTGGAACACGAATTGGAGTTCTACCGCGCCTGCCAAAAGGCCAACAAAAAATGGGAAGCTCTCGGGCTGGATATTTTTTACATGTTAAGGAAAAACAGGCTCAGGCAGGCTTTAGAAAATATTGAGGAAATGGGGACCCTGCTGTGGAATATCGTTTATAACCATCCACCGGTCGAGAAGTCCCTAAAAATCACAGGAATCCATTTTGAAGACGTGCGCCCCCTGTTTGACGATGAGATTGTCCCGGTGAGCCATTTTTGATTTGCGTAATGAGAAGCGAACCTCTGCCCCGTGTCACCCGCCTCTGTTCAAAGGTCAGGCATTGACTTGAAAACCTTCCACTTTATCCAGCAGGAGGTGTTTTAAATCCATCAGTTTCTGCGCGTCTTTCAAGGCCTGTTTTCCGGATTCATGGATCTTGTTCTGGCGCATATCGAGCCTGACAAGATTGGAGAACAGGGGTAAAAACTTGGCCAGCATGGTGGCCCCCTCATCAGAGATATTGTTGTCGGACAGCACCAGGTTTTGCAGGCTTTGCAGGTTATCGGAAACGGCGATGAATTTTGCGCCCTCATTGCCAATGCCGTTGTAAAACAGATTGAGGGAAGTCAGCTTGGTCAACACTTTGCTTTGGGCCAGATATTTAGCGCCGGTCGGACCGATCAGGTTGGTGCCGAACTCCAGGCTGGTCAGGTCCTTCAGAAACTCAAAATTCGCTACATCTTTTGCCCCGTATTCCTTGAGGTAAGCGGCGGTCAACTCCAGAGTTTTCCCGTCCTTACTCAAATTGTCCCTGACGATCATCTCCGTTTCATCTGAAGCCCGGGTTTGACCCTTGGCATCCTTGTTTTTTGAATAATCCATAACTCCCCTGTCTTCAACTGCATTATTATCAAGGCCGAATGTCCAGCACCCCGAAAAAATACCCTGGTCAACCTAATGGTCTGAAATTATAGCCCCTCAGCTTTGTCTGATTGGGACGATTATAGCATTTCTCCTGAAAGCTCAATCATTATTTTCACCAGCAACAGCGGTTTTATTGAATATCAGATGAAGGAATTCTCAGGGTTCCCTCCTTCTGGAACGTGTAATTCCTTGGAATTTGCAGGGAAATCTTTTATTATGGTGCTATCGGTCTGTAAAAAAGCGCAGTCAATTCAGATGAAGGAGTAAATTGAATGGCCAATTTGTACGAAGCAGAAACCGAACTGAGTCTCGGAAACAACGTTATCGTCACCCAAATGACCCAGGCAATCAACTGGGCAAGAAAATATTCGTTTTTTATCTATCCCTTCATCACCGCGTGTTGCGGAATGGAGTTCATGTCGGTTGCCGGACCCAGATACGATCTGGATCGTTTCGGCGCGGCCTTCCCCAGGTTTTCCCCGCGCCAGGCGGATCTACTGATGGTCGTGGGAACGATCAGCCACAAGCAGGCTCCTATCCTGGTCAAGGTTTATAACCAGATGACCGAACCCAAATGGGTGGTGGCCTACGGCGTGTGCACCGTCTCCGGCGGATTCTACGACAACTACGCAACCGTCATGGGCATCGACACGATCATCCCGGTGGATGTTTACATTCCGGGTTGTCCGCCGCGCCCTGAAATGGTGATCGACGCGTTGATCAAACTGCAGGGCAAAGTGCAGAACGAAACTTTGGCTGACCACATCAAAGGTCCGTCCATGGTCACTCCCGCGCACAAACTTTAGCCAGCGTGACGCTGGACTCAGTATTTATGCGCGATGGGGATTGCAGACGGTGAACTTTGTTTTGTTCCGAATGAGGGTTCAAAAATCTTTCAGCCGTTGATTGATTTTTTTAACGAGGCGATCCGCTCCTTTTTTCTCCACGACAGTCAGATTGCCCGATTGGGCCATCTTTAAAATCCCCTCCAGTTTCTTTTCCGCAAAATTCATAAGATCCTCCCGGTCCTCCACAACCAGACGAACCTCTCCATCCGGCCCGATGAACCTCTCCTTGAGATAACGAAAATACAAACTCAATCGCGTCAAAGGATCGTCCAGTTTGAGATGGTGTTTGAGCGTGAGCAGGGATTCTTTTTTCCGGTCGATCACATAGCCCAACTTGAGGTTATCGGTTTTATTCATTTGCCGGTCGATGATGGAAAACGCTTTGACTCGCAGGGCCTCCGAAATATCGAGAGCCGGCAAAGGCAATAATTTTACGGCGGCGATCTCCAATAGAAAAGCGCCGTTCCCCGTCTGCTCGCTCCAGTAAGAAGCGCGAATGGGGTGTTGTTGTAAAAGCCTCGTCACTTCTTTTAGCAACGGTTCCATTTGTTTCACCGCATCGGCCAGTGGCTTTAGCTCGTCCGGGTCATTCGCCTTCAGAAACCACTGAACTTCACGGGACACGGCCAAATCTTCCCGCACAGATCTCGCATAAAACGCCTTCAGGGTTTGTGGAAATTCAGGCAAAAAATACGCGGTGACCACATCCTCGAAATAAGGATAATTCAACAATAAAAACCGGGGGTCCTGGCGGATATTGAGACCATAAGCCGCAAGCTCGTTGGGCGGCCCCACAAACTCATGAGTCAAATGCAGGGTTTCATGCAGGTGGGTGGCGTTGTCATAAACCAGGGAGTCCACGAGAAGGGTGCGTGGAAAAATACGGATAGTGTCAAACGTCGTGTGCGCGAATTGCCTGGGCTTTAGCAGTTCATCCGCAAAGGGCTGGATGATGTATTGCTTGAGGGGAATGGTGGAAATTTCAGGGAACAGAGTGCGCAGGCGAGTTAAAGTCTCTCGCATCCGCCCTGCGGCGTTGTCCAGGAGCTCCATGCCCTGATGGCATTGATCGCAACCGTACGTTTTGAAACCCGGTATGGAAAAATTGGCCGTTCCCGCTGATTTTCCAAGATCAACGTCCAGGCTCACAACATCCGAAGGCCTCAAACCATGAATAGCCTGTTTGGGCATATGATCGACGATCAGTCTTTCCAGCTCACCAACACCGATTTGCCGGGGAGAGGCCCACAGGACGCTTGAAAAAACTACGCCTAAAACGGCAATAATAACAAATGAACCGGGAATGCAGGACTGTCGCAATTTCCTCAAACAAACTCACCCCACGTCATGAATTATTTATTTATCAGATTCAAACGTTGCCAGACGCTGATGACCTTGCGTCCGTTCCGGTCTTCCTTCAATCCATCCCAGACAGCAAACGCCACCAGAGCGGAATCGCTCCGGTTGAAGTCGATGTCCCATTTTCCCGTCTGGGGCATGTCGCGCAAGAAAACCACGTTCCAGAAACCGTCCTTCCATTCGCCATAACCCTCGACGTTTTGGTTGTCGGCAGGTTGCGGCGTGATCGTTCCAAAACCTTCGGCATTGAGTTCCTCGACCGCGTTGTCCTTGGTGGCATTCAACCGGGCCACCGGGTTGGACATAATGCCGCCGAAAATCAACGCGTCCATATCCACTCCTCCGCCGGCATATTCCAGTTCATCCTCAGCCGCCATGGTCTCCTCAAGACCCGCCTTCCAATGCCATATGTTGACCGGCTTGTTGCGGTTGCCCATGCCAAAAAACGGTTCGTTATGGCCGTGCGTGTGCAAGGTGACGCTCCCCAACGCAAACTGAACGGCGGCACCATCGCGAAACACATCGGACGTCAGTTCGGAAAATGCATCGTGAGTCGGGTCCTCCCAACGCAGGCGAATCGCCAACTGCTCGCCGTTGTTCACGGAGGTGATGTTTATCGTCTCGACCGCTCCGCGCCTGGCAGACAAGGGACGCAAAACCAGATCCTTGCTTTTAACACCTTTCCAGACCGGGCTGTTGACATCGGTGTCCAATTCGAAATCCACCTTGTATGAAAATAAATCCGTTTCGAATTCGGCTTTCTTGAATTCCTTTCTGAAAATGGAACGGATGTAGTGGACCAAAGCCCAACGGTCATTAGCCGGCAAATTCGCATAAGACCGCATGGGCGTTCCATCCAGGCCGGAACTGACGGTCCTGAAAAGATCCTCTGCGGTGTGGCCGGACTTTAAGGAATTGGGATCGGTGATATTATGCACGAACACCGCGTGCTTCCAGGCATCGACCAGGGAATCGGCGAATTTCCCGTCCCCCATGCCCGATTCCCCGTGGCAATCCACGCATTTTTGTTCGGTGAATAATTTCTTGCCTTTCGCGATCAACTCGGGAGTCACCGGAGGCGATTCGCCGGGTTTAATTTTTTCCCCCGGAGCTTCCTTTTGAAACCGGGGGGAAAAACTTTTTATCAAATTGATCAGCGCCCAGGTGTCTTCGGGGGAAACAGCATCGCCCCAGGCGGGCATGGACGTTCCCGGAACGCCCTTGATGATTGTCCGGTAAAGGTCTTCATCGGTCGGCAGAGTGCCGGTCGGCGTGGTGCGAAACTTGAAAATCCCTTTGCGGAAATCTCTCGGCCACGGGTAAAGATATTCCACCGCCGCGCCGCCGCCGTTGCCGTCCTCGCCATGACAAAACACACACATGTGCAGATAGATATTCCGGCCCCTGGCCATCATGGCGCCTTCTCCACCCACATCCGGTTTTTCTCCGCCCATGCCGTCATGGGCTCCACGGGTACGAAACAAACCGTCCGGCGCCCCGTCGTCAGCGCCATGATTCATGTGATCCATCGCGCCAGGGTCGTCAGGCTCGGTCCGATACTCGTCTCCAGGTTGAACCGTTTTTTCCGGATGGCCCATTTTGTCGTGGTCCATCGCCCCATGATCCATTGGTTTCTTGGGCGGTTTCTGTATTTTAGCGTCGTCCGCGATGGCGGAACCGGAAACAAAAAACAAAACCGCAAGGCAAACGATAAGCCCTGCGGCGGAAATAACAAACCGGATGGTTCCGGTCGAAAAAATTATACAGTTTTTCATGGTTTGTCCTCAGTCAGAAAACAAGGTTCCCTTTTGCAGTGAAACTTTCTCGAAGCTTATTTCGCATTGCGGACCAACTTGACTCCCTGATCCAGGTCGCCCAGGTCCTTCAAGTTAAAATAATTCTCTTTATGGCCCAACCCGAAATACCAGACATTGTCCAGACCGCGTTCGTCGCCGGTCCATAAATAATAACTGCCCTTGCCCTTGAATTCTCCGGGCAAACCAATTTTCTCTCCGTCCTTACTCATCACGGGGCGGGACGCATCCCAAAGGTCGTTCAGTTCCTCAAGCGCAGGAAGCCGCCAGTCGTTGTGCCCGCCAAGTTTTTCAGCGTTTTTCCTATCCTTGTATTCCAAAGCCTCATACCAGTTGAGCCCCTTTTTGAGCTCGTGATACGAATCGCCGGTTTGCCACATCAACCCCGATTTCCGATCCACAACAACCTCGCCCTTAGCTTCAAACCGGGGGGCGGCAAACGCACCCTGACCGTAAACCGAAAATAAAAAAAAAGCGATCAATGTAATTTTGATCGACCTTAAAGACACCTGAACAATGGGGGAACTTTTCATATCAGATTCGTGATCCATTTAGATTATCCAATATTTCAATAGGGAGCGGAAGGCTATAACCCATTATACCCAATGCTTTCCAGGAATTGAAACCAAAACCTTGGTGTCTTGTCGGCCCGGCCCTGAAACCAAAAATGCCTTTATTATCAATGCTAAATCAGGGTTTTGCTATTGATTGGATGCGAAGGGGAAGAAAATTACGGGCGGGGAAAAATTTTTAATGCCAGTTCATATAATGATAAGATCAAGGTTCATTATCTTAGAAACCGTTGAAAGAAGCGGCCCTAAAGCCCCCAACTCTAAATATGCTGGAAAATTTTATTCAGGCCATTGCCGATTTCATGGGAACCCTGCCGCCGCTGTTACAATTAATGGCAGGGGTTTTTGTCACCCTCGGCATGGTCAAAGTTTTTATGATGATCGTGAAATTCGCCGAGACAAAAAACGAAAATAAGAAATAAAACCCCGCCTCCTGGGAGCGGGCGTCACTCGGCTTAATTTTTGAAAAATGTCTCCAAGGTTTGAGAAAGCCAGTTATCGGGTTTCTTTTTCCTCTGATTTTTCGGCAAAGCGGCGGTGTCCCCCAATCGCTCCAGGCGCGCGTTTTGATTTTTCGTCCTTCTTTTTCGTTCAAGACGTTTTCTTTTTTTCAAGGATTTTTTCCGCACCTGCGCTTCTTCCCGCACTGATTTTCTAGAAGGCCGTTTGACCATTTCAGTGTTTCCGGTTCCCGACGGTCCCCAGAACCTGGAAAACCCTCTCAAGCCTTTATGGGTTTTTTTTGTTTTACTGGCCACCTCGATCAATTCAAAACTTTCATCGAACACGTTGGTCACAAAGGGGCCGGAATTCGAACCCGAAAAAATTTCAGTCACCGTTGTGCTGGCCGTGGTGGATGGCGGGGAGGTTCCAAAATAACTGGATTCAAGATCCCGGGCAACGCCCACGGTTTGTTCGGTGGAAACTTCCGACAGAGTTTTTCCGAACTCCGGCAGGATCACGCCGGCGCTATTTCTGTTGATGAATGTTTCGTTTCCGTTGGCGGCGTTGGCATTGCTTTCACCCGTCAAGGCTCCAAAATAAGAAACCGTTATGTCTCCCGTTCCTGAATGGTTGATGTTGACGATATTGAGACCGTCGGTCTCAAAAATATTGACCTCGCCCGCGCCCGTATTAGTGATGTTGACCGAAGCAAGCTTTGTTTCGACCGGGTTTTGCGAGGTTCCGAAACCGGTGACGCTGTTCACCAGCAACCCGCCAGTGGGCGCGCTGATATCAAGGGCGCCTGTCGTGTCACCGTCAAATATTCCCCCGCCCGTTGAGGTGAGGGCAATGGCCGACGCCAGGGCGCTTTGGGAAAAAAGACCGCCCGTCAAGGTGATGTCGGTACTCGCCGTCAACGCGATGGTCCCACCCGCTGTCTGGTCACCACTCACGATCAAACCGTTTCCACCCGCGACCGTCACGATCAGGTTTCCGCCAATTGTGGAGGACGCAAGGGTCAGAGCGCTATTGGTCGTGAGGTCCGCGTTGCCCCCGGTGACCAGACTCACGGCTCCCCCGAAACTGTTTGCCGTGTTGGTCAGGGAAACTCCCGTGGCCCCGGTGAAACTGGAGGTTCCCGTTACAGAAAGTTGTCCTCCTCCGGTATCGGAGACGGTTGAGCCGGAATTCACCGTCAGGCCACCGAAAGAGGACGAATTATTTTTAAAGTTAACGCTGGACCCTGTCTTGCTGGCGATCAACGTCGTCGTCCCTGGGAGGTTGACCGACACGCCATCCACCGTGATATCGCCATTGGTCGAATCTCCGATGGTCAAATTTCCCGCCGTGATATTGCCAAGCTCGCTGTCCGTGAGTGAAAATGTTCCCGCTCCGGCTCCCAACCCGATTGCCCCGCCGTCTGACGTCAGCAACGTCGTCGTGCCGGTACCGCTGTTCAGATTTCCATCGAGCGTGATGTCGGCACCGGTGACGGACAGGGAGTTGTTGCCGGTCGCAACCGTCTTGCCCGATGCCACCGTGAAACCGCCCGTGCCGTCGTCATCGGAATCGGCGTCAAACGTCGCCTGGCCCTCGGCCGTCAGATTTTCGGAGACGGTAATGCTATTTTGGGCGTTGACCGCGAGCTTGTTAAACGTTGAGGCGGTGCCGCTGAACGTCGCAGATTTTCCAGACCCCGTAGCGTTTAATGTCGTGGTCCCCGCGATGTTGTTGCTGTTCGCGGCTGTGACGCCATCCACTGTGATGTTGCCCGTGGTGCTGTTGCCCACGACCAAATTACCCGCTGTTATATTTTGCAGTTCCGACCCGCTCAACGAAAACGTTCCCGCGCCGGCACCCAACCCGATCGTCCCGCCGTTCGACGCCAGCAACGTCGTCGTGCCCGTACCGCTGTTGAGATTTCCACTGAGCGCAATGTCCGCACCGGTGACGGACAGGGAGTTGTTGCCGGTTTGAACCGTCTTGCCGGACGCCACCGCAAAACTTCCCGTGCCGTCGTCATTGGAATCGGCGTCAAACGTCGCCGTTCCGTTGGATGTAAAGTCATCGTTCAACGTCAGACCACTGGCCGAACTCACCGTCACCGCTCCGTTAGCGGTGGTTCCCGTTGTGGAGTTCAACGCCAGCGTCCCTCCGGACGACACGCTGATGCCATTCGCCAGGGTGATGCTCGTCCCGGCGTTTAAATTAGCATCACCCGTAGAACTGAAATTACTGTTCAACGTGATCCCCTGACTCGATGTCAGGTTGGTCGTCCCGCTTCCGGTGATCCCGCCCGTACCGCCGGTCAAAGTTAAATCACCCGCGTCCGTGGTCACCGCTGTATTGACCGCCACTGCGTTCCCGGCGTTCACCGCGAGTTTATT
>JAJDAY010000009.1 GCA_029261655.1 Nitrospinaceae bacterium | reverse complement strand
GCGTGTGCATGCCCCTGGCTTCCATAGCCTATAATGGCAATAGTTTTATTTTGGATAAATTTTAGATCCGCCTGTTTTTCATAATAAATGTTCGTCAATTTATTTTTCCTTCTTTCTCTAATTTTAGTTTATTGATTTGGTTCCACGGCTGACGGCAATCCTGCCCGAACGGACGACTTCCTTGATTCCCAATGGACGAAGAAGGTCCAGGAACCCGTTTATTTTGGACTGGTTGCCGGTAATTTCAATGGTGTAGGTACTGGCGCTCACATCCACCACTTTGGACCGAAATATTTCCACGATCCTTAAAATCTCTTCCCGGACGCGCGGCTCCGCGTTCATTTTAACGAGTATCAGTTCCCGGTCGACAAAATTTTCCTCGGTTAGATCAATGACTTTGATAACATCGACCAGTTTGTTCAACTGCTTGGTTATTTGCTCTACTTTTGCATTATCCCCGATGGTGACAATGGTCATCCGGGATATTTCGGGATCATTGGTTTCAGCGACGTTGAGACTTTCAATATTGAACCCCCGGCCGCTGAACAACCCGGAAATTCTTGACAGAACTCCAAAACGGTTCACTACAAGAATTGATATCGTATGTTGCATAAAATTTGTTTTATGATGGATTCAAGGTTGAGCCATCGGGTTTAAGTAAGTTGAACCAAAAGAAGGAGTTATAATAGCAGAAAGCCTGCAATTCTACTATAGGTTGTGGCGGTCTGGTTTGTCAACCTGGGCAAAAATCTTTTTCCGAAAGTGGGGAAATTGTGGATAACCGAAAAATCTCCACCGTAATTCGAAAAATCCAACAGGCCGCAACCGATTGGACGACACCGGCGGTGATTCATATCGGCCAGGGCAAAAATCCTTTTCGCGTCCTGGCCAGCTGTATCCTCAGCTTAAGAACCCGCGACGAGGTGACTCAGGCCGCTTCTGAACGGTTGTTTGCCCTGGCGGACCATCCGCAAAAAGTATTGCTCCTGGATTCAGACGCGATCGAAAAAGCGATTTATCCCGTGGCGTTTTACCGTAACAAAACCCGGACTCTGACAGAAATATGTCGGGAACTGGTTGAGCAATACGACACTCAAGTCCCCGCCACACTGGAGGAACTCCTCAAGCTCAAGGGTGTTGGAAGAAAAACCGCCAATTTGACCCTGATTCTGGGGCACGGAAAAATGGGAATCTGTGTGGACACACACGTCCACCGGATTTGCAACCGCTTAGGCTATTTGGAAACAAGTTCTCCAGATGCCACAGAAATGGTTTTGCGCGACAAACTTCCCCAAAAATACTGGATGCAGTTTAACGAATTACTTGTGTCTTTCGGGCAAAATATCTGCAAACCCATTTCGCCGTTGTGCAGTCAATGTTGCGTGCATTCCCACTGCGAGAAAATCGGGGTGGGGGACAAGCACCGTTGACTCTTCCCTTAAGTTAACTCGCCCAATACGGTTTTCTGCATGTCAATGAGTTCTTTAATCCCCTTATCTGCAAGCTCCAGAAGGGATGCCATCTGCTCGTTGCTGAACGGCTCTTTTTCTGCGGTGCCCTGAATTTCAACAAACCCGCCGGACCCGGTTTTAACGATGTTCAAATCCACATCGGCGTTCGAGTCTTCGCTGTAATCAAGATCAAGGATATTCTCCCCACCGGCGATTCCAACGCTGATTGCGGCCACGTAATCTTTGATGGGGATGGTTTCGATGATTTTTTCCTTTTTCAATTTTTTGCAAGCCATCGCGAGAGCGATGAATGCCCCCGTTATGGAGGCGCATCGGGTGCCGCCGTCCGCCTGGATGACATCGCAGTCAATCCAGATGGTTCTTTCTCCTAATTTGTCCATATCAACCACAGTGCGCAGGGACCGTCCAATGAGCCTCTGGATTTCCTGAGTTCTGCCACTCAGTTTGCCCCGGCTGGCCTCCCGGGTGGTCCGAGTGTGGGTGGAACTCGGCATCATGGAGTATTCCGCCGTGACCCACCCGGTTTTCTTGTCGCGTAAAAACGGGGGGACTTTGTTTTCAACGGTCGCATTGCAACTGACCTTGGTATTTCCCATATGAATTAAAACCGAGCCTGCTGGATATTTGATGAAATTTTTGACGACTTTGACTTTTCGGGTTTCGTTATGGGCCCGGCCTTCATTTCTTGCCATATTGGTTCCTCAATGGTTCGCGTTGGAGATATTCTGCAAATGATGATAAAATAAGTCTTTAAATCAAGCGGACCAAAGTACCAATTATTTTTCCATTAAGCAACTGTTTGAGGTTCGGAAGATTAAAATTACATTTAGTGTAAATTTAATGTAAAATCGCTTGAAAAATGCGATTTTATGAATTACACTTAGGGTAAATAGAAATTCTAACTATTTCATTTTTATGGCCTTATATGACCGGGTTCGTTTGGTCGTGTCATTTTTGCCATTCCCCGCACAATTGAGAGATAGTCGAACATGGATTCATACTTTGAAGATGGCGTTAAGTTGAAGGGAACCCTTAAGGTTAAGGGAGCCGTTCATTTGGATGGGGAGATTGTGGGAGAAGTGCTTTCCTCAAACCATTTCATTGTAGGAAAAAACGGCAAAATTCATGGGAACATCACTTCCCATAACGTGACCAATATGGGAACCATCCAGGGGAACATCTATTCGGAGAATAAAGTCACCCTGATGGCCGGCTGTCGGTTGGTCGGTGATATTTCGTCTTATCATCTTGTCATTGATGAAGGTTCCAATTTTGAGGGACTCTCCAAGAAAATCAGCCCGCCAGAAAACACGATTGAACCTGAGGTGGTTACGGATACAACCACCCGGGTTATCGAGCCTGAAAAGAAGATCCCGTCAACCGAGGGCAAAGTTAAAAAGAAGGGCCAGAAACTCAAAGTGGCGCTTGTGGGCCTGGGGATTCTGGCGGCTGGAGTTGGCGGAAACTATTTACTGAATCCGAAAAATGATGTCGATGCTCTTGTCAAACAGGGGTATCAGGCGATTGAGGAAAGCCGGGTGGCCGATGCGGAAGATTTGTTTAACAAGGCTTTGAGCATGTCCCGGTCCAATCCGAAAGTTTATGCGGGTCTCGGAGAGGTTTATTACAGCAAAAATCGATATAACGAAGCTTTGAACCAATTTCAACGGTCTATCGATATTAATTCCTCCAATAGCGAATATAGAATCAAACTGGCAAAAACTTTGGTGGCTAAAGGGCGCTATAAAGAGGCGAGGCTTTCTTATAAATCGGCTCTGGAAATGGACCCGAACAATTTCCGCGCGTTTTATGACCTGGGAATGCTCCACGAAAAAGAGGGAGAGGAAAAGCAGGCGCTGGAAAATCTGAAAATGGCGGTCAAGCTCAATCCAAATTTTTATAAATCGTATGAGGCTCTGAGCCGGGTTTATGCCAATCAGAAAAATTTTCCTCAGGCCGTTGAAGAGCTCAAGACCGCTGTGCGTATTAAAAAAGATGATCCGGAACTTCACCTGACCCTGTCAAGCCTGTTGGCTCAAAGCGGGCAGGCAGAGGAGTCCATCGCTGAAATCGACAAGATTGCCGCTAAATTCCCAGACAATAACCAGGCTCAAATGCAGATGGGGGATTGGCACTTCGAGAAGGGAAATAAAAAGGATTCCCTGAAGTATTATGAAGCTTCCTTAGCTTTAGAGCCCAGAAATACAAAAATTCTGGTCCGTCTTGGAAATATTTATGTGGATCTCAATCGGACGGAAGATGCTTTCGCGGTCTACGAAAAAGCGGTCAAATTGAAAGACAAAGACCCGGAAGTTTTTTATCAGTTGGGAAGAATGCTCGCCGACCAGGAGCAGTGGGATCAAGCTGAGAGCCATCTGGAAACCGCAATCTCCCTCAGGGGCAAGCACGCGGGTACCAGATATTATATGGGGAAAGTGCTGCAGGCTTCCGGGAAGGGGAATGAGGCTATTGAGGAATTTCAAAAGGCCGTGAAGTTAGACAAAAAGAATCCTGCTTATCTCTTGTCATTGGGCAACGGGTTGGTTGATGCGAAAAAACTGGATCAAGGATTGAAATATCTTTTGCAGGCGGCGAAGATCGAGCCGGAAAATCATGAGACGGCTTTCGGCGTGTGCAATGTTTATAGCAAAAAACGGTATTTTGCCAATGCGGTGACTCACTGCGAACAGGCTTTAAAGCTCGCCCCAAAGAACCTTGCAACGATGAACCGCCTGGCCTGGCTTTACGCAAAAAAGAAAATCAATTTAAAAAAAGGTCTGGAACTTTCTCAAAAAACTCTGGAAGCGTTTCCTGATAAGGCGGAATATATTGATACTGTTTCAGAGCTTTACTATGCAAGAGGAAATGTGGATAAAGCCGTGGAAAATATTCAGGTCGCTATCAAACTGGTTCCGGATGAGCCTTACTACAAGCAACAACTTTGGAGATTCAAAAACGTCAAGCCAGCCCAGCCGGTAGCCAATGCGGATCAGAAACCATAGTCCAATAATAACGAAACAGAGCCTGTCACCAACCCCGAAGCCAAGAGTTGACCCGCGCGCCCGGCGCAGAGGAGCGATCAGAGCCCGCCTGACCCCTTCATGCCAATATAAAAAGCGTAGCAAACCAGCAGAATAAATCCATTCCGCTTGGAAAGTGCGTGCCCCATCCGTATTAAAACCAGCAAAAAACAGGAAAGCCCGGAGGTGAAAATCAGGTCCGCATGAATGGGTTCTGTAATTTCCAGGGGTTCA
This sequence comes from Nitrospinaceae bacterium, assembly GCA_029261655.1. Taxonomy (GTDB): domain Bacteria; phylum Nitrospinota; class Nitrospinia; order Nitrospinales; family VA-1; genus JADFGI01. Next base: position 79,438 of record JAJDAY010000009.1, on the reverse strand, counting down.
ATCAGCGATGTGACGCCAAGCACCATGAGTATGTTGAAGATATTACTGCCGAACACATTTCCGATGGCCATTTCTCCATGGCCCCGTTTGGCGGCCATGATCGAGGAAACAATTTCAGGTAAACTCGTGCCTACGGCTACTATGGAAATGCCGATGAACCACTCGCTGACCCCCAGAGACTGGGCAATGGCGACCGCTCCGTCAACCAGAAATCTGGCCCCGGAAACCAAAAGTACCAGCCCGAAGAAAATGAGGAGGAATTGAAAGAAGGTTCCTTTATCCGACCAGAGGCTGGTTTCCCCATCCATCTCTATGTCAGAGGCTTCTTTTTTGCGAAAGGAATTCCACAGGTGTACGGCTAGCAGGAGAACCATGAATCCTCCTTCAAGCGTGGATAAGTGATAATCCCAAACCAGAAACGTGAGGAGAAAAGTTGCCAGTAAAAAGGCGGGGGACTCTTCCTTCAGGCGTTTTGCCCCGATGGTGAGGGGAATCAGGAAAGCCGTCAAACCAAGGACCAGCCCTACATTTGCCACATTACTGCCGACCACGTTTCCGAGAGCCAATTCAGGGGCTCCGCTGAGCGCGGCAAAAATGGAGACCGCAAGCTCTGGAGCCGAAGTTCCGAAACCGATAATTGTGGCTCCAATTATAAATGGACTGATCTTGTATTTTTGTCCAAGCCGGACGCTGCCGGTGATTAAAAAATCTCCACCGAAGTAGAGCAGGGGCAGGCCAAGGATCACCAGAAAAAAATTAATCAGCATGTTTTTTCCATGTTAGGCGAGGCGCAAAAGGATTGCATAAAAAACATGCGGTCATTTGTATGAAGGGATTTCTAAAAATAAAACTTACCAGGGCTTTTTGGATTGCATCTTTTTCTATGGCGGGTTTGGTTCATAGTCTGAATTGAGTTTGAACTAGTTGCCGATAAAAATAGAGAAGGGGGTTGTTAAAAGCGCCCCAAGAGGGGCGCTCGCTGGATAGAAGGTCGGCAAAATATTTTAATTTTTACTCATTGAGCCATCCATTCACTCCTTACCGCTTCCTTCCTTCATTTTACCAGAGGCGCCTTCTTCCTGCATGGCTTTTTTCTTTTCGCTCATTTCTTTTCTATGGCGCTTATAAGAAAAACTTCCCTCTTCTTCAGTCCCTTCGTGGTCGGACTTATATTCTTCGCCTTTATGCATTTCTGATTCCACTGCGGATGATCCGCTACCTTCTTCCATCTTTTGATGTTCTGCCGACCCATTTTCGTGGGCATCGTCTTTTTCGCCATCGTGGGCGAAAGCGGAAGAAGAAAGGATGATAAAAAAAGAAAATAAAATGGAGGACAACATCAGGCCTGGTTTATTCATGAACGGCTCCTTATGAAATACTATTAATGAGTGAATTACCCTGCATTATAGTTAACCATGAATTGACGGAGCCGCAAAAAAAATTTGCAGTGGGCTGAAAATGGCGGGTTTGGGTATTTCAAAGGGTGCGGTGAACTGAATAAAACCAGATGGCTTTTTTTGGGACGAAGAAATCAACCTGGAATGTTTGCGGCCCTGTTTTTTATTAGAGGTGCTTTTAACGAATAAAACTATCGTTAAATCCGGCTCCTCCGACCTTTTTTTGAGCCACTTTTGCCTGACCCAGGCCGTCGTAACCTCCAAGCTGTACGATAAAGATAGTGCTACTGACTTCTTTCGTTCTTGAACTGGAAAGAAAACCTGCAAGGCTCAATTTATCTCTGAGAGCCTCCGCTTTCCCGGAGGTCGTGAATTTTCCCAGGACGATGGTGTAGGAATTGTCGTCCAGCTTTTCCATGACAGACTTAAATCCTTTGGATTTCAGGTCCTTGAGGGCCTGACTGCCGCTTTCCTCTGTGGAAAAACCACCGACAAACACAACATGCTTGGTTGCTCGCCCACTTTTGGTCAGGATTGAGGGGTTGAACCCTTTTTTCTTTAATTGGCCGATAAAGCTCTTTGCGTTATCCTCGATTGAAAATGAACCGAGCTGAACGAAATATTGTTTAGTGACCGGGGTCGCTTCGACCTTTGGTGTTTGTGCCGGTTGAGAAACTTCGGCTTTGGCGATCTCGGGAGCGGGTTCTTTGGGGAGCGCTTTGGTGATTACAGGTTCCTTTGGTGTTTGTATTGGTTGTGGAACTACCGCCTTAGCGATCTGGGGTACGGTTTCTTTTGGGAGTGCTTCAGGGGTTATAGATTTCGCAACTTTTTCAACCGGGGCTACCGGGTTTGCTGTCGTTGCCTCAGGCTCGATTTTGGTTGCGGGTGATGGCTCAGGTTCCTGGGGTGGCGAAGGAGCCGGTTCAGGGGCTTGAACCGCAATTTCCTCAGTGGATTGGGCCTCGGTTAATTCGGGGAGGGCCGCCTCGTTGCTTTCTTTTTGAATAGTGGTTTCGCTCACCTGCCAGTAAATAGTCCCGATCAGGGCAATTGCTACCAATGAAATAGTAAAAAGCCGGGTGTTCTTCGACCGGATATGTTTTTCAGCCTCAATTTCCGCCTCGATCTCAGCGTCTTCGATCAAGGCATCGATGCTTTTATGGTAGGTTTTATTGGTTTCCAGCTCGGGGTCTTCGATTGTCTGAGGCATAAAAATCCTGGGAATTAATTAAAATTTAAATTAATTTTATGATTCAACTTAAAAAAACTCCTTAGTTTTGCGAATCGGAAAAATTAGATATAAATCTTTGTTATTAAACTGGTTTTGCAGGAATGCTATAATCACGGATGTCAGGATGAATTGAAAATAGTTTTTCGCATCCATGAATTTGAATTGATTATAGCCCTGTTTATTTTACGAGTCAATACCGGATAATGTGTTATGTGTCACCAATCTTATTGATAATGAGAGGGTTATGATGATGGTTTTCGACCTGCCTGCCCGTCTGGGAGGCTTATTTCGCTTATTTTCGTTCGGGATGGGGGATTAAAATGGTCTCAGAAAACAATGTGGACTTGTCTGTTCAATTGGGCCGGTTGGAATTTTCCAACCCGGTCATCGCGGCATCCGGAACTTTTGGCTATGGATTGGAGTATTTGCCCTTTGTGGACCTGGACGGGCTTGGCGGATTTTCTACGAAAGGATTGTCGCTGGAACCGCGCATGGGCAACCCGGCTCCCCGAATGGTGGAAACCGCGTCGGGCATGTTGAACGCCATTGGATTGGAAAATATCGGTCTCGATAAATTCCTGAGCGACAAACTTCCCTTACTGGAAAATTATAAAACCCGCATTCTTGTCAATTTTTTTGGCGATACGAAAGACGAATACATAGAAATGGCGACCCGTTTGTCCGATGTCAAACGGGTGGATGCGCTGGAAATGAACATTTCCTGTCCCAATGTGGAAGAGGGCGGGGTTCAGTTCAGTTCCGACCCTGCTGTGGTGCGTTCGCTTGTGGAGGCGGTTCGTAAGGCGACGGGTAAATTCCTCATCGTCAAACTATCGCCCAATGTGACAGATATCACCGAAATCGCACGAGCCGCAGAAGACGGAGGAGCCGACGCTCTTTCCCTCATCAACACGCAAATCGGCATGTCCATCGATATGGAAACGCGTAAGCCCTATCTGGCTAATAAAACCGGCGGACTCTCCGGCCCTGCTATCAAGCCGATTGCCCTGCACATGGTTTATCAGACCGTGCGTGCGGTGAAGATTCCGGTGATCGGCATGGGCGGCATCTCGACCACAGAAGACGCGCTGGAATTTTTATCCGCCGGAGCCACCGCCATTCAGATCGGCACCGCCAATTTTATCGACCCTGGAATCACGATGAAAGTTGTTGAGGGGATTCGCCAATATTGCCAGACTCACTCCATAAAAAAGGTGGGGGATTTGAAGTTGGTGGAAGAGTGAACCCAATCAATCCAGATATATTCTCGGCACCCTTTTCCCCACATTGCACAGAATTTCGTAGGAGATAGTGTCGCACCGTTCGGCCATTTCATCGACGGTGATGGTTGCATTTCCCTGTTGTCCGAACAGAATCACTTCATCTTCGCATTGAACTCCTTCGATGTCCGTCACGTCGATCAGGCAGAGATCCATACAGATCGTTCCCACCTGCGGGGCGCGTTGACCCTGCACCAGTACATCCATATTATTAGACAGACTGCGATTCAGGCCGTCGCCATAGCCCACAGGCAGGGTGGCGATCAGGCTGTCCCGATCCGTGATGAATTGCCGGTTGTAGCTCAAGGGAGTCCCTTTGGGCAATTTGCTGATTTGCAGGATTTTTGTTTTCCACTGCATGACCTGTCTTAATTCAGGCAGGGTATTTGGGTGTGAACTTTCTCCGCTCAATCCCAGTGTGCCGTAAAGCGCGATGCCAGGCCGCACCATGTCCCGATGACTGTCGGGGAAATTCAGGATGCCTGATGAGTTGGCGGCGTGCGCCATCGGGACCGCCATGCCTTTCGTTCGCAGGGAATCCACCGCCTGACTGAGACGCGATAATTGCCCCAGAGTGAAATCCTTTTCCGCTTCATCGGCGGAGGACAGATGCGTGAAGATGCCTTCCACACGCAGGTTTTTCAATTTTTGCGCCTGTTCCATGAAACCGGGAAGATCTTCAGGACACATTCCCAGGCGACCCATTCCCGTGTCGATTTTTATATGAACGCCGACGGTCTTATTCTGTGTTTCCCCTTGCCGGGAAAGTTCCTGCGCGAAGGGCAGGTCGCTCACGCTGGTGGATAATCCGTATTGAATGAGGTTTTTTGATTCGTCGGGGAAAATGCTTCCCATCACCAGAATGGGAGCGTCGATGCCGCTGTAACGCAACTCCACACCCTCTTCGAGATTGGCGACCCCCAGCCAGTCGGCGCCTGCCTCCAGTGCCGCTTTAGCGCAGGGGATCGCGCCGTGACCGTAAGCGTCGGCTTTCACCACGGCCATGATTTTGACCTGCGGTTCGAGTAGAGAACGAATCCTGCCCAGATTATGCCTGAACGCGTTGAGGTTGATTTGGGCGACGGTGGCCCGCTGAATGGTCATAAGGTGATTTCAAATACGATAGAGTTAATCCCCCCGCCGGGATCGTCCGGTGGCGGAAAGACGGCCCTGTATTTTTTTCTCTGGCCCGGACGACCGGATGGGCCGACAGCCCATATTGCCTTCATCGGACGACTTTTTGCGCACCTGATACCCCCGGTCGCTGTAAAAATTATAAGCCAGGCCGTTGATGCCCTGTTCCTCATCGCACCAAAGGGTGGACCCGCATCCTTCAGGAAAGACGTAGTCGATGTGGACGATATCGCCGTTGAAATCGGAGTTTTTGCATTCGTGATCGTACAGATTCCGGCATTCCTGGTTTTTGGGCACGCGCCAGTCCTCGTAACCTGCGTATTTCTGTTCGTTCAGCCAGGCCACGAATTTATGTGCGGCTTTCCAGGTCAACCACTTGCCGCGCATCTGCCAACTGTCTTCTTTCATCCACATTTTATTGTATTTTGTGTCGGTCACGGTCCCGTCCCCGTTATCGACAAACCGATCTCCTTCAGCCATGGATACAACCTTTATCTCAATAAAATTAGTGTTAAACTCTACCGCAATCAAGAATATATAGGAAAAAACCGATTTCCTGGCTGATATATTAATAGCAATGGAAAATTATTGCGAAAAAAATTAAATCGCCAATTAAAAATAGTCTCAAACTCCTCATTTACTCATAGAAGGTGACACATGGCCAAGATTGAAATTCAAAGTTTTTTTTACGATTTGATCCACTGTAAAGACAAGATCCTGACATCGTTTGACGAATGGGATGAAAAATACGAAGAAGATGAACGCGGAGCCCTGGTCGCCGGGATTCGGGAAGCCCCCGATGCTCAGCTCATCACTCTGCTGGTCAACATTCAGAAGCTGGCGGCTGGTTACCAACAGATCAAGGATCTCATCGACCAGGCCGAACAGGCGGAAGTGGATGAGGCCATGTCCGACGAAGATGACGACGATGATGATTTTTAGCTCGGAATAGTTTAAGGGGTAAAAAATCAAACCTTATCCGATAGACAGTCTCAGGTCTCGAATGACCGCTATCGACCCAAAGCGGACATTTATATTGACATCAATAAGAGCGGTAATGGGTGTTTATAAATTACGCAGTTTTAGAAGACTGGGTAGCTAAGAGGAAATATGTCTTTAGAAAAAAATGTCTCTGTACATTACACCCATGGAAATTTGCTAAATGCAGTCAAAAAAGGCATTGAACTACTGGGCAAGACTTCAAGTTCTATAACAATAGAAGACCTAGCGCCTTTGGATGAATTTCATATAGGTGGTAGGCAGGCTTCAGAAAATTTCTTTGATCAACTAAATTTCTCAGCTGAAGATCATCTTATCGATGCTGGGTGTGGACTTGGTGGTGCATCGAGGTTCGTTGCAAAAAGATATAATAGTAAAGTTACTGGTATCGACTTAACCCCAGAGTATATAGAAACTGGAGAAGCACTTTGTACTTGGCTTGGATTGGATAATTTGGTTGATCTACAACAAGGTAGCGCTCTTAACATGCCATTCGAAGATGATGTTTTTGATGGTGGTTATATGATGCACGTTGGGATGAATATCAAAGACAAGAGTGGATTATACAAGGAGATTTATCGGGTGCTTCGCTCTGGAGCAAGTTTTGGGGTTTACGATGTAATGATGGTTAAAGAAGGTGAATTAATATATCCAGTTCCATGGGCTACTACTACTAAAGAAAGTAAAGTTGCAAGTCCCGGACAGTATAAACAAGCAATGGAAGAAGCAGGTTTTAGTGTGACTGCAGAGAACAACCGACATGAATTTGCTCTGTCCTTTTTTGAGCAATTACGAAAAAATTCTAGCAATGCAGGTGGCCCGCCTCCATTAGGTATTCATATTCTTATGGGAAATAATTCGGCTGCTAAAGTACAGAATATGATCAAAAATGTTTCTGCTGGCCATATCGCACCAGTTGAGCTTATTGTTAGAAAAAATTAGCCAGCAATTTTAAGTAATGTCCGTTTTTGGCCGAAAGTAGACATGTCCGCAAACGACCCAAAGTGGATATTCTAATGAAGAGTAAAAAATGGATTTATTGATAGGAAATTTAATAATGTCGTTGGTACCTGGATACATCGTATTTCAGGTTTACACGCTTCGGGTAATGGGTGGCAATTGGAGGAAAGCTTCCTGGGTGTCGGCGTGGGTCATGGGTGCAATCGCTGTTTATGTCTTCTTTGGAGTTTTCGCCGGGTCGAATATCGTTCCTATACTATTGGTATTTAGTGCGCCAGTAGCCTTTGTCTATCAATTAATTTTGTGGTTCGTTTGGAGAGCCAAGGGCAAACCTGCCTAACATTAAATGGCTCTACAAAGATTTCCCCCTATTCACAGAGATTTCATATAGTCGAATGTCCGCTTTTGGCCGAAAGCAGACATGTCCGGTAACGACCCAAAGCGGATATTTTCATGAAGAAAGGAAATTTAAAATTATGGCAGGAAACCGTCAAATAGGAATTGTAGGCGTCGGTCGCATGGGAGCCAATATGGCTCGGCGTCTCAAAGACAAGGGTTTTGTCATCTCTGCGGTCCAGGATCGCCACGCTCCAGCAGCAGAATCATTAGCAAAGGAACTTTCCTGCGAGGCGGCGGCTTCTCCGGCGCGCGTTGCTGAAATAAGCGATGTCGTGCTGACAGTGGTAACGAATGACGTGGCAATGGATGAGATATTCGCAGAAGAAAAACCCACTAGCTTGCTTTGCCATGCCAAAGGCAGATTGTTTATCAATTTTGCCACGGTCAGCCCCGAAGCGCACATCAAAGCGGAAGCTCGCGTCGAGAGTAAAGGCGGAACCAATCTCGAAGCGTTGATGGCGAGCAGTATCACACAGGCACGCGAAGGCACGCTCTATCTTATGTGTGGTGGGAAAAAGTCGGTCTTCGAACAGGCTCAATCCATACTTGAGGCAATGAGCTCTAAACTTCTCTATGTTGGCCCTGCTGGTGACGCGGCAAAAGTCAAAGCACTCGTCAATATGGTCATGAACAGTAACACCGCCGCGTTGGCAGAAGGGTTGGGCCTAGGAGACGCACTTGCGCTGGATCTGACAATGCTTCGTGAGGTCTTTGGTCAAACCGGTGCGGCCTCGCGCGTTCTTGAAACGGACGGCGAAGACATGCAAATTCGTGATCATGAATGTTATTTCTCCGCCGCGCATGCGGCTAAGGATTCTGGAATAGCCCTCGACCTGGCGCAGTCCGCAGGATTAAAGTTGCCGGTGGCACAAGCCACTTTCGATCAATACCAGCGTCTCATTGAAGCGGGTAAGGGAGAACTGGACAAGTCGGGTGTGGCAGAATTGGTATTTAAAGGAAGAATGAAATAAAGGAGGGGACAATGCCACTCGAAGATGAATTGGGGGATATTTTACAAAAGGCCCGGGACGGTAAATCATGGTCTAGGGACGATCTTGTTCGTGCGACGGACCTCCCGGTTGACGACCTCCAAAGGATAGAAAGTTATCAACTGACACCGGAGGATTCGGATGTATTAAAGCTCGCGCAGGTTTTGGATCTGGATGGACCTGCCTTAATCGATATTGCCCAGGACCGTTGGGAACCCGATAAACCCGCCGATGATCCGGATTTTGATTTGGTCTGCCTGAACGTATTTATGGGAGAGTACCCTGTAAATTGTTATCTGCTGCGTTGCAAAGCAACGGGAGAAACAGCAGTGGTGGATACGGGAGCAAACCCTAAAACCATCATCAGCAAAGCCCGAGAAATGGGTGTTCGGCCTGGCATGATTTTATTAACCCATGCCCACCCGGATCACGCAGGCGGCTTGGGAGAACTCAGCGATGCTTTTGATTGCCCTACCTACATTGACCATAAGGAGCCCAGGCCCAAAGGAAGCAACAACTTCAAAATTGTTAAGGAAGGTGATGAAATAACATTGGGTAAATTACGAATCCAATGCATAGAAACGCCCGGTCATACAACAGGTGGGGTTTCTTACCTGATAAACCAAACCCTGCTTTCGGGGGATGTGATTTTTGCAGGGTCCATGGGACGTGCAAATTCCTCGTGGGAAGACCTGTTCAATTCCATCACAAAGAAGGTATTGTGCTTACCCGATGCTACGGGCATTCACCCAGGCCATGGTCCCGCGACCACGGTGGGGCAGGAGAAAAATCACAATCCGTTTTTCAAAGGACGAATGGGATAAGATGCAGAAATTGGTTTTGGAGCCTGTAAGTCTTAACTGCTTGAAGCGAAGTAGCTTGTGATAGTCTCTACCTCCTTCGACAGGCTAAGGCGAGGGATTAATTCATTCAATCTTAATCAGCTCACGCGACTGGGAATCGAACTTGAACCGGTTCATGCCTCCATGACTTCCCATCCACAGGGAATGGTCATCCGCGAACTCAATGCTGAACACGAATTGGCCGAACAACCCAATCATTTCGGAGTAGTTTAAAAACGATTTTCCGTTGAACCGGCTCAGCCCGCTATTCGACCCGATCCAAAGGTCTCCATGCGGCCCTTCTTCAATAGAGAGGATGTAATTGCCCGGCAGTCCGTCTTCTACGGTGAAATTGCGAAATTTTTCTGTGCGCGTGTCGAACAGGCTCAATCCTCCGCCCCAGGTGCCGACCCACAATCTCCCCTTTGGGTCGAGCAACATGGAGACCACATAATTGGGCCGGTAATCGGAATCTTTTACGTTGGGAATATCTTCTGCATGGCCTGCGTGATGTTGTCCTTTAAAATTGGACATGGCGCCGGCATTGTCATTTTTCACTCGTTCAATGTCCGCACCCAGGCCGTTGGCGTGGTTCCACGATTTCCATTTACTGCCGTCATAGACCGAAATGCCCGATTCGGTGCCGAACCACACCCGCCCGTCGGGGCCAGTTTCGATGTCGTAGACCCAGTCGTCGATCAATCCGCCCTTGGTATTTTTTTTGGTGAATGATTTCCACGATTTGCGATCGAACAAATCCCCCCGCACCCGGTTGACGCCGCTCCAGGTGGCTATCCACAGGGTGTCGTTATCGTCGAATTTTAGATCGTAGACGAAGGAATCGCACAACCCCTGCGGGGTGTTGATGTTGTGCCATTGCTTGCCGTCGAAATGGCTCAAGCCGCCGCCATAGGTCATTATCCAGGGATTATCGTTGCCGTCCATGACGATGCCGAAAATGCCATTGCTGAGCAGGACGTTTTGATTGTCATAAATGTCATACTTGTTGGCGGTGGTGGTGTCGTACCGGAGGACTCCGTTGGCGGTTCCAATCCAGAGGGTTTTGCCCGCTGAGCGGATGACTTTCACGTTGCGGGTGTTCATGGAAAACTCATCGGCTTTCAGGATATCCGGGGAGGCGACGCCCTGTGTTTTGACTGCAACGGGTTTTTCGAAAGAGTGGACAGGGGCGGGAATGAGCGCCGGAATCAGGGAAAGTATTAGGTAAATATGAAAATGTTTCATAAAATCATTCAAAGGTGCGGGCCGGGAAAACCTGCGCGCCTGTCTTTTTCTATTAATCAAGTGCAAGGCTATTCTTCCATGACCGTTTTGTTTCAGATAAAAAAATATACAGCACTCTATTTGTTTTGTCTTTTGATTTTCATGACTGGCTGTGACAAGCCGCAGGGGGCGGTGGAATTGGTGAAAATTTCCCCGGTGGATGGCAAGCAAATGGTTTTGATTCCTGCCGGGGACTTTATCATGGGAACCAACAAAACCGACCCCGACAACACCCAGCAGAAAATCGGAACGGTGAAACCTTTGTATCTGGACCAGCACCCTGAGCGCAAAATCACTTTGGGCGATTATTATATCGACCGCTATGAGGTGACGAATGAAGAATACAAAAAGTTTATGGATGACACAAAGTATCCCGACCCTCCCGCCAACTGGGCTGATGGATGGTATCCCAAAGGTAAGGGAGAGCACCCCGTGACCAGTATCATCTGGCAGGAGGCGCTGGCTTACGCCCTGTGGGCGAATAAACGGTTGCCCACTGAGGAGGAATGGGAGAAAGCGGCCCGTGGTCCGGACGGGCTATCTTATCCCTGGGGGGACGAATACCAAAAAGGCAAAGCCAATGTGGGCATCGAGGGCTCCAGGGCCACGGTTGCTGTCGGCAGTCATCCTGAAGATGTCAGCCCTTATCAGGTTTATGATATGGCGGGCAATGTGATGGAGTGGACTCTCGACTGGTATCAGGCTTATCCTGGGAACAAATATAAAGATCCTCGATTTGGAAATAAATTCAAGGTTCTGCGTGGAAACGCGTTTCAAAAATCCGGGCATTATTTTCTGGATGCCTATCGCTATGTTTTCAACCGGACGGAAGTTCCTGCCGATGAGTATTTTGAGAATGTCGGGTTCCGATGCGTTTTGCCGATTTCTACGAAAAAAACGGAGATGTAATACAACTCATTGCCCTTTAAATTTTTTAGATTTACTCAGGGGATGCCATATAAAAGACGTGAACACCAGCAGGGCGAAACCAATGTCCAGTATCAATACGTCGCCGGGGTCGAACCATTCCAGGTAAACAACTCGTTTTAGCCAGTAGGCGATGAACGAACCTTCATAAGACACATCGCCCATGCTTTCCTCCCAAAGGGTGACAGGGCAGGGGATGCCAACCACCATCAACAAAGTCACTCCCATCAACGCAACAGAATGAAAAATTCTGAAACCCCGGTGGTTGAAAATGAGTCCGGCGGGAAACCCCACAATAAAAAAGAGAATGATCGCGAGGTGGAAAAATAAAATCAGGGTTGCCATTCGTTGGTCTCGGGACGGGTAAGCCTGAAAAACGCTCGGGTTAAAAAACCAGAGCTACTTCTTTACAGGTATTTTAAGATAAGCGAACATAGTGGGAAAGCACATTCTCGAAGGAGAAAACGCTACTGCAAAAGAGTGTTTTCCAGGTTGGCGCCTTTGGTACTGGCTTTGGTTATATTGGCATCGACAAAATTGGCGTCTTTGAGGTTTGCGTTTTCAAGATTGGTTCCATGCAGGTTGGCTTCCAGAAGAAACGCGTTTACCAGATTGGCTCCCTCAAGATTTGCATAGGTCAGGTCCACCCCTTCCAGATTCGCTTCTTTAAGCGTGACTCCCAGACAATGAGTGTCCTTCATTTCCGCGCCTGTCAAATTGGCGTTGGTCAGGTCCACTTGTTTTAAAGTGGCTGAATTTAAATTTGAGTATTTTAAAGTCGCGCCGCGCAAATCCACATCGGTGATATTGCAAAAGCTCAAGTCAGAACCTCTGATATTTGCGCCATTCATCCGGGAGCTGTTGATGTCCAGCTTTCTCATATACCCATACATCATTTTTATAAATGAAAGATCGCAGTGAAATATTCGCGCGGTATACAGGTTGACGTTGTTGAGAGTGCTTCCATGGAAAGTGCAGTTCTTCAGAGAGGCAGAGTTAAAATTCGCGTCTTCCATGGATACATTTTTAAAACTACAGTTGGTGAGCACAGCGTCCTGGAAATTAACGCCCTGAAGTTGCGCTTCGGAAAAATTGATGTCCTTCAAATTTGCCTTTTTAAACGTAATATTGTTGAGTTTCGCGTTGGTAAAATCAATTGAAACAAGTTCTGAAAGTTCAAGATCCGCTTTTTCAAAGCTGGCGTGCGAAAAATTTTTCTTTTGTAAACAGATTCCCTGGAGATTATAACGATCGAAGTCGGCTCCTGCATGGGTTTTCGCGTCGCCAATTGATGAAATAAATTTGTCGATGTCGGACATGTTTCAATTACCTTTGTTGATCGGGTGGTAGCAGGGAGTTCATTATTTTTCTGATTTTTTGCGGGTGTGCTTTTTCATGAATTCCCAGAATGCCTGCCCGGATAGCTTTGAAAAGCATGGTTTCACTTTCCGTCCTGGTATTCAGTTTGGAAACAATGGGGGTGATCACCAGATTGGCAATGATGAGCCCGTAAAAAGTAGTGATCAACGCCGTCGCCAGTGAAGGCCCTATGGTGGCCGGGTCATCCACATTCATGAGCATCTGAATGAGACCGATGAGGGTTCCGCACATTCCGAATATCGGGGCTTGAACCGCAATGAAGCGAAGGATCTTTTGCCCGGCGTTGTGCCTTTCAATCATGGAGAAAAGTTCCCGGTCCATAATTTCGTGCATCTCGCGTGAACTGTACCCATCCACTATCATGGATATTCCATTGCGCAGAAACCGGTGGTTCAGGTACGCCTCCTGGTTTTCCAGTTTTTTAGTTCCTCCTGATCGATAGAGGGAGGCAAGATCAACAATTTCTTCAACATAGTCCGAAGGATGATAACCCTCGGGTTTGAAAGCGTTGATGATGACAGGGACCATCATTGAAATTCTTTTTGAGGGAAAAGCGATGAAGGTTGTGGCCGTGGCGCCCCCCAGAACAATGAGAGCGCTGTTTAAATTCAGGAAAACACTAGGAGCGCCTCCTCCAAGAATTGCGATAACAATCAAGAAGACACCCGACAGGACTCCAAACAGAGTTCCCCGGTCCGTTTCCGATTTCCTCCTGGGGGTTTCGTCTGGACGGTCGGGGAAATATTCAATTTCTTTTGCTATCGGGTTTGCCATAGTTCGGTACTAACTCGCCGCTCTTTTAGTGAGGGCGACCTTTTTGTTTCTCAGGGTACGGACCACATGCCTGTTCAGCCAGGGAAGGTGCAACTCTTCCTTTGTTTTGCTGGGAATATAAAGTTTCAGAAAGTTTTTTTCTGAGGCTTTTTCATTGGTGATGATCAGACTGAGGTCGTGCAAACAAATTTTCATGCAATGGACCCCGGAAAAGGTTTTGCAAAATAACTCACCCCATGAATTGAGATAGGTTGCCGTTGTGGATTTAATTTTATTCATTCGTTTGTCGATGAATTGATTCAGTTCAGCATCCGTTTTACAATCTTCGATGATTCCAGACATGACATCCATGGGTACGGAAGGGCCGAAATCGGTTATGAGAAAAAGTTTGTTGATCTGTGCCGGTGATAATAAATCTTCGTTGGTAATGGCGGCAATATTCAACTGGCCAAAATAACCGGTGAGCTGATTGAGAATGTCCTTCAAATTAGTATTCGTGATTGAAAGATTATCCGGCCGGATGAGAAGGGTGGTTGAACTTTTGAAAAACTGATTCAACGCCGTGAAAGCAAGCAGATATTGTAAAGAGTCGGCGCTCTTTATAATGCTTTCCGTTTCCACGTCCGCGATTTTGGCCAGTGTAATTCCCCTGATTAAATGCCATTCAGGTTTCCCTTTTATCTGGGCAGGGCTGAAAAAAAATGTCAACGCTTCTTCCGCCGTTTTCCCATCCACCAGTGCAAACTGGTTTTCGATCTTGTGGGGCGATTTACCGTAATAACTAAATAATTTTCGGCCCAGAAGATGCGTGTCCTTTTTGGTTATCAAGCCTTGATCGTCGCCCAGGGTTTTATTTTTTTCGGAAATATTTTTATAAGAACCCATCAAAATTTTATTGATACGGCTTCCAAGCTCCGTTTTTTTCTTCATTTGCCAGGTGTTGTACGTGTTGAGATCCTCTATTTTCTCGGCAGGCCAGTCCCAATTTGTCATTAATTTCAGTAAGGTCGATGGTTCCTTTACCCTTGCGGCTGTTTCAAGGTTCGAGGTATCAATCTGGGAACCGATTTTCATATAAAAAGCGATTCTTAAGGCATCGATTTCATTGGCAGACTTTGCGTTTCGGAAAAAATTTTCCACGCGTTCATACATCATCAGGTAGGGGTCAATTGAGCAGGAGCCATCGCCTGTAAACACTTTTTTCTTTATCTGATGACAAAGAAGATTGAATGAAGTTTCATTGAACATATATTCTTCAAGAAGCCCCATTTTCAGGAGTGTTTTGAACGGGGATTTAAAAGATTTGATCAATGCCCATATCGATCCGCCAAAATACTCGCCGTCTGATATATCCGCCACATTGCCGATGTCTATGAAATCATTTTTATCGAGCAGTGTTTGCCCTTCGTTGACCTGACGGAGCAGGCTTTGATATTTTTCGTCATTGGTTTCTACTGGAACGATCCACCAGAAGGGGATTTTTCCGGCGACCAGAATCAATGTGCGGTAAATTTCTTCCTTAAGCAGTTTGGCCAGGGCGGAACCGGTGCTTTCACTGTCGCTCTCCCCGAAGATATTGTTTTTCACTTCATCGAAGTCGTTGATGAAAAAATGCGTCTCCAGTTGAAACTCCTCCCAGGTCCATTCTTCAATCAATGAGAGTTTTCTTTGAAATAACTCCAGCTCAGTTTTTGACAGGCTGGATTTGTCTACCAGCAGAGTGTAGTCCAGATCGGATTTTTCATTTTGTGCGATCGACCCCATGCTTCCCACCAGCAAAAGCGAATGTATTACGGGATTTAAGTTTTCAGTTCTACGGATAATGTAATGCGGAAATAGTTTTTCTCCGCTGAATTGAGATTGCCGGTCAATCGTATAATTAAAAATTCCGCAGGGAGGATTTCCCTCCACATAACCTGGCAATCCTTTTTGATTGACGTGAAGAAGCCGTGGAATGGTCAAAAAAACGGTTCGAGCGGGTTCAGAAAAAACTTTCCGGGCTTGATCAATTTTGCGCTGATTGAATTGGCGAAAAAGCTTTCGGTTTTCAAAGAGAGCGTTTTGGTCTTTTTGTTGCGAAAATTCCATACGTTTCCATAGAAAAGCCAAAATGACGGGGGTCATCGGGCTTTGGATGAAATTTATAAATCATTTATTTTCAATAGTATAAGGGGGTTTTGAGAAAATGGGGGAAAAATTATGGTGTGTCGGAATTTCTCGCGGTTTTAGAAGGGTTTTGGCAGGGAAGGCCCTGAATTGGGAGAAAAGACGCCGACATATTCTGCGCGGGTCTAAAACTGTTTCGGAGATTTAATCTCTTTTACCTCCTTCAAAACCTCAAGGTCTTTGAGGATCTTTATCTCAACCCGCCGATTTATAGCGCGGTTGGCATCGCTATTATTCGGTTTGAGAGGGCGGTATTCCCCGTACCCAGTGACCACCATGCGTTCAGGAGAGAATTTAGCCTTGTCGATAATAACCCGCCCCACAAGGGAGGCGCGAATTGAAGAAAGTTCCCAATTAGTTGGAAATGATTCGTTATCTTTCATGGGAACGTTGTCTGTATGCCCGTCAACATGAATTTGCTTGACCCCGTCTTGAATTTCACTCGAAATTGAATCGAGAATCAACTTTTCGGCACCGTCTTTGAGGTCTGCACTGCCCGGCGCAAATAAATCGGATGAGTTGAGACGAATAAGGATCGTGCGTACATCACTGCGGACAAGGCTTTCCGGATCGACGTTGTCCTTCACCAGTTCCCTGACGCGCTCGAGCATTTCAAATTCTTTTGTGTCCAAACGGACATTTCGGTTTTGGATCTTGAAATCTTTTTCCTGAAAAGATGAAAACACTTCCGTGAACTTCCCTCCATCCACCTTGGAAACCGAATAGAGTAAAACAAAAATTACCAGAATAAGTGTTATGAGATCCGAATAGGTGACGAGAAAACTATCTAATCCGTTGGAAAATTCTGCGGTCACCGCAACGCGGGCTTCTGAATTGGGTTTGAAATCTCTGGTGTCGTGTATTTCTTTTTCTTCCAGCACCAGCATGCCTGATTCCAGCTCTTCTATTTCTTTTTTAAGAAACTCACTTTCACGGTTCAGAATTTTGTTTTGATGTTCTATGTCCTTGACTTCCGCCTTTAGAGCATCAACAACAGTTGTTTTGGGGATTTTTCCTTTTCCAGGCAGTTCAACGCCATACAAAATGGTCTCGTATTTTTTTACCAGCAAATCTTTTGTTTTGAATGTTTTCAATACAGCCTGCTTGTAACGACCAATGGCGGTTTTCGCTTCCTGGAGTTGCGATTGGTGCCATTCGGCCTGATCGATCAAAGTTTTGGAATGGGCGCTGATTTTCTTTAACCGATGCAATTCCTGATGAAGTGTGGAGTTCTCTTTCAGGAGTTGTTCGTTCCGTTGTTTCAAAGGAATCGTTTCATCTAATAATTGCGGCTGATTTTGAAAGTGATCCATAATTTAGAATCCCGATGTGACGGAGAACTATTTGGCTGAAGAATTTTTCTTTAGAAAATTAATCCTCTCGTCCTTTTTCTTGATGATTCTTTTCAACTCGTTTATTTCATTCTTGTAATTCAATATCAGCTCTTTCTGCTTTTTAGTGGTTTTTTCACTTTCCTTTTTAGACTTTCTCAGTTCCAGGGATTTGACCTTAACCTGTTCCTGCAATTGCTGTAAATATCCCTGGTTCTGCATTTCTTGACACCCGCCTTTTGCCAATATATGGATTCCCCAGGGCAAACTTCCGCCATCGGGAGAGAAAAGATAAATAGAGTATTAATTTGGTTTATCATTGATTTTATTAGACTTATATGGATATTGCAACCTACTTTGTGCCGGGGCGCCTTCTGTTGCGCCTAAGTGACGGAAATTCAACGCTAGTGGGGAAAATCGAATATAGGGGATGATATCGATTTTCCGGTAATTTATGAAATTTTTAGTAAATTTTGAGGATAATTTCATATAACATATTGAAAATAAAGGAATTGGTGGTATCCTTGAGTTGTGACCACCGATAACCGTCTTTCACAACTGAAATCTCTGGCCAACCTCAGGATAGGCACGATCACGATGCTGGGGTTCTCCTCCGGTTTGCCTCTGGCTCTGACGGGCGGGACTCTGCAGGCTTGGATGACGGTGGAGGGTGTGGATTTAAAGACCATTGGGATATTTACTCTGGTGGGGGTCCCTTATACCTTTAAGTTTCTTTGGGCGCCTCTTCTGGATCGCTTTGTTCCGCCGGTTCTGGGAAGGCGGCGGGGTTGGATATTAATTTTTCAACTCGCTCTCATGGCGCTCATTGTGGCTATGAGCGGCTTTTCGCCAAAATCCGCTCCCTGGATGGTGGCCCTGCTGGCGGTGATGATCACCACCATGTCGGCGTCACAGGATATCGTGGTGGACGCCTACAGGACGGATGTTCTGCGCGAACCGGAACGTGGTCTTGGAGCCGGTGTTTTCGTGACCGGATACCGGATCGCCATGCTGGTATCGGGCGCTCTGGCGTTGATATTTTCCGAAATCATCGGCTGGCGGTTGACCTATCTCCTGATTGCGGGAGTGATGACTCTGGGAGTGTTGGCAACTCTTTTCGGGCCGGAACCGGAAGTTAAAGTCGTGCCTCCCCGAACGCTCAAAGAGGCCGTAGGAGGGCCGCTCAAGGAGTTTTTTTCAAGGCCGGGGGCTTGGGCTTTATTGGCCTTGATCGTTCTTTATAAAATAGGGGATGCCTTTGCGGGCAGTCTAACCACGGCTTTCTTGATTCGCGGAGTGGAATTTTCCGTGGGAGAGGTGGGCGCCATCAACAAAGGCCTGGGGTTGATCGCCACCATCGTGGGGGCCTTATTCGGCGGCGTGATCATGTCCCGTCTGGGGATGTTTCGTTCCCTCATGGCATTTGGACTCCTGCAAGCGGTGTCAAATTTGTCCTTCATGGTGTTAGCCTTTGTGGGCAAGAGTTACACCATGATGGTGTTCGCGGTGGCGTTTGAAAACCTGGCAGGCGGTATGGGAACGGCGTCCTTCGTCGGGTTTCTCATGGCCCTGTGCAACCCAAAATTCACCGCCACTCAGTTTGCCTTGTTGTCGGCTCTGGCGGCATTGGGAAGGGTATTTGTGGGGCCTCCATCGGGATTTTTAGTCGAAACCACCGGTTGGGCCGTGTTCTTTTTTATCACATTTTTGGCGGCCCTCCCTGGCCTGGGGCTTTTGTGGATCATGCGAAAGAATGTCGGAAGTCTCGATCATAAAGAGGCGTGGGCCGGGTTAAACAAATAAACTTGAAAGTTTCTTATTTTACAGGTGAAAAATTATTAAGCATTTTCAGACGATTCTATTGTGACGCAGTTTATTTATTTGCATGGTTTTGCCTCGGGTCCGGGATCAAAAAAAGCGACGGCTTTTAAAAAACGATTCGATTCCAATTCCATTTCGCTGGAGGTGCCCGATCTGGAAGGGGGGGATTTTCAACGGTTATCGCTGACGAAACAGTTGAAAACCATTGATGACTGTATGGGCCAATATCCAGGCGAGCGATTTGGTTTGATAGGCAGCAGTATGGGAGGTTATCTTGCCGCTCTCAAGGCGCAAACCCGTGAGGAAGTGGCCGCGATCTATCTCATGGCTCCGGGATTTAATTTTCTGAAAAGATGGGGAGATCGGTTTCAAGGCCATTTAAAAGGCTCAAAAGGTATTCCAGACTTGATACCGGTGTATCATTATCGGTATAATAAAGAAATGCATTTGAGTGCGGATATTTTCTGCGATGCGGAAAAATGGGCCTGTTTGGACTTGGATCGAGATTTGCCCACGCGTATTGTTCACGGAATTCATGACGACACGGTGGATATTTTAGAGTCCCGAAATTTTGCACGGGCGCATCCTAAGTGCCAAATGGAAGAACTGGATTCCGACCATCAATTGCTCTCTCATATTGATTGGATCATTGAGGACGCTTTGAAATTTTTTCGTAATGAAAAGTTGATCTGAAAGGTGAAAAATTATTTTAAAAATCAGCAGTAATGGAAAGATAAGACAGGCGGTCCGGTTGGCGAAAAAATTTCATGCCGGGCAAGTGCGAAAAGGACCGAAAGGGGATCCATTTTATAATCATCCCCGGAGAGTCTGCAAAAGTTATCTGACTTATAAAAATAAATCGGTTTCCGGATTGATCGCGGCGCTTTGTCATGACCTCGTCGAAGACACGGCAATGTCTCTCGATGAACTGGAAAGAATGTTTGGGGCCGATGTTAGAAAAATTGTATTTGACTTGACCAAACCTGCTGATATTTCCAGTGAGGAATACGCAAACAATATTTTCGATTGGAGTCTGGAGTCCAAGAAAATTAAATTGTGCGACATAGAAGACAATATTCTGGATTCCCGGGAAATCCCGCTGGAAAGGCGGTTGAGGATGCTGGTTCGATGGAAAAAATACCTGGACAAAATTGGACGTGAACCGTTGTCAGGCGGCTTTGTAAAGAATAGGGAGTTGGCTGAAAAATTTCGTACGGTGAATGACCTGCATACTGAAGAGTGGGATGGATTGAAAATAAGAATTAATTTATTGAGGAAGTGCAAATGAATAATCACATTTTATTGATCGACGATGATAAGGAATTGTTGGCGGCCCTGGAACTGAAGCTGAACAAAGAAGGCTTCAAGGTGGAGACGGCTTCGGATGGTGAGGCAGGCATAAAAAAAATTCGCTTCAAGATTCCTGATTTACTGGTTCTGGATGTCAACATGCCCGGAATGAATGGAATGGATGTGATTAAGGTTTTGCGCTCGGAAAATCGCACTTCCGACGTTCCTGTCATCATGCTGACCGCTCGTGATGACGAAGTCGATCGCGTTTTGGGATTTGAATTTGGCGCGGACGACTATGTGACCAAACCTTGCAATACGCGTGAATTGATTCTTCGCATCAAAAGTGTATTAAAGCGTGTGTATGCAACTCCGGAAGCTAAGGAACAATTCAACTATGGATGTTTGTGCGTCAATTTGTCCAGTCATGCCGTCAAAGTAAAAAATAAGGATGTTGATTTAACGCTCACCGAATTCAAACTTCTTGCCCGATTGATCGAGAGTCCGGGAAAAATAAAACCCAGGGATGTTCTTCTTGAGCAAATTTGGGAATATGGCGATGGCGTATTTTCCAGAACTATTGATACCCACATCCAGAGACTTCGGTCGAAACTCAAGGATGCGGGAGGGTATATTGAAACTGTCCGCGGTGTTGGTTACCGGTTTCAGGAGCATGAATAGAAAAAATAGATCTTAACCTGCTTATTTTCGAAGTATTAGCCCATTTCTTCTAAATGGTTTGAACCGGGAAGGTCCTGTCCTTCCCTTTTGTTTTTGAACCATCCCTCTGTTTTCCCTCCCCATATCTTGTCAGCTTCGGTCGCAATATCCTAATTCGTGACACAACCGTAACTTTTGCTTAACGATATCGCCATAACCCCCACCTATTCTTGGGATGCGACCTTGGGAAAGCCGGTGTTCCCTCCCTAAATAAAAGTTTTAACTAAACTTTTTTTATATAAATTTCAATTTCATCAAAAGGATATCCGTTATGAGGGAATCAATGTCTAGTGACACAAATGGCTCACAAGAAACCATCACCGTCTCTACGGTGGGAAAGCGCCTGAAAAGCTGGCGCAAACATTCACTGCTCAAGTTGGTTGAATTGTCTAAAAAAATTCGCGTTTCCCAGGGTTCACTTTCCGATTTAGAAAACGACAAATCCCTGCCTTCCGCTACGACTCTGGCAAATTTATGCATGTTTTCAGATATTAATATTTACTGGTTGCTCACTGGGCGCGGTCCAATGATCCGTCAGGAACCGGAACATGGTGATGTTGTTAACTTTCCCCGTGAATACGCTGACTTAATGCAGGATCGAATGCTGAAAGAATTGATTGAAAAAGTCGTTCGTGTCTATCGAAGGGGTGATGCTGGCAAACGGGCTCATTTGGAGGGATTTTTGGTAGGGGCTGATCCTGATAACTCCTGAACCAACAAAACTCTTTTCTTCATCTGGAAGGTGAAAATTTCTTCCCGTTAATAATATTCCGGATAAACGGGCTTAAAACTGCCATCCAGCTGGGCATAATCGACTCATAAAATTAAAGTATCTTTTAAAATGAAAAATGAAAATATCCGAACGTATGTCTTAATTGTTGAGGACTGTGAGGATCAAAGCGCGCTTCTTCGTCATACCCTGACAAAACATAAATATGAAGTCAAAGTTGCGATGAATGGAAGGCAGGCTTTGGCGATGATGAAGCAACAAGCTCCGAATATTGTTTTCGCTGATATCCAGATGCCCGAAATGGATGGTTTTGAGTTATGCAGGGAAATCAAAAAAGACCGGGATCTTGCTCAAATTCCGGTGATCCTGCTGACGGCCTCGTGGGAGATGGGTTCTCTCCTGGAAGGCCTGGAGTCTGGAGCGGATTTATATTTTTTCAAGCCCTGGGACAAGGGTCACTTGCTCTCCCGTACAAAAGAATTAGCGAAAACGGGCACATTTCAGATTGAAGATACAGGAGAAGAAGATTTAAATGTCCATTTTGAGGGGAAGCAACATTCCATTCCGTTGAATCGACAACAGATTTTACGTCAATTACTTTCGACTTATGAGTCTGTGGTACACGAAAAAAAGAAAAATATTAAAAATCAGCTGGACCCTCAATAGGCCCCCTCACTTCCAACAAATTCTTTTTGCGCCCACCCCTTTTTACCGTCGTTCAACTCAATATAATACCAGTCATTTTGACTTTCAATGATCGACACGACAGAACCTTCATGGAGTTGGAACAGGGTCACGTTATTCGCGCCCCTGGCGGACTTGATCTGAGTATTTTTTGCCAGGACAACCCCAAGAGTGTTTTCTGACTCCAGATAGACTTTAGCGCCGATGGAAATTATTGCGATTAATAGAATGACCGTCATGGTTTTTCGCGCCACGTTCCAAAAACCCGCCTTTTGAATAATCCAAATACTGAGGACCCCCCAGAAAAATAAATTAATGATCCCAAGAAATTTCAATTGTTCTTTCAAAGTGAAATCATTCACCCAGAATAAAAAAGTTCCAATACCTTTTGCTGAAGGCGGTTCCAATTGATCTTCGGTTTTTAAAATGGCGGTTTTCAAATTAGCTTTCAAAGATTCGTCCCGCGGGAGAAAATGTTTGGCGCGGATGTAATTCAAGATAGCCGGCCCGGTTTTACCGAGACGATAATAAGAATTTCCCAGATTGTAATAAAGAAAACCATTTTTATAACCGCCATTGATCAGCTTTTGATACCCTGCCGCGGCTTCCTGATACTGACCTTTTGCGTAATAACTGTTGGCAAGAGAAATTCGTGATAGATTTTCTTCGCCTGCGGCAGTACCCGTAGAAATAACCCAGGCGGTCAAAAAATAAAAAACAGTTTGGAAAATGGAATTCCGGTAGTTCATGATTTTTTTTCAAGTTGATTCAATAAGCGCAACGATTCATCGATCATGTCGAGATTATTTTTCGAATCGGTGGTGGGGGCATATTGCAGGGATTCATATTTTCCCCATAATACCCGGGTTTGCTCCGCCTGTTCTTTTGGATAATCCTGGTCAATCAGCTTTTGTTCCACTTCGAAAGAGGTGAGGGCTTTTCCTTGAATATTTAATTTATTGCCCACATATTCACGAAAAATATCTGATAATTTTTTCGCGAAATCACGGGGGGGCGGGCCTGATGAACTCGACAGCTTTTTGAGCTTTTGCCGGGCTATCTTAAACGCCTTGCGGTTGCGGGCAAAGGCTTTGTCATGTTTTAACTTCTGGTTGAACCGGATGTAGACCGTGAACAAAAGAAACAGCACCGGGGGGGCGACCAGCCTCCCCGTTAATAAAATAACATCCGATCCGTTTGCTGAAACTTCTTCAAAATCCGAAAGCCGGGTGTGGATGGGTAATATATCTTCGCCCGTGGTTTCAATGGAATTTTTCGTGTTACTTTTTTTAGGTTTGAAATTTTCTGCCGAGTTCAAGTTTTCAGGAAATTCTGCAGGTTCTATGGTTAAAGAAATGGGAGTTGTTTTTTTTATCAAATATTTATTTCTGGCCGGATCAAAGTAGGAGAGGGTGATAGACGGCAATATTTTGTGACCCGGTTTTAGTGGAACCAGAGCAAATTTAAAAATCTTTTCACCCATCAAAGTATTTTGCTGAACCGATAATTTAAATTCCGGCTTGTCGGGATAAATTTTAAAACCGTCCGATAACTTCGGAAGGGGCAACAAATAGCCTTTCAAGGCTCCCGACCCATTCAGGGTCACGGTCAAGGTGGTGGTGTCTCCAGCTTTTAGCTCCTTCTTTCCGATCGTTGCCGAAATGTCCAGGTCTCCAACAATGTTTGAAAATTTTACAGGCTTTCCGGCTTTTGGAAGTGGGCGTATGCTCACCGCAAGGGGTTGGCTTCGAAGTGTTTTATGTAGCCAGTTCGCACGACTTCCAAAAAAACGGTTGTCGAATATTTGCGGAAAAGGGCTTTGTCTGGGAGAGTTTGGCGATTTAGCGAGGAGATCGATTTCAAGAGTTGCGGGAGAAATTTCAACGTCCCCGGAACGGATAGGGTACAAGGCGGTTGTTAATTCATGGATTTGATATTGAATGCCATTGATCGTGCGGGAAAAAATTTTTGCGTCACCCATATCTTCCTTGCGAAAAATACCGTCTTCAAAGGAAATACTAAGGTCGAGATTTCTTGCCTGGACTCTTCGATAAAGCCTGAAAGTATAAATCAACTGCTCATTAACGTAAGGATTCGCGTTTGAAACAAATGCTTCGATATAGGCCGGAGATTTTTTTGCAGGTGAATGAGCGCCGGGTTCTGAAACGACAATGAGGACAGGATTGGATTGATAGGTGACCCCAGCCAGTTCTAGAATCGCGGGATCAATGGTAAACGATCCCGCTTTCAACGGAACCAGCTGATAGTTGTATGTTACGGATACAGTTCGTTGTCCATTTATGATTTGCGTGGAAGAAGCTGTGGACGAAGAACGTATGCGAAAATCAGAGAGGGGCGGTAAATTAGGCTCCGGGGCATTCAACACCCCTTTCACGGTGAGTGATAAGTGGAGAGTATCTCCCAGTGAAATTTCATTGTTATCGACTCTGGCAGTGAGGCCGATATCCTCGGCATTGACGGGCGTTTCTAATAATGCCATCAGCATTAGCTGAAGGCATGTTATCAGAAAATTAGCAGTGATTGGGAGGGGGCTGATTTTCATTGGAAGGTCCAGGTCACCAATCCCGGCTGGAAGGTGAAGAAGTCCCTTTTTCCGCATGGGCTTGTTTCTGGCTGAATTTTTTAAGGTCTTCCTGGAGGCCGCTCAACCATTGTTCGGCCTGTTGCTTTGATATGGAGTTTTCCTGAATCTGTGCCAGTTCAGATGGCTTGTCTTCTCCGGATTCAAATTCTTCAGGAGAAGAGGGTTTCTGGTTTTCCTGCCGTGTGGAATTGTTATCGTTATCAAGGGTGTCAGAGTCATTGTCCGGCGACGGGTTCTGATCTAGTTGGTCGTTGTCCATGGAATCTTTTTCCTGCGGTTTGTTTTGTTTCTGTTGTTTTTCCTTTAATTTTTCCCGGACAAACTCAAGATTAAACTTGGCGTCCATATCCTTGGGGTCCAATGCCAAAGCTTTTTTATAGGCCGTTATGGATTCTTCGAGTTTGCCCATACGATAAAGGGCGTTGCCGGAATTATATAAAGAATTTTTTTCTATATCAGGTGTTGTATTTTTTTCAGTCGCATTAGAGTAAGACTTGAGCGCCTCCTGGTACCTGCCGTTTTTATAGTGACTGTTGGCGAGGTTGTAATTCAATTTTGAATTGTCAGGATTTTCTTTTTGAGCCTTAGAAAAATGGTTCTCCGCCTGTTCAAAATTTTGGTTTTTATAATCAGCAATCCCTTCATGAATATTGAAGGCGGCTGTTTCAGCATGGCCAGAAACCAATGAACCAGACCAGAAAGTTAAGGTAAGAATGAAAAGCTGAAATACTTTAGGAGAAAAACTATTAAAAAATTTGAGAAGAGTTTGAAACCTGGGCATGAGAAAAGGCGGAAGCCATTAGGTTATTTTACGGGGCAACCCCCCTGCAAGATGTTACAGGGGGGTTGAGTGAATTTTATGTTTTTAATAGCCCTACCGTCGGTCTCCCATTATTCTGAGGAGCATCAGGAAGAGATTGATGAAATCCAGGTACAGGGTCAACGCGCCGATGACCGCTTCTTTGGTGTCTTCATCGGTGCCTTCGTTGCCCAGAATATTCATGTTCTTGATCTTCTGGGTATCATAGGCCGTGAGTCCGACAAAAATGAGCACACCCGCATAGGTGATGACCCAATGCATGGTTTCATTTTGTAAAAATAGATTGACCAATGAAGCGATGATGATGCCGATCAATCCCATGAAAAGGAAACTGCCCATGGAGGTCAGATCTTTTTTGGTGGTGTAGCCATAAACACTCATGGCGGCGAAGGTGCCGGCAGTCACCAGAAAAGCCGAGGTGATCGAGGACGTCGTGTACGCCAGAAAAATAAAGGAAAATGTCAATCCGGTGAGCCCGGCGTATAACATAAAAATACCGGTGGCCTGACTGGCGGACATATTCTTGATCCAGCCGGACAGGTAAATCACCAGTCCCAGTTGCGCGACGATCAAAACGATGGGCACAATTGGATTACCGTGAATGATATTCAACATCGTCTCATTATTGGAGACGTAAAATGCGAGAACTCCGGTAACGGCCAAACCCGCCGTCATCCAGTTGTAAACCCGAACCATGAACCGTTGCTGTTCGGCCGCTACCGCATCCGTACTCATTGTTCGCGAGATATCTGTCATAATAAGAATAATCCTTTCAGTAAGTTAGATCTAAACTGCCAGAATGCGATGTTTTATCCACACTCAATAAATAGGACCGGATTCCAGGATTGTCAAGGCGTGACGAATTGGAAATCGAACTGTCTATGGCCTCTATTTTAACAAATTTTGACGGGCCGGGTGGAGTTTTATCGTCCCTCCGCAGGATTGCGAATCTGTTTTTCCTGGATCAAAAATTCAATCCACAGGCAGACAAGTGCCAGAAAAATCGCCCATTGGAAACGTTCGGTCCATAGTTTTCGCCTCTGGGTTTTTATCTCCTTTTTTTCAATTTTTGGTTTTATATTTTTCAGGTAAATTTTATTGAGATCTAGATCCCCCGTAACGGACCGAACATACGTTCCTCCGGTTTCCAGCGCGATTTTCTGGAGCATGGTTTCACCCAACCGGGTCAACACAATTTCACCTTCCGCATCTTTTTTGAAATCCCCGGCAGTGTCGGGTATGGGAGCGCCGCTGTCTCCCCCGATCCCGATCGTGAAAATTTTGATACCCTGCCTGGCGGCAGAATCTGCGACTTTCAATGGGGTGCCTTCGTGATTCTCTCCATCGGTGATTAGAATGATCGTTCTGGAACGATCGTCACCCGTTCTGAAGGCTGAAATACTTTTGCGCATGGCCTCGGCAAGCGCCGTTCCCTTTGCCGAAATTAGATCGGTGTCGGTCGCGTCCAGAAAAAGTTTCAGGGCGGTGTAGTCCAGGGTCAGAGGGCATTGTATGAATGCCGTTCCCGCGAATGCGACCAGGCCGATCCGGTCCCCCTCCAGCATGTCCAGCAGATCGGAAATTTTTCGTTTTGCACGGCTGAGACGGTTTGGCTTGATGTCTTCCGCCAACATGCTGGTCGAAACATCCAGCGCCACAATAATATCGACTCCCTCCTGAGTCAGTTCTTTCCATTCATAGCCCCATCTCGGCTGTGTCAGAGCCAATATCATAAAAAAAACTGCCAGAATGCTGAAAAACGCTTTGGTGTTTTGTCGGCGGTGATATTTCGCAAGTAAAGTTTCAACGGAAGAGGTTGGCTTATAGAAAATTTCGGTGAGTTGGCGTTTTTTCCACAAACCCCACCTGAAAAATAATATTAATACTGGAATTGACCAAAGCAGATGGAAAAATTCAGGATTTCCAAATTTCATATCAGGGAATCCTTCTCAATCGTGTGTGAGATAACAAAATTTCCGCAAAAATAAATACCAAGCCCGGTATTAAAAAATAGAGAAAGAGTTCCCGGTATTCCGAGCGGTCGAGAATTTTGACTTCGGATTTTTCCAGGCTGTCGATCTGCTCATAAATATTTTTAAGCGAATCCCGGTCGGTGGCACGAAAATATTTCGCTCCGGTTGTTTCGGCAATTTCCTGCAAAGTTTTTTCATCTATCTCCACATTTTGATAAATGTATTGTTTGCCGAATATAGAATCTACCAGGAAAGGGGCTTTTCCCCGAGTGCCAACCCCTATGGTATAAATTTTTATTCCGAAGGTTTTGCCGATCCGGGCCGCCTGCATCGGGGAAAGACTTCCTGAGTTGTTGCGCCCATCGGTTAGAAGAATGATGACCTTGGATTTCGAATTTAAATCCTTGAGCCTCTTGACGGCAATTCCGATGGCAGATCCAATGGCGGTGGAGTCGCCTGCTATCCCTATTTTAAGATTACCCAAAAAGGACAGAAGAATGCCGTGATCGAGGGTCAACGGGCATTGGGTGAACGCTTCCTGTCCAAAAACCACCATGCCCATGCGGTCATTTTCCCGATGAGCGATAAAATCCGCGACCACATCCTTGACCGCTTCCAGACGGTCGACGGGCATGTCCTCTTTTTTAAAATCCAGAGCGTTCATGCTACCGGACGTGTCGATAGCAAGCACGATATCCACTCCGGCGGATAAAATCCGGGATCGCTTGTGACCCATTTGAGGGCGCGCAAGAGCGAGGATCAGAAGGATAAAACCCAGTAACTTTAGAGTGGCTGGAATTCGGGAAACCAGATTCATTCGACCAGGATTCACAGCTTTCAGTCGCCCAATGGCGGAATACGAAATTACTGCGGTTCGGTTATCACGGACCATAAAAACGGTGACCGGCAGTAGAAACAACAGCAGTAATAACCAGGGGTCTTCGAAGTGGAAAAATGTCATGAGGGAATAGTGGGGTTATCAGCCGAATTTTGGGCCACAGAAGTTTCCTGGATAAAATTAATGACATCCTGGGTCATATTTTTCTCCCCTGTGACCTGGGCTTTGGCAAATTTGACCAGATCGGTTTCTTCGAGAATGAAGCCAATCTTTTCACGGACTTCAGGATAGTGCGAGGGTGAGCTTGTGAGGAAGTGTTTTATCTCTTCCGTGGTCCAATCCAACGCCGGGAAATTGAATATGTCACCGAGGTAACGACGAAAAATCTCCGACAATTCAAAATAATGTTCACGGACACGGCCTTTATCCAGCAATTTTTTGTTTTGCAAAATGTCTAAATTCCGCAAAGCGGTTTCTTGCGGGGACAGAGTTTCCTGTTTGAGTTTTGGCTCGATTGATCTTTTCTTTCGTCGCTTAAGAAAAAGTAGAATTCCCAGAGCGGCTAGTAGAGTGATCCCCAAAACCACAAGAATGACGGGAAGCCAGTCTCTCGGAATATTTTCCAAGGGCTTGATGTCGCGGATGTCGGTAGGTTCGCCCTGATGATGAAGAACGGACTTTATTTCCAATTGAGATTTTGGGGAAGAAAGTTGCCCTGGAATAATTTTACTTCCATTGTCAGTTTTGGAAACGACAAATGGAATGGAGAGCGCGGGAAACTCATAACTTCCTACCCGATCTGCCCGTAATTGAAACCAGAATTCCCTCTGAGCTTGTGATTTTTGACGCGGATGGTCTCTCGTTCCCTGTTCGACCGCCTCCAAACCTTCCGGCGGCACAAATTGTGGCTGAGAGGGTTCGATACTGGAATCATGGCGCACCCGGATGGAATAGGTGATCAGGTCTCCCACTGTGGCCTGCATGGGCGTGACCTCTACTTCCACGGATATCGGTGACGGCGTCTCCGGTTGAGGTTCCTGGGCAAATCCCGGCAGGGGATTTACGGCCACCGCTATTAAAAGGAGACCGGCTATCAACCGACTGAAAATATTGTTTTGTCTCGCGGGGGCTGATTTCATTTTCAAGGTCGTCCTGATTTGACCTCTTTCAGGCAGGTTGCGACTTGAGATTTCAAAGACTCCTTGTCGGCAGGGTCGGGACCAGCCGCCTCGGCCTGATAAAACCAGACCAAAGCCTCGCCGCAATCACCAAGTGTTTTATTAAGTTCTCCCACGGTTTGCGAGACCGAGGCTCTGGTTTTCAGATCAATCCCTTCATGTGCGAGAAATTGTGTGTATTTAGCAATCGCTTGTCGATGGAGTCCGGCCTCTTTTAGTTTGTCACCGACCCCTCGTAATTCCAATGCCCAGGGTTTTTCTTTGGGGGAGGAAGTCACCTTGCTGACTAATTTGTAAAAAAATACGCTGAAAGCCACCGCCGTGATGACGGTCAGGGCGATCACCCCAATTTTAATCGCGGGGCTGACACCGCTACTTGGAAGTGGATTCATATTCCGCGCCTTTTTTCTCTCACCTTAAAATATTTTATGATGGGTTCGACAAGAGGACGATCCGTGCGTATGTCAATGATGTCGATGCCAATCGAATTAAAAAAAGTCTTCATTTTTTCAAATTCCTTTTGACCAAGCTCAACGAATTGTTGGACCATTTCCCGGTTGCCAGTGTCGATCAGGATAGCTTCTCCTGTTTCGGCGTCCTGCAAATGGGCCAGCCCCACATTCGGGAGATCCCGTTCACGCGGATCGACGATCCTGAGAGCGATGAGGTCGTGTTTTTGCCGGGCGAGTTTCAGGGTGTTTTCATAGCCCTGCGCCAGAAAATCGGATATCAAAAAGGCGACGCTTTTGCGTTTCTGGATATTGATTAAATATTCCAGAGGTAGATTCAGGTCGGTGCCTTTCCCTTCCGGATTAAAGTCTAAAATGGTGCGAATGATATTCCACACATGCGCTTTGCCCTTTTTAGGCGGAATATAATGTTCTATGATATCCGAAAATACGATCAAGCCGATTTTATCATTATTTTTGATAGCCGCGAAAGCCAGTATAGAAGCGATTTCAGCGGAGATTTCGTTTTTAAGTCTCCCAATCGAACCAAATTCTCCCGAAGAACTGACATCGACCAACAACATGGAGGTCAGCTCCCTCTCTTCCTTGAACTCCTTGATGTAGGGTTGGCCCGTTCTGGCCGTCACGTTCCAATCGATTAAGCGAATGTCGTCGCCCGGTTGATATTCCCGGACTTCGCTGAATTCCATGCCACTTCCCTTGAATGCCGAAACATATTCACCGGTCATGATGTCGTTGGCCAGGTGATTGGTTTTAATCTGAATGGCGCGAACTTTTTTCAATAACTCGGGGGAAATGTTGTTTTCAACGATTTCCGGTGCAGGGGGGCGGAACCAATCCAAAAAATTTGTGACGAAATTCAAAGTGATGACCTAATTAGTTTAAACGTGATCTGAAAGAAAGTGATAGATGCTCTCGATTTTTGAAAGACTACTATCGGGCAGAAAAGGGCGTTCGTTTAATAAAATATTAACTGAAAGTATCTTTTAGCTTTTTACCTCAACTGCTCTATTTTTCGTTGACGGGAAACATTCCTATTATCCCCATCGCAGCCCGGTAGTTCTCGCGCCCATAAAGTCTTCATTGTAAATCACTTTTGCTATAGGTGTCTCCAAACTTGCAGCACCAAAACATACGTGTAATGGCAATAAATGTTCCTCTCGTGGATGACAATATCGAGCATAGGGGGCTTTTTCCCATGCAGTTAGTTGTTGTTCTCGTTGTGAAACTAATAGATTAGAATTTGAACAGGTATCCACTAGCCATTTGTCGAACGCGATACTTTTATCGTGGGTTTCCTTCTCAGGCTGGAAAAATAATTTCAGATTATGAAAAGAAAATCCTGAACCAATGATAAGAACATTTTTTTTCCGTAAACTCGCTAAAGATTTACCGAGAGCTATATGCTCGGATGGGTCATGGCTCTTAAGTAAAGATAACTGCAGGCAGGATATTTGCGCCTCAGGGTACATGATTTTTAACGGCACATACATTCCATGGTCGAATCCACGTTTCTCATCAAGCTTTACTTTTATTCCATCTCTTTTAACCAGACTCCCAATCTCTTTAGCCAGTTTAGAATTTCCAGAAGCCGGATATTGTATTTCATACGCTTCTGGAGGAAATCCTGAATAGTCGTAAATGATGTTTTGTTGATCGCCGCTGGTTATGGTCGCCTGCGGTTCTTCCCAATGGGCACTGATAATTAAAATTGCTGAAGGTTGAGTAATGGTTTTGGGAAGTTCTTTTAGAAAAACCACCAAATCCTCTTGACTTTTTTCACCTAAAAGTGGGAGCGGGCCACCACCATGAGGTAGGTAGAGTACGGGGGAAAGAATATTATTTGATTGTTTCATTTTTTACTTTTCATGAAAATGCCCGCTTTGGGTCGAAAGCAGGCGTTTCCGCTTAACCCATATGGTTCTATTTTAGCCTTCTTTTTGTCTTTCAACTTAGAACAGCCATTGTGAGCCAGCAAATACCCGATCATTTCAGAGACCGATATTGAACCCCTTTTTTTTCACAAAATTCTTCCAGAGTGTAATCCAGAGAACCTTCTTTTTTTTCCAGTTGGAGATACTCATAATAGGCTTCCGCGAAATCCTTAAAACCTTTTCGTTTTAATATCTTTATTTTTCTGACTTCTTCCCTGGTCAGCTTAAATGCTTCAGAAGTGGAATCATTCAACGCATCTTTCAACCAATTATCTTCTGACTTTGACTGGCTCAATTTCAAAGCTCCCTATTACTTGTTCTCTGGTAAGTTCTCGTTACCTAATCCTTATCCTGAACGTCCGCTGTGGGTCGATTCCGGTCATTCAATAATAATCTGAGACATCCTAAATCGTGATTTCCCAGTCAGCGATTTCCCCAGGCACGACACGAAAAATAGGGTGAGCATCCAATTTCGTTAGCTTTTGAACCTTTAAATATAGTGTTGGATCACGGGATTTCAATTTTTTAAGTAAATGCCGGGTCTCAAATTCTAATTGTCCTGAGCTAACATTTATCTTTTTTCTGGATCTGTAGTCACTGATTTTCTTTAAATCAAATTTGTAGCCGCGCCTTAATGATTCTTTATGAACATGATACAAATACTTGCCAATGGCCGTAATTGGATCACTCGTCTTTTTAAACCGGTTGAGCTGTGGATGATTTCGGTAACCTTGAGTTTTTCCCTGCAAAACTTTTTGAGCGAGTAGTCCCTCCCTCCAAAGTGCAACAAGTCCTTTGGCATCGAGGTTTTTCGGATGTATCGACCACAATCGCATGACTCTTATTATGGGCTATTGTAACTAACTTGGGAAAACTGAATGTCCGCTTTGGATCGAAAAGTAGACATTTTCGGTTTACTATTTCTCTGGTAATCCTCATTTCAATTTATTTGTATTGCTAAATAACTGACGACGATGTACCGCATCAGTTTGCCAGCAGTGACCAATAAAACAAACCACAATAAACGAATGCGCAAAATGCCGGCTATAACGGTTAAGGGATCGCCAATCACAGGCACCCATGCAAAACATAAAGAGAACAATCCATATTTTACAAAATGCTGTTCTGCCCGGGCATATTCCTCTTCAGAAATCTTTAGCCATCTTTTTATGACTTCCAGGCTGGCCCAATAGCCGAGGGCATAATTGGTGAGAGACCCCAACACATTGCCAACAGTTGCGATAGTGACCAATGCTACAGGTGATAAACCATTTAACAATAAAGTGGTTAAAACCACTTCAGAGCTTAAAGGTAAAATGGTCGCCGCTAAAAATGCCGCAACAAAAAGGCCGAAATAGCCCAGTTCTGCAAAATAGTCCATTTTTGTTTAAAGCGGTTCGAAAATCCAGAGGTAACCTGGCGATTAGCAGGAATTGTTCCTAAGGGGTCCAACCCTTTTGCTCGGCCCGCTTTGTATACCAGATTAAAAACGCAGTCACCACCAGTTGCATCAAAACACCAACCCAAATCTCGAATGAACTGAATCCGGCCACTCGGAATATATGAATCATGGACACGATTACGCCGAGTAGAGACACCATTAACGCGTAGAATGCAGACGACTTCCTGAGTAAAAGCAAAAGACAGCCAAGCGAGCCGCCGAAAACGGCGATCGCAAAACCTGCTGTGGCCCAGGCGGGTCGGTCTTGGATTATCGGGAGATACTGCTCAGGAAATGAAGCGAGGGAGTCTGCATTCATTTGTGCGAAGTAATTGAGGACGCCCATAAGATTAAAAATAAGTGTGACAACGCCAATTATCCAGAAACTCCAGTGAATACCACTAACGGTTTTATCGTTCATCACATCTCCTTTAACCTGTTTAAGGAACTTCGACCGTATCGAAGATTTTATTCAATATGTCGTCGGTGGTGAGGTTCTCGGCCTCGGCCTCATAAGTCAGGATGATGCGGTGCCTCAGGATATCCCGGCCAATGGATTTTATGTCCTGGGGAACCACATAGCCCCGGCCCTGCATGAAGGCATAGGCTTTGGATGCCCGGTTCAGAAAAATGGAAGCTCTTGGGGACGCCCCGAACTGAATGGTTTTCGCATAGGATTCCAGACCGTGGGCGGATGGGTCCCTGGTGGCCGCGACCAGATTCAGAATATAATCCTGCAGGTTTTCGTCGATATAGATCGAGTCGAAC
Organism: Nitrospinaceae bacterium; assembly: GCA_029261655.1. Classification (GTDB taxonomy): domain Bacteria; phylum Nitrospinota; class Nitrospinia; order Nitrospinales; family VA-1; genus JADFGI01. The sequence goes on along the minus strand of JAJDAY010000009.1, from coordinate 45,070 downwards.
ACCCGTCTTGCCCCGAACAGGTTCTCCGGTTTGACCACCGGGTTTATCGGAGTGGGATCATTGGACAGGGACATTTTTTGCATGATGATTTTTTCTTCTTCCCTGCTGGGATATTCGATCATCAGTTTAAACAGGAATCGGTCCACCTGCGCTTCGGGAAGGGGATAGGTTCCTTCCTGTTCGATGGGGTTTTGCGTGGCGATGATCATATAGGGTTCATCCAGACGGAACGTTTGGCCGCCTATGGTGATCTGCCGCTCCTGCATGGATTCCAGCAAGGCGCTTTGAACCTTGGCAGGCGCCCGGTTGATTTCATCCGCCAATATGATGTTGGCGAACAGGGGGCCCTTTTTAATGGAAAATTCGCCTGTTTTGGGTTGATACACCTGAGTCCCCAGCAGGTCCGCAGGCAGTAAATCCGGGGTGAACTGGATGCGTTTGAATTCGGCGTGGATGGCCCTGGCAAGTGTTTTGACGGCTGTTGTCTTGGCCAGACCGGGAACGCCTTCCACCAGAATGTGCTCGCCGGTCAGCAAGCCGAGAATCAGCCTTTCGGTCAAATATTTCTGACCCACCAGAATCTTGGCCATTTCTTTGAGGAGCGCTGGAATGAAGGAACTGGCCTCTTCGACTTTGCGCGTTATCTCGTCAATATTATGCGGCATGGGATGAAAATGGGTATTATACGGTTAATTTTGGGGACGGGATAATAGTGTCCCAACGGAGGGTCAAGCGTCCAACGTGTTGTTATTATAAATAATAATTGTCAAAATTAAAAAAAAATGTATTAATAAATTCGATCCGTAGTGCCTGAAAATCAAACATCCCTATGATCTTCCGTTCCGGCAAACTGGTTTTTCCGCTGGATTGGGAGTTATAGAAATTTAGGCTTTACAATACGGTAGACTTTCTTAGAATGCTTGACTCAACCAATTACATTACTAGCCCTTTAAAACCAATTTGATTCTGAGGGAATAGAGAGCATGACCGCAAAAACTGAAAAAGACATAGACAACCTGATCGACCAGAGTTTGAGTGCGGACAAAAGCGAACTGGATCTTCGTGAAAAAGAAATCGCCGATGAGGACCTCATTGCGATTGTCCAGTCTGAAAAGGTCAAAGGTGTGACCGCCGCGTTTCTGGAATTCAATGAGATTGGCGACGATGGGTTGAAAGCTCTCCTGGACTCGGAACATATGAAGCACCTCACTGTGCTCAATATGTTCAAAAATAAAATTACAGATGTGGGTGTGAAAGCGATGGCGGCTTCGAAAACCCTCATCAATCTTTCTGAACTTATTTTGAGCGACAACCAGGTGGGGGCCGAGGGAGCGCGCGCCATTGCCGAGTCCCGAACCCTTGCCAATCTGATTTCTTTGTGGCTGGGCGAAAAACTGGGAGATGAGGGGGTGGAAGCTATCGCGACATCAAGCACCCTCACCAAGCTCAATCAGTTGTCGCTTTATCGGAATAATATTGGCAACGAGGGGGCCATCGCAATCGCCAACTCCAAGAATCTATCCCAGTTGACCGAGCTCAATTTGAATTGGAATTATGTGGAAGGGGAGGGCGTCGAAGCGCTGGCCCAATCGGACACGTTAAAAAACCTGACGCAATTGACATTGACTTATAACGATATCGGCCCTCGTGGCGGAATCGCAATCGCCAATTCTAAGGCATTAAGGAACCTGACCCTGCTGGATCTTTATGAGGCTGAAATTGGAGACGAAGGCGGCAAGGCCATCGCCGAATCCAAAACCCTGAAAAATCTCCAGACACTGATATTGATTCGAAATGACATCAGCCCTGAAGTTGAGGATTTGATTAGAAACTCAAAAAATCTGGAAAAACTGACAAGCGTGTTGTTTCGCCCTGTAAGGGAAGAAGTCTGATTTTTGATAGTAGCGGTCTCATCTGAAAGGGTCCCTCGTGCCGCAGAGCCGGGGAACCCTTTTTTTATTCAGGGTAAATAGCCTTTCGGAAAGAAGTTTAAGGACAATAAAATTTTTTCAAAATTTTGAGGCTATAACAAAATCATGTTCATTGGCGAGCACCCGGATCTTCTGGATCTCTGGGTATTTAATGAAAAGAAAATTTATGTCGTTGGCAAAGACGGCATTCCGCAGTATTTCGACGGCGAGGAATGGTATCCGGTGCGCACCGAAAACACCAACCCTCTCATGGGAATCTGGGCGTCCGCTGAAGATAATATTTTTGCCGTGGGTATCGGCGGCGTGGTGTTACAGTACGATGGCAAAAACTGGAATCAGCTGGATACCGGTAGTTATGATTCCCTGAACGCGGCCTTCGGGTTTGACGCCGACAATTTATTTCTGTTTGGGGTTGGCGGGCGCATGCTCTACTGGAATGGGGAAAAATGGGATTACCGGGAACCGAATACCATTCACGACATTTTTGGCATGTGGGGAGAGGACGTCAATCATATCCACGCCATTGGCGGCGAGGGTATTTATCGTTATTATGACGGCAAACAATTTCATCGGCGTGAAGAATTGACGGATGAAACCGTTTCTCTTTTTGGCATCTGGGGGACCCGTACAGACAACGTCTATGTTGCCGGATCTCATGGGACCATCCTGCATTATAACGGCGAGGAATGGTCACCGATGGAATCGGGGACCGAAGAATATCTCCTGAGTATCTGGGGGACCTCCGACGATGATATTTTTGCTGTGGGTGACAGCGCGGTCATCCTGCACTACGATGGAAAAAAATGGGAGAAAATGGAGTCCCCGCGACCCGAAGATTATCTCACCAAGGTGAAGGGCTTGAGGCCCGATTGCGTTTACGCGGTGGGGGATAACGGGACCGTGATTCATTATGACGGAAAAAAATGGAACGATATGTCCCTTGGACCTGTTTAGCAGGCCAGGCAATTAGATAAAAGGAATATTATGACAAGTTTGACTGAAAACCATCTGCTTTCCATCACCGGTTTTGATGAGAACAATATTTTCGTCGGTGGCGCGGAAGGAACCATGCTTCATTTTGACGGAAGCAAATGGGAAAAAATGGAGTTGAACGGTCGTTACACCGTCAAAAATATGTGGGGCAGTGCAGCTGATAACTTATTCGCGGTGGCGACGGACGGGATTATCCTGCATTTTGATGGCACTTCCTGGACCCCTCAGGACATAGAAAAATTGCCTCCGATGACGGGAATATTTGGCCTGGCCGCTGATGAAATATACGCCTGCTCCCGTTTGGGAAAAATTCTGCGTTATGATGGAGAAACTTGGAACTATACCAAAACGGGGACCGATACCGACATCACCCGTTTATGGGGGTGTGAGGAAAGCGGGATGGTCGCCGTCGGCTACGATGGTTTGGTTCTCAGGCAGGAAGGCGATCAGTGGGTGCGCATGACGTTTGATTCGAGCGCGGAGTTTTATGGCGTTTACGGATTCGGTCCGAAAGAGATATATATTGTCGGTTCCGATGGGGCCATATTTGAATTTAATGGCGCCGATTTAAAAGAAATGCCGTCCGGGACCATGGAATTTTTTCTGGATGTGTGGGGACCGAACAGTGACATGGTTTTCGCGATCGGTGATGAAGGCATGATCATGTTTCTGGAAGGCGATCAGTGGACCCGCATTGAATCCAATACCAAGGAATACCTGACCGCTATCTGGGGAACCTCGGAAGATAATATTTATGCCGTGGGAGATAACGGCCTGATTCTTCTCTGGAACGGCGAAGACTGGAAGCCGGTTGACTGATCCCCCTCTTTAGATTTCCTGGAATTCACTCAAGTAAAATGTTAAAATCTTTCAGATAACTAGTTGAAATAATTAGTATTAAAATTTTTTAAGCCGTCTGAGGCTATTTGAGATCAGCTCAAAAATAATCCTCACCATGCTAATAATATTGCATGGTTAGATTGAAAAACTAAAACCGGTTTCCCGCACGGGATTGTATATGTATCAGCCCTCTCTAGAAGAATTTAAACGAAAAGCCCGGCAAGGCAATCTGATCCCTGTTTACAAGGAAATTATCGCCGATTTGGACACGCCTGTATCGGCTTATATGAAAATAAGAGGAGGAGAGTACTCGTTCCTGCTGGAGAGCGTGGAGGGTGGCGAAAAGTGGGCGCGGTATTGTTTTCTCGGTTGTGATCCTTCACTGATCGTGCGCACCAAAGGCAATGTTTTCACCCTATTGGATAATGGCAAGGAGAAGACCGGCGAAGTGGAATGTCCGCTTTCTGTTCTCAAGGAAATATTGGCAAAATACCGCCCGGTGCCACAAGAAGGTTTGCCTCCATTCACCGGCGGGGCCGTGGGTTTCATTGGCTATGACATGGTGCGGTATTTTGAAAAATTGCCCGATCAGACTATGGACGATCTCGATGTCCCCGATTCGTTGTTCGTCATCACCGATACTCTGCTGATTTTCGACAACGTATCGCACACCATTAAAATCGTGTCCAACGCGTTTATTGAGGATGACGATCTTGATGGGTTGTATGCCAGGACGCTGAAAAAAATCGAATGCCTTGAAGACAAACTCAGGACCAACCCTCCTGTTGTCAAATCGAGTGAATCTAAAAAGGTCCAATCGGGCCTCCAAGCGGATCTAAATGACATCCAATCTAATTTTGAAGAGAAAGCCTTCAAGGAAGCGGTTCTGAAGATCAAGGATTATATCGTTGAAGGGGACGCGATTCAGGTGGTATTGTCCCAGCGTTTGAAGGTCAAGATCAGCGAAGACCCGTTTGATATTTATCGTGCTCTGCGCACAGTTAACCCATCTCCTTACATGTATTTTCTTAAGTTTGGAGATTTAGAGGTCGTGGGTTCTTCCCCTGAGATACTGGTACGGTTGGAAGACGGCAAGGTGGAGGTCCGTCCCATCGCCGGAACCCGAAAACGCGGCCAGGACGAAGCGGAAGACTGCGCTCTGGAAAAGGATCTTCTGCAGGATGAAAAAGAACTGGCGGAGCATATCATGCTAGTGGACCTGGGGCGCAACGACCTGGGCCGAATCGCCCAAACGAGCACAGTAGAAGTGAACGAACAATTTGTTATCGAACGCTATTCTCATGTCATGCACATCGTTTCCAATGTCAGGGGATTGTTGAAACCGGGACTGGATTGTTTTGACGTCCTGAAAGCCGCGTTCCCAGCAGGCACGCTCTCCGGGGCGCCAAAAATAAGGGCGATGGAAATCATCGACGAACTGGAGCCGAATCGCCGTGGATTGTACGGCGGAACCGTGGGGTATATCAGTTTTAACGGCAATCTGGACACGGCCATCGCGATCCGCACGCTTTTGATAAAAGATAATATAGCCTACCTGGGCGTAGGCGCGGGAATCGTCGCAGATTCTGTTCCTGACAATGAATTTGAGGAAACCATGAACAAGGGCAAGGCCCTCCTGAAAGCCATCGAAATTTCCGAGAGGGGGTTGTCGCGATGATCCTCATGATCGACAATTACGATTCGTTCACTTATAACCTGGTGCAATACATGGGCGAACTGGGGGCGGATATCGAGGTGCGTCGAAACGATGAAATCACAATTGATGAGATTGCGGCCCTAAATCCTGAAAAAATTGTGGTTTCACCGGGACCCTGCACGCCGGACAAAGCAGGTGTGTCTGTCGAAGTGGTGAAACATTTTGCCGGGAAAATTCCAATTCTAGGAGTGTGTCTGGGGCACCAGTCCGTAGGCGCGGCCTTTGGCGGAGAAATCATTAAAGCCGGAAAATTGATGCACGGCAAAACGTCGATGATCCATCACGATGGCAAAACCCTGTTTGCAAATCTTCCCAATCCCTTTGAAGCCACCCGCTATCATTCATTGGTCCTGAATCGAAAAAACCTGCCGGATTGCTTTGAGATTTCCGCTGAAAGCGATGACAAGGAAATCATGGGTATAAGGCATAAGGAACTTTTGGTTGAAGGCGTGCAGTTTCATCCTGAATCGATTTTGACTGTGAACGGAAAAGAATTGTTGGGAAATTTTCTCAAACTACCGACAAAAACCAGCGCGTGAAAATCCAGGATGCGGTGACGAGAACTCTTGATGGGATTGATTTGACGGAAACGGAAATGGTTGCTGTGATGAGTCAAGTCATGGAAGGCGCTGTGGAGGATTCTCAATTGGCGGCTTTTCTCACGGCGCTCAGTAAAAAAGGGGAAAGTGTCGGCGAAATCGTGGGCGCGGCTCAGGTGATGCGCCAGAAAGCCGAAGTATTGAAAGTTACCTCCAAAAATATTGTAGACACCTGCGGGACCGGCGGCGATGGTGGCACGACCTTTAATATTTCTACCGCTTCGGCGTTTATCGTTGCCGGAGCGGGAATCACTGTCGCCAAACACGGCAATCGGGCGGTGTCCAGTCGGTCGGGGAGCGCTGATGTTTTAAAATGTCTCGGCGTCAACATCGAAGCCGATAAACCGGTGGTGGAAAAATGTGTTGAACAGGTGGGCATGGGGTTTCTGTTCGCGCCTCTCATGCATGGGGCGATGAAGTATGCCGCGCCGGTTAGAAAGCAACTGGGGTTTCGCACCATATTCAATTTACTGGGGCCGCTGACCAACCCGGCGAACGCGCATGCTCAGGTGATCGGCGTTTTCGATCGCAAATGGGTTTTACCGATCGCCCATGTTTTGAAAAAACTGGGGTGCCGGCACGCGTTTGTGGTGCACGGGGAAGATGGACTCGATGAAATTTCCTTGATGGACACGACTCATGTCGCGGAGCTATTGGACGGAAAAATCCGCGAATACAGCATCCGACCCGAAGATTTTGGCCTGAAACGCTGTGCTCCAGAGCAGGTTCAGGGAGGGTCGCCTGAAATGAACGCGGAAATCATAAAAGCTGTATTGGAAGGCGAGGCCGGGCCTAAAATGGACATCGTTTTATTAAATGCTTCTGCGGCCATTTGCGCCGGCGGCAAGGCGGTTTCTATTGACGACGGATTGGGGGTAGCCAGAGAGTCCATTGCATCGGGGGCGGCTAAAGAAAAATTAAGCAAACTTTGTGAAGTGAGTCATTCCTGAGCGGGCAGTCAAAATATGGCAAATATACTCGATAAAATTTTCGCGCATAAAAAGGAAGAACTGGACTCGACCAGAAGGAAAACGCCTCTTTCTGAAATCAAAGGTAGAATTGGGCAGAAGGAGCCTGTCCGGGATGTCCGCAAGGCGCTTGCCCCAGCGAAGGGTTCCAGAATCATTGCCGAGATCAAAAAACGGACTCCCTTCAAAGGAGAATTACGCCCTGATTTTGACGGTCTGGCCATCGCCAGAGAATATGCGGCCCACGGAGCCGCCGCGATATCCGTACTCACGGAGTCCAATTATTTTGGCGGTAACATCGATTTTTTGAGTCAGGTTCGGGATGAAGTGAAAATCCCGTTACTCAGGAAGGATTTCATTTTTGACCCCTATCAGGTTCATGAATCGCGGGCTTTTGGGGGAGATTTTTTTTTGCTGATCGCGACCTGGCTGGATAAAAATCAGATGGAGGATTTGCTGGAGCTGGGTAAGGAGCTCGGCATGACCGCTCTGGTGGAAACGCATTGTGAAAAGGATATGGAGAAAGCATTTTCCGTAGGAGCCTTTCTGATTGGCATCAACAATCGGGATTTAAAAACCGGGAAAACCGATCTGGGTATTTCACGGCGTTTGATAAAAATGGCAAAAATGGTTCCAGACAATTTGTTGGTTTGTGAAAGCGGTATTCATTCGTCCGGGGACATTCAGGAATTGGAAAAACTGGGAGCGCACGCGTTTTTGATCGGCGAGAGTTTGATGAAAGCCGATAATATTTCTAAAAAGCTTGCGGAGCTTAAAGGAGATTCTGGAAAAGAAAGCGTATAGTCGGGGCCGATTTAATAATGGGTGTGACCGGAGGCTTCCACAACGAGAGAGGTTTCCTTGATAATTTCAACGGCCATTTCTTCATTATAATCAGAGGAAAAGAAACCCTTCTCCTGGGCCTTGACACGCAATCTGGAAATTTTGAGACCAATTTCCATAACATCGATGATGATATGAAGTTCATCGGTTTTTACGTTGATTTGGCGATTTTCACCGTCATCTGAAATATCATCGACTTTGAGCTTCAAATTTTTGAGGGCGACCAGGGTGGCCTGAAAAAGGGGTTCAACGGTTAGCGGAAACGATTTAACGCCATGTCCCTGGAAATTAATGTCAACTTCCACGCCATCGGCTTCGTGGGTGGTTCCGCAACCGGTGGATAAAAGCGGGAGTGTCATGAACAGGATGAGGGCGATCCATCGAAAAATTTTCATATTGCACCTGGGAAGTTAGAATAGTTAAGACAGGCAGTGATCGATTTTTTGTCGAGTGGCAAACGGGGTTACAATGAAGGCGGTTCAAATCAATGCTCCACTAATTTTAATGCAAAAATTTGCAAAATGACACAGATTTTTGAAAAATGAATACACTGTCGGGTAGGGTTAAGATTAAAATCTGCGGGATGACCAGCTTGGAAGACACTCTCCTGGCGGTGAAAGAAGGCGCCGACGCGGTGGGCTTTATCTTTTACAAAAAAAGCCCGCGCGCTGTTTCCGTGAAGACGGTGAAAAGCATTGTCGCGGCTTTACCTCCGTTTGTCGAGGCTGTCGGTGTTTTTGTCAATGAAACGTCGGACCGGATCAATCGCATCGCGGATTCGTGTAATTTGTCCGCCGTGCAGTTGCATGGAAACGAATCTCCCGCTTTTTGCAAAAAAATTCGTCGCAGGGTGATCAAGGCGGTCCGGGTCAAGGGGAAGGAATCTTTCGATGGATTATCTTCCTTTAAAGTCAGCGCTATCCTGCTGGATGCCTATTCCGAAGAACAGCAGGGCGGCACCGGCGAGACTTTCGACTGGCGTCTGATCCGTGGAGGCAAACAATACGGTACGGTAATACTTGCGGGAGGGTTGGACCCCAAGAACGTGGCGCACGCGATTCAAAAGGTCAAACCTTATGCGGTGGACGTTTGTTCCGGGGTGGAACGCACGCCTGGAAAAAAAGATCCGGCCCGGTTGAAGGCATTTATCAAAGCTGTGCGAAGCGGCCAGTCGTGACGATATTGAACCCAGGTATCAAGGAAATAGAAAGATGAAGCAACCCATGAAACAAATGCAGTTGCCGGATGAACGGGGGCATTTTGGCGTTTTCGGCGGTAAGTATGTGATAGAGACTTTAATGCCTGCGTTGAAAGAGCTTGAGCAGGTATTCGCATCTGCCCAGAATGACCCTTCCTTTCAAAAAGATTTAAAATATTACCTGCGTCAGTATGTGGGCCGGCCCACCCCTTTATATTTTGCGGGCAATTTAACCCGCCAGCTGGGAGGGGCTAAAATCTATCTGAAGCGGGAGGATCTCAATCATACCGGTGCTCATAAAATCAACAATACAATAGGCAGCGCTCTTTTGGCGCTTCGCATGAATAAAAAGCGGGTGATTGCCGAAACCGGAGCGGGTCAGCATGGAGTGGCCACCGCCACCGCCGCCGCCTTGTTCGGATTGGAATGCGATGTCTTCATGGGAGAAAAAGACATCCAGCGGCAGGCGCTCAATGTATTTCGCATGAAACTGCTGGGCGCCAATGTGATCCCCGTCTCCAGCGGGACGCGTACGCTCAAAGACGCGACCAGCGAAGCGATTCGCAACTGGATCACCACCGTTGAAACCACGCATTACATCATCGGGTCCGTCGTCGGGCCTCACCCTTACCCAATGATGGTTCGGGAATTTCAAAAGATCATTGGAGAAGAAGTTACCGGGCAGATCATGGACATTGAAAAACGGATGCCGGACGTTTGCGTTGCCTGCGTCGGCGGCGGAAGCAATGCGATGGGTTTGTTTTATCCCTTCATCGAGCATGAAGAAACCCGGTTGATCGGCGTGGAAGCGGCGGGCCTCGGTATCGAGACCGGCAAACACGGCGCTTCTCTGAGCGAGGGCAAGGCGGGGGTTCTGCACGGAATGATGAGCAATCTGTTATACGATGAAGACGGACAAATTAAAGAGGCTCACTCAGTCTCGGCTGGGCTGGATTACCCCGGAGTGGGGGCCGAGCACAGTCATCTCAATGAAACTGGCCGGGCGCAGTATGTTCCTGTTACCGATGAGGAAGCACTGGAAGGCTTCAAACTTCTATCAAGAGCCGAAGGCATTATCCCGGCGCTGGAGTCGGCGCACGCCATCGCCTATGTCAGCAAGCTGGCCCCGGAAATGAAGAAGGATGAAATCATCGTGATTTGTTTATCTGGAAGAGGGGACAAAGACGTGAACCAGGTCGCCGAAATCATGGGAGTTCCCTTGTGAGCCGAATCGAGAATTGTTTTCAAAAACTGAGGAAAAAAAATCAGAAGGCTCTGGTCGCTTTCATCACAGCGGGGGACCCTGATTTGTCCGCCACCCAAAAAATATTTTCCGTCATTGAAAAAAATGGAGCCGATATTATTGAGCTTGGCGTGCCGTTCTCCGATCCTCTGGCAGACGGTCCGGTCATTCAGGCGGCTTCCCAGCGGGCTTTGGAAAGCGGGACGACTTTGAAAAAAATCATCCGGCTGGTGGGTGAAATTCGCAAGACTTCAGAACTCCCCATTGTTTTGATGACCAGTTACAATCCGGTTTTTGCCTATGGACAAAAGCTGTTCGTGGACGATGCTCTTAAAGCTGGGGTGGATGGCGTGATCATTCCCGATCTTCCTCCTGAAGAAGCCGGTGAATTTGACGCGCACGCAAAAAAACAGGGATTGGACATGATTCATCTTCTGGCGCCCACCAGCACCGAAGATCGAATTCGCCTGATCGCCAATGCCAGCCGGGGATTCATCTATTATGTGTCCCTGACCGGAACGACGGGGGTTAAATCCGAAGTGAGCGGCAATCTGGAGGCCAAAGTACAGAGCATCAAGCGGGTCGCCAAACTGCCGGTTCTGGTCGGGTTCGGTATCTCAGGTCCCGATCAGGCAAAAAAAGCGGCGGTTGTTTCCGATGGAGTGATCGTGGGAAGTGCCATTGTCCGGTTGATCGAACAGAATGGAAACCCCGCCGATCTGGAAGCTAAAGTCGGCGATTTTGTTGCCAGCGTGAAACAGGCGATTTCCAGCTCTGGATGATTCCGGAAATCCACTTATGAGCCCCAAAGTATCGGTCATCATTCCTGCCTTCAATGAAGAATCCTCTATTGGCCTGGTCTTAAACGACCTTCCTCAGAAAAGCCTGCATGAAATTATCGTGGTCGATAACGGTTCGACCGACAACACCGCAAACGTCGCACGGGAATCCGGCGCGCGGGTGATCCGGGAAAACCGTAAGGGTTATGGGTCGGCCTGCTTACGCGGAATCGCTGAATTGAGTCAACCGGATATTGTGGTTTTTCTCGATGGCGATTACAGCGATTACCCGGAAGAAATCACGGATCTTATCCAACCGATACTCAGGGGAGAGAAAGATTTTGTTGTGGGAAGCCGTATGCTATTGCCTGAAAGCCGTTCGGCCCTTTTACCGCAGGCACGTTATGGCAACCGTTTGGCGGTCTTTTTGATACGAATATTTTTCAAGCATCGCTATACCGACCTTGGACCCTTTCGATCCATTCGGCATGACTCTCTTAAAAGTATCGGGATGCAGGACCGGGATTTCGGCTGGACGGTTGAAATGCAGATCAAAGCCGTCCAGAACGGGCTGAGAATATGTGAAATTCCGGTGCGTTACCGGCAAAGGGTCGGAGTGTCGAAAATCACCGGAACCGTTTCGGGAACCCTGAAAGCGGGAACAAAAATTATTTATACCATTTTTAAATATCTGATAGTCTAAATGCAAAGCGATTAAACCCAAATGGCACAGGATCGGTTGCAATGAAAACCCCTGATATGAATTTTGGCAAAATTTTAGCGGTCGGTTTTATGTTGATTGGTTTTGCATTCAGTTCATCATCCTGGGCTGCGGAGGATATCAAGACCCTTGTTCAAAGCCGACTCAGCCAGGACGGGCAGGTACTGGATCTGAGCCGGGTGGTGATTGGGACCCAAGGGGCGAAGGAACTCGCAAAAATGGAGCAGTTGAGTTCGGTCACCACGCTTCTGCTCCAGGGAAATAAAATTAAATATAAAGGGGTGAAGGCTCTGGCCCAATCGCCTCATCTGGCAAACCTTCAGCACCTTGATCTGTGGGGAAATTTGATCGGCGACCAGGGACTTAAAGCCCTGTCTGAATCCCCTCATTTGAAAAACCTGGAATCTTTAAAAATATGGAAAAATGAAATAGCAGATGAGGCTTTTGGTTTTGTGGCCGACTCCAACAATTTTCTTAAATTAAAAACGCTTTTAATGAACGATAATCTCATAACACCTGAAGGTGTTATGGCGTTGTCCGAAGTTAAGACCATGCCCGAACTTGTGACGCTGAATTTGTTTCGCAACGAAATAGGAGATGGCGGGGCGGTGGCTTTTGCCAATTCCAAAAACTTCCCCAATCTTGAATCGCTTTATTTGGGGCAAAACAATATATCCGATAGGGGTGCCAATGCGCTTATAGACAGTGAATTTTTCCCTGCCCTTAAGACACTTGATCTGGCGATGAACCCCATTTCGCAAAAATTCCGCATTAAAGCTTTAAAATATAGTAAGGAAAAGGCAGTTCAAATCATTGTCCGATGAAAAAGCGAAACCCCGATATCAAAGGCTAAAAATGACCGTAGCAGAAATTTCCGCCCAGGCCAAAGCCGCGTCCCTGAAGTTGGCCCGTCTTTCAACTGAGGAAAAAAATTCCGCCCTGGAAAAAATGGCTTCGGCTTTGGAGTCCAATGAATCCGCCATCCTGTCAGCGAATGCGAAGGATATGGAGTATGCGCGCAAGGAAAATATTCCGGGGCCGTTGATGGCCCGGCTGGCTTTGAACCCGGCTAAAGTTCAAAGCATGGCCAAAGGAGTTCGCAGTGTGGCCCGGCTGGAAGACCCGGTGGGCCGGGTAAAAAGTGTGACGGAAATGGATGAGGGTTTGATATTGAGTCATGTCACCTGCCCCATTGGCGTGATAGGCGCTATTTTTGAATCCCGGCCCGATGCGGTGCCGCAGATTTCTTCCCTTTGCCTGAAATCAGGAAACGCTGTTATTTTGAAGGGCGGCACAGAAGCGCAGAACACCAACAAGGTCATCGTTTCTCTTCTGGCTGACGCCATTGGGCAGGTGGATGGAGTGCCTGAAACCGCGATACAAATGATCGAGACCCGGGCAGAGGTCGCGGAAATGCTCGATCAGGACCGATACATCGACCTCGTTGTTCCGCGCGGAAGCAACGCCTTTGTCCGCTATATTCAGGAAAACACCCGGATACCGGTGTTGGGCCACTCCGAAGGTATTTGTCATGGTTACATAGATAAAGGGGCGAATGTCGATATGGCCCTCCGGGTCGTTCTCGATTCCAAGCTTCAATATCCCGCCGCCTGCAACGCCATGGAAAACCTGTTGGTCCATCAGGATATCGCGCAACAAGTGCTTCCTCTCCTGGTCGAAAAACTCAAAGCGGAGAAAGTGGAACTTGTCGGCTGTGAAAAAACCTGCCAGCTTGCTCCGCAAATAAAACCCGCGAAAAAAAACGAGTGGGACACGGAATACAACGATCTGAAGCTGGCTGTTAAAATTGTTAAGGATATTGGCGAGGCGATAGAGTTTATCAATCTGCATGGTTCCGGTCATACCGACACGATACTCACAATGGACCCCGACCGGGCAGAGATGTTTTTGAATGAGGTGGACTCCGCTAGCGTCATGTGGAATGCCTCCACCCGATTCGCCGATGGTTTTCGTTATGGCTTGGGAGCCGAAATAGGTATCAGCACCAACAAAACACATGCCCGCGGTCCCGTGGGTCTCGAAGGACTGGTGATTTATAAATACAAACTCATCGGTAAAGGTCAGATCGCCGGGGACTATTCCGGTGACGGCGCCAGAGAGTTCACGCATAAATCAGTGAACCCGTCGTGTTGAAGCTATAGAGAAACGTATTGCCTGCCGATAATCCAAGCATAAAAAACTGGATCATCTTTTCCCTGCTGTTGGCCGGAACTCTGGTCACGACTTTCCTTGCGGGAGGGCTTCTTTTTTCCTTTTCCTTGATCCTCATCCTGGGGACGCATGAGTTCGGACATTACTGGGCCAGCAGGAAAAATAATGTCAGAGCCACATTGCCTTTTTTCATTCCGGCACCGCCGATTTTTATCGCGGGAACCTTCGGAGCTTTCATTCAGATTAAAGAATTGATACCCGACCGCCGGGTATTGATGGAAATCGGATCTGCGGGACCCATCGCCGGATTTGTGGTGGCTGTTCCGACATTGGTTGTGGGTCTTTTCCTGTCCGAAGTAACGCCAGGTGAAACGGCTGAAGGGTTGACCTTCGGAAGTTCGATTTTATTAGCCCTTCTTTCCAAAATGATTTTAGGTGTGACCCCATATTCAGAGGGAGTCAATATCCTTTTGCATCCCGTTGCTTTTGCGGGCTGGATCGGTCTGTTCGTCACCGCACTGAATCTTTTGCCCATCGGTCAGCTCGATGGCGGACATGTGATCTATTCTTTATTTAAATTCAGGCACAAAGAACTTTCCAGGCTGTTTTTTGTTCTGATGCTTCCTCTCGGCTATTTTTGGCAGGGGTGGTGGTTCTGGGCTTTCATGATTGCATTGATGGGATTTCGACCCGCTCCCTTGCTCGATGATTCCGTGCTCCCTGATCGCCGGCACCGGGTCATGGGTTACATTTCTATCGTCATCTTCCTGTTGACCTTTATTCCAGTGCCCTTTTCCATGACCTAGAATTTTACTAATTTAAAAACAGATGTTTATGATACTTTCATCGCTGGAACAGCCTTGAGTTGAGGCCAGGATTTTGCTATCCTCCGCTATATCTAACCTATTGATTTCAAAAGGGTTATAGTGCTATAAAAGCTGGCACTTTTGTTGTATTTCTATAACATATTGAATTTAAATGAGTTATTTAATTTTTTCCGCTTCCTGTCGCCCCGTATTTCCCTAGAATTGTATTGACAGGGTATAGGCCGTATGATAAATTTTCTAAATCTAAGGGGTACTGAACCTTTGTCCTGGTATCGGGGCAAATCCTGTTTAAGAACGAACTTGGTTGCCATCAAGGTTTCTTTTTAGGGGGTTCAGTATCCCTTTCCTTTTGCGTTCCCAAAATTCTCCCTTAAAATATATTGAATATCCTTTTGTTCTGTATCCCGAAGAAAATTCGTTTCCAAATGAAAATAACACCCTCTGTTTTCCCACGGAAAAAACCGGCTTTTTTTATTAAAGGCGGTTTATTCATGGCTTTTGTATTGGCGGCGTCCGTGCTCTCTGCGGAAGCGGGAGGGGGGGCGTTCACAATCCCTCCTTTGGATAAGGTCATTCCTCTGGCGATAGAAAAAAAACAAAATTCGTCCCGGTCCCCAGGCGAAAACAAATTTCTGGCCGCGAAATATTATTATCAAATCCAGTTCAAGACCAACCAACTGGGCATTGCTGAGGAAGTCAAAAAACGTTTTGGAACCGCCATCGAAAAGGCGGAAGAAAAATTTGAAGAGGGAGAGGGGGATGTTTCTCAATCCGATATCACTAAGCTGAAGCTTGGGCGTACCGGGTCGGTGCATGATGTGATTGAGCTGGAAAATGAAATCCACATTGCAAAACTTGACCTGGCCGATTTGACCGGACTGGATATTTCCAAAGAGAGTTCGCTGGAGGAAGATACGATTCAACCGGTCGAATTTTCTAAAAAAAGTTTCAAAGAGGTGTTTGGAAAAACTTCTGGAAGTTCCCGGCTTGAGGAGAAAAAAGCGTTTCTCAACGTTGACGAAGCGCGAGCGCAGTTGGACCTGGCCGAGGGGAGTCGAAAAATCACTCGTGCATTGCTGGTCACAGAACTTGCGAACTACGATTTTGGCATCGGGGACGCTGGCGATCTTTTCCAGGCACTCATTATTTATACCCGTGTGCTCAGCGGTTATTATGAAGCCGTATATAATTTCAATATGGCGGTGGCGGAATTGACCCGTGAAACTACCGGTTGATACCCTTCTGAAATAATTCTTCATGGACCCAAAACATTATTGGGTGGCATTGAATATGGTGGTGGGAGTCGGTAAGACTCTTTTTCACCGTCTGGTGAGAACCTTTGGTTCGCCTGAACAGGTTTTCCGGTCATCGTTGAACGATTTGATGCGTGTGGAAAGGGTCAGCGAGAAAGTTGCCCGGGAGATTCGGAAGTTCGAAGTTGAAAAAAATGTTGAGCGGGAATGGCATTTTATAGAGAAGTTGGAACTTGAGTTGCTCAGCCTGGAATGCCCAGGTTACCCTCCATTATTAAAAGCTATTTATGACCCGCCGCCGGTATTGTACTTCAAGGGTAAAAATCTTGATGAATACCCGGTGTCTCTGGCGATCGTTGGCACCCGAATGCCGACAAACTATGGAAAAATTATAACCGAAGCCCTTTGCAAGCGTCTTTCCTCGATGGGTATATGCATCGTGAGCGGATTGGCGCGTGGTGTCGATACCCTGGCGCATAAAAGTGCTTTGGAAGCCGGAGGGGAAACCGTCGCTGTTTTCGGATGCGGGCTCTCTCACATTTACCCGCCGGAAAACAGGCAATTGCGCAACAAAATTGTCGAACAGGGCACGATCGTGTCCGAGTTTCCCGTAACCAAACGCCCGGATAGAAATAATTTTCCGGCTCGAAACAGGGTCATCAGCGGTCTTTCTCTTGGAACGGTGGTCATTGAGGCGGGGGAAAAAAGCGGCGCTCTGATCACCGCCGAATTTGCTCTCGAACAGGGGCGGGAAATTTTTGCAGTCCCCGGCAATATCAATTCACCCAATAGTAAGGGAACCAACCGCTTGATAAAAACCGGCGCGGTTATGGTGGACGGTCCTGATTCGATCGTGCAGGAACTTTCCGCCGAGGTTCAGGGTTATCTTGAAGAAAACCTGCGAACCGGGCAAAAAAGTTTGAAACCCCCTGAGTTATCAACCCTTGAACGGCAGGTGCTGGCCGTATTGAGCCAGGAAGAAAAGCATATCGACCTTATAATTGAAAACAGCCGATTGTCACCGGCGGAAGTTTCGGCTACACTGGTTCAACTGGAATTGAACGGATTGATCCAGCAGTTTGAAGGAAAACTGTTTGTAGCGTTATGAAAATTGATTAAATGAGGAATCATGGCTAAATCATTGTTGATTGTGGAGTCACCCACCAAAGTAAACACACTGAAAAAAATTGTGGGTAAAGACTTTATCATCAAAGCGTCTGTGGGGCATCTCAAAGACCTGCCTAAAAAGAAGCTGGGCGTGGACGTGGATAATAATTTTGCTCCCGATTATATTACCATTCGCGGCAAGGGAAAAATTTTGAGCGAGTTGAAGGCCGCCGCGAAAAAGGTGGACAATATTTACCTCGCCCCCGATCCGGATCGTGAAGGTGAGGCCATCGCCTACCATATCGGAAACGAAATCAGAAAGTTTGCCAAGGGGAAAATTTACCGGGTTTCTTTTAATGAAATCACTAAAAAGGCGGTGATGGAGTCCCTGAATAATCCCACGGAACTCAATGAAAGCCGGGTGAACGCCCAGCAGGCGAGACGTATTCTCGACCGTCTGGTGGGTTATAAAATCAGCCCCATATTGTGGAAAAAAATTCACCGGGGGTTGAGCGCCGGCAGGGTTCAATCGGTGGCGCTCCGTTTGGTGGTCGAGCGGGAAAGAGAAATTCAGGCTTTCAAACCGGAAGAATACTGGTCCATCGCCCTCGATCTTGAAGGTAAAATTCCTCCTGCATTTGAGTCCAAGCTGTTCAAGATCAACGATGAGAAAGCCGTGGTGAGCAATAAAGAGCAAGCTGATAAAATCGTCAGTGAACTCGATGGGGTCCCGCTGGTTCTGGAAGACATTGCTAAAAAGGAAAGAAAGCGCAACCCCACAGCTCCGTTCATCACAAGTAGCCTTCAACAGGAAGCCTCGAGGAAATTAAACTTTTCGCCTAAAAAGACCATGATGCTTGCGCAACGCCTCTATGAAGGTTTGGCGTTGGGGTCAAAGGGGACTGTGGGTTTGATCACCTATATGCGTACCGATTCCGTACGGCTTTCAGACGACGCGCTGGCGATGGTACGAGAATTCATTCCCGAACGTTATGGGAAAGAGTTCCTGCCTGCAGAGCCAAATTTTTACAAGAGTAAAAAATCGGCTCAGGAAGCGCATGAAGCTATCAGGCCGTCGGATGTCACTATAGAGCCCAAAACGATCAAGGAATACCTCGAAAAAGATCTCTTTAATCTTTACCAGTTGATTTGGTCGCGTTTTGTAGCCTGCCAGATGGTTCCCGCTGTTATGGACACGACCCAATTCGATATTCGCTCCGGTTCTTATTTGTTCCGCAGTAACGGGTCCATCCTGAAATTCGCCGGTTTCATGAAGGTGTATGTCGAAACCAGTGAAGAAAAAGCGAATGAGGGTAGCGATGGGTCCAAGGAAAAAGTAAAAGACAGTGACCGCATTCTTCCTGAGCTGGATAAGGGAGATGTTCTGAAACTATTAAAGATCAACCCCGACCAGCATTTCACCCAACCGCCTGCCCGGTTTTCGGAGGCCATGCTCGTGAAGGAATTGGAGGATAAAGGCATCGGCAGGCCCAGTACTTATGCGGCGACCATCAGCGTGATCAAGGACAGGGATTATATTCGATCTGAGGAGCGTAGGTTATTCCCCTCCGAATTGGGATTTCTGGTTTCCGACGCTTTGGTGGAAAATTTCCCTGAAATCATCAACACTCAGTTCACGGCAAAAATGGAAGAACAGTTGGATGATATTGAAGAGGGAAAGATGGAATGGGTGCAGGCGCTCCAGGAATTTTACAAACCATTTAAAATAAACCTGGAAGAAGCGGAAAAGAAAATGAAGGATCTGAAAAGCCAGGTGGAAGAAACCGATGAGGTTTGTGAAAAATGCGAACAGCCTATGATCATTAAATGGGGGCGCTTTGGGAAGTTCATGGCCTGCACGGGTTACCCGGAATGCAAGAACACTAAAAACCTGGGCGACGATTCGAAACCCGGCGAACCAACCACCGATGAGGTGGAGGGCAATTGTGACAAATGCGAATCTCCGTTGGTTATGAAAATGGGCCGGTTTGGGAAATTCATCGCCTGCTCGAATTATCCCGAATGCAAATTCACCAAACCCGTGAGCCTTGGAATTTCCTGCCCTGAAAAGGATTGTAAGGGAGAAATCTCTCCCCGTAGAACCAAAAAAGGCAGAACCTTTTATGGGTGCAGTCGGTATCCTGACTGTGAATTCACTTCCTGGGCAAAACCGGTGGCCGAAGCCTGCCCGGAGTGCAAGCATGCTTTCATGGTTGAAAAGTTTAAAAAGGAAGAAGGCGTTTCCATTGTCTGCCCGGAATGCGGTTTCAAAAAAGCCCATGTGGCGGCATAGATCTTTGACGTGAAACCTTATTTAACGATTATCGGCGGCGGACTGGCTGGGTCGGAAGCGGCCTGGCAGGCGGCGGAAAGAGGCATTCCGGTTATTTTGCATGAAATGCGCTCGGTAACCCCGACGCCCGCGCATAAAACCGACCAATGTGCCGAACTGGTTTGTAGCAACTCCCTTGGCAATAACCTTCCCCATTCGGCACCCTTTCTATTAAAAGAAGAACTGAGGAAATTTAACTCTCTTGTGATCGGTTCAGCGGACCGTCATTCGGTTCCCGCTGGAGGAGCGCTTGCCGTTGACCGGGATTTGTTTTCCCAGGAAATCACGGAAAGAATCATGCAACACCCGAACATCACTTTAAAACGTGATGAAGTGGTGGAAATCCCGGAGGAGGGTCCGGTCATCATCGCCACGGGCCCTTTGACGTCGCCCAAACTTTCTGAAGACATCCAGAGAATCGTCGGACAGAAATATCTTTATTTTTACGATGCTCTTTCTCCGATTGTCGATGCCAATACGATTGATTTCGATAAGGCCTTTTTTGCTTCGCGTTACGATAAAGGAGGGGACGACTACCTGAACTGTCCGATGGATCGAGAACAATACGGGCAGTTCGTGCAGGAGCTCAATAATGCCCAGAAGGTTCCATTTGCGTCTTTTGAAAAACCAATTTATTTTGAAGGTTGTCTGCCCATTGAGGAACTGGCTTCCCGCGGGCCAAAGACCCTGGCATTCGGTCCTCTAAAACCCGTGGGTCTGACGCTTCCCGAAACGGGTCGTATCGCTCATGCCGTAGTGCAATTGCGCCGGGAAAATAAGGAGGGAACGGCGTTCAATCTGGTGGGTTTTCAAACCAAACTCACCTATCCTGAGCAAAAAAGAATTTTCACCATGATTCCGGGCCTCGAAAAGGCCGAGTTTTTCAGGTTCGGTGCGATTCACAGAAATACTTATATCAACGCTCCGGGGATACTCACAAAAAATCTGGACCTTAAAACCCGGCCGGGAATTTATTTTGCGGGTCAAATCATTGGGGTGGAGGGTTATGTGGAGTCCGCGACGATGGGATTGCTCGCGAGTTTGAGCGCGGTTCGGAAAATTTCAGGGGAAGATTTTACGCCGCCGCCGATAGAAACCGCAATGGGCGCGTTGCATAATTATGTCACCACAAAGCCGCCCAAAAACTTCCAGCCAATGAACATCAATTTTGGTCTTTTTCCGGCGACGGAAATGGGCATCCGGAACAAAAAGGAAAGAAATCAGAAAATTTTTGACAATGCTTTAGCCGGCTTGACTCGTTGGAGAAATTCGTTCCAGCAAGAGGTGGATTCCACGGTTTGAGTTCGGTTAAATTCGGCCTGGAAGAAAGGCTTCCTGAATCTTTTTGAAATCGCAGTCACCGCTCATTATCTTATAAATACCATCCTGATTCAGGGTGATCATCCCATCTTTCAGCGCCTGATTTTGTATCTCCTCTAAGGGAGCTTTCTCCGCAATGAGCCGGTTCAATTCGTGGGTCCTTTCCAGAACCTCCTGAAGGACAATTTTACCGGAATACCCGGTAAAGATGCATTGCTTGCACCCCACCGCTTTTTTGAGAGTCAAATTGTCATTGTATTGAAACCCAAGGTCGGCAAAATTATCGCTCCCATAAAACTTCTCCAGCATATTGAATTCATCCTGAGAAGGATGATAATCCTCTTTGCAGGCATCGCATAGACTGGGTACCAGTTTTTGCGCCATGATGATTAAAAACGTTTCAGCAAATTGATTGGGGTCGATATTCATTTCACGCATTATTCGGATCGCGTCCATTGTGGACCTGGCTTGCAACGATGAGAAAACCAGATGTTCCCTGGCGGCTTCGTTGCAAAGTTTCAGAGTTGCTGGATCTGCGACTTCTCCGATCATGATGATATCGGGATTTCCTAATAAAAAAGTTTCCAGAGCGAAAGCATAGTTGAGGCCAATTTCCTGATTTGTTTGAATTTGACGCAGGCCACTTTGAACGATATCCACCGGAGATTCTGCGGTCACGATCTTCTTTTCGGGAGTGTTCAGATGGCCCAAAAAGGCGTGCAAGGTGGTTGTTTTCCCGGTTCCCTCGGGGCCGACAACCAGAATCATCCCCTTGGACGCATGGATTCTGGACATTATTTTGTCCAGATTCGGATCGGAAAATTCCATTTGGGTAATGGGGATGAAGCGGGGAACAGGCTTTCCAATTGGAGCCACCCGGAGCATGGCATCTTCGAGATTGCCAATGGTGGGGAACACTACGACACTGAGCTCATATTTATTTGAATCCAGAGACCAGACAAATTTTCCATTTTGCGGGAGTTGATTGACTGAAAGGTCCAGCCCTGCCAATGTTTTGATGTGATTGATGATTTCCTTTTGCATATTGGATGGAACTTCTTCATAGACTCGACAAGCGCCCTCTTTGCGGAGCCTGATCAACAGGTTTTTGCCTTCCATTCCAGGTTCTATATGGACGTCGGTGACACCCTGCTTGATGGCAGTCGAGAGCATTTCATCGAATATTTTGTTGCTGGTATCTGGAGTCACGACCTGATTCTCGGGAGCCCTGGTCTGCTGTTCTTCTTTTATTAGAAGTTCCAAAGTTTTGTCCTCAGCTAAAATTTCTGTTTCAGAAATAGGTTGGGATTCTTCAGCCTTAAAAAATCCATCAATATACTCCTGAATATCCATTTTCAATCCAACCCTGAACTCGGCATTTTTATCAGGAAAGGTTCGTTTTATTGTTTCAGTAACATTTTTATCGGTCGGGTCATTGATCAATACCACCATCCCTAAAGAGCTGTTCTTAAGTGGAACCCAGCTGTGTCTTCGCAGAGTTTCAACATCAATTGTATAGTTATCCAAATTGGGCTTGCTGGTAGATTCATCATAGCCCTCGTAAGGGATATAATAGAATGTTTCTAAAGACTTGCCAACATCCAGAGGACGTAAATAGTGTTCGTTTACAAGTAAGTCTTCGACGTCTGTTCCAGACTCCTGACTTTTCTTTTTGATAAGGGTCAATTCATCTTCCGTGACAAACCCATTGGCGATCAAATAACTGAATTTTGTTAGCTTCGGTTCTTCTTTGTGGTTATTTTCATGAATGTCCGCTACTTCGTTGTTTTGCCTGCGTTCTTTTAATTTGGCTAAAGCCAGGCCCATCACCAGCGCAATTGCCTTGGCGCGAATAAAATCAGCTTCGAGAAAAGGCTTCCCATTGGTCTTATTGACAATTTCCATCACTCCAACCAATTTGTTTTTGTGCGGAAGTGGGATCAGAATTGCAGAACTTGCCTTGAAACCATATTTTTCATCCCAGGAGTCATCGTATTTGAGATCCTTGTGATGCTTTGACAGTTCTTCTTTGGAAGATAAATCATTAATAATCAATGGCTTACGTGTAGCGGCTACAAACCCGGCCAGATTATTTACTGAAACTTGAAAACGGATTTCTTCTGAGGTATGGGATCTGAAATTGCGGGAGTAAAGCTCATTTTTGGAATCGTCATAATTTAAAAGGGTTGCTGATTCACAATTGAAAATGCTCTTTAAGCTGTCTGTAAGAGAGTCCAGCGATGCGTTATTGAGATCAATATTCTTTATTTGGGAGACAAAGGATTCAAGGTTCCCCAATCCATTTGGCGGCGTATTTTTGACGGCTGGGGTGTTTTCGGGGTTTCCCATGATCGTAGCTCAATATCGGTGATCTCATCCATTCCTGTTGTTGGAATGTTTTGATTAATTTCCGATGATGTGGATGTTTGAAATTGAAAAATTTAAGGTTATAGCTATATTTAATAACATAAAATTTAATATTTTGGAAAAAATAAATAAGGAAGGAAAAACAACTATTGGTTGAAGGAAGGTAACTCTATATTTCTAAAAGGTTATAAAATACAAACGGCAAGAACCTGCTTTAGGTCGCAGTCGCCGTTGAAAATCTTTTGAATCCCATCCTGTTTAAGGGTGCACATTCCATTTGCAATTGCCGTATTTCTCAGTTCTTCACCCGACGCTTGTTTGACTATTTGCCGCTTAAGTTCCTTGGTTCCTTCGAGAACTTCATGGATCGCCGTACGTCCGGAGTAACCTGTATTATCACAATCATCGCATCCTACGGGTTTTTTAATGGTCAAATCGTTATCGTAGAGGATACCCAGTTTTTCAAAGTTTTCCCTCCCGTATTCATTCACGATGATACTGAATTCCTCCTGGGTGGGGTGGTAATCTTCCTTGCAATTCTTGCAAAGAGTTTTTACCAACCGTTGGGCCACAACCAATAACAGGGAGTCGGCAAAGTTTAAAGGGTTCATTCCCATGTCTAACAGGCGAGTGACTGTTTCCGGCGCGGAATTGGTGTGGAGGGTGCTGAATACCAGATGTCCGGTCAACGAGGCTTCCAGGCCGATGGAAGCGGTTTCTTTATCGCGCATTTCACCGACCATGATGACATCGGGGTCTCCCCTCAGAAACGATCTCATGGCACGAGGGAAATCCAACCCCTTTTTCTCAATCGTTTGCACTTGCCGAATGCCTTTTTGAGTTATTTCGACAGGGTCTTCCACTGTCCAGATTTTTTTCCGCGGAGTGTTGATGTGACCCAGGCAGGAGTGAAGAGTGGTTGTTTTGCCCGATCCGGTTGGGCCCACCACCAATATCAAGCCGTAAGGGGTACTCACGTTTTTAATAATCAATTGCAGGTTTCGATCCGTAAAATTCATTTTGCCCAGGGGAAGACTTTCACTTTTTGCAAGAATTCTCAGAACAATATCCTCGTTTTCTCCAACCGTGGGGCAGGTTGCCACACGATACTCAATATTGACCTTGCCATAGCGCATTTTAATCTTTCCATCCTGGGGAATGCGACGTTCGGCAATGTCCAGATTGGCCATTATTTTTATTCTGGAAACAATGGCATGTTTGTAAAGAAAAGGTATTTCTTCATAGATCGAACAATCCCCGTCCTTCCTGAATCGGATGGTAATGTTATCTTTCGCTATTCCAGGTTCAATGTGGATATCCGTGGCCCCAATCTCATACGCGTCGGTCAAAATTTTATTGACTAGACGAATGATCGCGTTATCGGTTTCTTTGATATCATTGAGTTCGCTAAGATCGTCATCTGACTGTGTTTCTAACTGAGCATCGTTGTTTTCTTCCAGCAAAGAATCGATGAGGGAAGATATTTTCTCGGTTCTTTCAAGAGCGACGGGTTGTTCGTCCTGCCCTGAAATTGAATTTAAAAAATCGTTGAGGTCAATTTTTAGACCGACCTTAAACTCAAGTTCCTTTTTTGGAAAAATATGCCTTATGTTCTGAATTTTGTCGAGATTGCTGGGGTCGTTGATTAAAATCACAACTTTTGAGTTGTGGGAATTAACGGGAAGCCAGAAATTCTTGGCGAGGAAATTTTTGTTCAATCCCCCTAGAATTTTTGCAGGAAGGACAATTGTTTTTTCATAACCATAATAGGGGAGACCATAAAAACTTTCCAATGATAACCCCAGGCTTTCGCGCTTCAAACCCACCCGTTCGAGCAAAACCGTTTCTATGTCGATATTGTTGCTCTTGGCATAGGCAAGTGACGAGTCTAATTCTTTTTCTGTGATCAAATCATTTTCGAGTAAATAGCTGAATTTATCCGGTTTGTGTTTTGATAATTTTTCTTGTTTTGCCAGGGCGTATCCCAGGTTTTCCGCCATAATGAATGCGCGTTTTTCATCTTTTTCCGAGAAAATGGTCCCATTTCGTTTGTTAACGATTTTCAGGACTCCCAGTAAAGTTTCCTCATGCATTACAGGCAAAGCTAATAACTCCAGAGTTTTATATCCGAAAGAATCTTTCTCCGGATCGCTGGTCTCCAATTCCGAGTGGTATGACTTTAATTCCTCCAGATTTTCAGCATTTTCAATATTTACTGGTTTTTTGGCCATGGCGACATGGCCTGGTATATTACTGTGGGCGAGAGGAAGGCGAATTTCTTTTGACGTTTCCCGCGATTGGAATTTTGAGACAACTTCATTTTTGGTTGAGTCCAATCCGTAGAGCGTTATGTCTTCGGCGTCAAAATTATCCAGAATTGAATCCTTAAACTCGGAAAGAATCACCTTTAAATTTTTTCCGTTGTGGATCGCTTGAGCAATTTTCAGAATTTCCTTTTCTTTATCTTCGTCTCGTCTGCTCCCAGCCCGTCTGTCCAATTCGAGGTAATCGGTTTCTTCTTGAACCACATTCTGATCTTCAATATTTTCCGGCTCCAGTTCCGTCTGGTTTAGACCAGCGTTGGAAATATCCTGGTTGTTGTCAATTTCAATGATTTCATTTGATAAAATTTCGGTTTCCAGGGACACATCCTGCGGTTCAGCGTCCAGGTCAGGCGTGTATTCGTTATGGATGTCTTCATCCTGATTTATGATATCGGATTCTTCAGAAGTTGTGTCTTCATCCGATGTGTTTTCACGCCGGGTGTCTTCGTCCTGACCTGTATCGTTTGATTCAATGGAGTCGGTAGAAGTGTCGCCACCCGGTGTGGGTTCACTATGGATGTCTTCGTCCTGATTTGTAATATTGTATTCTTCTGAGGATGTTGTGTCTTCATCCGGTGTAGATTCACTATTATTGTCTTCGTCCTGGCCTGTTAGGTTGGGTTCAATGGCGTCGGCAGGAGTGTCTTCATGCGAATTATTTTTGAGTGCGTCGTTATAATACCTAACCAAAACCAAACCCAGCGCAGGAGAGATATCCTGTACTAATTTCAAATCCCCGGCGGAAAATGCCAGATCGTTTTTTTTGTTTATGATTTCCAGGATTCCTATTAGATTTTTCTTATAAGGAATTGGAACGACAATCATAGATTTTGAAACGAAACTTAAAACAGGATCCCATTTTGAGTCGTGAGATAAATGTGGGTGATACTGAGCCAATTCCGCTTTATCTTTTACATTTGCTATATTCAGGGGATTGCCAGTTCCTGCGACATACCCTGCAAGGTTGTTCAGAGATATCTCCACTCTTATTTCGGGAGTTGTATCTGAAATATGGCTTGTTGAATATAGTTGGCGTGCGGATTGGTCCACGGCAAAAATAGTGATGGCCTCACAATTAAAAAAAACCTTCAATTGTCCAATGAGGTCCGGGAGGGAATCCCGCATATTCTTAGAGGAACGCACTCGTTCGTGGATTTCTTTAATCAATTCCTCAATGGATTTGGGTGAGGTTATTTCGCCTGAGCTAAAGTTCATTCATTGTTTCCTGACTGAGTATTGTATTTGCCAAATAATTTAGTGGCAGGACGAATCATGCTGATGAGACTGTCAATACTTGCTTGAGGTCGCACCGGCCCTGAAAAATCTTTTCAATTCCGTCCTGTTTTAAAGTCCGCATTCCTTCCTGCTTTGCTATTTCCCTCAATTCATCCACCAGTTTCTTACGCATTATGTTTTTTTTGATCTCCGGCGTAGCACAAAGAACTTCATGTATCGCCAGGCGGCCTAAATATCCGGTTTCCAGGCAGGAAGAACAACCCACGGGTTTCATTAATTTTAAATCTTTTGTGTAGGTGATGCCTAAAGTGGAAAATTCTTTTTTCCCATACTCATTCACTATGATTTCAAACTCTTCTTTACTGGGGTGATATTCTTCCTTACATTCCTTACACAATGTTTTGACCAGCCTTTGTGCAACGACTAATAAGAGAGCGTCCGCGAAATTGAGAGGATTCATTCCCATATCGAGAAGACGGGTGATTGTTTCAGGCGCCGAATTGGTGTGCAAAGTACTGAGCACAAGATGCCCGGTCAGGGAGGCTTCAAGTCCGATCGAAGCGGTTTCGGGATCGCGCATTTCACCCACCATGATGACATCCGGGTCTCCGCGCAGAAACGATCGCATGGCTCTGGCAAAATTCAAGCCTATTTTGTCCATCATCTGTACTTGACGCAAACCCTCCTGAGTGATTTCAACCGGGTCTTCAGCCGTCCAGATTTTTCTTTCGTCATCGTTTATATGTCCAAGACACGAGTGCAGTGTGGTTGTTTTCCCCGAACCGGTCGGACCCACCACTAAAATGAGGCCATAGGGTTTGGCGACCATTTTATAAATCCAATCCAGATTTTGTTTGCTAAAATTCATTTGGTCCAACGGAATCGGTTTGCTGGAAGCAAGAATACGAAGAACCACGTCCTCATTGCCCCCCACGGTGGGGCAGGTGGCCACACGAAATTCAATTTCTTTTCTTCCATAGCGCATTTTAATTTTGCCATCCTGGGGCATTCTTTTTTCCGCTATGTCCAATCGGGACATGATTTTGATTCTGGAAACAATGGCCTGCTTGTAGAGATAAGGTATCCTTTGATAGACCCTGCAAGTGCCGTCCTTTCGATAACGTACCCGGACGTCGTTTTTCCCTGATCCCGGTTCGATATGGATATCGGAAACGCTTTGATCGTAGGCATCTATCAGAATCTTATTGACGAGGCGGACGATGGTGCTGTCTGTTTCGCTAATGGCGTCAACCGATTCGTCGGCGCCCGTTTGAATGTCGATCGTCGTATCTGCCCGCTCATCTGTCAGGGCGTCCAATAGAGAGGATAATTCTTCTGTGGGCTGCCCAACTTCTTCGGGTTCCTCTGGCATGGAAGAGTCAAGAAGGCCTATATTCAAGAAATCCTTGATGTCGGCCTTCAAACCAATTTTAAAATCGATGTGTTTTTTTGGAAAGATCATTTTGATGTTGCTGATCTTGTCCTGATTCAATGGGTCATCGATGAGAATTGTGATGCTTGTGGCGGAAAGCTCAATTGGGACCCAATGGTTTTTGGCAAGGAAATTTTTATTTAATCCGGCAAATAATTGATTCGGGATAGTGATGGATTCGCTGTAACCCGTGTATGGAATCTCATAAAATATTTCAAGAGATTTTCCGATATCTTTTCGCTTTAGTTTTAGTTCCCCAAGCAAGATGACTTCAATATCGATGCCTTTATTTCGGGCGTTGGAAATGGCATTGTTCAGTTCGTCCTGGGTGATAATTCCATTTTCTAATAGATAGGCGAACTTGTTGCGCTTTTTCCGGGACAACATTTTCTGGTTGTAAAAAGCCAGCGCAAGGTGGTCGGCAATGATCAACGCATTTTTTTGATCAAAAGAAGTGAATTTATCTCCAATCCTTTTATTGCTTAACTGGAGTATCCCCATCGTTTTATTATTGTGGAGGAGAGGATAAACCAGCATGGATTTTGTCGTTATTCCCGTTTTATTATCCCAGGTCTTGTCAAAAATGAGTTCGGGGTGGTAATTTTTAAGTTCATTGGTATTTGAGACATCGGTAATATTTAAAGGCTTTCTTTCCCGTGCCACACAACCGGCAATGACTTTATTAGAAATTGGAAACCGGATTTCCTTGAAGGAAGTCCCTGATTTTATTTTGGAATAAATTTCATTTTTTGTAGGGTCGATTGCATAAAGGGTGACAAGCTCCGCCCCAAATATATCCAAAAGGGAGCACTTGAGGCTGAGATCCAGAAGAATAGTATCTAAATTTTTGGCCGAATGAATTGCGTGCCCAGTTGATTGAACCTTTTCTTCAACTTGTTCAATTCCCAATCTGACAAGAGCATTCCCAAGTGTGGTCGCAAGTTCCCTGGCCTGTCGTTCGTCCTCCTCGGAGAATTTTTCTCCCCCCTCTTTATTTAAAATCTCAAGGACACCCACCAGCTTTTTTTCATAGGGCAGGGTCACGACTAATGCGGAGCTTGTTTTAGATTGGGCCAATTTGTCCCAGGAGGTGTTATGCGCGAATCCAGGCCCGTATTGTTTCAATTCTTCGGCAGAGTAGGCATTGGCTATATTGATGGTTTTCCCTGTGGAGGCGCAATATCCGGGGAAGCTTGCCGGAGAAATTTCCAGACGAAAATCATCCACTTCCCCATTAGGAAGCGTATGGGAATAAAGCTGTTTGTTGACAGGGTCGACAGAATACAGGATCACCGTCTGACTATTGAAAAAAACACCTAGATCATCAATTAATGATGGGAAAATAGCCTGGATGCTTGGAGCGGATAAAATTTTATTTATCAGAGGCTTGATCTTGTCTCCCGTCCTTCTGCCGGGTCCGCTGTCTGTTGGCCTTTGGAGCGGTAGATTGTTTGCAGATGCATCCTTCAGGTCTTCGGTTGTCGCAAGATCGCTGTTTCTGGCTCCTTTACGTTCCAGAATAAATGCCAATTCATCGTCGATGGATGATAAATCGTTTACGGGAGAGTTGGGGTCCTGATGCTCAGTTCCAAATTCGGGATGGCCTCCAGAATACCTGGGTTTTCCTGAACGCATTAATTTTGAGAAAAATGCCATTTAGCAAATAAAAGGAAATTAATAAATGTAGTGGGAACGAATTAATATGTTACAGCTATGTTCATCAAAATTCAAGAAAATTTCCCATTGATTAGCACAAAATATTATTGAATTTATTGAGGTTATTGCATTATCTGTATTATAGATAGAATTTCAATGTAAATATATGAAAGAGGATTTTAAGGTGTTTCGGGAGGCGTGGTTTGGGGGAAAAGAGGGGGGTTTTCAGTGCTTTTGGTTGGGCGGACGGCCTGCGGGTATTAAAAGAAATGGGTTTAAATATCCAGGTTTTTGACGAAAATGGCTTTTTCCTTGATGAATTTGAACCGGGGTTCGGAGTCTTTTCCCATTAAATCTTCAAAAATTTTATGGGACAGTTGTTGATCTTTGATGTCCACCCGAACCATGGATCGGGTTTTCTTATTCATCGTGGTTTCTTTTAAGTCGGAAGGGGGCATTTCTCCCAGACCCTTGAACCGGCCAATCTCATGAGGGGAGCCATTGAGCTTTTCAATGATCGTGTCTTTTTCATTGTCATCCAGAGCGTAAAACAGTTTCTTGCCTGCATCGATCCTGTACAAGGGCGGTTGGGCGATGAAGAGATGCTTATTCTGGATGAGTTCCGGCATGTAGCGGAAAAAGAAGGTCAGCAATAGAGTGCAGATGTGGGCCCCATCCACATCGGCGTCGGTCATTATGATGACTTTTCCATAACGCAGTTTGCTGTAATCGAATTTTGGCTGGATGCCTGTTCCTATCGCGGAAACAATATTTTGAATTTCATTGTTTGCCAGCGCCTTGGCCATGGTCGCGGTTTCGACATTAATGATTTTTCCGCGGATGGGTAAAATCGCCTGTGTTTTACGATCCCTGGCCTGTTTACTCGATCCGCCGGCGGAATCGCCTTCACAGATAAAAAGTTCGGCGGCATTTTTGTCGGTGGTCGAGCAATCGGAAAGTTTCCCTGGAAGGTTGAGCCGATGCGACACCAGTGTTTTACGCTGGACGGCGTCTCTCGCCTGACGGGACGCGATGCGTGCCTGGGTGGAGAGAATGATTCGGTTCGCAATGAGGTCGCCTAGAGTCTGGTTGTCGTGGAGTTGATGTTCCAGCGAGTGTTTGACCACCGATTCCACCTGCGAGGTGATATTGGAATTCAAGCGTCCTTTGGTTTGCCCTTGAAATTCAACTTCTCCCTGAACATAAACATTGACTATGGCGACCAGTCCTTCTTTAACGTCATCTCCGGTGATGCCGGTGACTCCTTTGGGCAGAAGGTTTCTTCGTTCAATATAGGCTCTGAAGGCTTTGGTGACGCCATTGCGGAACCCGTTCTCATGTGTGCCTCCGTCCACTGTTTTTATGGCATTGGCGTAAGACAGGATGTTGGCCTCGGTGTTCGCCGTCCACAAAAAAGAGGTTTCAACACGCAGGTTCGAATCGTCTTTTTCGATGTAAAAAGGCTCTGGCGAGACCGAAGGCAGATCGGCCGCAATTTTGCGAATATAGTCTTTGATCCCTTCAGGATACTGAAAGGCGTGTTTTTTGCCGTTGTCATGGACGACGATTTTAAGGCCTTTATTTAAAAAGGCTTTGGACTCCGCCTGCTCCAGAATCAATTTGGTGTTGAACTCAATTTTGGGAAATATTTTTTTGTCGGGTTTGAAAAAAACGGTGGTTCCATAATTGCGAACGGCTTTGCCTTTTTTTAATTTGGACGAGGGTTTTCCGCGGGTATAAGTTTGGGTCCACTCGAAGCCGTCCCGGCGTGACGAGGCGATGAGGGTTTCCGAAAGCGCGCAGACCACGGCCATGCCGACACCGTGCAGACCGCCTGACACCTTGTAATTATCCTGACTGAATTTTCCGCCAGAGTGCAGGGTGGTGAACAGGATTTCCATGGCACTGAGCTTGGTCTTGCGAAATTTATCGACCGGTATGCCCCGCCCGTTGTCATTGATGGTGACGCCGTGATCTTTTTCGAGAAAAATTTCAATGAGGTCGCAATGCCCGTTCAGCGCTTCATCGACTGAGTTGTCCAGGATTTCCCAGAGAAGATGATGGAGTCCGCTGGAAGAAGTGGACCCGATATACATTCCGGGCCGCTTGCGAACAGGCTCGAGGCCTTCCAGGATTTGAATGTCGTCTGCGCCGTAGGTGGCCATAGTGATATTGCGATTAAATGATGTTGATGATTTTCTTGCGTTTAGAGAGGTTCACGCCCTGACTTCCCCGGTTATAAACGGGAACGCTTTTAACGGTAATTTCCTTATCTTTCCCGCTCTCAAAGACAAGAGTGATTTTATCTTTCTTTTCGACAAATTTAAAACCCGCCAGTGCGCTGTCGGTGATACTCATTAGCTTGACTCCCATACCCGATCCGCTGAGTTGGGTGACCTGGTCGGTGGCGATGACCAGACCTTTGCCATCGACGGTGGCCATGAACACAAAATTACCCAGAACCAGAGAAATCGCAGTCATCCGGTCGTCTTTTTTCAGGGACATTATTTTTCTACCGGATTTAGTGGTCTCTGTCAGATTTGCCGCCGGAAAGCGAAACCCGTAACCTCTTTCACTCATGACCATGAACTCGAGATCTCCCAGAGGAGACTCTTCCTGAGTTTTATTGTCGGTAAAATCCAGTGTGGCCTGATCTTTGGGCAAAACCTTTCGGGAGGATTTCTTTGAAGATTTCTTTTTCGGCTCCGGCTTGACCTGAGCCAGCAGTTCTTCGGGGTTCAGGGAAATCATTTTGAGAACCTGTTCTCCGTCGGAAAACTTGAAAAGATTCTGAATGGGTTCGCCAAAGCCACTGCGGGTGTGCGGTAGATTGTAAATTTTTTGAATGTAGGATGCCCCCGCAGATGTGAAAAACGCGACGAAATCTTTGGTGTTGGCCTTCACGACGGAATGAAGCTCGTCATTCTCCTTGAACTTCAACGCCGCCGGGTCGCCCAGATTTTTCAGTTTACGTAACCACCCGTTTTTGCTGATGACCAGGGCAACGTCTTCGTGTTGAATGAAATCTTCGGCGTTAAACTCGACAAGCTCTATTTGCTTGATCGTGGTTTTGCGTTTGTCGCCGAACTTTTCGTTGATCTCGTTCAGTTCCTCTTTGACCACGCCCCATACTTTTTTTGCCGACCGTAAAATGGCTTCGATTTGTTTTTTTTCCTTCAACTTTTCATTTTGCTCGGCGATAATTTTGTCGATCTCCATCGAAACCAGACGGTAGAGAGGAATTTCGAGGATGGCGCTGGTTTGTTCGTCGTCGAGGCTAAAGGCTTGTGCGAGTTTTTCGTGCGCTTCCTGCCTGGATTTTGACGACCGGATCAATTTCAAGGCTTCATCGAGATTATTGAAAATAATAGCGAATGCCGCCAGGATGTGGAGGCGCTTTTCGAGCAAGGCAAGCTCATAGTTCAGCCTTCTGGTGACGACCTCCTTGCGAAAATCCAGAAAATACTGGCAAATTTGCAAAAGAGACAACCGCTCAGGTTCACCGTTGGGTTTCAAGCAGGTGAAATTGATCTGGAAGTTAGACTCCAGATCGCTGTGTTTGAATAAATAGCTCATGACCTTATCGAGATCAGCTCCGGCCTTGGTCTCCATCACGATGCGTATTTTTTCATCGCTTTCATCGCGAATGTCTATCAGAAGAGGGAGTTTTTTGCCTATGATAATTTCGGCGATTTTTTCGATCAGTTTGGACTTGTTCACGCCATAGGGAATGGCGGTGATGATGATACTTTTCTTGCCTCTGCCAAGGTCTTCGGTTTTCCATTCGCCGCGCATTTTTACGGCTCCCGAACCCTCCTCATAAAACTTCCGGATTTCTGTTTTGGAGTTCAGTATGATCGCGCCCGTCGGGAAGTCCGGCCCCTTAATGTGTTTCATCAATTGGGCGATGGTGGCGTCGGGATCATCAATAAGAGAAATGAGGGCGCTAACAACCTCTTTGAGATTGTGGCTGGGAAAGGAGCAGGCCATGCCCACCGCTATTCCCGATGCTCCATTGACCAGCAGGTTGGGGATACGCGAAGGCAGAATCAGCGGTTCGCTTAAGGTGTTGTCATAATTTCTCTGGAAATCGACGGTGTCTTTTTTGATATCCTGCAACATGAAGGCGGATATCGTCTGCAGTCTTCCTTCCGTATAACGGTAGGCGGCGGGCGGGTCACCGTCCAGGGAACCAAAATTTCCTTTCCCTTCCACCAACGGATAACGCAGGGAAAAATCCTGGGCCATTCGGACCATAGACTCATAAGTGGACGCGTCGCCATGCGGATGATATTTACCCAACACTTCCCCGATGATTCTTGCCGACTTTACAAATTTTACGGCGGCTGTCAAACCCATGCTGTTCATGGCGTACAGGATTCTTCGGTGAATGGGTTTTAATCCGTCGCGGACATCGGGAAGGGAGCGCGAAACGATGGTGGACAGCGCGTAGGTGAGAAACCGGTTTTCCAGTTCGACTTGAATGTCGGAAGTTTTTTCTTTCGCCATTAATATGATTGGGAGGCTATATGTTTAAATTTGTGAAAATTAAGCTAAAAAAACCAAACCGGACTGGATGAGTAGAACAATGGAAAGATTTATCCAGGCAATCAGGGTGTAGTAATATCTAATAAAAAAAGGGCAAGATTCTGATCCGGGTTTTGAGCGCGAGAACTTGACAAACATGCCATTCAGTTTTATACAGAGAACAAGCTGTATAAATCAAGTTTTCTTTTTTCCGATAATATCCCGCCTGTCTTATTCCTTTACTTCGGAAGAACCGGCGCGGAACCTTACTTTTTATTTAAAAATCGAGAGTTATAGAAGGATTCGTTTATTTAATTAGTGGTTTCTGAATGGACTGAAAAGATATAAGATCATGAGAGTTGTTCAGGATCGGAGAGAGGAGTCTGGATTAAACCCGCCCGATTTAAACCTTTTTTTGGGTTTGACCATCCTATTGGAAAAAGAGAGTCCCGCCGTGATCTGGCGGAATGATGAATTTTGTCTAATGTAATTATTAAGCCAAATGACCCAGTGATTCACTGGTTAATTTTATCAGGAGTTTTTTTATGTCGGATCAAGCCTTGCAGGAAAAAATAATCGCCGCGTTGAAGACCGTGGAGGATCCGGATCTTCATAAAGATATTGTCAGTCTTGGTTTCGTAAAAAACATGAAAATTGAAAATGGCACTGTCAGTTATGACGTAGAACTGACCACCCCGGCCTGTCCGGTGAAAGAGCAGTTGAAAGCCGAGTGCGAGACCAAAACCAAAGCCATTGATGGAGTCGCCAGCGTGTCCGTCAATATGACGGCTGTGGTTCGCGCCTCCGAGCACAGCCAGCCGATTTTAACCGGAGTCAAAAATATCATCGCCGTGGCCAGTGGTAAAGGCGGAGTCGGGAAATCCACCGTCGCCACCAATCTGGCGATTGCCTTGCAGTTATCCGGCGCCAAAGTAGGTTTGATGGACGCGGATATTTATGGGCCCAGTATTCCGCAAATGCTGGGAATCCCGATTTCCTCGCCCAGAGTCGGGGAGGAAAATAAGTTTTTTCCCCACGAAAAGTACGGACTGAAAGTCGTGTCCGCGGCCTTTCTGACCAAGCAGGGACAACCTTTGATGTTGCGGGGACCCATGCTGGGCGGCATTATCCAGCAGTTTTTGCAGAATGTGGAATGGGGAGAGCTGGACTATCTTGTCATCGACCTGCCTCCGGGAACGGGGGACGTGCAGTTGACCCTGACCCAGAGAGCGCCGATTTCAGGAGCCGTGGTGGTGACCACGCCTCAGGAAGTCAGTATGATCGACGCCGATAAAGGGGTTAAGATGTTTCAGCAGGTCAAGGTTCCGCTGTTAGGCATTGTGGAAAACATGAGTTATTTTGTGTGTGACGGATGCGATAAAAAACATCATATTTTCAAAAGCGGCGGTGGAAAAACGCTGGCGGATACTTTTAAAATTCCTTTTATAGGCGAAATTCCCATTATTCCCGAGGTGGTCACGGGAGGGGATTCCGGAGTTCCGATTTTATTGAGCAATCCTGAATCTCCGGCGAGTGTCGCTTATACCCAATTGGCCGGCCAGGTGGCGGCGCAATTGAGCATTCAACAGGCCAAAGAGGACAAAGCGGAAGCTACTTTTGATCTGGCATGGAAGGAGTAAAATATGAGCGAAGCTACCAAGGTGGACTCCAACCATCCATCGCCAAAAAAGTTGCATCAGATCGACGCCACCACGCTGGGTATCACCTGGACGGACGGGCATGAGTCGGTTTATGGGGTCAAGAAGTTGCGGGAAAGCTGTCCCTGTGCGAACTGTATTGATGAGTGGAGCGGCGAAAAAAAAATCAAACCGGGGATGATCCCAGATTCGATTCGTCCCAAGGATATTAAGTCTGTCGGGTTGTACGCGGTCCAGTTTTTCTGGAACGACGGGCATGACACGGGATTGTACCCGCATGAGTTGCTGAGAAAACTTTGCCAGTGCGAATCCTGTAAAAAAAACTAGCCCGCCCAGGAAAGGGAATGCGACCTGCTTCCCGACCAGGAAAAACGCCAATATCTCATGGTGAAAGGGCCAGACCAGGAATTTGCCCATGATTTCCGTCCTGAAGCCGACATCACTGAATTCCTCAACCGAAATCTGTTGCGTTGTTTCATTTCAGCTCTCCGAACGATTCGATAGAATTTTTTTGGACCTGCCAGTCGTTGGGAAAATTTTGCGCGTCCTTCCATTTTTTAGTTTTTAGCGGACCTGTTTCATAAACGATAGCGGGGTTGGTCAGAATGACAGACGCATCGTTCACTGCGGTCAATGTCCCGGTGTAGATATAATTGACGCAAAACAACGTGACCCGTTTGCCGATCAAAGGTATCAACCCTTCCTGATTTTCTTTTCCCATATTCAATTCCATAATGGCTTCCTTAATTTTAAAAAGGCTGGTTTTTTTGTTCCTAAAAAATTAAAATTCCGCATACGGAATAATATACATGAAAACTAAAAAATTAGTCAATATATTAATATTTTTAGAGTCCAAATCTCGGAATTGAAATAATATTTATTGTATGTATATAATAAACAAATAGTTATTTAAATTTTGGCGTCAAAAAAATATTAGCAATATAGTAAATAAAATTTTGAAAAATTTATTACAATAAGTTTTTTATGGAAACCATTGGCCCCAGAATTGTATTTCGTCGGAAGTTATTAGGCCTCAAGGGTAAGGAATTGGCCGAACGGGTGGGATGTCATCCGCCCGATATAAGTGATTGGGAAAAAAGTAAAAATATCCCAAGCGTTGAATCGCTCATCAAACTGGCCAGGGCTCTGGAAACCACTGAAACCTGGCTGGTGTCGGGAGAAAATCCGGAGACCTCAGCGAAGGACCGTGGCAATCCGGAATTGAGGCAAATGCCTGTTGATAACAGCGGTGGGGGTAGGGATAATAGCTCTATGACTCAATGGGAGCATGAAATGATTCAAGATAAAAACCAGATTATTGCACTGCAAAAAGAAAAAATCCGCGGCCTGGAAGAAAGACTGGCCAAATTGGAAGGGGAGAAGGGGAGGAAAACCTCAAAAAAACCGACAGGTTGATTGAGCCTCACGGTTCCATCGTAAAACAATTTCCTGCGATTTTTGCTTTTCCCTGCAAACTTGCGGCGGCAACGCTGGCGTTTATTCTTCTGACTGTTCTGTTGGCCGGACGTACAGATGAAGTACAGACCGCTTTTCCTGTTCAGGAAGAAACCCTGCCGGTTTATTCTGAAACACCGGGTGAAGAGATCGATTATGATGAACTTTTGAATCGAATTCCCCTGCGCCAACCCGCGCCGAAACCTTCTTGGATGGATTGGACCAGCGAGAAAAAACCACATCAGGCACTTGGGTAATCATGAGTCTTCGTGCAGGATGATGTCAAAAAAAGAAAAGATTTGTTCCAGACTATTCGCGGCGGGCTTTATTTTTTCTCTACTACATTCTTAAGTTTGGTCAGCCCGCGTTCAAACATAGGGCCTGCCATTCCATCCATTGTCATGGCAAAATAGCCGCCGACGACGGGGACCGTCATATTCCCTTCCATCGTCCAGGTGACCTGGGTGTTTCCTCCCAGATCACGATAATGAATGAAGGCTGTGGATTTAAAAGCGCCATCGTTGAAGGAAAGGTCATAATCTATGCCTTCTTTTTCCGATGATTTGGTAAAAGTCAACTCTCCGTTGCCATCCTTGCCGACCCAGGATTGACTGGCGCCCACGCCAGACTTTATCTTTCCCTGAGTGATGATCAGGCTGGGATCTTCATCTTTCCAGGGAGCCCAGGCATCCCATTGGGTGAGATCGTTCACATGAGTGTGGATCGCCGCAGGTTTGGCTTGAATCATCTCTGTCCGGGTGACGGTGTATTCGGTGGGGAGAATAAGCCCGACGACGATGAAAACTCCAATGAGAGCCGCTAAAACGATTCCGAACTTTTTCATGAAAGCGCCCTTAGGAACCCTTGAGAATTAAAATAAATTTCTGCGGAGGCACTCCGCTTTGCGCTCAAGAACGATTGAGGTCAAAATAAAATTCAAGCAAATTTCCTGCAGGTGTGACCTGCTACATGCCGACTTTTTCCCGGACTTCGTCCATCAGTTTGGCGTCGATCAGGGTCACGCCTTTTTCAAGCGCAAAATTGATGACCGTTTTCTTAGCCATGTTGCGCACAAAAAACGGAACTTTTTTGATCCGTACCTGAGCTTCCTCCGTCCAAACGAGGTTGTCTTCAGGTTTGCCTTTGTCCAACTCTTTTTTGGCCTGAGACAATTGCGACCCGACCATGCTCATCGGCCCGGACCCGACGCTGGAAGCTCCGCCCATTTCGACACCCAGCTTACTGACAAACTCGGTTTCAAATTGATTGGTCAGCATGGCGATCATGTGACCGCATTTTTTACACTTGAACTTCATCGCCAGATTTTTATTCTCTTCTGGCATGATGCCGTCCGTTTGAGTTTCCATCTGCTCATCGCAAGGTATGCAAAGGAATTTCATTACTCCCCCTAATTGGTTTTATTTTCAATAAATTTGATAATGGAATCGACTGCCCCGGCAATGGCTTTTCCGGTGATGGAGTCCTTGTTCTCGGCGTAAAATAAAGATCCTGAATCCGTTTTTCTGGACACCCGGGTGTCGAAGGGAATTTTCCCGATATAGTTAATGCCTTTTTTGCTGGACAAAAGCTCGGCATCCTGGCCTTCAAAAAGTTTTCCTTCCTTGTCGCAATGCGGGCAAATATAGGTGGCCATATTTTCAATCAGGCCGATGATAGGAACCCCCATTTTACTGTTTTTGGTGATCGATTTTGAAACGATGTGCTGGGAAAGCTGGGAAGGAATGGTGATTTCAACCACCCCCGCCAATTCGGGAATCAGGTCGCGGATATTATCCATGCGGTCGCTTCCCGGAGGCATGTCGATCAACAGGTAGTCGAGTTCGCCCCAGATGGTATCGGCCAGCAGTTCGCGGAGCGCCGTCGATTCCATGGTGCTCACCCACGTGGAAGTCGCTCCCGCGTCATCCGTCCACATGACGGGCGTGTCCGGGCTGGACAGCAACATGTCCATTGACATGATTTTGATTCCCATCGCCCCTTCGCCGGCTTTGATTCCATCGTCGTTGATGACCAGCTTCTCATCATTGCCCACACCCAGCAGGTGACAAATGCTGGGGCCGTTCAAGTCAGCATCGAGAATTCCGACCGTATGCCCCCGGTCGGCAAGGCAGGCTGCTATATTGGCTGTGATAGAACTCTTGCCGACACCGCCTTTACCGCTCATTAAAGCGACCTTGTGTTTTATTTTGTCCAGCCGGGCGCGAAGTTTTTCCCTTTGTGAAACCACCTGGCTGATGATATTTGATCCGCCATCTCCGGCGAGATCTTCATAGGTTTTCATGCCGGCTCCTGAAAATCGTAAGTGTTTGGATTTAAATTAAATGTGAATTTTTGCAACCATCATATCGGAAAATATTGCCGTTGCAAAGAGATACTTTTATTTCGGAAAAACTGATAAAAATGCCCTTAATTTTACTTTTCGATTGACCTCACGGGAGAATCTAATCTAAATTACAAAGTTTTAGGTATTGGGATGTTCGCCGTCAAAACTCCGGGAAGAACGCATGGAACTGTCTGAAGACGATAAAAAGCTCATCGAGGAGGAAGAAGCCCTTTTTTCCAGGACCGTAGAGTCCCTATGTGAAGAACTTCCGCAGGTTCGGGCCTCAAAAATATCAGCCAATCAGGCCGCGCGCGAGTTGACCAGCCAGATGGTCAATGAGTGGAACCCGGAAGAAAGGCAGCCGCTGGTTTCCGATGAAGCCGTGGCGCACAAGGTGTCTGATATCCGTAAAGAAACCGACCAAACGCTGATGGAGCTGATTGAGGAACCTTATTTTGGCCGGGTGGTGACGACGGAAGACGATGGCCGGGAAGTCGCCTTCCTGATCGGTAAAAAGAGCAACATCGAAGCGGGAATCGTGGATTGGCGCAACGGGCCGATCTCCGCGCTCTATTTCAATTACCAGCAGGGAGATGAATTTTTTGAGGAAATCAACGACCGGGAACGGAGCGGCAAAATCAAACTGAGACGATCTTACCGGGTCGAAGGGGGAAGGCTGGTGCAGATCGATACTCCCGACGGGGTCTATCACATCGATAACAACGGTCATGGTTGGCAGAAACTGGACCTGGATGTGGAAATTGCCGCCCACAAGTCGCGAAATATAGGTTCCTCGGACAAAAAACTTCCGAACATCCTTTCTCTCATCACCAAAGACCAGTTCGAAATGATAACCACCGATCCCGACCGTCCCGTCATCATTCAGGGGTCGGCGGGGTCGGGCAAGACGACGGTTGCCCTGCACCGGCTGGGCTGGCTTCTGCACGAAGGCAATTCTTTTTGTCGTCCCGAAAAGACCCGTGTCCTGGTGATGAACAAATCGTTGCAGATTTATGTGGACTCGACTTTGCCATCTTTGGGGATTCATGAAGTGGAAACATCCACTTTCAACAGTTGGGCGTTGTCGATCATTCGCAAAGCAACCGGGGGCAAATCGCATTTCAAATTTCATAACCTTCCTGATTTTGTGGAAAAAATAAAATTTTCTGAAGAAATTCTTTCAGCCATTTCCAGTCAGGTGGACAAACAGAGTGAGCGGTCGGGTCAATGGATTCGCGATACGTTTGCGCGCTGGCCTCATCTGGTTAAAAAATGGGACGAAAGCAGGGGAGGGGCCATTCTTCCCCGCATCCGAAATTTTGCGCATGAAGTTAACCGGGCAAAGTTGCCTGATAAAGAGCGCAAGCAAATTCATGTGTCGGTGCGGTCCCTGCAGGGGAAGATGGAAGACTACATCAATGATATTTATGATTTGCTGGCGGATTCTGATCTTTTGCGTGCCCACCTGAAACCGGATGGAAAACTCGACTACCATCTGGATTACCTGAAACAGCAAACTGAAAAGAACCGGAAATATAAAAATCTGGATTATTTCGACATGTCTCTTATCCTGTGCAATATCCAGATGAAGAATGGCGGATTGCCCGGAAAAAATGGGGACATTTCCATCCTAGATCATCTGGTGATAGACGAAGCGCAGGACTTTGGACCGGTGGAATTCTCTATCATGATGAACGCCGTCAAAGACAAGCATAATTTGACCATCGTCGGCGATGTCAGTCAGAAGATTTTATTTTCGCGCCGATTCATTGGCTGGGAAAAAATCATAGACAACCTGAGTCTTGATGAAAGTGATTTGATCCGCCTGGAAGTTTCCTTTCGTTGTACAGCCCAGATCATGACCCTGGCCAACCGGGTGGCGGGCAACCCCAAAAAAGTCGATGGGCGACAAGGACCGCCTCCGGCCTTTCAAAATGTCGGGGATAAAGATGATTTGCTGGAAACCATCACCAATTGGTTGCAGGTGTGTCAGTCCACAGGGCCTAACAAATTGATCGCTCTCATTTGCCGCTATCCCAAACAGGCGATGGAATTAAAAGAAGATCTGCAGGAAATGATACCCAAAGACGCCGGCCTTCGCCTGGGCCATCGGGATCAATTTTCTTTCGAACCGGGGATCATTGTGACGAATATTCATCAGGTGAAAGGATTGGAATTTGACGCCGTGTGCATTGTCGAGCCGAGCGAAGAAAATTATCCTCAAACCCGGCCCGAAAGCAGGAATCTGCTTT
This sequence comes from Nitrospinaceae bacterium, assembly GCA_029261655.1. GTDB lineage: Bacteria > Nitrospinota > Nitrospinia > Nitrospinales > VA-1 > JADFGI01. The sequence continues at coordinate 2,976 of JAJDAY010000009.1, read as the reverse complement.
ACGTCGGCATCACCCGTGCTGAAGATGAATTGATGTTGATCGGCACCAAACCCTTCGCCAGAGTTCTTAAAAATTAATAAAAAAACTATTGCGAAAAACCCGACCGGGACTATATTTCTATTGGAAGGTTTGAGGCAAATCCTGAAACTTGTGTTTGATCAAAAAAAGGAGGCGCTTATAGATAACGACAGTCCACCTTTTCAGATTCAGGTAGTTAAAATTCAGAGCACTAAAGTCCATCTATAATTTTGGACAACCCCGATTGAGAGTTGACATCGGGCCATAAAAAAGAGAAAAAACGCGTTGCAGATCATGTGACGCGTTTTTTTTATTGGGAAATTTTTCGGAGAGCCAGGGTTTGTCTCGTAAATTGAAAATCATCATTGAATATGAAGGAACCCGTTACCACGGCTGGCAGGTGCAACCGAACGGAATCACCATTCAGGAAATGATGCAGAACTGCCTCAAGAAAATCACTCAGGAAGAAACGTCGGTGGTGGGTTCTGGAAGAACCGACGCCGGGGTCCACGCCGAGGGGCAGGTGGCGCATTTTCGGACGGCATCCGGCATGACCCCGCATCAATTTTTGATGGCTTTTAACAGCCTCCTGCCGAACGACATTGTGGTCAAGAATGTCGCCGAAGTTTCGGATGATTTTCACGCCCAACGGTCCGCTGTCCGCAAAATTTATCGTTACACCATTTTAAACCGGGAATACCCTTCCGCCCTCCTGCACGACCGCTGTAATTTCATTCAAACTCCGTTGGATGTCGAAGCGATGCAGTCGGCCAAATCTTATCTGGAAGGCAAACACGATTTTTCCGCGTTCAGAGCGTCCAACTGCGAGGCCAGAAACCCGGTGCGGGAAATTTACAAAATCGACATATCCAAAAATGAAGATTTCATCACCCTGGATTTCGACGGCAATGGGTTTCTCAAATACATGGTCCGAAATATTGTTGGAACTTTGATACAGGTGGGTCGTAAGAAAATGCGACCCGAAGAGGTGAAAACCATCCTGGATTCCCGCGATCGCAAAACCGCCGGTCCCACCGCGCGTCCATACGGGCTTTGTCTTGTTGAAGTGTTTTATAAATAGCGAGTGGAGCGAGCGGATCGAATAGAAATTCTTTAAAAGGCGGATTGTATGAAACTCTTTGAATGCCCAAATTGTAATAACGAGGCGATACACCCTTTAAGCTATTTTTGGTTCATGGGTGGTGTGAAAAAAAGGGTTTGCAAAAGTTGCAATCGTAAATTGAAAGTAAACTTTACGTTCTGGGTAGAGTTTTTTTTAATTTTTATCATTTCTAGTTTTATTCTCCAATATTCAATTAGTTTTATATTTTTTGGAGAAGATCAAATTTCAAATAGACAGGGCATTGTTTTAGACCTTCTTGCATTGGTTATGGCCTACTCCCCTGTTTGGGTTTTCAAACGAAGAGTATATATGCTGGAGGAAGAACCCAAGGCTTGACTCATTATTTCTACTGATTAGTTTTAATTAACAAAAAAAACAACCAGCCAGGCGAGGATATGATCCGGGCTTTTAAAAAAAGCGTCCTTTAAGCTTCCCGAACTGGAACACCAGAAACCGCTGGATTTTGCTAAATTGTCCGGAAACAACCCGCCCTGGCAATCCCCTGGGTTCCCATCGAATGATTTTTTCAAGGCCAGGTGTTTATCATTCCAGTGCAACTTCAAAGAGCCTTTTTGGTCATTGGCGGTGACCTCAAAGTGGACGAGGTCATTTTTTTCATTTTCAATGGTGCCTGAGAGTGTCAATCGCGGTCCTTTAAATTCTGCCTGCGCCGAGATACCCCTGTCATCCTGAATAATGCCGCCATAGCTTATAAATTTCCCCAGTTTCCATCTTTCAATGACGTAGTCCTGTTCGCCCATACTGATTTGTAGAGTTTTGGCGTCAAGATAGACTTCGATGGGTGTCATCACAGTGAAGCCTTCACGGATCTCACCGAAATAATGGCCTTCTTCTTCATAGAGAGAAACTTTTATTTTGCCATCCTCCGTTTTGGCGACCAGCTGCAATTGACCCAACCCCCAGGCCTCCCCGCTAAAAAAAATAAAAGCCAGCAAAGCCGACAGTATTGGCCTGAATTTACGAAAAGCTATTCTCATGAAAATCCCCTTTTGCTGAAATTAGATAACGCAGTTGCAAACATGGGAAATAAACCCCCATCTATAGATTAAGATGGAGAAAGTATCCGGGTTATTCCCTTTACAGGCAGGATTTATCTTTATGAATTGATTGTGATTTTTTTTCCGGCGGGGTCAAAAATGGGGAAGGACTTGATTCCCTTTTTTGCCAGGAAGTATTTGGCCGCTGTTTGCAGAACACCGCACCCATATTTGACGCTTCTCTTAAAACTGATGGAGGACGCTTCCTCAAAATACCGGGCAGGGCAGGAGACCTCTCCTACCTGGAAGCCGAAATACAAGGTTTGCAGAAGCATTTCATTGTCGAAAATAAAATCATCCGAATTTTCCAGCAGGGGGATGGTGGTCAAGGTTTTTACACTGAAGGCCCGGTAGCCGGTGTGGTATTCGGAAAGTTTCTGGTTGATGATTAAATTCTCGGCCAGGGTTAAGAACCGGTTGGCATAGTATTTATAAGCCGGCATGCCGCCTGCCATTGCTTTGTTGCCAAGAATCCGCGAGCCGATCACTGCGTCGAAAATACCTTCCGCGATCATGAAAGCCATGGCGGAAATGAGTTTCGGCGTGTACTGGTAGTCTGGATGGAGCATGATGACGATATCGCATCCCCGTCGAACGGCTTCCTGATAGCAGGTCTTCTGGTTGGCCCCGTAACCCTTGTTTTTTTCATGGACCAGCGTGAAAATATCAAGCTCTTTGGAGATTTCTACCGTATCGTCCTGGCTGGCGTCGTCGGTGAGAATGATATCATCGACCACGGCGCTCGGAATTTCCTGATAGGTTTTCAGGAGAGTTTTT
>JAJDAY010000008.1 GCA_029261655.1 Nitrospinaceae bacterium | reverse complement strand
TAACTGCCAAAACACAAACAGCATGAATAAATTCGGGCTAGAAACGAGAGAAAGAATCACAAAAGTGATAAAGCTCAACAGCGCGAAAAATCGAACATACCCGGAATCACCCTCTAAATATCGAATCGAATATACATGGATGACAGTGCTGACACTTGTAATCAGCACCATCATGATTGCAGTGAGACGATCCACTAATATTCCAACTTTTAAAGCGGAAGGGGTCTCAGGATTTAAAGGCCACAAAATGAAATGGATTGGGTCTTCAGTGCTCACATAATAGAGAGTCCACGCAGAAAGGAAAAACGAGCATGCTGTAGCAATAACCCCTATCCTGGCCACATGAGATGGCATGTGTTTGCCAAAACCCCCGATGAGGATTCCGGCTAAAAGAGGAAAAAGGAGAATAAGAAATGAGATCGTCATAACCTAGATATTTCTATTACCTGATTTAAACTTTGGATTCCCGTTTTTTTAGTTTCGAGTGTAGAATTCAAAAAAAGTTGCAAAATATTTTTCTTAGGTTCCTAATGATTTTCATCGAAAATCAAATGAGAATGAGGTAAACGTAAACTTTTTTGTTACGACTTGCGGTAATCCTTTGTTTTTAATGACTCAAATGGTCCGCATTCCGGGGGCGGGAAACAGGTGGATTTATTTCTTAGATGGTTTGAAAGTGCTTTAAAGGACCCGGGCAATGTCGATGGGTTTTTGAAATTTTAAAACTTCCAAATGAATCAAGAGCAGCGGATAAGGTATAGGCTTTGAAAGAAGATTTGAGTAATATTTTGAACCCTAAAATACGGTCTCATTAAAAAGAATTTAAGCATTTGTTTTAGAGGGGGGAGCGAAATTTAAACTTTGCCCAATAATAACGATTGAATAAGTTTGCCAGTTTTAATTCTGAATAATTGAGAATTCGTCTTAAGTAGGGATTCATCAGACAATCTCCTTCGCCCAAGCTTCAATTTTTTTTAAGATTAAAGTTGTTGCGTCTGATAACCATTTTTAAAACCCAGAGAAGGATCTGGACCCGTGGTAACCGGATTATATGTCAGTTTTTTAGGGGGGTACGAGCTTTTGGGGATATCATTTTTGTAATAACAAAAAAACGAAGAATGGGTTACGGGCAAAACCATAACTCATTACACTTGATGGTCGATATGAAGGAAATTTAGCTTTAAATCTTTGATCCGCAAACGCTACCCACCACGCTACCCATCAAGGAATTTCGGACCGATCTAATCTCACAAACCATTGTTTTATATGGTACGCCTGACAGGATTCGAACCTGTGACCTACGGATTAGAAGTCCGTTGCTCTATCCAGCTGAGCTACAGGCGCATAATATTTAAAGACAAAGAGTTATGTGTCTCGTTTGGGATAAAGATGACATCGGAATATTATTTTTCTGTCCCACGGTCATCCTGTTTTTTGCAGGATAATTGGCTTTTTAGGATATATTTGGCGATTCAATGAGGAAGATTGTAATCGTTTTTCAATAGGGAATCAATACAATGTCCAACCTTCCGGCAGTCGCGAGGATAAATTAGGTTCCTGCTAACCTGGGCCTGCTGGTTGGCATTCTGGTTGCATCGGGTTTCGACTATAAACTTAAGTAGGGTCCAGGTCACTCTAAGTCCTCTCTAATTCTCGACTATTAAATGGGGGCAACATTAGTCACGATGATGTGTGATGAATCACCCTTGATTTTTATCCAGCTTTATTGAGAATAATAATGCAGGTAGTTGTGGTAAGTTACTATCGGCACGGGTTTTAAATTAAAATGCAGGTATTTTTGGGAGGAGATTTTTTTTTATGGAGAAAAGGCCGGGTAAATTCTTAATTCTTGTTTTTGGGTGGGTCGTAATGGGTATGATTTTTTCAGGGACGGTTTTTGCGTCTGAGGTAACGGACAATTTGAAAAACACCATTGATGAAGTGATCTCCATAGTGACAAATGAAAGTCTAAAGGATAAGACGAGCCTTAGGCGGGATAAACTTCGTCAGGTGATCGGCAAGGGATTCAACTATAAACAGATGGCTATGCGGTCTCTGGATAGGGAGTGGGTGAAAAGAACTCCAAAAGAACAAGTGGAGTTTGTCGAATTATTTAAAAGGTTTCTTGAGTTTTCTTTTGCAAACAAAATAGAATCTTTTAGTGGAGAACAAATCAGTTACACCGGTGAGAAAGTGGTCAAGCAAAAATACGCCCTTGTGAATACGGAAGTAGCTCGAAAAGATGGCGCTGTCAAAATAGATTACAAACTAATAAATGAAAACGGGAACTGGCTTGTCTATGATTTTGTTGTAAAGGGAGTGAGCATGATTCGAAATTCCCGTTCCCAATTTGAAAAAATTATCAGGGATGAGTCCTACGAAAGTCTGGTTAAAAGTTTGACTGAGAAAGTAGGAAAAATCGAGTCCTGAATTGACGCTTCCCTGAACACAGCCATAAAATGGTTTGTTTGCAGTGGGTTATCATGATATTGGCCGCTAGTTTTTGACAGGAAATCTGGCGGAATTTGCAGGATTTCAGCCCGATACGACTTAATTTTTTTGAAGATATGCCGATCTATATAGGGTGGGAAAGTTTTTTCACTTCTAGTTATGGAGAAATAGGATGAATATAGACGGAGTGAATCATCAGTATCAAAAAGTTCAATTGGCAACCGTTTTTGCAGAAAAGAAGCACGATGCAAAAGCTTCTACGGGTCTGATACCGTCCGCAATCGACGCTTCTGAAAAAATCCTGGCTCACAACACGGAAGAGTCCACCTCAACCGAGGTTCATGTGGATTTGGACGCATAGAACGGAATGCGTTACGCTGAACCCTGTCGGTTGCGGGAGTGTATGGGATTGAAGTCCCGATCATAAAATACCCGGTTGTGCCTGGGCCGTGTTCGGACAAGGTCACTCCCAGTTGATCGCGATGGTCACGGCCAGGAAGATGGCTACGCAGACCAGGAAGCTGAATAACGGGGTGAGTTTTTCCAGGGTTTTGCGGGGTGGTTTGTTGTCTTCGGGCATGATGGGTCCTGATTTTAGTTGAACGGTTAATTATTAATAAGTAAAAACTTTTTTTCTTCGCTCCTTCCTTGCCTCACTTCTCACCCATCAGGATTTTCATAAAATATGTAGCTGGTGGAATAATCGCTGAACTCAAAATAAACTTTCTTTTCTCCGGGATCTTTTTCCAAATTTTTATTTTTATCCAGGATACCGTAACCATAGCGATACGGTCTGGAAATACTGTCACTGGTACCGGATGCCGTAGAAATTTTGTCAATCTTGATAAAACGTTTGACGAGTTTGTCTCCGGCATAGACATCCAGAACGCCATCTGTTCCGGTGTAGTTTTGGACGGCTCGGCCTATTTTGTTTTGTATTTCCTGGGTGCAGCCCATGGAAAAAATAAAAATTACGATGGCCGGGAAGGCAAATATTTTTTTACACATATTGAACCTCTTTATTTTAAGAATAACTCCCAGGGGCAGAGAGGGCTTTTGGGAGTGATTGCGTGTTGATATTGGGATTGTCGAATCAAACTTTTTTTTGTGTTTAAAGAATTTCTTTATTTTTTCTGGTTGCCTTCATAACGTACGATTTTTATTTTTTCTTCGGTGATGAGTCCGTGTTCGATCACCTCGTCCAGTTGGGATTTTATTTTTTCAATGCTCTCTTTTTTGTCCGCCACTTCAACGATGATGGGCAAATCTGTGGAAAGCCGTAATACGGAAGTGGTGTGAAGATGACTGGTTTTTCCGAACCCCGCGATCCCCCGCAATACGGTAGCGCCTGCCAGACCTTCTTTTCTAAACAATTCGATCAAATATTTATAAAGAGGCTTTCCTTGGTATTTGTCCGATTCACCGATAAATATTCGCAATAAAATAGCTTCAGATTCTTTTCGCATGATTTTTACCCCAGATTGACGACGATTATTTTTCCGAGATAAACCGCGAGAAAAGTCAGAAACAACGTTCCCGCGACGTTTAAGCTGAGCGCTCCGATTTCGCCCTGTTCCAGCAGTTTGAACGATTCAAAACTGAAGGTGGACATGGTGGTGAACGAACCCAAGACGCCAATCGTCAAAAAAATTCTGATTTCCTCGCCGAACAACCCCCGGTATTCCGAAAGGTACAGGACAAGGCTGACAAAAAAACTGCCAATGAAGTTGACTCCCAGCGTTCCCAGGGGGAAAACCACCACGCCGTTTTGAATCCACCCACTGAGTCCGTAACGCAATATGGCGCCGATGAATCCGCCGACACCGATCATCAGCCATAAATGCATTCTCATCTCCGGTTAAGTTTCCAAGGACCCAAAAAAGTCGCAAAAAACCTCAGCACTTTTTTGAGCTTTCTATAGCTATCATAGGAGGTTTTTTAGAGTTAGAAAAGAAAATTTAGAAGACAAAGTTCCGGGACTTTACTTTTCACGGGTTCTAAAGTCACCGTAATAAATGCCTGCTGTAATACTCCAAACAGCCACATGGGGCAAAAAACTTTTTCGCAATACTCCGACAGTTCAGATTGTGCGTGCCAGAGGGGGCCATTAAAAAAAGAGCGATATAAAAATGATAACTTAATAAATTGGGTCATTTCGGAATATAGTCTTCATGAAGATACGGGCAAAATTTCCGTTACACTTGGAACGCCCCATTTTCATATCCCAAGCACTCCAAAAAAGTGTGTCTGGTGCAGAATATAATTTTGTGGTTCTGGTCACAACAGGATGTGATGTCTTTCTTAAGGAAAGGCTGAAGATATTGATATTATTCTCTTAATATCAATATTTCGTCGGAATAAAAAAATGAATATCAGAAATCTCAGGAAGGTGTATTTTACCCGCAAAAAAAAACTTTTAGAAATAGAACGGACGAAAAATTTAAATCAGTCTCCGAAAAAGAGTTCATCGGATCATCAGTCTGTTATTTCAAGCTGTGGCTATGACCCCATCAACCGCCGAATTTTTTGGCACTAATGTCTGGGAATATTGGAATAGAACTGTCCAATAATGACGGAGGGTTGACTGGATTCAAGATACGTTCCGTGGTCTCCAATATGGGGACCACGGATTGCTGTGTGCAGATCGTTCCAACTTGGTGCGGACTGAATTTTTCTTCCTCCATTCCTGCAAATTTACACTGGCAATGCCGACACCCTGTAAGAGCGTCAACACTGTCAGTGTTCGATCTTGTTGTCCTAATTTATTACCCGTAAAAAAAGAAAGTGTCTCACTCGATCTTAAGGCAGATGGCCTCTTCTGTTCTAGTGGCCGTTCTTAGCGGGCCATTGCAACTCACGGTGCCACTTGGGCTGCAACTGGCTGTACACTGAATCCCTATTCCGCTAAAGCAAGAACCAGTACACGATCTTGATTGGGTTTGAGAGCAAGATGACGTTGTTGGCCCTGAGACGACACGGGAGGAACTGAATACGCATGTGTTGCCTGGACCAGGCACTCCGCCACTTCCGCAAAATGAGAAAGGATTTCTCGCATCCTCCGAAGAAAACCGAAGCACTGCTAGAATGACTATTGAGGGTAGCAGACGGCGAGTAATACACATTAAATCTTCCGTCTTACACCCAACTGAGAAAGCTGAGAGTGAATAAAGCTGGACTTTGTATTTATTGGCCCACTTTTTTTGGCCAGGTTCATCTATAGGGAAAGCTTCAGTAACGATCACAATATCGTTTGCAGACTTTATAATATCTTCAAGGGAAAAGTTTTTTTTCACAGACTGGCTCACTAAAAATTATGCCTATTAAGGCGCAATATTTAATTGGACGGAGAATTTCTTTTATAGAAATTCAATTTAGCAACAATTTCTCTAAAAAATAACAACTTAATTTGGATCATAAAGGGGCAACACCTTAAATCCCTACCATTTTTGAGATAGTTCTACCTTGACCCTCAAGGCTCGCAAACCCTAGTTCTAATTTTATCCCCCTTAACCTGAATTTCCTCGATTCCTTGAGTGGGAAGAAATTTTCAAATATTTGAGAATTAATTGAGGTATTCGCCCCAAAACCCTTCCGAAAATCGACTGTTTTCTTCAGAACCAGCCCCATACGCTGAATTTTTAAATATTTTTTCATTTTTATTTCCTTATATTTCAATGCGTTATTTAATAATCTAGATAATTGTATAGATTTATTTAATATTATCTTGACAATAACTAGACATTTGTCTATATTGTGGAAGTAGATCAGATACAAATACTAAACAACCAATCAACTTTTCTTTAGGGAGAATCAAAATGAAAACGAAAAAAAGCATCATCAACGCCCTTGCAATCGCCGCAACGATCACTTTGACATCCACAGCAGCTATGGCTCATTCGGATCACGATTACTCTACAGTTTCTTACAAGTGGAAACTTTCAAACAGTATGACCACCAAGATGGAAAGAACACAGGTTTCTTCCAATCCCTCAACTTTGATCGGTTTGACCCATTTCGAGCAGAAGAAACTGGATCATTATGACATCGGTCTTGGCAACAAGTTCAATACAGAGATAAGTGGAATCAATTTTCTGATGGAGAGAACCTCCGCCGGAATGAAAATCATTGACACAAACCGGGCTAGCAACGTTGCCTACAACGATCAGGTTCCGATCAAAATGACCAACAGGATTTTCAACGCATCCATGAATCCAAATTCCCATATGGGTCACGATCACACCAATCTTCCTTATGAGTGGACTTTCAATGTGAAAACACAAGAAAAGATCGTTAATGCCATGGCCCAGAACAAAAAGGAAATTTATGTAGGCCTTAACCAGTTCGAGCAGTCTCTGTTAAGAGAATATGAAATCAAGCCTGGCAATACTTTCAAGACCACCATCGCGGGCCATATGTTCCTGGTAGAAAAAGCGACTGCCGGCGTTAGAGTCATCAATCATGTGGACGCCCAAGGCATGGCCATGGCTCCTCGTAATGACATGAATATGTAATCAAACTTGTAACCAGAAGCAATGTGAACGGTTTACTGTTAGGTTTTAATAACCCAATCCAAGAGAAGATGATGAATAACGTATTAAAAATTGAAGATTACCTTTCCATTGGGGAACTTTCGAAGGAGACGGGGGTCGGCGTTCACTCCCTAAGGGTGTGGGAAAAAAGATACGGAGCCCCACGCTCTGAACGCCTTCCCTCAGGCCACAGAAGATATCCCAAGGATGAGGTTACACGACTCAGAGCCATTGCGAGGGCCCTGGAGTCTGGGTACCGGGCCAGCAAGGTGGTGACCGGAACACTTGAAGAGCTTCAGGGTTTGCTGGGGGCTCAGAATTTCATGAATTCCAGTACTGAGCCATCAGAATCCGAGCCTGGTCAGGTATCCAGAGAACTCATCATTGAAAAATGGACAGAGGCGGTCCACCAGTTCGATGAATTCACCCTGACTCAGGGGTTTTATGAGGAGTGGAGAAAAAATGGTCCACTAGATTTCGTAATGAACTTAGCCGCTCCCTTTGTTGTCCAGGTGGGAAAAGGTTGGGAAATCGGTGAATTTACAGTTTCTCAGGAACACTTTGCCTCAGAGAGGATGGAACACTTTTTAAGTAGCATGTGGAGACGCATGAATGAAAGAAAAGAGGGGCCGGTGGTTTTAGTAACCACACTTCCAGGAGACCCTCATCGACTGGGCATCCAGATGTGCGCGGCCGTAACCGCAGTGACCGAAGCGAGGGTGATTTTTCTAGGGCCGGACACTCCAACTGATGAAATCATCTGGGCGGTCAAACAATGCCAGGCAGACGTTTTGTGCATCAGCGTTTCCCCCACGATGGACCCGGTTGAAGTTGAGGGCCATCTGAAAATGATCAAAGCAAATATGAAGAAAACGGTTGATCTGGTGGTGGGCGGAAATGGAGCCCCTGAAGGAATTTCTGGAGTCAACCGTTTCGAACGTTTTTCTGATTACCTTGACTGGCTGACAGTCAAGAAGTGCCGATGAATCGCGAATAGCAAATTAAGAATGTTTTTCGAGAAAAAACATCGAGGTTTTGTGATGGCTTACGAATGCAAAATTTACGACTCAAAGGGCCAACTGAAAAAAGTTGTAGGCCCAAATGAAGTTAAGAATGAATTGTTGAGCAAAGCTCTATCACAGAAATCCACACAAAATTATAGAAAATTTATTAAAAACTTCGAACACGGAAAAGAACCAAAAGATTCGTCACAAAAATTTTATGAGAAAAACTGTCTGGTTTGTGGAAAAGAATTTTATTGCAGACGGCCATTCGGAAAATACTGCTCCCATGAATGCCAGAAAAGAAACTATTACCAAAGGAATATAGCCAAAAGAAAAAAGGTCTCCGGGTCACATTCTACTAAACGCAAACGTTGTTGATCGAATAACCCCATCAACCAATCAAGAGGGGATGAGGAAAGAGGGAATCCGGTCATAAGCCTAGTGACCTTTCCAGAACCTAGACAACAACAAGCAACGACTGGAAAACCGGATTCCCTTTAATGAAAGTCAATTATTTTTGTAAGAATCGTATTGGCCTCAATGCATTGTTTGTGAAAAAAGGAGCTTGCCATGTTTTATGACGTAAAAATAATAAATCCCAGGGGAAACGTAAAAAAAGTCGTTCCCGCATCAGAGCTGAGTAAGCAATATTGGCAAAAATTTAAGGCCAAGATGAATATTCCCAATGCAAAAAATATTAGCAGTGGTCAACAATCAAAAAACGGAAAAAATATCTGACGTCTTATAAAGTGTTTTTGGGTGGAATGAAATGGGAGCCCGGTGAAAAACCTAGTGGTTTTCCATACTGCCTCTGGAGGGGCTTAAATAACTGGATGGATAGCCGGGTTTCCTTTTAAATAAAATAAGCAAAATAACTTAATGAATTTACGAAACCTTTTAGAGGAACTAATCAGATCATGACGGATCTTTGGACAACCCTTGCCAGGTGGTTTGACAGTCAGGCTGGTATTTCTAAGCTGAATGAAGAAGATTCAAAAAAAATCGACTGGATTCGTTGCGTTCCATTTTTTATGCTCCATGTCGCTTGTTTGAGTGTTTTCTGGGTAGGTTTCAGCCTTACGGCTTTGATATTGGCAGGCGTATTGTACTTAATACGGATGTTTGCGATCACAGGATTTTACCATCGGTATTTTTCGCATCGAGCCTTTAAAACATCCCGATGGCTTCAATTTATATTTGCAATCATTGGGGCTTCATCCGTCCAGAGAGGACCTTTATGGTGGGCCGCCCATCATCGGCATCATCACCGGTATTCCGATTCTTCGGAGGATATTCACTCCCCTGTTCAAAGCGGATTTCTATGGAGCCATATGCTCTGGTTTACCAACGTATCAAATTTTAAAACACGAGGTAATTTAATTTCAGATTTCAATCGGTTTCCGGAACTACGATGGATCGATCGATTCGATATTTTTGTTCCGGTCACCCTGGGAGTGTTGGTATTTGTTGCAGGTGAAGTTCTGAATGTCTATTTCACGGAACTTGGAACCACCGGGCCTCAACTGCTGGTCTGGGGTTTGATCTCCACAGTGGTGCTATTTCACGCGACCTGTTCGACCAATTCTCTGGCCCATCTGTTTGGGAAAAGGCGCTATCAAACCGGAGACGACAGCCGCAACAACTTTTGGATCGCCTTGATCACATTAGGTGAAGGTTGGCATAACAACCATCACCATTACCCTGCCTCCGTTCAGCAGGGATTCCATTGGTGGGAAATTGATATTACCTCTGGATTTTGGCACTGATGTCCACGGTTGGATTGGTGTGGGATTTAAAATTGGTTCCCGAAAAAGTCAAAATTTCTCATTAAAGGTACAAATGGGTCATGAAAATTGCCATTGTTGGAGCAGGTATTTCAGGATTGGTTTCAGCATATCTCCTCTCCCAGGATCATGATATTACAGTTTATGAAGCCGCGGACTATATTGGGGGACACACCAATACCGTTTCTGTTCAATTCAACGGCAGGAAATATGAAGTGGATACCGGTTTCATTGTATACAACGATAAAAATTATCCAAATTTCAAAAAATTACTTGAGCAGTTGAAGGTCCCAAGCCAACCCAGTCATATGAGCTTTAGTGTCCGCTGCGAAAATACCGGCCTTGAGTATAACGGAACTTCGATTAATAAAATGTTTGCACAAAGAATGAATTTATTTCGTTCTTCTTTTTACAGGATGATACGGGATATTTTGAGATTCAATCAAGATGCTAAACGATTTTTAACCAATGAGAATTTCTGTATGACTTTTGAGGAATTTCTTGAAACTGGAAATTATTCCTCTCAACTTCGAGAGAATTATGTCATTCCAATGACCGCCGCCATTTGGTCCGGAAGCCGGGCGCAAGTTCTAAAAACTCCATTTTATTTCATTGCCCGTTTTTATGAAAATCACGGAATGTTGAATGTTGAGGACCGCCCACAATGGCGAGTGATTCAAGGTGGTTCCCGCCAATATGTCGTCCGCCTCGTGGAGTGTTTTAAGGATCGGATTCGCCTAAGATGTCCGGTAAAGAGGATTTTCCGAGATAAGGAAGGGATCCAAATTTCAAGTTTGGATGGAAAGACCTTTCACTACGATAGTGTGATACTTGCGACCCATAGTGATCAGGCGCTACAAATTTTAGAGGAACCTTCTCCAAGGGAGAGGGAAATCCTGAGTGCCATTGGATACCAAAAAAACGAGGCGGTTTTGCATTGGGATGATTCTCTTCTTCCCAGAAAGAAATTGGCCTGGGCAAGTTGGAATTACCATAGAATTCCCAATCCTACCAAGGGCGCTTCGGTCACCTACAATATGAATATCCTGCAGGGCATCGAATCCGATACGAATTTTTGCGTTTCCCTGAATATGACCAACAGAATTGACCCTGCAAAAATTATTAAAACCTTTCATTACGACCATCCGGTTTTTTCCGGGGCTGCTATCGAGGCACAAAAGAAGTTAGGAGAAATCAATGGGGTGAACAGGACTTATTTTTGCGGTGCGTATTTGGGGTCCGGTTTTCATGAAGACGGTGTCAACAGCGCTTTGAAAGTGTGCCGTTATTTTGGAAAGGAGCTTTGAAGTGAAGAGTTGCCTTTATGAAGGCCAGGTATTACATAAGAGAAGTAATCCCCTTTTGCATGCTTTCCGGTACTCGCTGTTCATGGTCTGCCTCAGATTGGATGAACTCCCGGAACTGTTTGAGCCCTATTGGTTGTGGTCCGCAAATTCCTGGAACCTGGCTTATTTTCGCCGCCGGGACCATTTGGGAAAGTCCGATATACCTTTGGATCAGGCGGTCCGCGATCTGGTGGAGGCCCAAATAGGGACCCGCCCCCAGGGGGCTATTCAATTGATGACCCATTTATGTTATTTCGGATTCCGCTTCAATCCGGTGAGTTTTTATTTTTGTTGGAGCAGGGATGGACAAAATTTAGAAAACATTATTGCAGAAATCAACAACACCCCCTGGGGTGAGCAGCACTGCTATGTTTTCAAGGTTCATGAGCCGATTAAGGGTGGAACAATCCCATTCACCTTTAAAAAAGAATTTCATATATCTCCATTTATGAATATGGGAATGAAATACGTTTGGTCGTTTAGCAAGCCGGGAAAGGATTTTCACATTCATATGGAAAGCTGGGAGGGGGATCAAAAAATTTTAGATGTTTCGCTAGGCATGACGCGTGCCGAAATTTCTCATACTTCATTGGCTCGAGTTTTATTTCAATATCCCTCCATGACTTTTAAGGTGGTTTGGGGTATTTACTTTCAGGCACTCCGTCTTTGGATCAAACGTTGCCCTTTTTATCCACACCCCAAATATCGCAAGGACGTTTCACTTTCGATCCAGCGATCCGGAGTTGAATAATGTTACTTAGAGAATCAATCATTCCAAAAAACCTGCCCTTGGTTAAAAAGAAAACCAATTCCTCTTGGGATCATCTGGCCCGAGAAGCGGTGTTGAATAAGTTTGGGGAGTTGGAAATCGGACGGTTGACAGTGGAGGAGGGATGTGAAATTTCTAATTTTGGAAATTCCACGCCTGATTTTCCAATGAGCTCGGTGATAAAAATTCTCGATATCCGGATGTATGCAGAAATTATCACTAAAGGATTAAATGGCGCTGCCGAGGCTTATGTTCGAGGCTGGTGGACCTGTGACGACTTGACTGTCTTGATCAGGATTTTCGTCCGCAATCGACATCTGGCAGACAATCTTGAAGGGGGTTTAGCGAGGATCGCGACTTGGGTGTTTAGGCTTCAACACGCTATGCGGCGTAACAACCAGCAAAACAGCATGAGGAATATAACCGCTCATTATGATTTGGGCAACGAGTTTTTTGCGACCTTTCTCGACGAAACGAAAATGTACTCCTGCGCCATTTTCGAATCTGAATCCAGTTCACTTGAAAAAGCTTCCATAAATAAACTCGAGCGGATCTGTCAAAAACTGCAACTTTCTCCTGATGATCATGTATTGGAAATCGGCACAGGATGGGGTGGATTTTCCCTTTATGCCGCGAAAAATTATGGCTGCCGGATCACAACCACCACGATTTCCCAGAAACAATATGACTATGTACAAGAAAAAGTCCAGGCTGCGGGACTCGGTCAAAAAATCCAGGTGATTAAAAAAGATTACAGGGATTTGACGGGCCGATATGACAAGCTGGTCTCTATCGAAATGATCGAAGCGGTCGGGTATCAGTATTACGATGATTTTTTTCGTAAGTGCAGTGACCTGTTGTATCCGGAAGGCCCCATGCTGCTGCAGGGAATTATCATCGTGGATCATCTTTATGAAGAGGCCAAACAATTTGCTGATTTCATCAAAACCTACATTTTTCCGGGAAGCTGCATTCCTTCAATTAGCGCATTGTGCGGTTCCGCGGCAAAGACAACCGATATGCGGTTGTTTCATATGGAGGATATCACGCCTCATTATGCTAAGACGCTCAACCATTGGAGGCAACGATTTATGCAAAATGTTCAGCAAATCCGAGATCAAGGATTTTCTGAAGCGTTTATCCGTTTATGGGAGTTTTATTTTTGTTACTGCGAGGGAGGATTTCTGGAACGGCAGATTGGGGATGTGCAGATGATTTTTACCAAACCTTTATGCCGGATGGATTCTATTTTGCCGGCTTTAAGTGCCGACTTACAAACTGAAAGGAAGAAGCAATGAGCCAGCTCATTCTTCTATTACATTGGTGGGTGGTCATGGTGCTGGTGATGGTTGGCCTTTGGTTGTATCAGAATAAGCATCAGGATGCTGGAATTGCAGACGTGGGATGGGCCTTTGGGTTGGCTGGCGCAGCAATTTACTTTTCTCTGATGGGAACCGGGGACAGCTCGCGGCGGCTTTTGCTCGTTCTTCTTGCAGGTATTTGGGGAGTTCGACTGGGAACTTATTTATGGATTGACCGAATAATTAAGGCCGAAGCCGAGGATGGCAGATACCAAAATCTTCGCCGCGTATTTGGAGATCAGGTCAAACTGCGTTTCTTTATTTTCTTTCAAGGGCAAGCCCTCTTTGTAGTGATTTTTGCGATCCCCTTTTGGACGGTCGCCATGAACCCTCAACCAGGATTGGTGATATGGGATTATATCGCCATCGCGGTTTGGGCGGGTTCCATTTTAGGTGAGTTGAGATCAGATACCCAATTGGCACGTTTCCGGGCTAACCCGGCAAACAAGGGACAGGTGTGCCAAGTGGGTTTATGGCGATATTCCCGGCATCCAAATTATTTTTTTGAATGGCTCCATTGGTGGTGCTACGTGTTGTTGTCCACTGGGTCTCCTTTCTGGTGGGCGGCTTTGGCCGGACCCATTGTCATGTGGATCCTGTTAAGGAAAGTGACAGGAATCCCATACACGGAGTTACAGGCGTTGAAAAGCCGGGGCGAGGCTTACCGGATTTATCAACAGACGACCAGTCCTTTTTTCCCGTGGATTCCCAAGGAGAAAGCGTGATGGAAAGTTTAATCAATTTTATGGAGCGGGGACTTGTCCCTGACAGTCTAACGCGGTGGGGAATTCGCCGTCTGGTAGGGCAGAGATTGCGAGAAGAAACGAAAACTTTTCTCCATGATGGATTAACTTCAAAAGAGCAATTTATCTCTCAAATGAAGAGCGGTCCCATTGCCCTTCATACTAACGACGCCAACGCGCAGCATTATGAATTACCTCCTCAGTTTTTCGAAATGGTTCTAGGCGACTATAAAAAGTACAGCGGATGTTATTGGGGGGAAGGAGTCCAAACTCTTACTGAAGCTGAGGCCGCCTCATTGGCTATTTCATGTAAACGCGCCCAGATAGAGGATGGTATGGAGGTTTTAGAACTTGGCTGCGGCTGGGGGTCGCTCTCCCTCTGGCTGGCTGAACTTTACCCGAATTGCAAGGTGACAGCGGTCTCCAATTCCAGTCTTCAACGAGAATATATTTTGGATATTCGCAACCGCAAGGATTTAAACAATCTGGAGATAATCACCTGTGACATGAATTCTTTTAACCCCGGGGGTCAATTTGACCGGGTGCTTTCAATCGAGATGTTTGAGCACATGCGAAACTACCGGCGTTTGATGAATCAAATTGCTTCCTGGTTGAAGCCGGATGGAAAACTGTTTATCCATATTTTTTGTCACCAGCGGTTTCCTTATTTCTTTGAAACAGAGGGTGCAGACAATTGGATGGGCCGCTACTTTTTCACCGGAGGGATTATGCCTTCTTTAGATTTGCCAGGTTATTTTCAGGAGGATTTGAAATTGGAGTCGCAATGGTGGTGGGAAGGACAGCATTATCAAAAAACCGCTGAGGCTTGGTTTCGCAATATGGATCAGCATAAGGATAAGATTTATGAGTTGTTTTCTCTTGTATACGGGGAAAAAAATGCAAAACAATGGTTTTATCGATGGCGAATTTTTTTCATGGCCTGCGCGGAATTGTTTGGATATTGCCATGGAAACGAGTGGGGTGTATCTCATTATCTATTTCACAAAAATCAAAATGGAAAGGTAAATTATGAAAAATAAAAATTTTCTTTCCATCCTGTTGGCGGGTTTCCTACTGATTACATTACTTTGGGTCATTGTTTGGGCCAGCATGGAATCGAATGTTTTCATTGGAATCCAGCAATTAATATCCATCCGCTGGGGGCTGGCCACTTTAGTGGATATTTATATTGCCTTGACGTTTATTGGTGTCTGGATAGGGGTTATGGAAAACAGCGTGATTAAGGGCGTCGCGTGGACTTTAACTCTCTATATTCTGGGGAATATAGCCACCCTGGTTTACTTTATTTATCGCGCCACTAAAAGTCGATCATTTAGGGACATCTTTATTCCAAAAATAGGACTATGAGAAAAGTTTTAATTTTAGCTTATATTCTTTGCATGGCCGCGATATATCTTGGCTTCAATACTTCGGTGGTTTATGCGAACAACCAGGAATTGAAGGTCATTCCTCACTTAGACCTCGAACGTTTTCAGGGAACTTGGTTTGAAATCGCGCATAATCCATGGTTTGTGGAAAAAAATTGTTTCGCAATGATTGCCCATTACAAGCTCACCAACGAGGGGAAGATCGGTGTTACCAACGTCTGCCGAAAAAATGGGTTCGAGGGTAAGATCAGCAAAATGAACGGAACAGGTTGGGTAGTGGAACCAAAGACGCAGGCCAAATGGAAAGTTCAGTTCATTTGGCCCTTCAAACTGGATTATTGGGTGATTGATGTAGGAGATGATTATCAATATGCCGTGGTGGGGGAGCCCGATAAGGAAAACGTTTGGATTCTAAGCCGGAAACCTCAACTGGACCAGAAACTTATTACGTTGATAATTGAAAGTACCAAGGCAAAAGGCTATGACCTTTCCAAACTGATTTGGACTCCCCAACACCCGTTGCACAGCAAGTGCTTGGCTCAATGGGTTGAGGTGCCAGAAGAAAAACGGGATAACCGGGCTTGTTAATATATTTAACCTGCTTTTATTTTAAAAGTGCGCCATGAAAGCTTCTTCCATTTTTAGAGAGAAAATATATCTCCCTCTGGCCAATCTGTTAAAGCAGGGATTGAGTCCGTCCAAATTGGCCTTGGTGATTGCCCTGGGCATGACCCTCAGTGTTTTTCCGATCATTGGGACCACAACCCTGCTTTGCACTCTGGCAGCAATTTTATTCCGCCTGAACTTACCCGCTATTCAGGTCGCAAATTATGCTGCCTTTCCTTTTCAAATTATTTTATTTTTTCCCTTTTTACAAATTGGCGAAAGAATTTCGGGAAAATCTTTGGCGACGATTTCCGAATCCACTCTGATTTCCGCCTTTAATGCTGATTTTTTTCAAGCTGTCCAGGAATTATTCTCATACTTGGTCCTGGCTTGTTTTGGTTGGGCTTTAGCCTCGGCACCCATTTTTTTTATTACCTTCTCAATTTTCAAGGTTTTGTTTAACAGGTATGGAAATTTTTCTCCATCAAGTAAATTTTCGCCATGAGAATAAACAATATTTTCAAGTTTTAATCAGTTGGAATAAAAAGAGAATGAGGTGAGTCATGGGTAAATTTGCATTGGTCCTTTTACAAATTTTGGTTTTATGCGCATGCAACACCCCACCGGCAAAGGAAAATTTAACGGCTAGTGAGATAAAGTATGAAAACGATGCTGCTTACTGCGACGCATACGCGGAGTTTCCAGTTACAACACATCCAGTTTATATTAAATGCATGGAAGATCGAGGTTGGAACCTGCAAGAATAAAATCAATAGTTGTAAAAAGGGTCTAGCTACTGAAGCTAAATGGGAAGATTGGGGAAAAGCTTAATCGTTATATTTTTAATTCGGAAAATATATAAAAAGAAGAAAACTTTTGCCGGTCCATAAAAATGCCCTGGGCCAATTGGACAAGATTAAATTATTGATTAGATCCCTGTCTTTCCCCTTGTTTAGTTTTTTATGTAGAGGAAGGCTCCAAAGCAAGGTGATTAGCCAGATTAAGGTCATGAAAATAAAATTAATCCAAAGAATATAACCGGGTAAAAAAGAAGATCCCGTTAATAGAATTGCCCCTGTCAGCAATTCTAAGATCATTAGAGGTCCAAGCAGAATCGATGTCCTGAAGATATGAAATTTTTCAAATTCCCTGAAATTCGTGCTCTCAATATAGTGAAAACTTGGATAATGAACTAATTGAACAATCCATATAACCCCTGTCAGGACAAATGATAAAAAAATATGTAATTTTAATATCCACAATTGAATGAGCATAGGTAACTCAATTTTGATTGTTTTCAGGGTATAGGAATAATATGTCAATTAAAAATATGCAAATAACTTTAAAACTGGCTGGTATTTACAATGTCATTTGGGGAGGCATTGCCATATTGTTCCCTATTTACAGTTTTGAAATCTTGGGTATGCGTGCCCCTTTATATCCCCAACTGTGGCAATGCATCGGCATGATTGTTGGGGTCTATGGCTTGGGTTATTGGATTGCCGCTACAAATCCTTTGGTTCATTGGCCAATTATATTGGTGGGTTTTCTTGGGAAAATTTTTGGACCATTAGGGTTTGCCGGGGCCTTAATTCAAGGGGAATTGCCTCTCATTTTTGGAGTTCATATCATCACGAATGATCTAATTTGGTGGGTCCCGTTTTTCTTGATTTTAAAAAATGTTTTTGTGGAAAACATAA
Organism: Nitrospinaceae bacterium; assembly: GCA_029261655.1. Classification (GTDB taxonomy): domain Bacteria; phylum Nitrospinota; class Nitrospinia; order Nitrospinales; family VA-1; genus JADFGI01. Next base: position 111,154 of record JAJDAY010000008.1, on the reverse strand, counting down.
TACTTCAAAAGTGATTTAAAATTTGTATTGGGATTTGGACCGATATTAGCAAGTATTGAAGAGTAGATGATTTAGAAGTCAGCATTAATGCTGTAAGATAGCCAGGGCGAAATGAAAGTAACCAATATTAAGAGAGACCCCGCTTTAAAGTTCTTGTGGCAAGCCTTTAAATGTAGGATTTTGCTGGACAAGCATTAGGGAAATTTAAAGTATTTTTTAACGGTTCACGGACAATTAACCGGGGCCATCAGGGCCTGGTTTTCTGATAGGCTGCCCCCCCTAAATATTTAATTCACGGGACACGTGTTTTTTCCGAGTGCCGCATAAAACCCGCACCAGCTATATATTGCTTCAAAAAGAGCAATACCTGAGAAGAAAAGTAATATCGGACTCCAGGAGGTTGTAATTGCCCATACAATTAGTCCTACCGATATAACAAGGCGTATGATGCGATCAGACTTTCCAATATTTTTATGCACACCTCTTAGAGACCCCTTAGCAACTTTTTTAAGGATTGCGCGATAAATAATTCCAACGGTAAATGCAAAAACATACATCACAAAAATATATCCCCACCCTAACGGGGAAAAAATAAAGCTTATGGGCGATTGATTAAAAAAGTGTCGCTTTAAATCAGGTATAAGTAAAAGTGCATTAACGCCCGCTTTGCCGTCAAATGCCTCAATTTCACCTATTGCTAACGAATATTTGATGTTATTTTCGGTGCTCCACACACGAATCGTATACTCGTCAGCCTCGGCACGCGCTCTATACTCTGGGCCTTTCCAGTAGGTGCTTTGCCCAAAGGGTTCAAAAAATTTCGTCCACTCTTTATCGTTTGCATCAAGAACTGCTATAGATTTACCATCCCTAGATATATCTGCCAATACAGCTTTCTTCTGTCCCTCTATATCCGGCACAAGCACATTTACATACAAATCAAAGTCCTCGATCGCACTTATAGTATAAATATGCGGTTCGCCAGAAAGTAAACCGTAATATGCCTTTGATATTTCCGGATTGGTAATAACAATATCTTTAGTCTCAACTATTTTTGGCTGATGTGCTGAGGCAGTTGTGGGGTACCCGCCAATATCGAGGATAAAGAATATTAAGATTATGGCTAAAGCATTCTTCATTGGGATATTCAGTACCTGAGTAAACAATAAAAAGCCCTTTGTACTTGTAGAAATGTATGTCCTCTAAGGAATCTCGACCAGAGTTGGAATTTAGTAAGAACCATATTTTGTTTATAGACCCTCGACAAAAGTTCTTCAAGTTATACTATGCTTGTCGCTGTTTGCGTGTCAAAGGACTAAGCCGGAGAAGCAAGCATTTAGGGCCGTGGGACGCTGGAGGCAGGTTGCTGGTTGATTAGTGTAGAGGGCAGGTAACGTCTGGTTTCGGCCAAAAGCAGACATTAACAACCAATCTCATCTGCCGTTATGAATAGAAGCGGAATAGTAATCGGGTGTAGCAAAATGTTAGATTTATTTATTATGCACCAAAGTGATATCCCCCACCTTTTTAGCGGGAGTCCCCAATAGCATCCTTTATAGCAGGGAGCATCTGTCTCACGCATCTACGCCCTTCTTTGATAGCCTCGTCGGAGCGATTATATTCAAGCAGGCCAATATGACTCAGTCGGGGGTTCAAGATGATGTCGGGAGGTTCTCCGGCCATGCGGCTTCGCGTTATTTGATCTTGCATGATGTCGATTGAACCAAAAATGACATCGAAATATCCCGGATTATTTGATCCCGTCCCCAAAAGCCGATCTGCAACGATGTCTGCGCCCCCTTTAATGAGAGATGGAATATTACTCATGAGTCCTTCTAAAAACTCTGGCTGCTTCTTTTGACTCTCCGGCTTGACGCAGCTTGCTGTGCTTGCGCTGGAATGCTTGCGAAGTAAATCTCCATTCAGATTGACTGCAATGACTATCTCAGCACCAAGGGCTTTGCACGGAGAAACAGGAACAGGATTGGAAATTCCCCCATCCACGAGCCACCTCTCACCCAATTTGGTTGGACTGAATAGACCAGGGAGGGCGATGGAAGAACGGACAGCTTCAGTCAGAGAACCCTCCTTTAGCCAAATCTCCCGCCCTGTATTCAAATCCGTGGCGACCGCGATGAAAGGCACGGGGAGGTTTTCGATCACCGTGTCTCCATAAAGTTCGGAAAGAAATTCAATAAGTCGTTCGCCTTCAATTATGCCTCCGCTGGAAAGCTTGAAATCAAGTAGATTCATAATTCCTCGCCATGTGATCCTGTGAACCCAGTCCTCCAGTGCTTCAAGTTTTCCGGTGACATAAGCTGCACCGACGAGGGCACCGATAGAGCTTCCACAAACGAAATCGGGCTCAATGCCCGCCTTAGCAAGGGCACGAATCACTCCGATATGTGACCACCCACGCGCCGAACCACTTCCCAGCGCAAGGCCGATCCGAGGGCGACTCTTTTTAACGGTCTCTTTAATCGTCATATGCACCAATATTCTTCATCTCTCTTGAATGGAAACTATGAGAATGTCCGCTTTGGGTCGATAGCCGACGTTCAGATCGTGTAAGTTACTCTCATTATGGTATGAGTCAGAACCATGAACTAACAAACCAAGCTACTATAACAAAAATAGCAGTAATTTCTAACACCCTAACCCAACCCGATTTTGTTCATTTTTGGCCTACCCCCCCTCACAATAGCCAAGACCCTTGGCAAGGGAAGCTGAACCTAGAACAAGAAACTAGGAACTTGATACTTTGGACTTGGGATTTAGGAGGGATGACCTGGATCGCGTGAAGGGGGCTAATATAGGGGGCGGATTTAGGTTTGAACTTTAAACCCTCATTGGCAGAGAATTAAAGCGAAATGCTAGCCCATACGCTAGCCCAAATAAAAAATGGGCTACGGCTTGAACCGTAACCCATTGATTATGCTGGTCGGGGCGAGAGGATTTGAACCTCCGACCCCCTGCTCCCAAAGCAGGTGCGCTGCCAGGCTGCGCTACGCCCCGTTCATTTAAGCCTGATTCATTTACTGGAATGCATTTGGCTGACTTTTTGTCTTTGTTCTGCTGTCAGAATTTTAAGGATCGTGATCTTGGCCTCGATCATGGCCTGGATCTTTCTGGTTTTGATATCGACGATTTGGTTTCCTACGGCCCGCATTCCCGCCTCGTCAATGGTGTCCGAATGGGCTAACCGGTCCAGTTCCATATGGGCGATCGCATGATCCGCCTTCCTTTGGATTTTCATCTTTTTGAATTCAAATTCGTGGGCTTTGATTTTTGCGACCTGATCTTCCGTCAAACCTAATTTTTTTGTAAAACACAATACATGTTTGAATGGAGATTTCCCGGAATGGTGCGAGCCGCTGTGGCCGGAATCTTTGTGGGCTGAGTGAGATCTCTTATGGGGAGATCCATGTGAATATTTCTTGCTCCCGCTACCTTCTTTGCCTTTGTGTGTGTAGCCATGTCTGGAAGGTGCGTATGACTTGTGTCCGTGGCCTTTTTTGCCGTGGCTATAGTCACCCTTGTGGAGGGTGGCTTTGGAGCCACTGCCCTCACCCTTTTTTGGGGTGCTTTCATCAGAGCTCGTTGATTCAGGACCCTTGCTTTTACTGCCTTCTTCTTTGCTCTCGCCATGAGTGTAACTTCCCTTGCTGTCGGTGCCGGAAACCGCGGCCATGGAAGTGGAGCAGAAAAATATTGTCAGCAGTATTGAAAAAGCGGTCACTAAGATAGGTTTTATTTTCCTGGTTTGCATGGATTCCTCCGTTGGACTTTAAAGCTTATAAATAATAAATCGGGAGAGGATTTTGGACATCATCTCCCACAATTTTTAATATAACAATTTCTTCCCCTTCCCCTCAGGGAAGCGAGTGTGTCTGGACCTAAAAACCCAAACCTGACTGAAGGGGCCTTGCCCGTCGTGAGCAAATTCGCCTTCCACGTAGGAGTTCGCCCGGTAAGGAGTGCGCCCGGCAGGATTCGAACCTGCGACCTACGGATTCGAAGTCCGGAACTCTATCCAGCTGAGCTACAGGCGCGCTAATATAAAAATAAATGGGGTGAGCGACGGGGCTCGAACCCGCGACATCTGGAGCCACATTCCAGGACTCTACCAACTGAGCTACGCCCACCATTATGGGTTTAGATCGCTAATTGCAACTTAAACGCAGGAAAAAAGTTTAATCTATCCTCCAGCCTTTGTAAAAGGAAAATTTGCCATTTCTTCCTGAAGGGCACTCAAAAAAAACGGAATTCTGTGAAGTAACGGCTGTAATGAGCGGATATCGCCTGCCGACGGAAAGTCGATTGAGCGGCTTATTTAATGACCCGCAAATGGCTACGGTCTTTTTTGGGCCTGGGGGTTTGATCGGAATCCGCTTTTTTGCTCCCGGTCAGGATTTTGGGCGATTTTTTCCCGGATTTCGGCATACCTCCCGCAGGGGCGGATTTGCTCGCGTCGGACGACGCTTTCTGGTTGGGGTTCAACCCTTTTTTTTGAATTCGCGCCTGACTGGTTAAATGTTCCTCAAGATCGATATCCGCCGGAATACTTTCCTCCCACACCTGCCCATTTTTCAGGGCGGGTTCAAAAATGGCCCACACCGCCTCGAAAGGGATCACGCAGGGGTGGGGCCGTCCCTGGAAGGCCAGGGTGACGTAAACGCCCTCCATCTGGACATCCAGAGGCCGTCGGAAATTCAGATTGAGTATCAGGTTGAGCGATGGATTGTCCTTGTGGTCTCTGGGAACATCGACTTCGGGAAGACGGGCATCCAAGCATATCATTGCGTCGCCATTACTGAGCAAACTCAGCAGGAAGTCGTATTTGTTCTTGTTTTCATCTTCCATACGGCTAAGATATCATAAAAACAACATTGAAAAAAGCGGTGTTCCTTCGTGGTCGGCCTGTTACTCAGGCCCATATTAGTAGAGTTTGTTCGGATATTAATTTTTTGTCGAGAGAGTTGATAATGGTCAGAAAAAAATTGCAGTTCATCGTTTCAGTGTGGGTGGTCGCAGGGTTGTTGAATGTTTTTGCAGGGACTCAGGTCCTGGCCAAAACCGTAGAAGTGTTTCCGAATGTTTTTACCATCGTGCACGGAGAGGGAAGCGATTCCAACAGCACCTTCATTATTACCAAAGAAGGGGTGATCGTGGTCGATACCCGGGTGAGCCCCATGGAAGCAAAAAAGGTCATGGCAGAGATACGCAAGCACACCCAACTGCCCATCCTGTACACAATCAACACGCATTACCATGGCGATCATACTTTCGGCAACCAGGTGTTTCGTGGAAGTAAAACCATCATCGCTCATAAAAATGTGAGACGCGCCCTTACAGGGTCGGCAGGTAAAGACCATCTGGACAGGTTCAAAAGTTTTAAAATAGAGGGGCTGGACGAAGTCACGGTGACGCCACCCAATATGGTGTTTGAAAAACGCATGGAAGTGTACGCCGGGGAATATCACTTGCAGTTGATCCATCGCCGTGGGCACACCAATGGAGATTTGTTCATTCATCTAAAGGAATTGAAAGCCGTGATCGCGGGCGATCTCATATTCAACGGCCAGTTTCCCTATATGGGGGACGGCTACGTCTCGGAATGGATCGACGCTCTGCATTACATGGAAGATCAGGATGTCGAAATGGTGATTCCCGGTCACGGGGATGTGGGTGGCAAGCCGCTCATCATCGCCATGAAACATTATCTGCTGAACTTGAGAAGCCTTGTCCAGGGGCAGATCAATGATGGGGCTTCCTTGCAGAAAGCCAAAGAAACGCTGCATCCTGTGCTGAAGGAAAAATATAAAAACTTTGGCAAGGCCGAAAGAATCGACGGCAATATCGAACGCACTTATTTAGAGCTCAGTCTTAAGGAAGGCTCCTGAAGACAAACCGCTCTGAATGTTTCAAAGGTTCGTCCCGTATAGACACGGTTTTATTTTTGCAATGCGGACGGAATTTTGTTGATCAACTGATAGTGTTGTCTCAGCCGTGCATCGGTTTTAAGCACGATTTGAAAATCAGGATTTGTGGCGATCACTCCCTGGCCCAGTTCTGACGGGAGGACCCAATACGCTTCCGGGTTTCCCCTGAGAATTTGTACGGCCCTTTCAGTTGTTTCCTCCTGCACAGGACGACCAATAAAATAAAGAAGATCTTCTTTTATTTTTCCAGAGTGGATCAATAGACTTTCGCCTGCCATTTTACCGACCCCCTGGCCGAAGGGTTTCAGGGAGTAATGGTTCACCGCATTTGCGACGGGGCCTCTAAAAATCAGGAGGACAAGAAAAGTTAAACCGAGAATATTATAGCTGGCGTGTACCGCAGAATTTTTTTTCAACGCCCGCCAGATCGCCCAGGCAGTCCATAAAACGGTCGAGGCGAGAAAGGTCAGGATGATTCCAGACGGGGCATGATTCAGGACAAGACGTTCGGCCATCCAGCGGTCTTTATAGTGAATGAATTCCATTTTGTAGATGAGAGACAGTATTTCCGGGTTTGTCGCGGTGAGTAACAGCACGACCGCAAGTGCAATGAGAATTCCCAGGACGGCCCCCAGGGTCGCCGTCCAGCCCTTAGCCAGACGGTGGTCCTCATTCATGGCAACGGATATCCCATGGGCGACCAACAACGCGGCCATGGGAAACATGGGAAGGAGATAAGCACCCCGTTTGCCGGAGATGAACGACAGGAAAATAAACAGGGTCGCCATTGCCACGGCGGGAAAAACCCAACGCAGATCTTTCCGATGGACCACTAACCCCTGCCATAGAACGACGGGCAAAAAGAAACTCCAGGGAAGAAATCCGTAAGCGATGAGAATGAAATAAAAATAAAAAGGTTTATTGTGGTATCCAATCGTCGGGTCGTTTGTGATTCGTCCGACGGTTTCCCGGTAAATCATCGCCGTGAATTCGTCTCCCCCTTCAATGCTTCCTTCAATCGCCCAAAGCGCGGTCATGGCGAGAGGAACCAGAAAAAGCCTCGCCCAGGGAATTCTGACTTTGGCTATCCGGGAATAAATGAACAAAGCGAGTAGTGGAAAGATCAGCCCCAGAGGGCCTTTGGTCAAAAAGGCGAAACCCAATGCAGTGGCGGCGAGCCAGGAAAAACGTGCGCGGATTTTTGCGTCTTTGTCATGCATCATTCTCCAAAAAGCCGTCCACGCCAGAAGGATGAAAAAAGTAAACAGCATGTCAATTCGGGCATGAGTGCCTAGAAACGAGAATTGCAGGGAAGTCGCGGTGATACCGCCCGCGAGCGCGCCTGTCGCCGGGGAAAAAAGCCAGAACCCGAGCAGGGTGGTCAAGAAGACGGCGCCCGCCCCGGCCAGGACGGACGGCAGTCGCAGGGAAATTTTATCCGCTGTCCCCCACACTTTGGACACGATGAGACCGGTCCAGTAGAACATCGGCGGTTTGGTGCGGTATCTGTCGTCGTTGATTTTTGGAAGCCAGATGCTTTCCCCACGCATCATATTTACGATGGGGACTCCTTCCCGAGCTTCTTTTTCTGAGAGGTCATGCTGGAACGCGCTCCAAAAATAAAAAAGCAGGGCAATCAACGCGGGACCCCAAAGAAGGAGTCGGGGTTTGGCGTCAGTCACACCGTTGTCCATGAGTCGGGAGCGAGAATATTTTTTTCATCGCAAAAAACGCGTGGGCTTTTGTTTGCGAATTCCCTATTGCCATTGCAATATAAACTTTCTGCATCCGGGTGAGGTTGGAAATTTCGGGAAAATTTCAACACATCGTAACTGGAATTCAGGGAAAACAGGAGCTTTTTTCCTGCGGGCAAAAAAACTCGACCCGCCAACAGAAAATCTGGGGCATGGAATTTCCCCGGTCGGTAAGGGTCCGGGAAATTTTATTTCGGAACAACACCCAGCTTTTCCCAATACTGTCGGAGGGTGTGTTTCTCGTCCAGGAAGGTGTCCAGATAAGTGTGATTGGAGGGAATCATCGGCATGACGTGTCCCATGCTCTTGTCATTGTAAGGATATTTTACATCCAGAACGTAAGGCCCCTTGTGTTTCAGCATGCGTTTTAACGCGGGCGCGACTTCTTCCGGCTTGCTGATGCTTTCCGATTTGATGCCGAACGCACGGGCGATTTCCGCGAAATGAGCGTCTCCTAAAAAAGTGTGACCGCGCAGGGATTTATAAAAACGGTCTTCCCATTGCGCTACCATGCCTAAATGGGCGTTATTCAGGACGACATTTTTGACGGGGATTTTTTCGATTTTCAGGGTTTGCAGTTCCTGAATGTTCATGAGAAAACTGCCGTCCCCTTCGATGTTGATGACCTGTTTGTCGGGGTGGGCGACCTGGGCGCCCATGGCCGCGGGCAGGCCAAACCCCATTGCCCCGAGGCCGGATGAGCACAGCCAGTTGAGGGGTTCTTCAAAATTCCAGAATTGCGCCGCCCACATCTGGTGCTGTCCCACACCCACAGACACGATGGCGTTTTGCTCGGCGTATTTGTTCAATTCAACGATCACATGTTGAGGGACGATATGTGTTTTATTTAAGTCATACTTTAAAGGGAATTCCTTTTTCCAGCCCTGAACTTGTTTGATCCACGGTTTGATGTCTTGATTCGGTTCCGCAAGATCATTCATTTTGGTCAGGGCGCGTTTGACGTCGCCTTGAATGGGAATGTCCACGATCCGGTTTTTATTTATTTCCGAGGGGTCGATATCCACCTGAATGATTTTGGCATCTTTGCAGAATTCCGCCAGCTTTCCGGTCACCCGGTCGTCAAAGCGAACGCCAAGGGCGATCACCAGGTCGGCATGGTTGATGGCGATATTGGCATAGACGGCGCCGTGCATGCCCAGCATCCGAAGGGAAAGCGGACCCTCGGAAGGGTAGGCCCCAAGGCCCATGACGGTGGTGGTGATCGGGATTCCGGTTTTTTTGACAAAAGCCCGCAACTCTTTGGAAGCGCCGGAAACAATGATGCCGCCGCCTGCGTAAATGATCGGTCGCCTGGCTTCCTTGATCGCATGCATGGCTTTTTTGATCTGCATGGACGAGGGCTGTAAATTGGGCTTGTAGCTTGGGCAATCAAATTTTATGTCAAAGTCGGGTATGGTTTCCTGTTGTTGAATATTTTTAGGAATGTCTATCAGCACCGGCCCCGGTCGTCCGGTTTTGGCAATGATGAAAGCTTCCTGAATCACTTTCGGGATGTCGTTGATATTCTGAACCAGGTAGCTGTGCTTCACCAGCGGGAAGGTGGCGCCGACGATGTCCGTTTCCTGGAAAGCGTCGCTGCCCAACACGGTGGACGGAACCTGTCCGGTGATGGCGACCAGAGGAATGGAATCCATTTTAGCATCGATAATACCGGTCAAGAGGTTGACCGCTCCTGGGCCGGATGTCGCCATGCACACGCCCACTTTGCCAGTGCTTCTGGAATATCCGCCGGCGGCAAAAGCGCCTCCCTGCTCGTGGCGGGGCAAAACCATACGGATCTGTTTGCTCAAAGTCAAACCCTGGTGGATTTCCATGGAAGTTCCGCCGGGATAGCCAAAAATGACTTCAACTCCCGCAAGTTCCAGAGCCCGGACAATGATGTCCCGTCCTTTCATGATGCGGTTTTCAGCCGTGGGCCTGGATTTCCCGCTTGGTTTTTTCGCTTTGGTTGTTTTAGTTTTCATATTGCTTTAAAAAATAACTGAATTGCGGGGGGAAGTCAAACTCTATCCCCGCCGGGTTAAAACAAGAACTTTCTCTCAAGAGGCTTCGAGAGCTTTCAGAATGATTCCCTCCCGAAGACTGTACTCGCTGACCAGAAGAGAGGGACATCCGAATGCGTGAAGTGTTTCCAGGACAATGGCGTTTCCGGCGATGATCAGGTCTTCCCGGCCCGGTTCCAGGGGTTTTAGTTGAAGTCTTTCCGCAAGAGACCTGACTTTCAGGTCGTCTTGAATTTTCTGGATATTTTCAATGGGCAAAGACAGGGAGTGAACTTTGAGGGGGTCGTAAGGATAGATATTATGGTCCAGCGCCGCCAGAGTGGTCACGGTTCCCGCTGTACCGATGGCAATTTCAGGGCGAAAGGCCGATAGACTTTTTTGGACCCAAGCCAGTTCCGATTGGATATGACGGGTCAGGTTCTCATAATCCTCATGCGGAACAGGATGCCGGGAGATAAACTTCTCTGTCAGCCGCACGGTTCCAAGCGCCGTGCCGGCCTTGCCAATCACCCGGTCGCCTTTGGATAAGATGAACTCGGTACTGCCCCCGCCAATGTCGAAGGTCAGGATATTGCGGTTTTGGTGGGGAATTTTCCAGAACACTCCCTTAAGCGTGAGTTGGGCTTCTTCTTCCCAGGGAATGATTTCGATGTCGATTCGGGCGCGTTCTCTGGCCTTCTGGATAAAATCTTCCCTGTTTTCCGCTTCCCGGACGGCGCTGGTCGCGACCGCGCGAATGGGAATTTCCCCGTAATTTGAGCAAGTCCTTCTGAATTCCTCCAAAACAGCGAGCGTGTTTTCCATCGGTCCTGGGTCCAGACGTTTTTTTGTGTCCATGCCTTGACCGAGCCTGGTGATTCTGCGGACGGAGTCGATTTCACGGAAGTCTCCCTGACCCTGGGACTCCAGGATCAGCAGTCTCACCGTGTTGGACCCAATGTCGATCGAGGCAAATTTTTTCATTCGGAAAAAGGCAACGGTTTTTCACTGTCTATGCTGAGCAGGAGATAAAAACCGATCGCCGTGAAAAGCACGACCGGACCCCAGGTGGCGAAGACAGGGTCAAAGGTTCCTCCCCGTCCCATGGAAACGCACATCGCGTAGAAAAAAGAAAATGTGACCCCGATGGCAAGGTTGACGGCAACGGAAAACAACAGCCCTCCCTGACGGCTGGACCGCAGGGAAAGGGGGATGCCGATCAAAGCCAGCACAACGCCAATGAAGGGGTAAGACAGCCGGTAGTTCAGGTCCAGCCATTTTCCGGCAACGTCTTTTCCTTCCGATTGCTGTTCCAGAATTTCCTCATACATGTATCTCAGGCTCATTTCTTCCGGGCGCCTTCTATAGGTGATAAAGTCGGAAGGAATTTCAGGGACAATGAATGATTTTTTCTCGAAAAATTCTGTTTTTTCCAGGCCGTCAGGGCCGAAGGTCCGAATCGTTCCATTCATAAATACCCATTGCTGATCGACCCAAACCGCTTTTTCGGCATCGACTCTTGTCGCGATCCCCAGATTGTTGTTGGTTGTGAAATAAATACTGATGGTCTCCAGGGTCAATTCATCGGGGTCATACTCTGCAACATTCCAGATCGCTCCGGTTTGGGATTTGTACCAGACATTGCTGGTTTCAATGCCTTTGAAGCTGGTTCCTTTGCGGACTTCAACATAATAAATGTGGTTCATGCGCTGGCTGGTGGTGGGCGAGATGAATTCACTGTTAGCGAGGACCAGTAGGGCGATGATAAGAGAAGCGCCTATGATGGGAAGAGTGATGCGGGTGATACTGACCCCGCAGGCTTTCATGGCGATGATCTCATTGGTTTTGGACAGGGAAGAAATGGCGAGGACGGTTGCCAATAGAACCGATTGCGGGGCCATGTAAAACAGGATGAACGGAATTTTGTAAACATAATAGAGCAATAAACTCGAGAGGGGCGTGCCCTTGCTGAGAAAATCATCCACCCGGTCAAAAAAATCCCCGAGTAAAAAGAGGCCCACAAACCCCCCGGTGGATGCCAGGTAAAATGAAAAAAAAGTTTTTAACGTATACCACCTGAGAAGCATGGACGATTCAGTTTCCTTTTCTGTTTTCGGAGGACAATCCGGGAAGATATTTGACCAGAGTTGTTCCCAAGGCTTTAAGGTCCGGCTGTGTTTCCAGGGCCTGCCGGACATACGCCAAAGTTCTGGGAATATATTCAAGGTAGCGCTGGTTTCCCTTGTTCACGGCTTGAAAGGCAAAGGTCCCCACCGCTTTTAAGTTTCGCTGAATGGACATCAAATCAAAAACCCGTTGAAACTCCCGCCGGTCAACAGGCCGGTTCTCCGCGTTCTCCTTCAACAGGATGTATTGTTCTATCAGCTCGTTTCTGAATTTGTCATCCAGTGAGAGGTAGGAATCTTTCAGTAAAGACACCAGGTCGTATTGGCAGGGACCCATACGGGCGTCTTGAAAATCCAGAAGGATGAGATTGCCGTTTTTTGCCATTAAATTTCGGGAGTGGAAATCCCGGTGGGTGAAAACGGGTTCCTGCTCTGCCAGGGTCTTGCAAATGGAAAGGAAATGACCTCGGATCTCAGAAATCTGCTGATCGTTCAGGTTCGATTGGTGCAGGCCTTTCACATAATGCTCCATCATGAAGTCCAGTTCCCACATCAGTTTTTCGGTATCGAAAAAAAGATGAAAAGCCGGGCAATCGACGGAAATATTTTTTGTTGCACGGTGATGAAGCCCGGCCAGTAAATCCACCGCCTTTCGGTAATACATTTCCTTATCCTCAGGGTGATCCCGAATCCAGTCCTCCAGAGTGTGGCCGCCCAGGTCTTCAAGAAATAACAGCCCCTTCTCAGAATGATAATGAAATAATTCCGGGACGGGTAATTCCAGAGTTCTCAGAAACTTCAAAATCCGGGTGAAGTCGTTTTCAGAGCCTGGAAGCGGTTCCTGTAACTGCATGAGTATCATGGATTTAGGCGGTTCGCAAGATTCGCCTGCCCGAAAGGAGACCCGATAGTATTTTCTGTCCGAGGCATCCCCTTGCAGGGGCGAACAGACGATTTCGCTGACAGGCGCGCCTGCGATTGATTGTAGGGACCGGCAAAGCCAGTCGTTGTCGAATTGGACGGGGGATTTCATTGATTCGGAAACCGGTCGGATTGTCAGGGTTGCAATTGTGGTCGAAAAAAAAATCTATTTCCCAATGGGGCCATCTTAAAGTAAAATTTCCGCTTTTTAAGGACGCCTCGAAAAATATTTCCGGACGTTGGTCAACACCCTCGATTTTTGGGGTGGCGAATTGAAAGCCCGGAAAATATTTTTTTAGCGACCCCTTTATATCAATTCTTTGGAGGAAAATAATGCCAAAACCAAGTTACCATATCCTTGTCTGTACCAACAAGAGACCCCCAGGGCATCCGCGCGGTTCCTGCGGAGAAAATGGGTCCGAGGCTTTGCTGGAAAAATTTTCGATGGGCATTGAAGAAAAAATGCTGTTCGGAAAAGCCATCATTTCCACAACCTCATGCATCGGTCCCTGTTCCATCGGTCCGGTCGTCGTCGTCTACCCCGACGGCGTCTGGTACAACAAAGTAAAACCCGAAGACGTCGATGAAATCCTGGACCAGCATATCGGTCAGGGGCAAAAGGTCGAACGGCTGGTGATCCCGGATGAACTTTGGGGGTGATTTTTATCCCGGCGACCCGCTACCTTGAAGAGCCTCCGGGCGCCAGCATGGGTTCGAGCGATTCCCACACGGAGGTGGCCACGATTTCGTATCCGGGACCGAGAGGATGGATACCGTCCGCCTGGGTGTATTCACGTTTGGCGGCCACTCCTTCCAATAGAAAAGGCAGTAAACCCAGTTTGAATTCCTCGGCCAGTTTAACGTAAACATCCACAAACTCCTGTGAATATTCCTCCCCATAGTTGGGGGGGATCTTCATCCCCGCCAACAGAACCTGGGCCTGGTGTTGCCTGCAAATTTCGATGATTTGTTTCAAATTGGAGTGCATCTCCGCGATGGGAAGCCCGCGCAGGCCGTCGTTGGCACCAAGGGCCAGAATCACAATCTGTGGGTTCTGTTTCAACAGCCAGGAAATCCGCCGGACCCCGCCCGCAGTGGTGTCACCACTCACTCCGGCATTGACAACGCGATGCGGATACCCCTTCTGCTTTAAAATTACCTGCAGACGGGAGGGATAATTTTCCGGTTCGGCAACTCCAAAGCCTGCGGTCAAACTGTCTCCAAACGCCAGAATCACGGGAGGGGGGTCTCCTTTCAGATCAGGGATAAACGCCAGAAAGAAAAAAAGCGCACCGCCGGCAACCACAGCCAAGAGCCTGGGGAGCAACAAAAAAGAAAAACAGGGTGTCGGGTTCTTCATGGCATAATATTAAAATATATAAAATTTTTTAACTCAAAGGAATTTTCCGGTGATTCAAATCAACGAATTGAGAAAAAGCCTTTATGGTGGAGGCCACCGTGTCGACATTTTGAACGGGATCGACCTGACACTGCCGAGCGGACAATTTGCCGCCATTATCGGCGCATCGGGAAGCGGCAAGACCACCTTGCTCAGCCTGATGGCCGGCCTCGACACTCCTACCAGCGGAAATATCCTGGTCGATGGAAAGGATATCACAAAACTGCATGAGGATGAACTGGCCGCGCTCCGCGCCCGGCGTTTCGGTTTTATTTTTCAGAGTTTTCATCTCATCCCGACCCTGACCGCTTTGGAAAACGTGGTCCTCGCGGGAGAGTTGAACCAGACTCCCGGAGTGAATAAAAAGTCGAACGACTTGCTGGGCATGGTCGGCCTCAAGGACAGATTGCATCATTATCCGGCCCAATTGTCCGGCGGAGAGCAACAACGGCTTTGTCTGGCCAGGGCTTTTGTCAACGAGCCGGACATCATTCTAGCGGATGAGCCGACCGGCAACCTCGACTCAAAAAACAGCGAGCATATTCTGGGCTTGCTTTTGGAATTGCATCGCGTCCAGCAGGCGACCATTATTCTGGTCACGCATGAACCTGACATCGCCGCTAAAACCCAGCGCATCCTGACGATGGCCGACGGCGTCATCATCGCGGACACCCGGCCCGAATCATGAACACTTTGGAAAATAAATCGAGTCAACTGACACCCGCGCAAATTTTCCGGCTGGCTCTCGCCGAATTTAAAGGCGCGTGGAAGCGGTTACTGTTTTTCATCATTTGCGTTGCCATCGGAGTGGGTGCTGTGATGACGGTCAAAAGTCTGGCAAATATACTCAACAACGCCGTTGGAAAAGAATCCAAAAGCCTGCTGGCGGCGGATATTTCCATTAGGGGCAGTTGGGAGCAGACAAAAGAGGATCGTGAATTTCAAAAAAAAGCCCTGCCGCCGGGAACGGAATTTCTTTTCATCAAAGAACTGCACGCAATGGCCCGCTACAAGGACCCCGACACCTCCAGCGGTCTTGAAAAACCCGGTTCCCTCATCGTTGAGCTAAAATCCGTTCCTCTCGATCCTCCCCTGTACCCCCTGTATGGACAATTGAAAATCGATCCGCCATTGGCATTGACAGAGGCGATTGCCCATAATGGCGTGATTGTTGAGTCGGCATTTTTAATGCGGACCCATTTAAAGGTTGGGGACCGTTTTGATCTGGGCAAGACTGAAGTGCGCATCCAGGGAACCGTGGTTTCTGAACCCGATCGAATATCCCGCGCTTTCAGCATCGGCCCGCGTGTGTTTGTGGCCCAATCAACGCTGGATGAAA
Organism: Nitrospinaceae bacterium; assembly: GCA_029261655.1. Classification (GTDB taxonomy): domain Bacteria; phylum Nitrospinota; class Nitrospinia; order Nitrospinales; family VA-1; genus JADFGI01. Next base: position 95,670 of record JAJDAY010000008.1, on the reverse strand, counting down.
GCCAGCTGATCCAGCCTGGAAGCCGGGTCAAACACCGGACCTTGATACGCTTGCCCGATTCTTTGCCGCCGGAATCCGCCATCGAAATTTTAGAAGATGGACTGAAGGATAAATCTCTCCGTCTGCGCTCTTACAAGGACATGCAATCGTCCCTCACTGATTCCATCGAACGTATGGGGCAATACCTTGGGGCGTTGGGAGTCATTGCCCTGATTCTTGGTGGCATCGGCATTGCTATGATCATCCGCACATTCATGGCGCAAAAACTGGACACCATCGCCATCCTCAACTGCATGGGCGCTTCTTCAAAAACAATACTGAAAGTCTATTTGTTCCAGTCGCTTTTTTTGGGATGGATCGGAAGTGTCATTGGAGTGACCCTGGGCTATGCCCTGCTGTATCTTTTGCCGGAGAAACTCGCCGGGTTGTTGAATGTGGAAATTCAACCCGCATTTTACTGGATTCCCGCTGTTCAATCCCTGAGTCTCGGAATGTTGACCACGGTGATATTTTGCGCCTGGCCCCTGGCCCGTGCCGTCAAGACGCGTCCGCTCCGCTTGTTCCGCCGAAACTTTGATGAAGAAGAAATTCTGCCGGGCAGTAAACGCCAACGCTTGGTGGCCGGGTTATTGATGGCGGGTGGGCTTACCCTGATGGTCGTCTGGCAGGCGGAATCATTCAAACGCGGCGTCGTGTTTATTCTGGCGCTTGGAATTTCCACCCTGATCCTCAGGTTCTTTTCAGTCGCATTGTTGAAATTCCTTAGAAAAATTCCCCAACCCCAATCTATGACCCGGCGTTATGGGTTGGCCAATCTTTACCGTCCCAACAATCAGGCGGCCTCCATCATCACTTGTCTGGGAATGGGGATCATGCTGGTGCTCACCGTTCGATTGGTTCAAATGGACATGTTGTCGATGCTGAAGTCCAATACCGATATCAACCCGCCCAAATATTTTTTCATCGATATTCAGCGCGACCAAACCGAACGCTTTGCTGAAGTTCTCGACCGGGCCGCCCCCAAAGCGGATTTCGAGCTGGTGCCATTGATCCGTTCCCGCTTATACAGTGCCGACGGGAAAAAAATTTCCGAATGGCAATACAAAAACCGGCGCGAGGAAGAATGGTTCATCACCCGGAGTTTTACGCTGACTCACATGGTTGATCCGCCCAAGGACAATGTGATTGTCAAAGGAAAATGGTGGAAGAAAGAAGAAGCTTCCATTCCCCAGGTTTCGCTGGAAGAAGACGCGGCTAAACGACTTGGCCTCACCCTCGGATCGAATCTCACCATAGAGATTCAAGGGGTTCAGATCTCAGCACCCGTCACCAGCATTCGTAAAGTCAACTGGCGCAATATGCGGACCAATTTTTACATGATATATTCGCCGGGAGCCCTTCTGGACGCGCCCATCACCTATGTGGCGACCGTTCATGTTTCGGAGTCAAAAGAGCAGGAGCTTCAGCAGGCTCTGGTCGACGCGCTTCCCAACGTCACGGCTCTCAGCACCCGTGACATCATCAATACGGTGGAAACGGTGGTGGAAAAACTGAAAACTCTGATCGATTTCATGTCCGGTTTCAGCATTCTCGCGGGATTGATTATCCTGTCCGGGTCGGTCGCCTCGACTAAATTTCGCCGGCTGAAGGAGTCGGCCATTCTGAAAATTCTTGGCGCCGGGAGATTCACCGTGGCCGGAATCCTTGGCGTAGAGTACGCCATATTGGGCATTGTGTCGGGAATTCTGGGGGTTGGCTTGTCTTGTCTGCTTTCCTGGGGCGTCATGACTTATCTGGTTAAATCCGACTGGAACCTTTACCCGGCAGTCATGCTGTGGACCCTTGCTCTCAGTGTTCTGCTCACCGTTTTAACCGGTATCCTGAGCAGTCTGGATGTGTTACGCAACAGGCCTATGAAAACCTTGCGTCAGGCGAATGCCTGACCTTTAATTTTATTGACTGGAGAAAGCAAAATGTTTCGGCTGACTGGTGTTGTATTGCAGGTATTTATACTGATGTCGCCCTCCTTGAGTCTGGCGGGAGTGAAAGATATCGGCCCGCGAGAACCTTATGTCGCTCCCTTGTACGTTCCGCCACCGCCTCCCGTTTCCAGACTTCATCTGAAGGACAACGGCGATGGCACCATCAGTGATCCTGATTCGGGCTTGATGTGGACTGAAAAGGACAGTCACGCTCATTTGGGAAAATGCCTGAACTGGCGTCAATCAAAAAAATACGTCGAAAGTCTGGGGACCGGGGGATATGACGATTGGCGAATGCCCAGCATGCCTGAGCTTGCGGGAATCTACGACAATACCAAAGAAAACATTGCCAGCATGGACCATGATCCGGAATATCCCTTAGGCCTGGATGAAAAATTTGCCGATGGAGCGGCTTACTGGTATTGGACTTCAGATTATTATAAAACCGATTTGAGTGAATGTTGCGCCCGGACACTTTATTTTAATACCGGGATGGGGCATTCGCGTCGTATCACCATGTGTACCAAGGGAGGCGTTCGCGGGGTGCGGAACGCAAAATAAAATTTCAACCGGAGTGTTTTTTCCTTACTTGGCGCGGCGGCACAACCAGGCGCAATTGGAAAAATCACTTTTGCAACGATCTTCCTGGTCCTTGATGCAATGCCGGAATTCGTTCCGGTCGGGATCTCCCTGATGGCACAGGGGGACGACCATGTCTGTGCAGGCGGTCATGAAGTCCCGACAGCATCCCGCGCACTTTTCCACGGAACTCTTATTAAAACACGCTCCCGGCTTCTCACCCGCTTGGGCCAGTTCGGCAAGAGCCGATGGAATGTGCGGTGCAAGTTCAGATTTGTCCTGTCCCGTTTGCCAGTCGTCCGCAAAGGAAGGTTGGGTGAACGCGATAACGCCCGTTAAAATGCCGATCACCCCAAGGGCGATGAGCTTAATAAAACTGCTGAATCTGTTCATGTCGTTCTCCCTGAGAATAAAAATGGTCCTCCTTTTAAAATATACTCATACCCTCATTCATGCACCATTTTAATTGCCTTGATGTGGGCATAAACTTTCTGACCGGGTTCGAGAGCCAGATTTTTTAAGGATTTCCGGGTGATCGTCGCCAGCAATGTCTGCCCCACATCCAGCTTGATATCCACCGAATACCCGGCAGGGTCGATCGACCCGACTTCCATCACGGTTGCTTCCAGAATATTGAGGACACTGGTTCGACTGTCAGGAGGGGAGGTCACGATGCTCACGTCGTTGGAATGAATATGAAGCCGGATGGACTGTCCGATTTTTGCCTCCTGTCCTGGAACGTGCAGTTGATGACCCATGAACTGCACACGGGTGAGGCCAAACTCCGGTTCATGCTGGATGACTCTGGTGTCAAAGATCGCCCCCAGGATTTCGGAATTTATTATGCCGCGAAGCTCGAGCTTGGAAAATACTTCAGTTGCCGGACCTTCGGCGACGACTCTTCCTGCTTTTAAAAGAATCAAGGTGTCCACCAACTGCAATATTTCTTCCAGCGAATGGCTGATGTAAATAATGGGAATACCCCATTTGGATTGCAGGCGGCGGATATAAGGCAGTATCTCCTGTTTGCGTTGGTGGTCGAGAGACGCCAGAGGTTCGTCCATCAATAACAGTTTCGGGCTGGTGAGCAACGCCCGGCCTATCGCCACTCTTTGAGCTTCGCCGCCCGAAAGGAAATGGGGACGCCGGTCCAGCAAATGGGCGATGTTTAAAATTTCCACCACGTCGTTCAGGAAAATCCTTCGCTCTTGAACCGGGATGCGTTTGAATCCATACAACAGGTTGGAGCGCACGCTCAGGTGAGGAAATAACCGTGGCTCCTGAAAGACAAGCCCAATCGGGCGTTCATGAACGGGCACGAATATGCCTTGCGTTTCATCCTGCCAGACAGTATCTCCAAATTGCATGAGGCCTTTTGGGGAACGTTCCAACCCTGCCAGACAGCGCAGAAGGGTGGTTTTGCCCGATCCGGACGGCCCAAAAAGAACGGTCACGCCGCTTTTTGGAATCGTCAGCCGGGTCTGTAAATGAAAACCCGGAAAACTCACATCAAAATTGGCAAAAAAATCATTCATGTTACATGAATCGGCAATCGCCGGTTGATGGTGTAAACGGTCAGCAGAACCAAAAAGGAGAACAGGAGCAACCCTCCGGAAAGAATATGTGCCTCGGTGTATTCCAGGACTTCCACCCGGTCGTATATTTCAATGGAGATCACCTTGGTCTTTCCCGGAATGTTTCCGCCGACCATCAACACAACGCCAAACTCGCCCAGGGTATGAGCGAAGCCCAAGACGGTGGCCGTGATGTATCCTCTCAGGGCCAACGGTGAGGCGACGGTTAAAAACGCGTCCCACCGGGAAGCCCGTAAAGACCAGGCGGTTTCCAAGGGAGTTTTCCCCACCGCTTCAAAAGTGGAATGAAGCGGTTGCACCACAAACGGCAGGGAGTATAAGGTGGAGGCGATGATCAGCCCGGTGAAGGTGAAGGAAAGGGCCGACCCGGTCGCCGCTTTAACGGGGCCGCCAAGCCAACCCTCAGGGCCAAGAGCGATCAACAGGTAAAACCCCAGCACGGTCGGCGGAAGCACTAAAGGAAGCGCCACCGTAGCTTCCACAAACACCCGTAAGCGCGACCGGGTGTGGGCCAGCCACCAGGCAATCGGCGTTCCCACCATCAGCAACAGCAACACGGTGATTCCCGCAAGTTTCAAGGTCAACCAGATTGGCGCTGAGTCAAAATTTGAAAAATCCATGAGGAGGCTTCCGGAAAAGTGGAAAAAATTATTTCAGATCGTAGCCAAAGTCGGCGATTATTTTTCGGGCCGCCGGTCCTTGAATGAAGCTCACTAATTCCTGGGCGGCCGGATTGCCCTGGGCGCGTTTTAACAAAACCAGATCCTGAAAAATGGGGTCGTGTAGATCGGACGGAACCTTCCATTGACTGCCCTGGATTTTATTCTTTGCATCCAGCGTTTGAGACAGAGCGACCAACCCCATTTCGGCGTTCCGGGTCCGAACGAACTGAAACGTTTGCCCGATGTTTTCTCCCTGCACGACCTTTTCCCGAACCCGATCCCAGACACCCAGTTTTTTGAGGGTCTGCAAGGCGGCCCGACCATAAGGCGCGGTTTTTGGGTTGGCCATCGCCAGGTGGTTGAAGGGGTGATGCTGGAAAATTTCCGCGCCTTCTTTCTGGATTTGATCGGGAAGGGCACTCCATAAAACGAGTCGGCCCATGGCATAGGTGAAACGCGAACCTGGGACGGCAAACCCTTCCTCCTCTAAAAGTCTGGGGCGCAGGGCATCGGCGGCCAGCAATAAATCAAAGGGAGCGCCGTGTTTGATCTGAGCGTACAGTTTGCCGGTCGAACCGGAAATAATGACGATTCTGTGGTCGGTCTCTTTTTCATACCGGTTTTTGATGACTTTTAGCGGCCCGATAAAATTAGACGCCACCGCCACCTGGACTTCCCCTGCTCGTGCCGGAGAATAAACAGCGGTTAAAAAAAGCATGATTGTGAAGAGTGTCCGCACCTCAACCCCTCTTAAAAACCGATAAAGGAAACCTGCCAATCGAAATATATATTCAAATATAACGAATGCTATCGTGATATACAAGAAAATATAACGCAAGATCCATGATTGAAGGATTTTCGAAAATAGATATTTTTTGGCAGGTGAAACTGTCATTTAATTGTTGTAAAATCAATGGGTTGTGTGTGTCCCCCCTTTTGCAAGCGTACTCCCATGGAAATTGAAAACACTCAGGGCCCAACGATCATTCAAACGGTTTTAGGCCCCCCCTGTAAGGAATGCGAGGAAGAAAAAGCAGAAAAAGATTTGCTGGAAGAAAAACGGGTCGAAACGGATCGAGTTACTTTATCAGGACCCTCGTCTTTGGATACGGGAATCGCTTCAGGATTCTTTGAAAACAGGTTGGATGATAAGGCGGAGAATAAAAACCAGCGTCCGGTCAGTGGGGCGGGTCCAGGAACAGAGGCGGAACTTTCTCCTGAAGAAAAGCAGGTGTTGGACGAACTAAAGGCCCGCGACCGGGAAGTGCGGGCGCACGAGCAGGCGCATTTAGCCGCGGCCGGACCCTATGCAAAAGGTCCGCCTTCGTACGAATTTCAAACCGGCCCCGATGGTCAGCCCTATGCCGTTGGGGGAGAAGTCCGGATCGACACTTCCAAAGTTGCGGGCAATCCGCAGGCGACTCTGGTCAAGGCCCAGACCATCAAACGCGCCGCCAACGCGCCCAGAAACCCCTCGGCTGAGGACCGGCAAGTCGCGGCCCAGGCCGCTCAGTTGGAAGCCGAGGCGCGGCAGGAGATCAAGGAACAACGCACTGAAAAGCAGGAACAAACGCAAGGGACCGGACAAACCAACCCGGCAGGCCCCCTGGAAAACACCCCTCCACCTTCTTCTATTCAAAACTCCCAACCCGCATCTGAATACTCCCAATCGGGGCAGGAGGGAAAGGCGTCGGGAAACTCCGGCTTCAATCCGAGAATTCAAAACCTGCTACAAAATTTCGCGTCCCCCGCAACCGCGGATAAAGGCAACCTGCTGGACATCGTTTCTTAATTTTTTATTGGCCGGGTCGCCCGCTCATTCCTGCGGGTTCTCTTCCTCGTTTATCACCGCGTTTTTTTGATTCGCAAGTTTGATGATTTGGCTCCACAGCTCTTTGCGCCCCTGATTATTTTTACTGGAATAGACCACTAATTTTTCCGAGTCTCCCTCGGTGCAGAACGCTTGTTTTATTTTCCGGGTCTGTTTGCTCCGTTCTCCTGAGGAAAGTTTATCGGACTTTGTAGCCACCAGAATGTAAGAAATGTCATTGGCGTCCAGCCATTCTTTCAATTCGAGATCCAGCGAGGTCGGGTCCCGCCTGATATCCACGATGAATATCAACGCGGTCAGGGTTTCCCGCTTGAGAACGTATTGCTCAATCATGTTTTGCCATTTCCGTTGCACGGCTGCTGGAACTTTGGCGAACCCATAACCGGGGAGATCGGTGAAGATCAGCTTCTCGTTTATCTCGAAAAAATTGATTTCCTGGGTTTTTCCGGGAGTGGCGCTGGTGCGAACCAGCTTTTTCCGGTTGAGCAGGGATTTGAGCAGGGAGGATTTGCCGACATTGGATCGACCCGCGAAAGCAAATTCAGGATGGGACACACGGGGGTATTGTTTGGCGGAAACCGCGCCTGTCAGAAATTGGGCTGAGTAGACTTTCATGTTTCAAATTTGTTGATCACCAGGCCAGACAATAATTTGGGATAGAAAAACGTCGCTTTCTGGGGCAGTCGGATGCCTTTTTCCGCAAGCCTGCGGACCTGATCCATTTTCGTGGCGTTCATAAAAAATGCCAGATCGCCTTCCCCCGACTCGACCATCTCCATGGCCGCGTTCATGTCCACTTTGTAAGACATATACTGTTGATGGTCGGTCAGCTTGGTGTCGATGTGTAGTAAATGTCTGAGCACCAACGCGTGCAGTTGGATGACATCGAGTACCTGCATGTCTTCCGGTTCGTCCGGTTGCAGGAACGGGAGTACATTTTTCGGGTCTTTCAGTTTCAGAAGATGCGCGGTATTTTTTCCCAGGTAGACCACAAAAGAAATTTTACTTTCATCCGCGCCGGATTTTTTTAGAAGCAAAGAAATGTCCTCAGCCGTCGCTTCGGGCGCGATGGGTTCGACGTCGAAAAACTCGTTGATGCGGGATAAAAATTCCTTGCCGTCAAAAGCCTCAGGACAGGAGATCACCCGGTGAATCGGGAAAATTGACATGTTCTCTGAATTCAGGTTGGTGAGAAACATCATCACATGGGCGGAATCCGGGACATCGCCCGCATGGGCTTTGTGGTAGCCCAACGCCGTTTCATAGCGATGGTGACCATCGGCAATGGTGATTTTCTTGCCGTGAAAACCGTTTACGATGTCCGCAATCACCTTGGGGTCCGTGAGGCGCCAGAATCGATGCTTCACCTGAGCGTCTTCCACAATCGCGAGGGGGGTTTCTCGTTGAACCGTTTCCAGTTTTTTATCTATCAGACCTTCAGGGTCGGAAAACAAACCGAAAATCGGGCTGAAATTAGCCCGGCAGGTTTCCAATAATTTTGTGCGGTCTTTTTTCGCTTTAGCGAGGGTGAATTCGTGCGGGCAGATGTTTCCCGCGCCGAAGTCTTCCACTTTCACCCGGGCGAAAAACCCCATGCGGCTGAGCTGTTTTCCCTGAAATTCATAGTCCTGACTGTACACATAAAAAGCAGGGGTCTTGTCCTGAGTCAAAACGCCGTTCGCAATCCAGTCGCTGAAAACGGCCGCCGCCCGAGTGTAGCGGTTGTCCTGTTCCGTGTCCTCGGGGGATTGCCTGCCCAGGATCAAACGAACGACGTTAAAAGGACTGCTGGCGTAGAGTTTTTCCTGGCCGTCAGGTGTGATGACGTCATAAGGCGGGGCGATGACCCGGTCAATCGGGCCGGTTTTTTCCTGATTGTATAAATAGCCTGAAAAAGGAACGATATCTACCATGAGTTATGAGAGCGAGCGGGTTTGAAAGTGACGTAAAAAGGCGATTATTTTTGAAAAGGGAATTATAGCAGATATTTCTCAAAACGCTTCGCATTCGCACAATTCGCGGATATAGCCGACGAGAGAGTGGATCATTTCCTCATCCAGGGTGTTGCCCCAGCTTGGCATGCAGGGCGCCCGGCCAACGGCCAGCCCGCCCAGTTGAATGGCGTCGAACAACTGCTTGTCGGTGCGGGTCTCAAGGTAGCTTGCCTTGGTGTGGTCGCGGGGAGGGACGGTGAGCAGTCTGGCGTTGACCCCGTCGCCCTTGCCTTTTTGTCCGTGGCATTGGGTGCAGTACCATTGATACGTTTCCCTGGTTTTAGCGGTGACCGCATATTTTTTCGGAACCGATGGAGAGGAAGCTTCCGGGGCAGGGGTTGCTTCGGGAGGCGGGGAGGGCGTGACCCTTTCTCCAGCATTGTCCCCGCAACCGAACAACAGCGCGACCCACCCGCTGATCAAAAAAATTTGAACAAAATTTTTAAAGGTCATTTCAGGCTAATTCCAATCTCCGATTTTTAGAGACATGATGTATTTTGTCAGTTTTTGGGCGGACTCATCGTCAAGATTAAAATAAGGCATTCGCCCTTTGGCAATGAATTTTTTTGGGGTTTTCAGCCAGTTGTAAACCCAGTCCGCGGATAAACGGTTTCCCGCATTGGCAAGCGAAGGGCCGGAAATACCGCCTCGCGCCTGCCCTGCAAGGTTGATCCCTTCATGGCAGGCGATGCATCCGTAATTTCTTTCAAACAGTATTTTGACACGGACATGATTTCCTTTCGTCAGGGGGGCTTTCTCAACTTTGTTCCCGGAAAAATCGGGCAGGGTCAGGGTCATCAGATAATCACCCATCGCTGAGGCTTCATTTTTTGAAAGACGGGGGTGCGGCTGAGCCGGAGTCGAACTGTTTTGAAGAAAATCAGGGTCGGTCGAGACCCCCGCCTTTCGAACGACCACCGGATTCTGCAAAAACTTCTTCAGCCAGAGGGGTTGGAATTTATTGCCGGCGTAGAACAAGTCAGGGGCGTTGTGCGATTCGACCGGATCCTTTGGTGAAAAACGATGGCAGGAGGAACAGGCGTGTTTTTCCGCCAGAGTGGGTTCAGCCTGAACGGGCAAACTCCACATCAGCCATCCGCATATCAGGGTGGAGATTAAAAAATGCATTCTTTTCAATTAAAGTTGACGGTTATTGTTCCAGATCATTCTTGATCGGCGGTGGTTTCTGCTTGATGATACCCTGAAAAAAATCAAGGATGGAATTTCCCTCTTCATCGAGGGTGGGTTTTTCAGGAGGCGGAGGAGGTTCTGAGGTTTCCGGGAACCATTCTCCTGCTTCCTGTGATGATTCGCCGGGTGAGGGCACATCTATTCTTTCATTCCACCCCTCGGTCCCATGCTCCTGGCTAAAACCCGGCCTGCTTGTTTCACGCTGTATTTCGGGCGTCGGAGGGGGATTGGCTTCCTCCTGCAAACGTTTTTCTAAAATATCTTTTAACGAGGTTCCCGATGCAAAGAACTGGTTCTTATTGAAATCATAATATAAATCTTCGACAGGCGAAGGAAGTCCGTTATTTTTTTCATTGGCCTTATGTTTGAGGTCATAAGGAAACTCACTGCGGGTCAGGAGCCTCGGCATCTTGAGACGCTGTAAATTCTGGTGACGAAAAATCCGGTAAACGTCGCTTTTTTTGTTTAGAGCCAGGGCTTCTTTGCTATTTAGAAACCGGGATTCTGCTGGAGGAAACGCAGATTGCAGATGCGGTCCATTTATCGCCCGAACCTGTTTGAGTTGAAATTGAGGAAGCAGTCGATTTTTCGATTTAAATTCGCGGGCAAATAAATTTCCATCTGTAACCGATCGTTTGAGAGAATCTCCAAGCCCCGCGGCCATCGTGCTTTCATGACAACTTTCGCAACTCCGCACCGATTTTCGGATCGTGTGGGGAGTGTGCGGCACCAGAACCAGGCCGGGTTTCCCGTCGACCGTTTTAGGAACCTCGGCATTTTTGCCTGCTGATTTTTTTTCATCGGTGCGATCGGTGATGAAATACTGGTATCGCGGTTTCATGATGGTGTATTTACCGCGCGCGTTTTTTCCGAGAATCATATCCTGCCAACCCGTTTCCGTAAAAATATCCCACCACACACCATCCACCCAGTTTCCCTCAATCCCATCGGGAGTGGATTTTGCTGTCAACCAGTCGAGCATTTTTCCGTTTGACGGAGTGTCTTGGGATAATAAATATTGCAAGGTCGGGTCAGAAAAATTCCAGTTTTCCCATTCATTCAAGTCGGGTGAAGTCTCGCGGATAAGGTGCATGCCCCAGTCGCTTGCCGACCAGCGGGCGTGGCAGGCGTGGCACTCCATGGAGTTCATGTGTTTTTGTATCCGATGGGCAGGCGGCGGTTCGATGTTTTTCAGAATCGGGATCACATGCTTTTCTCCCGAGACTTTGGAGTACAGAACCCACTGATTTTTGTCCCGTTTGATATGCGGCATTTTGGTCCCTTTGGAATTGACCAGAATGATATTGCCCGCGCGGATTCTTTTTCTAAGGTTGGGGTTCTTATTGACGGCGTTTAAAACTTCTTTTGCGTTGGGGTCGGATTGGACCAGCAAAAACTCACCGGGTTCTTTGGAGTGGGTTCCATGACAATCCTCGCAACGAATTTCCACTTTGGAATGCCGAGCGGGCGACGACGGCGCTCCTTTGATATCGGCGCTTCCGTGGCAGTCGATGCAATGCATGCCGCGTTGACGGTGGATGTCAGGAATCAGGAACTCGTGCTCACTGCCGTAGAGCAGAGGTTTATCCTGAGAAACCCTTGACCCGTTGGGGCGGGAAGGTTTTCTCAAAAGACCCTCAAACTCGTTGCCGATGCCGTTGTCGTTGTGGCAATGCTCTCACTGGACGCTGGGAATAGCCGATGTGAATTTGTGAATGATGGGGTATCCCCGTTTATTGTTCAACGAGCGGGATGCATTTTTCCGTTGAAAAATAGTTTTGTTTTCCTGAAAAGGATTTTGTTTTTTAGCTTGGATGGCCCGGTCCTGGGACATGGTGAGGCCGTCATTTCCATAGATCATGTGACAGGCGGCACAGCCGGTGGCGCGGTAATCTCCTGCCCTGTGGGGAGCCGGGGCTTGCAGGTGACAACGCATGCATTTGGTCTGCAAAAAGGAATCCACCAAGTGTTTTTTACCCTCCGGGGGGAAGGGAGCTTCCTTTTTGTTTTCGGCATTGGGTCGTAACGAGTATTGGGTTTTTCCGTAAGGTTGCGCGCCCCACGCGTACCTTGTGATATTGATGATCCCCTGGGCGCCGGTCATTGCGGACTGTTTCACTTTTTCTATTTGATCGGCGTGGCATTTTCCGCAAAATTTGTCAGCGTGGTCCAAATCCGAAGGATTGGATACCATGTCTTTGTGTGCGCTGGCAAGCGATTTGGCCCGCCTATTCCCGCCATGACATTGGGTGCATTTGAATTTATGATTTTCGCTGATTTCCTCAATCCCCGTGTGGCAACGCAGGCATCCCTGGCGGGAGTTTATTTGCGTGACGTTGCCAAAAACTTTGTCCAGGGAAAAATTTGAATTGCGATAATAATTTTTCACAAAATTGTCCGAGTCCGCGTAGGAAAAAAACTGCAGGCCGTCTACCGTGATGCCGGGTTTCAGGACGTTTTCCGAGCTTTCCTGAAAGCCGCGAATGGGGAAAAATGGATCGCGGAAATCGCCTGCGTCATTGAAAGTTTTATCCGGCCTGGCTGGAACCTTGACCATCCTTTTTTCTTGCGGGGAAAAGCCCGGCAAGTTGTCGACCTGTTTTTTCTCCAGGGGCGGTTGTTGCTCCGGCGGTTTTGGAGGATAAGTCGCGGGCGGAGCTTCTTCCACAAAGGTGGTCTCGGAAGTTTTCTTTTTCTCCTCGGAAATTTCAGAATCTTCCAGGGGCGGAGGCCATTCAAATAATTCCGGGGGCGGAGTGTCCGTTGTGTCCGCATTTGTGTCCGGGGGGGACTCGAGAGGAATTTCCGGTTGCTGGAAATCATTTTCCATTTGTCCATACAAAGTGGACACAGTGATCCCAAGGGGCAACAAAATGACCAGGAAAATCAGGCAGAATTTTTTTATCAGGAACATACAGCGGGATCAGTTGAAATTTTTTAAATTGGCTATGAGTTTACGATGAGCGGGCTTTTTTTCAAAAGCATAACTTTTTTTTATATTGCGATAAATTCGATCGGAATATCGGTCGTGACAGGGCAGGCAATTGCCCACTCTCAGGATGCGCGTTATTTCACTTTGGTTGAAAGGACGGGCTCCTGTTTGACTGATCCCTGCCAGTGGTTTTCCCAGAAGGTCGACTTTAGCGTCGGGGGAAAAAACAGATTTTTGTTTTACGATATTTGACCGTTCGATGAATTCCATTTTGTCATCTTTCCCGGACGATTTTCCACCCGGAAAAATGTCTCCTTTTCCCAGACCCAATGTTTCGGGAGATAAATGACAGCTGGCGCAGGACCGTACCTGTTTGCCGACGGAATGAGGGCTGACAGCATAAGCCAGGTTGGAACCGGAATAACCATGCGGGTTGGTGAACGTCCAATTCTGATAACGGCCGCGGGCCTCGCCATTTTTTGCCAACGCGGCGATGGGGTTGCCCTGTTCGTCGAGAAGAGTCAGTGTCCGGTCGGGTTGAGCAAGCATGGGCACGACTTTTCCCCGGGGGCCGATCATGAGAGCAGGGGTTGCGACTTTCAGGGAAGAAACTGGCATTTCCCAGGATTCAGTTTGATCTCCGTTAAGAGACGAGTCGGCGTTCACCTTGATTAAGAGAGAATGGCAACCTTTACATTCAGGGACCCACTGGGAATGACAGGCCGAACATTCCAGTTTTTCCATGTGAGCCTGAATGACATGCACGCTTTTCCCTTTTTGCAGGGTTGGGGTGACGAATTTTTTCCCGCTTTTTTTGCCAAAAGTGATGATTTTATTATTTTGAATTTTGACGTTGGTCAACTTGCGCTTCTGGGCGGTCAGGATCATTCGGTCACCGACTGCATTGGCCCAACCGTTGTAGTTTTGGCTCAGACGAATCACCCGGTCGTCGGGGTCGGTCACTTCTTCTGTTGAAGGATTGGATTCGCGATTTCCATGACAGGTTTCGCACCGGATTTCAACGGCTTGATGTTGTTTGGAATAAAGGTTGCCATCGCCCATGATATCAAACTGGGTATGACAGTCAATACAATCAAAACCCTTTTCAAAGTGTACATCCTGCATGACTTGTCCCTCACCCGGAAAGCCTAAAGGAGATGACGAATTATTATTCGTTTCTTCGATACCTGTCGCCTTATGGCATTGGGTGCATAGCAGGGTTGGAGTCAGCGCGGTCATTTTATGATACGAAGGATGTCCCTTTTCCGCTGGCGAAATGGTGGGGTCGTCTCCCTTGTACAAGCCATCTTTGGAATAGGTGAAGTGGCAGGCGGCGCAGCCCTGGGAACGAAACTCCCCCGGCGCAGGTTTGGAATCCAGATGGCATTGAAAACATTTTTTTCTGAGTGTGCGATCGGCAATGTTGCGGGACACTCTGGCGGCGTTTGCTTTTCCTTTGAGGCTGGGGTTTTCATGGCCGTCCAGGGGAGAAAATAACGGCAGGGTATCCAACCGGGGCAAGGCTCCACGGTCAATCGGGACCTGACCGTCCTCGTCCGCAACCGCAGTCACACCATATTTCGCTGTGCGTTCGCTTTGCGCCGACCATTGATAGCGTAGTCCTGAAATCATCCCGGCCAGGGTGGCCATCATTGATTTTTTTACCCGCAGGATATGGTTGCGGTCGGGCTGGGAATGTCCGGCGTGGCAATACAATTGTCCACAGGATTTCTCCACCACCTTCAAACTGGATGGATTGCGTTTGCCGGTTCCGGCATCTGGGTCATAAATCAGCGTGGCATGGGCCTGTTCTTTTTTCACAGAGTTGCCATCGCCGCCGTGGCACACGGTGCAACCAAAATTTCTGGGATGGGAGCCGCTGACTTCCTCGATGCCGTCGTGGCAGGTGATGCATCGCTCACGATACAGTTGGCGATAACCCGATACCGCAACTTCAGGATAATCTTTCAGGGTGGCCGTGACAGCAATGTCTTTAATGCGGATGGTTTGATCGTTTGGCGACTGGCCTTTTTCGGTCTGGTGCCGATTGAACTGTTCCTGCCACTGGATCCAATCGTTTTCCTGGGCCTGCGCGGACCCTGCTACAAACATCATCGGCAGTAGAAAAAGGCAAAAGGATCGAAAATCAATCACAGGAGAGAGCGGGGATGGTCATGGCGTGGCGGGATTGCGGTTGTTTGAGTATTTTCATTGGACGATCATTCTATAGGACTTATTTGTAAACCACTTGCACCCGTTCAAGAAAATCGCAAAGGTCATGCAACGATGCTGTAATATTTTTAACGTTTTTTTCTTTCGCGTCCTCTTCCAGAGCCAAACCTATGGCGCTGATGAAATCAAAACCATACCCTCCTCCAGACCCTTTCATGGTGTGGCCCATCCGTTGAATCGACTCGAAATCCGCGTTGTTCAAAAGGGCGCGCGCATCCTCAATATCTTTCAACCGGTTGCCAAGATATCCAGGAATCAGTTCTTCGAGGTCGGGGTCGATATGGACCACGATTTTTCCACGATTACTTTTTTCATTTCCTAGAGCCATGTCCTGTCCTGGTCATTGCATTGGGGGGGTATTTTCTCATACTATTTTGCAAGCGCAAAAAAATAATCATGCCAAAATAAAATTCGAAGCAAAACTCTTAATTGCCCTGCCTTCCTGAACCCAAACCGGAGGTTTTTTTGTGCTGGCTACCTGATTATTATACTTGATCCGGGTCGCTATCCAGTAAAGCGAAGGGCAAGAGGGCGAAAACATGTTTAAGGTCCAGTGTCGATTGGCCGTCACGCATGACGATGGGCAAGGGCCGTCGGGTGAACCGGTCCTGCAGGGTTTCTTTTCCCAATAACCCCGGCGGGAGAATGATGTGCGTTTCCCCCCAGATGGAATTGAGCGGCCATTTTAACTCCGGCTCCATGAGGCCGGCCACCAGTCTTGGCACCACTGTGATCGAAAATCTTCCGTTGGTCTGGCGGGCGAAAGCCACCACATTGTCCGCGCGCTCGCCAGCCACATTGAGAGGCAGGTAATCACCCTCTAAAAACAAATCGGGGTGATCTCGCCTGAATCGCAAACAACAGGCGGTGACGAACATTTTAATTTGTCCATTTTCCCAATGATCCAGCATTTCAAGCAGGGTTTCAGCCCGGTGCCCCGCGTCCAATTTGCCGGGGATCGCCAACAGAGGCTGTAGATTTTGTAACAAGCGTTTTCGATGGTCAAAATCCACAGGCCGGCGATTGTCTGGATCGACCAGGCTGAAGTCCCACAACTCCCGCCCCTGATAAGTATCGGGCACTCCGGGTGAAGTGATCTTGAGCACGACCTGAGCGAGGGAATTGATGGCTCCCATCCGGCTGATTCGCCCCTGAAAGGCAATGAAGGAATCAAGAAACCGGTTGGATCTGGAAGGTTTCAGGGCTTTGTCGATAAATTTTTGCACCGCCTTGTCATAGGCGTTGTTGGGATTGACCCAGCTGGTATGCACCTTGGCTTCTTTTCCCGCTTTATGCATGTAGCGGATCAGGCGGGCTTTGATATCTTCCAAGGCCATGTCGTCGGCCGAGGGCCACATTCCGATCAGGGTTTGATAAAACAGGTATTCGTCATTTCTATCGGGCGCATATTCCTCATCGACCAGGGAGCGTTTGGAGCGGTTGAGCAAGGCCCACCGGCGGATGGCTTTACGCCAGTCGTCGGGAATTTCAGAAAGAATGTTGATTCGTGCGCGCGCGTCTTCCCCGCGCTTATGATCGTGGGTGGCGGTGGCTGTCATGGTGAGGGGCCAGTTTTTTTGCCGTCGGTGATTGCGGGCGTGAAACCCTGAAACGGAAAGTCCGAACCGTTGCGGTTGTCCGCCGACTTCATTGAGGGAGATGAGCCGGTTGTAACGATAAAAGGCGGTGTCTTCCAGACCCTTGGCTTGAACGGGGCCGGTAAACTGCTGAAGCTTCATGATAAAATTTCGCCGGTTGTTAACTTTTGTTTCACAACCGATTTCCTCACGGGGGAAAAGCACCGTGTCCTGGATGAAATCAAAAATGGTGGACTCCATGGCCGGGTTGAGGCTTTTCGCTCTGGCAATGGATTTTTGCAGAGTTTCCGAGTCATTAGGGTCGGAACCTTCTGCGTCGATATAAGTCCGGTAAATGGGAAAGCAGGCGACCACTTCCTGCAACGCTTCCCTTAGACTGTTGAGGGTGAAATCGCGGTGGTGGCGATCCTCTTCGGAAATAATATTGAGGGCGCGCACCAGAATGTTCAGTTCACTGGTCAACGCGGTTTGCATGATGAGTTTTTTGCTACGGTAAACGATTTCCTGAAAGGGTGTGTTGATGCCGGTGAACCGGGTATAAATTCTGGAGAAATTTTTTTCATTGGAAGAATCGACAAACAGACCGTTCAGGTCGTTCATGAAATCATAACCGCTGGTCCCGTGAATCGCCCAATGCTCCGGCAAAGATTCCGCGCCCGTGAGAATTTTTTCTATCGCCAGGTACATGGGACGCCGAACGGGTGCGGCAGGATTGTCTTTCGATTCCGTATTACGCCATTGCCGGACCATTTCTTTAATGAGTTTGGGATTGCGATGACTGAATTGCTGATTCTGCCATACATATTCGAACAGAACTTCCTCCTGAAGCCGGTTGAAATAAGCGGCGGGGTTGAACAACCCGTCGATGTGATCCAGACGCAGTCCCGAGATTTTGCCTTCACCGATCAACCTGAGGATCAGGGAATGCGTCTGGTGAAACACGCCCGGATTTTCCACGCGGATTCCCACCAGATGGTTGATGTCGAAGAAGCGGCGGTAGTTGATCTCATGAACGGCGGTGCGCCAGTTGGAAAGCCGGTAGTTCTGCTTTTCCAGTAGTTGATGGAGGAGATCGAAACTGTTTGCCTGTCCCTTCGTGCCATTGAATATTTTCAGGTTGTTTTGAATGTGGTGGCGGATGCCGGAAGACTCATCCCGCAATCGTTCAAGGCGATCGCGGCTCACGTTTTTTTCGTGAATGCGTTCCCCGGTTTTTTCAGGCGAGGTATTTTCACCCTCTGGCAGGCGGTGAAGAGCGCTGATGATGCTAAGGAATTCGAGCATTGCAGGGTCGTCATCGGGAATTTCTTTTTGCAGGTTTTTCAGGTTGTACGATAAAACGGCGGGGGCGGACCTGGGATCGACGGGAAGATGATGATCAAAATATTTGAGAAAAAAAGTTCCTCGCCCAAAATCCAGACGCAGGTCTCCCTGTTCCAGGACCACGCCATACTGATCCGCCAGGATGGGCAGGAGAATTTTATCTTTCAGTTCGGCCTTGGCGGGGTTCCATTCGATATCGAAAAACCCGGCGTAGGGAGAACAACGACCGTTTTCTAAAACATCCTGCCACCAGTTGTTTTCAGAGTCGGCGATTCCCATGTGGTTGGGAACGAAATCCAGAATGTGCCTCATGTGAAATCTGGACAGTTCTTCTGTGAACGTCTCGTACCCTTCCTCGCCGCCAAGTTCCGGGTTGATTCGGGTGAAATCCGAGATGTCATAACCGTGCGGGGAATTCCTGCCCGCCGCAAGCATTGGCGAGGTGTAACAATGGGAGATGCCAAGATCGGCAAGGTAGGGAATAACCCCATGAGCATTGGAAAAAGTGAACTCCCGGTTCAATTGCAAACGATAGGTGCTCTCAGGAAATTCTTTTCGAGTGGCAAGGGTTTCCTGGAACAGTCTCAACGGTTCATTGTCAGGGATTTTACTGTTGCCCGGCGGGATATTCATACAAGATTGGCCTCCTGATGCTGATTGTCCTTGTTCCCTGCCCGCAAGTCAAGTTTTGCGATATTTTTTTAGATGTCTATTTGGGCGCTATGGCGCGAAAAACCAGGGTGCAGGGTCCTTGGAAATTGAGAACGATATTTTCGTTTTCATTTGTTATCAGGGGGACAGACGGGGTGTCTGTATAATGCGCGTCCTCCGTTGTCCACAGTAGGTTCCATTGTTTTCCTTCAGGAGGCCGAGTGCTGGAATGGGTTCCTATGATTATTTTTTCCGCTCCCTTTAAACACGCAACCACGAGAAGAGAGAACTTGTCAGCGGCTAGACGTTTCAGGGCAATAGTATTTTCACCGAGAGCTTCTGCTTGCAATGCAGAATTAAATTTTTCTTTGAGGGCTGGCTCGGTCCTGCGCAGATTTATCAGATCGCGATACAAAGCCAGCATTCCCGCATGCGGTTGCAGGCTTTGTTCTTCCCAATTCAATTTACTGCTGACAAAAGTGGAAAGAGCCCCGGGGTCGGGAATGGATAAAACCGCAGAAGGTTCAGAAAAAGTTTTGAAATGACGAAACTCGTTACGCCGACCTTCTGCCACGGCTTTTCCCAACGGTTCCGGGTGGTCTGTGAAATAGCAAAAAGGAGTGTCGGCCCCCCATTCCTGGCCCATGAATATCAGAGGGGTGGCGGGGGAGAGCAGGTGCAAAGCGCTGACCGCCCTGAAGGAAGCCAGATCCACGGTAGCATGCAGGCGGTCGCCCAGCGCGCGGTTGCCCACCTGGTCGTGATTCTGGATGCTATGGATGAATTTGTTTTTTGGAATCCCTTCCGTTGAGGTTCCCTGGGGGTGTTTCATGAAAAGGGAATTTTGCCCCGTATAAAACCATCCCTGACCAATTGTTTTGGCGAGGTCCTGAACTGAACCGCTGAAATCCTGAAAATACCCTTCGTTGTCACCGGTCAGCAGGCTACGCATCTGATGATGAAAATCGTCGGCCCAAACGCCGTCCAGCCCATACCCGCCTTTATCGGCAGGCAGGATGAGTTGAGATTGATTGCGGTCGTCTTCCGCAATGAAGAGGACATTTCGGTCCTTGGAAACCGAGGCATGAACTTTTTGCGCCAGTTCTTTTAAAAAGTGAGTGGGGCCAAAGTCCACCATCGCATGGGTGGCGTCCAGGCGCAGTCCGTCGATGTGGTACTCGTGTATCCAGTGGAGAGCATTTTCTATAAAAAAATTTCGTACGTGTCTTGAGTGCTCGTCGTCGAAATTAATGGCGTCGCCCCAGAAACTTTTGTGTCTGGAGGAAAAATAATGCGGGGAAAATTCGCCCAGATAGGCTCCGTCCGGCCCCAGATGATTGTAGACGACATCGAGAAAAACTCCGATATTCAAGGCGTGAGCCTCGTTCACCAGATGGCGCATTTCATAGGGCGTGCCATAGCAACGGGAGGGAGCGAACAGGTCCACGCCGTCGTAACCCCAGTTGCGGTTGCCCGGAAAATCCGCCACCGGCATGAGTTCGATCGCGGTGATGCCGAGATCCTGCAGGGCTTTTAATTTTTCGCGCACGCCGTTGAAAGTTCCAGCCGCTGTGAACGTTCCGACATGAAGTTCATAGAGTATCAGATCTTCCATTTTAAGGCCCGGCCAGCCGGCGTCGGTCCACAGGAACCGGGACGGGTCCACCACTTGAGAAAACCCATGCACTCCGTCAGGCTGAAACCGGGAAGCCGGGTCAGGATAAGCATTGAGGCCGTCGATCCTGAATCGATAGTGGCTTCCGATTTGGATGTCCGGGAACACGCCCGTGAAATACCCGTCACCGGAAGGTTGGAGAGTGCGAACGGACTGGGGCGTTTTAGGGGAGGACTCAACGATCAAGTCGATGGATCGGGCAATGGGCGACCAGACACGAAACCGGGTGCCGTCGGGGGTAGTCCAGGCGCCCAGGCCGGGTTTCCAGCCGATCATTTTTCGCGTTTTGATTTCAGGCACAAGACCGCGAGAGAATGGCCTGCCAGCGGATAAGCAGTTCCTCCCCGTCCGATTCCTATAGGATCCAGTGAGAAGGTATCGAAGATGAGTTCCCAGCGGGTTCCTTTTTTATGGGCGGGAAGAATGAAGGGGACTTTTTCATAATGTGCGTTGATCAAAATAAGGATTGTTTCTCCCTGGATCGGTCGGCCATTTTCGTCGATATCATTAATGGCGTCGCCACTCAACCGAAGCCCGATGCTTCGGGCAAAGGGCGTGGTCCAGCCCCATTCCGCCTGAGTCATGTCCCGGCCATTCGGGGAAATCCATGAAATATCTTTGGCGGCGGATTTCCCAATTTTTTTCCCAGTGAAAAATTTGGTCCGGGTGAAAACCGGATGGGTCTTCCTGACGCGGATGATTTTTTGCACGAATTCGAGAAACTTTTTTTGTTCCTTGTTGAGATTCCAATTGTACCAACTGGTTTCATTGTCCTGACAATAGGCGTTATTGTTTCCAGACTGGGTTCTCCCCAGTTCGTCCCCGCCGCAAATCAGCGGAACCCCCTGAGAAAGAAGCAGGGTGGCCATCAGGTTTTGTTTTTGCCGGGCGCGCAGGGATTTGATCTTGGTGTTTTTAGTGGGTCCTTCCGCACCGCAGTTCCAGCTGTCATTGGCATCGGTTCCATCCCCGTTTCTTTCCTGATTGGCTTCATTGTGCTTGGAATTGTAGCTCACCAGATCCTGCAACGTGAAACCATCATGGGAAGTGATGAAATTGATGCTGGCCTGCGGTCTTCGGCCATTGTGCTGATACACATCACTGCTGCCGGAAATACGGCTGGCCAGTTTGGGCAATTTTCCTTCATCGCCTTTCCAGAAACGTTTTACGGTGTCCCTGAATTTGCCGTTCAACTCCGACCACGGGGGAGGGAAATTGCCCACCTGATACCCGCCCTCGCCCAGATCCCAGGGTTCCGCGATTAATTTTACCTGAGAAAGAACCGGATCTTGCTGGATGATTTTGATGAAGGCTCCCTGAAAATCCACGTCGTGATTTTCCCTGGCCAGAGTGGCCGCCAGATCGAAGCGGAACCCGTCCACGTGCATCTCGGTCACCCAGTAGCGCAGGCTGTCCATGATGAGTTGTAAAATTTCAGGGTGTTTTGTGTTGAGAGTGTTTCCACACCCGGTAAAGTCGTCGTACAATTCCGGGTTCTTGGCGTTCAACCGGTAGTAGGCGCGGTTATCAATGCCGCGAAAAGACAAGGTCGGCCCCAGGTGATTGCCTTCCGCGGTGTGGTTGTAAACCACGTCCAGGATGACTTCGATCCCCTCTTTGTGGAGGCAGCAAACCATGGATTTGAACTCTTGCACCGGGTCACCCATCTGCCCCGAATAAAACCGGTTGTCGGGAGCAAAATACCCAAGGGTGTTGTAGCCCCAATAGTTTTTTAATCCTTTTTCCTGAAGGTGGCGTTCGCCGAAATGTTGCTGGATGGGCATCAACTGCACGGCAGTGACCCCAAGGGATTTCAGGTGGTTGATAGCAGGCTCGGAGGCCAGTCCCGCAAAAGTTCCGCGAAGAGGGACGGGAACCTGGGGATGCTGGACGGTCAACCCCTTGACGTGGGTTTCGTAGATGATGGTCTGGTTCCAGGGAGTGTTGGGCGGCCGGTCATTGCCCCAGGTGAAGGAGGTATCGACCACAACCGAAAGAGGGGCGCAGGCGGCATTATCCCGTCTGTCCATCTTGAAATTTTCCTGGGAGGAGCCAAATTGATAGCCAAAGAGCCGTTCATCGAACTTGTCGGTGCGGACAACTGCTTTGGCGTAAGGATCGACCAGCACCTTGTTGGGGTTGAACCGGTGCCCGTTTTCAGGGTCATAAGGTCCGTGGACCCGGTATCCATAAAGACGTCCGGGACTCATCTCTTCCAGGTAAATATGCCAGACGTGATTGGCGCGTTCGGTCAGGGGGATCCTGCAAGATTCTTTTCTGGAATGGATGGAATCGAACAGGCACAACTCAACACTGGATGCGTGTTCGCTGAACAACGCAAAATTAACGCCCCGGCCATCCCAGGTGGGTCCCAGCGGATATGGTTTTCCTTTCGTCCTCCTCATCACTTCTATTTTAGGCTGGAGGAGGTGTTTTCACAAGGAAATTAGATGTGTAGCTGTTTTTGCGAGGATATGCGGGTGTCTGCCCATCGGGCAGGCTGGAAAGCCTGCACATTCAGGGTTTTTTTAATAGACAGGATTGTGAAAGTAATAGAGAGCGTCGTCTCCGGGACGGATGCTGTAATCGGGCAAACTGGTGCATTGCTCCAGAACGATTTTCCAGGCCCCGTCTTCCTTATTGAAGACATAATTGCAGACGCTGTGCTGGCGTTCATCGGTGTCGGTGCTTTTGGACGTGATACTGCTGATTTCATCGACCAGAAGGTAACCCACTTCCTTGCCTTTATTTCCGGCCAGAACCTGACGTTGGGTTCGACATTCCATTTGTCTAAAATCAGACATCATCTGCCGGTATCCTTTGACCCGGTTTTCAAGAAGCGCACGCTTGTCATCGGAAAGGATGACCAGCTTATTGCTGTAATGGTCGGGTATCTTTTCCGGCTGGGTGCAATTCAAGGTATCCACTTTGTTCAGGATATCGGTGAAGGTCTCGACTCCATCCGCGAGAGCCTGACTGGCCCCGGTAAAGAACAGGACGGTGAAGGTGGAAAGGATGACTTTATATAAATACTTTACCATTTACTTTCTCCAGAAGGATCATTGTCGAATAAATCATTAACCGCCCTTTTTTCGGTGCGGCTTGTTTGTTGTTAAATATTCTAAGGAAAATTTTGCAGATAGATTTCCACCGTTTCGCCATCGTGCGCCCAGCCGAAGGTGCCGGTTCCCGCAAAGGTTGAAATGATGCCCTCATTGTCCACTTTGCGAATCCGGTTATTCCCCATATCTGAAATATACATGTTTCCCTTGGAGTCAAAGGCAACGGCGGCAGGTTGTTTGAGCATGGCTTTGGTGGCCGGGCCGCCATCGCCGAAAAACCCTTGATACCCCTTACCTGCTACAGTAACGATGGTGCCGTCTTTGGTTATTTTGCGAATTCGATGCGTGTTGAATCCGACAATGTACAACTCTCCATCCGGGCTGATAGCGATGGCGTCCATGGAGCGGATTCCAGCTTCCAGCGCAGGCCCGCCGTCGCCTGTGTCTTTATGCTCGCCATTTCCGGCGATCGTCGAAACGATGCCTTTGGTGTCGATTTTGCGGATACGATTGTTCGCGGTGTCCGCGATGTAAAGATTCCCGGCTTTATCCATTGCCAATGCTCTGGGGTCTCTGAAAGTTGCTTTTTTCGCCGGGCCGCCGTCGCCGGTATAATCCGATTCGCCCGTCCCGGCAAAGTTTGAGACCGTGCCTTGGGTGTCGATTTTGCGGATCTGATGGTTGATGCGGTCGGCGGCGTAAATATTGTTGTCTTTATCGAAAACAATATCCGAAAACTGGGTGACCATGGCGATTTCGCTTTTCATGGACAACCCCTGTGATTGATCTTTATTGAGAGCCGCCAGGTATTCTTTGTCCGCGGTCTGGATGAAGGTGTGAACGATACCCTTGCCGTCAATGTAGCGGATCATGCTGACAAAACCGCTGGGGCTGACGAAATAAACATCCTGCTTGTCGTTGAGGATTAAGGACTGGACAGAAAAAAGAGAAGCCTTCATAGCGGGAACACCGTCGCCGACATTGCCGCGCTCGCCGTTTCCGGCGATGGTCTGGATGATGCCTTCCGGAGAAATTTTACGGATGCGGTAGTGCCCCTTATCCGAAAAGATAATATTGTCTTCCTTGTCAACGGCGATTCCATGAGGAAAATTTAAATTCGCTCCCGCTGCAGGGCCGCCGTCGCCGCCAAATTTTTTGAGGCCGTTGCCCGCAAGGGTTTCAATTTTTCCTTTAAGCGGATCGACTCTTCGGATGCGATAGTGCGACCGGTCAATGATCAGGAGACGGCCTTTCTCGTCCACCGTCAGACCGAAAGGAAGATACAGGTTCGTGTCCCTTGCCAGTTCAGTTTCGCCGTTATAGTCTTGCTGGCCGGTTCCCGCTACGGTGCGAATCATACCCTGCTTGTTAACCACGCGAATGCGGTTATTGTTGCGGTCGGCGATGTAAAGGTTGTCGTTGTCGTCCACCGCGACTCCGGTGGGTCCGGCGATGCTGGCTCGGTAGGCGGGGCCATTATCCCCCATGTAAAAGAACCCGCCGTCTCCCGCCGCCGTTGTGATGATGCCCGAGGGATTGACTTTGCGGATACGGTTGTTTCTTCGATCCGCGATGAACAGGTTGTCCTTTTTGTCGATAGCCAGACCGAATGGCCGGTCGATCCTGGCTTTTAATGCCGGTCCGGAGTCCCCGCCGTACCCTTCCTCGCCGTTTCCGGCATAGGTGCTGACGATGCCCTTGGGGTTGACCACGCGGATTCTGTTGTTGCTTCGATCAGAAATATAGAGGTTGCCTTTGCTGTCCAAGGCCAACCCGGAAGGATAATTAAAGCTGGCTTTCACAGCCGGTCCGCCATCGCCACTGAACCCCGCTGTGCCGTTGCCTGCAATTGTTGTGATGATGCCCTTCGGGTCCACCCTTCTCACGACATGATTGTCCCGGTCCGCTATATAGACGTTGCCTTTGTCATCTGCCAGCAAACCGGCGGGTACTTTCAAGGTGGCTTGAAGCGCAGAACCCCCATCGCCAGAATAACCGGCTACACCCGTACCCGCGAAACGGGTCATCATACCGTTCTCATCGATTCGGTCGATGGTGTTGTGGTCGCGTCTCGAAATATATATATTCCCTTGTTTATCCAGAGTGATTCCATCTACCAGGGAAATCTCAATCTCTGTGGCGGGCTGTCCCTTGGCTAAACTCAGGCCTGGAGCGATGAGGCACAAAGCCGTCAAAATCATCAGGAATTTTATTTTAAAAAGCTTTGCGCGCATTTTTTACCTCTAAAAATAGAACAGGAGCGCCCTGAAGTCTTCCAAGGGAACTCATACATTAAAGCGGATTGATAGCAATAGAATACAAAAAGGTTGCGTCGGCATTCAACAAAAAATGATTTTAGAATCCACAATACTTTCAGGTCGATGAGCGGGCGAAGTTCACCACTCCCGTCCTGGGGTATTGGAGAGAACCCGACCGAGCACTAGCTCTCATGCTTACAGTGGGTTACCGTTTTATTCTTAATTTATGAAACCGATTATACGGAGCGGGCTAATCATGTCAATTGGATTTTATGCCTTTAAAATAAATAGGTTAACCGAAGTTTTTGCATTATGAAGGAGGGACCGGGTCACTGGGTTGGGAAACCCGGACCATTAATGTTATTATATTTCAATCCCAACCGTGGGCTTTATTCCCCGTGGCTTACCACGGCTTTTAAATAAAAATCATTTCCCCCGTCCGCTTCAGGCGAGGGCGTTTTATACATGAAAACGTTATTTATATTTCCAGCGCAATGGTATCCGTCTCAGCCCTACCTGAGCACCCCCTATCTCACCGCCTATTTGCGGTCGAAGGGGTGGGACGCTTCCCAGCGTGACTTTAATATTGAATCCTACGATCACTTTTTGTCGCCTGAGCGTTTGCAAAAGGCGACGGATAAAATGCGGCACAACCTGGAATCCATCCGCGGGAAAAATTCCTTCACCATCAAAGAAAAATCCACCATGGATGTTTTGGCCACCGGCATCAAGTTTTCCGATGCCATCATTTCCCAGGTGGAAGACGCGAAAGCGGTGATGAGAACTCCGGAAAGGTTTTTTAATTTCGATTCCTATCAGCAGGCGGACATGATTATCAAGTCCGCGCTCAAGCTGGTGTCCGACGCGTACGCACCGTCGATATTTTCCCTTTCTACGTTTGAAAGTGGAACCCGGGCCGAAGAATCCACTTTCAAGGCGCGCCAGTTCACTCAGGACCGGGAGACCAATCCCTTCATTGAATTGTACGATGAAGTTTTACTGCCGACCGAGCCCTGGCAGAATTACGATGTCGTGGGAATTTCTATCGTCGGAATCTCGCAGATTATTCCGGGGTTGACCCTGGCGCGTATGCTCAAGGAAAAGTATCCGCATTTGCATGTCACCTTAGGCGGTCCCATCTTCAGCGTGAACGCCAGCCAGTTGAAGGGACACACGGAATTCTTCGATGACTTTTGCCATAGCATCGTGCTGTTCGAGGGTGAAGACCCCATCCATCAATTGTTGACCACTTTGAAAAAGGGCGGCTCCCTGTATGAGGTTCCCAATCTCATGTTTCAGGACAAGGGAGAAGTCGTCATCAATAAGGAACGTGTCGAGTTGCGCTTTGAAGAAATTCCCGGACCGACGTTCGATGGGTTGCCGATGGATCTTTATCTTTCGCCTTACCCCATTCTTCCTGTTTTGCAAAGCCGGGGATGCTATTGGGGAAAATGCACGTTCTGCACCCACAGTTTTATTTACGGTCATCGCTACGGCAAACAGCGGACCGAGCAAATGGTGGACGAACTGACGGCTCTGTCTGAAAAATACCAGACAAAATATTTCACGTTTTCGGATGAAGCGATGTCTCCGCATGCGTTGAATGATATTTCCGAATTGATGATCGAACGCGGAACGAACATTCGCGCCCTGGCTTTGCTGAAATTTGAAAAAGTCATGGACGAAACTTTATTTAAAAAAATGAAAGACGCTGGTTTTCTCTTTTTGATGTTTGGACTGGAAAGCGCCAACGACCGGATTCTCGCCCTGATCGACAAAGGCACCTGCAAGGCCGTGGAACGGGCTGTCCTCAAAAAAAGCAGTGACGCGGGCATCTGGAATCATTCGTTTTTGTTTTACGGTTTTCCCACAGAGACCCGTGAAGAGGCTCAGGAGACCACTGATTTTTTGATGGACAACCTGGACTCCATTCATTCATTCGGTCCGGGGGTTTTCCTGTTGAACCGGGATTCCAGTTGCTATCAATATCCGGAAAAATTTTCCATCACTGAAATCATTCAGGACCCGGAAGCCAACATCGCGATGAACCTGGATTTTGTCGCTGACAAAGGCATGTCACGCGAAGAAGCGGTGGTCATGAACGATCAATGCATCAAGCTGGCGGAAGAAAAATTTCCTTCTCTCAAAATTTGGGGCACGTTGCCGAGAGAACATTTTCTGCTTTATCTTGACCACTATGGCAAGGACCAGATGAGCGGAAAACCCCAGGCGGCAGAAGATGGAGACAAGGCGCTTTGCCAGGTGTGAGTGATTATTAATTTATTGGACTTGTAAAATGAAAGTATTGCTACTATTTCCACCGGACTGGTTACCGTCGGAACCGTATTTGAGTTTGCCTTCTTTGACATCGGTTCTTCGTCCCGCCGGTCATGATGTGATGCAAAAAGACATCAATGTGGAAATGTACGATCTATTTTTCAGCGCCGGGTTTCTCGACACCGCCGCTGAAAGAATCGGGCGCGAGCTTCACCATCTTCAGGTCGTAAAGGGTCAGCGTGCATTAGATGAAGAAGAGCAGGCTTTGATGGATCGGCTTCTTACCTGCACGCCGGAACTGCTGGCGCATTTGAAAGGCGACATTGACAAGGCCAAAGCCATATTGAGAAGCGAAGCGTTTTATGAAATTGACAACCTCGAGTGGGCGACAAATTGTCTGCACGAGACGATGGGGTATATTTCTCTCGCCTACTATCCGGCGCAAATCTGTTTTCCTCCGATCGAAACTGACCTGATATACAAACCCTTCATGTCGAGCGAGATCTTAGAAGCCCTGGACGACGACCAGATCAATGTGTACCGCGACGTTTACCGGCGTTTGATTAATCCGGCCATGGAAAAACAACGCCCCGGCGTGGTCGGCATTTCTGTCGTTCAGCAGAAGCAACTGATCTCGACGTTCACCTTCTGCAAAATGATCAAGCAGGATTTCCCCGACACGCACATCACTTTGGGCGGCAATATCATCACCCGTCTCCGCGATGTGTTCAAAGAAGCCGACAGCCTGTTTGAATATTTCGACAGCGCGGTGGTGTACGAAGGGGAAAATGCCTTTTTGCAGTTGATCGAAGCCATAGAAAATAAAAGCGATTTTTCCGGCTTGCCCAACCTGATCTATAAAGACGGGCAGGGCATCCACGTCAATAAGGAAGTGAGTTCGGAAGATTTGTCCAAACTGCCGCCGCCTGATTTCGATGGTCTGCCTTTGGATAAATATTTTATTCCTGAACTCATCCTGCCTTATCTGGCAACCCGAGGTTGCTATTGGGGGCGGTGCACGTTTTGCGATCATTTCCAGGGTTATGTGGAAGGGTTTCGCACCAAGCAGGTGGATCAAATCGTCGAGGAGATCGAGTTTCTCAAGAAAAAACACGGCACCCGGTTTTTTCATTTCACCGATGAGTCTTACCCGCCGGCGTTGTTCAGAAAACTTTCCCGGCAGTTGATCGAGAAAAAATCCGATATTGTGTGGACCACGCACATGCGGTTTGAGGAATCGCTTCTCGATGAAGAAGTCTGGAAAGATGTCTGGGATTCCGGTTGCCGCTACCTGCATTTCGGCTATGAATCGGGCAATCAGCGCGTCCTGAAACTGATGGATAAGGCGACGGACCTTGAAGCCATCCAGACCAATCTCAGGATGTCATCCGATGCCGGGATATGGAATCACATCATGGGCTTTTTCGGCTTTCCCGGCGAAACTCTGGATGAAGTGGGAGACAGCAAAAATTTTGTCCACAAAAATAGAGAGCACATCCATTCTCTCGGGTTCATGACGTTTGTGCTGGGGAAATACAGCCCGATCGCGTTCGAGCCGGAAAAATACGGCGTGTCCTATTACAAAAATCCGGAATGGGATCTGGCGCTGGACTATTATTTCACGGTGGAAAAAGGGTTGAGCATTCAGGAGGCGTTGGATGTCTTCGAAGAGTTCGAGCAAAAGCACGACGCCAAGTGGGATCTCAGAACCTGTGTCCGGGAATATATCTTCCTCTACGTAGAACGATTTGGAACCAACAAGCTGTCGCAGTTGGAAATGCGCCCGGACCAACGCCTGCATGCGCCCCACAGCCCTGTGGGGATGGTTTGACAAAAAACATTTATTTTTAGCCTTCTAGTCTTCCGCCTTATACATCACCACATTTTCCCGTTCATTGGGATTGTTCCGGGAGACGATGGCGACAGCGGGTTCGGTGGCGCTTAAGTTGACCGGTTGATGCGGCACCCCCGGCGGAATGAACAGGAAGTCGCCTTTTTCAGTCAAAATCGATTCTTTTAAATTTTCTCCATAGCGCGTATCGACCCGGCCTTCTAACAGGTAAATCGCGGTTTCAAAATCCTTATGATAATGCGGCTCCGCCGTGGCTCCCGGCGGGATGACCACCCGGTTCATGGAAATTTCCCTGGCCCCGGCGGTTTCCCTGGAAATGCCGACATAGTAGGGCAATTTCTGCTCAGTCATGATTTCTTTTCCCGTCCGGACCCGGGTCACGCTTTTTTTTAGATCCAATGTCATGGTTGATCTCCTTTTTAACGATTATACCATTTGGTTTACGATTCGGCGGCGTTTGACGGGCAAAGCAACCCTGTGATAAAATCCGCCCCACTACGTGGGAGGAAAATTCAGGCTCCGTTTGCTACGCTCACGAGCCCTTAAGACCTATAGTCCGATAATATTGGGTCTCCGCGTCACGCTGGCGAATCATTTCAAAGCCAGGCGCATCTAAATAAGACCAATTATTATAGGAGCAGGGTGTGGGAATACAATTCACAAAAATGAGTGGAAGCGGCAATGATTTTGTCATCATTGACAATCGTGTGCCCGTGGTGCCGGATGAAGCCAAGCGGGATTTCGCTCGCCGGGTTTGCGCGCCCAAAACCTCGGTTGGGGCGGACGGTGTGATCTTTATAGAAAATTCCGAGGTAGCAGATTTCAAGTGGGATTTTTATAATAACGACGGAAGTTCTGCCGAAATGTGCGGCAATGGCGGTCGCTGTGTGGCTCGATTTGCCTATGAAAATAAAATCGCCCCCAGCCATTTGTCCTTTGAAACCACCGCCGGAATCATCACGGCGGATGTGAACGGGTCGACTGTGAAAGTCAAGCTGACTCCGCCACAGGATTTTTTGCAAAACATTGACATTGATCTGGACGGTATTGCCTATAAAGTGGACAGCATCAACACCGGGGTTCCGCACGCCATTGTTTATTGCGAGGATCTGGAGGCGGTGGACACTCAAACGGTCGGTCGGGCGATTCGAATGCATCCTAAATTTGCTCCGGCAGGAACCAATGTGGACTGGGTGCAGAAAAAAAACGGGAACTCTCTTAGCATCCGCACTTACGAGAGGGGCATTGAAGCGGAAACTCTGGCTTGCGGGACGGGGGCTGTCGCATCCGCTTTGCTGGCATCGTATCGCAAACAGGTGGAGCCGCCCATTGAAGTGAAGACCCGAGGCGGGGACATTCTAAAAATCCATTTTCAGGCGTCGAACGGAAGGGTCGAGGAGGTCTATCTGGAAGGACCGGCCACGATCACGTTCGAGGGAACTCTCGTCGAATATTAAATCCCGGCGGTCATTAAAAATTTACGGAGAATGCGTTGTATGTTTGAAGGGTCGATGGTCGCAATCGTCACGCCTTTTAAAAACGGCAGGGTCGATGAAAAAGCGCTGAGAGCGTTGATCGAATTCCAGATCGCCGGCGGCACCGGGGGAATCGTTCCCTGCGGAACGACGGGCGAATCGGCCACTTTGAGTCATGCGGAACATGATGAAGTCATCGGTATTGCCGTGGACGCCTGCAAGGGGCGTGTGAAGGTGCTGGCCGGGACCGGGTCAAATTCCACCTGGGAAGCCGTTGAATTGACTCAAAGCGCCGAAAAAGCGGGCGCGGACGGCGCGTTGTTGATCACGCCTTACTACAATAAACCCAGTCAGGACGGGTTGTGCCGTCATTTCTCCACGCTCGCCGGGGAAACCGGTCTGCCGATCATTTTGTATAACGTTCCGAGCAGAACCTCCGTCAATATGCTTCCGCCAACGGTTGAGAGGCTGGCTAAAATAAACAATATTGTAGGCATCAAGGAAGCGTCGGGTTCGCTACAGCAGATCACCGATATCATTGCCCGGTGCGGAAAAGATTTCGAGGTCATATCCGGCGACGATCCTCTTTTATGGCCCATACTGGCTATTGGCGGCAAGGGCGTTATTTCGGTGACGGCCAATGTCCTGCCCGACAAAGTTTCCGAATTGTGCCAGGCGGCGGCTAAGGGCGATGTTGAGCGTGCCAGGGCCTTGCATTACGAATTGATGGAGATCAATGACGCGCTGTTCATGGAAACCAATCCGGTTCCCGTGAAAACCGCTTTGGCTCTCATGGGTAAAATCGACGATGACCTGAGGTCGCCGCTGGCGCCTCTGGTTCCAGAAAACCTTGAAAAATTGAAAGTGATTTTGCGTCAATATTCCCTGATTTCCTAGTCGGAAATTTTTTAAACAGGAGTTTATCCGCGTGCCCGATACGAACGATCTCACCACACTAACGAAGGGGGAGTTTTGACCAAAATTCTTGTGATTGGAGCGGCAGGGCGAATGGGACGCACCATCGTCTCCTGCATTGAGGACACCCCGGGCGTCGATATTTCCGGGGGCACGGAAAACTCCGGCAACTCTTTGGTCGGTTGTGATATTGGCGAGCTGGCGGGTATTGGGAAAAAAGATATCCTGGTTGAAGATTGCCTGGAAAAAGCGGTGAAAGCCTGTGATGTGATCATTGATTTCACGTCCCCCGATTCCAGCATGCAAACGCTTGCGGTGGCCGTGAAGGAGATCACACCTCTTGTGATCGGGACCACAGGATTTTCCGCCGAGCAAAAACAGCTGATCGGGCAGGCCAGCAAAAAAAACCGTTGCGTCATGGCACCCAATATGAGCATCGGCGTCAATGTGTTGTTCAAGGTCGTGAGCGACATGGCAAAGGCCCTGGGAGACGCCTACGATGTTGAAATTGTGGAAGCGCATCATAAGTTTAAAAAAGACGCTCCCAGCGGGA
This sequence comes from Nitrospinaceae bacterium, assembly GCA_029261655.1. Lineage (GTDB taxonomy): Bacteria > Nitrospinota > Nitrospinia > Nitrospinales > VA-1 > JADFGI01. Next base: position 63,033 of record JAJDAY010000008.1, on the reverse strand, counting down.
CGGCGGTCAGAATCTCGGAAATTGTGGCCGACGCGCTGAACCGGAACATTGACGAGGTCGGTGTGTATGGCAGGAAAGGCATCACCGAACGCACTCCAAAAGAAATCGGTGTCCATACGCTAAGAGCCGGAGACATTGTGGGGGAGCATCGTGTGTTGTTTGGCGGCATGGGTGAGAACCTGGAAATTTTTCACCGCGCCCAGAGCCGGGAAACGTTTGCCCGTGGCGCGATTCGAGCCGCCAAGTGGCTGGTCAATCAACCCGTCGGGTTGTATGATATGCAGGACGTGCTGGGTTTTAGGCGCAAATAAAATTTTCCCTTATCCAACGAAGGGGAAAGCAGGGATCTCTAAAAATTGAAATATTTTAGCCTTGGCAATCGCTGACTTTTTTTGAGAGGTTGGTTCACCAGGTTGAATTTTTCGAGGTGTCCTAATGAAATTCTCAATCGCAAATCTAAAGTTCAGTCGTCGCGCATTTCTGAGAGTGTTTTCATGGTCGGCACTCGCCTCCCTGATTCCCGGTAAAGCCGCAGGCATCGGGGATTACCGCAAAGATAAAAATATACCTGAGCAATACATTCAAAACCGGGACACGCCCGATTTTCATATTCGTAGCGCCAATCCTTTCATGGGCGTGGAATCGGACAGCTGGGGGCTGGTGGTCACAGGGCTGGTTAAAAAAACCATTGGTCTCAGTTATGAGGATTTATTCGGGTTCAAATTACACTCCCAGGTTTCCCGGTTGAAATGCGTGGAGTGCTGGTCCGCCTCAGCCACCTGGGAAGGCTTTCGCGTTGATGATCTTTTTGATCGGGTTCAGCCCGACCCCGCCGCCAAATATGTGTATTTTGAATCCGCCGATTCCTATTATGAAAGTTTCACGCTCGAAGAATTGCGCCGGGACCGGGTTCTTTTTGTGCTCAAGATGAACGGGCAGGCGTTGTCTAAAGAACACGGGTTTCCCCTCAGGTTGATCGTTCCTTATAAATACGGTTACAAAAATATCAAGTACATCACCCGCATAGAATTCACCGATACCCGAAAACGCAACTACTGGTTCAACAACGGTCCCTATTCGGTGGATGGAACCATCCAGCCGGGGGTCGACCATCCTCTGGACTTCAAAAAAAAGCCCCTTCCGATCAATGGCGGTGAGGTATTTCATCCCTTCGACAAACGGCCCTCATGAACAGGATGGTTTTCATCCTCGTTTTGTTGAGCCTCTTTCTTTTTTCCTGCGACAGCCATAAAGTGGAGCAGATCCCGGTAGAGATTCCGCCGGAGGTCAGCGTTCCTGAAGGGATGGTTTATATTCCGGCAGGCGGATTCGTCATGGGGCATCGGGAGGACCCTCGGACCGAAGGCGGGCGGACGGTTTTGACCGACGCTTATTTTATCGACCGCTATGAAGTGAGCCGCGGAGACTATCAGTTGTTCGAACCCAGGCAATCGTTTGACCCCAAATGGGCCCGGTTCCCGGTGGCTGGGGTCACGTATCAAAACGCTCTGGACTATTGCCTGAAGGCAGGCAAACGCCTGCCTTCAGAGACGGAGTGGGAAAAGGCCGCCCGTGGCGGGGACGGCCGCAAGTGGCCCTGGAGCCAGTATCATGAACACCCGAATACCGGGTTTTCAGGCTTTCAACCGGAACCGGTCGATAAACGCGAGGAATGGATTAGCCCGTATGGGCTTTACGGGATGGGGCACAATGTCTGGGAATGGACCGGGGACTGGTACGCTTACAAGGGTCAGCCGAGCGCCGAGCGGAACAAGTTTAAAGTCATCCGCGGCGGGTTGATTCAGACCCATCTTTCGATCAAATTTTCCGCGACTTATTTTCGCAATTGGCTGGAGCCCACGGCGTCTTTCAATTTTACAGGTTTCCGTTGCGCCCGGGATGTTTCCTGACCGTGAAGCGGTTACTTGAACAGGTTTAACACTTTTTCTTCCATCTCGCTGAACCACAGTTGTGTCTCAATGGGGATCAGGCTGTTGATGTAGGTCAGATAACCCATGGCCAGGGCGACCCCCAGGACGATGAGCAGTAACCCGCTGAACAGGTTGGTGGAATGGATGAAAATCGTTTTGCCGCCCATGTTCACGGTCCATTCCTTGCCTCTCAGGACTCGCCAGAAAAGACCGTTCTTTGAAAGCTTGCCGCAAAAGGTGGCGATCAGAATCAAGGGCAACCCCAACCCCAGGGCATAACAGAAAAGCAGGGTCATTCCCTGAAGGACGGTTTTATCGGAAGCGGCCAGGATAAGGATGCCGGACAGAACGGGGCCGACGCAAGGGGTCCAGCCCAAAGCAAAAGTCGCTCCGAACAGGAAAAAACCGAAAAAAGTGGAGCCGGGTTTGCCCTGGAAATTAGCGCCGGAAAACCCTTTGCCGAAAAGCGTCATCACCCCGAATATCGTCACCAGCACACCGCCGATGGTGGCTAAAGAAAACATGTAGTCACGCAGGATCTGCCCTAAAAAGCTGGCCGAGGCTCCCATGAGAACGAACAAAGTAGCGAGGCCGGTGAAAAACGCCAGCGACATCAAGCTCAAGCGCGCCCGGTCCGCCTGTGCGGTCACGGCAAAATACGCGGGCAATATGGGCAAGGTGCAGGGAGAAAGAAAACTGAACACGCCGGCGATAAAAGCCAGAAAGGTCAGAGCCAAAAACCCGGATTGCGGCAGATCGGTTTTAGCCTCGAAAGGATTGACGACGGTCTTTTTGATAGCGGGCGTCTGCCCGGGCAAAGAATCCTGAGAGGCGGGTCTGGAATCTGGATCGGCCTTATCCAAAGAAGTATTTGTTGGGTCTTCCTTGGGGTTGCCCGCGAAAGATAATTTTTTAAAGGCCTCGGGTTTTTCTGAGCTCACGCAACGGAACCCGACATCCTGAGCCGGTTCGTCCGGGTTGGCGTATTGTCGATAGCCGCTTCGGGCGAATTTTTCCAGGGCGGAACTATAAGTGGCGCCTGGAAAATGTCCGATGTCGCTTGCGGAATGTCCGCGAATCACCTTGAGACCGGCGTTGTAATAATCGCTTTTGTAAGAGTTGCCTTGATAAGGGGCATAGTCGTCCTCGACCCACTCCCACACATTGCCGATCAAATCGTGCACCCCATCAGGACTGGCCCCTTTTGGGAACGTGCCTACGGAACTCAGTTTGGTTTTTTGTCCGGTGGCATGGGCGAGGTTGGCAAACTGGATGTCGAACGCGTTTCCCCATGGATATTTTTCCCCATCGGTTCCGCGCGCCACGCGTTCCCATTGTTTTTCTGACGGCAGGTTTTTCCCCGCCCACTGACAAAAATTCGCCGCGTCGTACCAGGTGACCCAGGTCACGGGATATTTGTCCCGCCCTTCGAGATAGTTATTATTTTTCCAATGTTGCGGGGGTTCCGCTCCGACCGTGTCCACATATTTTTTGTACCGGCGGTTGGTGACTTCATTTTGGTCGATATAGAATCCCTTGAGAAAAATTTTTTTCTCCGGGGTTTCGTCCGCATACCACGGTTTCGGTATTCCCAAAGAAAGCGCTTCGGCAGAATCATCGGTTTGATGGGTCCCAAATATAAAATGGGCGGCGGGAATAAAAACCATCTGTCCTTCGAGAGAGGTTGTTTGGGTGTTTTCAGCCGCCGCGTTGGATATCAGGGAAAATATCAAAAGGGCCGCATAGACGGGAATAAATAGCAGTGGTTTTTTTTTCATGATATTGAAATGGATTGTGCCCGGCTGGGAAAGAGTGGCCATGAGACAGGAGGCAACGGGGCTTCCTCAATCAACTTTTTTTGTTCAACAGATTTTCAAAATATTGCAGGGTGCCAGGCTCGGCCCAGTCCTCGGCTCCATGCATCGCGCCGATAATATTGCCGTCCGGGTCGATCAGGAAGGTGGTGGGCAAGCTGACCACGCCATACTGGTAACTCACCTTCAATTGCTGGTCCAGCAAAAACGTGAACGAGAGATCGTGGGCCTTGACATAGGGTTCCACCACGGTTCGGCCAAACATGTCGTTGGAAATGGCGAGGATGTCAAAATTTTCCGATTTGAACTTCCTGTACAGGGTTTCCAAAGACGGCATTTCCATCTTGCAGGGGCCGCACCAGGTGGCCCAGAAATTGATGAGAAGGTATTTGCCTTTGTATTGATCGAGGCTGATGTTCTCGCCGTTCAAAGATTGCAGACTGAAATTGGTCGCACGGGTGAGTTGTTCCGTTTCAGCGGTCGCGGTGGCGCTGAGCAGAACCAGGCTCATAAAAAACCCTATAAAAATTTTGCTTACTTTGGACACGAAATATTCTCCAATGTGGAAAATTTATTCTACCGATTCAATACAGCGAACCATGGGAATGGCTTTTTTTAAAGCGCGTTCGATTCCCATTTTGAGGGTCATGGTGGAACTGGAGCAGGAACTGCAGGAACCGACCAAGCGAAGTTTGACCACGCCATCGTCAATATCCACAAGCTCTACATTGCCGCCGTCCGCCATGAGGGAAGGCCGAATGGTGTCCAGCACCGTTTCCACATCGTCCTGCATTTCTGCATCCATGATGATCTGTTTTCTGTGTGTGGGTTTTAACCGTTGCCGTTTACCAGGGCTTCTTTTTTCTCCAGCAACTGTTCTTGAGTTTCAACGTGATCCGGGTCCTTGGGGATACAGTCGACCGGACAAACCTCCACGCATTGGGCGTCTTCATACCAGCCCACGCACTCGGTGCAATGCTCCCAGTCGATGACAAAAATATCATCGCCTTCGGATATGGCTTCATTGGGGCATTCGGGCTCACAAACACCACAGTTGACGCAATCCTCGTTGATTAACAATGCCATGTCTGCTTCTCCTAGCTATAGAAACCTTTTCTATGAATTAAATTGAATGGATTTTTTTGGTTGTTCTTTAAACATTTTCGATTCGGGATCCCAGGCAAACAGTGCCTGATCTTTGATGACCCCATTATACACAGAAACCACCAGATGGGTGGCATCGGGATACCAAGGCTCACCCCACTCTGACAGGGCCATTTTTTTGTCCTCGTCAGAAAAATAGGCATCGTGTTCGGGATGGGAGTGATAAAACGTCTTGATGCTCCATCCCCTGGTTCGAGTCTTTTTTTCAATGGCTAACAGATCTTTAGGATCTATGGTAAAAGCTGTTTTCGCATCTCTTGAAAAATTTTCAGGGTCCTTTGCATGCAATTGATTTTGAATATTGGAACACCGAAAGACAATATCCTCAGCGCTGTTATTCAGATTGCCCAGAATGACCCCACAGCACTCATCGGGGTATTCTTCCATTGCCTGAAAATGAATCACCTTCAGCAGGTCTTTTTCCATTGAGTTCATAGAATATTGTGAAATGCCCGCAATTGATTGTCAAATAGATTCAGCCAAATACGGATTAAAATATTTTCATCTTTTTGGGAGGGGGGGGTGGGCCTGACTCTTCTGGAGGTCCTCAAAACGGCTGAAGAAAAAAAACCTCATGGAAATGGCACTCAGTAAGCCATAAGCCCTTCACACGACGTGAGAAAATTCTCCTCTTTTGTGGAGAGCGTCACGCTGGCTAAACGTGGGTGCGCACCACGAGGTTGTCGTTGACGGTTAGCTGACAGGCGAGGCGGATGTCAGGGGCTTTATCTTTGAGTTTTTCATTTTCGATGTCGTTTCTGGGATCGACATTTCCGGAAACGATTTCCACTTTGCAGGAGGTGCATAGTCCCCGGCCTCTGCAGTTTAAAATTTTAAACACGTGAGAATAAACGCTCAGCTTCTGCGAGATGGCGGCTTCTCGCAAATTGGCCCCAGGTTCTACCTTGAAGGTTCTGTTCTGGTCTTCAAATTGAACTTCTAGCATGCTTCAATCTCGATAAATTGGTGTAGATTGCCTTTTCCAAGGTAACCGTAAAATGCGTTGCCCACGGTAGAACAGGTGGTGTTCATGTGGACAAACTCTCTTTTCCCGCATTCCGCCTTGAGCACTCCCACCTGGGAGTAGGGCGGTATGGACCCGCCGCAATTTTCGCACTTCACTGAAAAATTATCACACAGGTTCAGGAGACAATTTTTACAGATGATCGGATCGAACAAAAATATTTCCTGCCCTTCGAATTCCACTAACGTGGGCAGGTGGTTCACTTGCGCTCCGCATTTCTGGCAAAAGTGGTGGATTTGGTTTTCCATATGTTTACAAAATTAGATTTTGCTCCTGAATGCGATGGTATTTAAGGATGTCGCTATTCTACCCCAGGTAAAATCAATTGATGCAAACTTTTTTCATTTCGTAAAAATTGTCGAGGATGGCGCCGGCGCCCTTACTTATGCTGAGGAGGGGGTCTTCGGGGGTATACACCTTGAGCGCGGTTTTTTCTTCTATCAGCTTGTCCAGTCCCCGGATCAGCCCTCCGCCCCCAGTCAGGTAGATGCCGTTGGAATGAATATCGGCGGATAGTTCGGGGGGGACCGTTTCCAGAGCCCGTAGTACGATGGAAATGATGGTGGAGATAGGTTCTTTCATGGCCTCACGGATTTCTTCGTCATCAATGATAATGGACATGGGAACACCCGTTTTTACATTCAGTCCGCGGACTTCGGTTGTCAGCTTTTGTACCAGGGGATAGGCGCTTCCGATTTCTATTTTTACGCGTTCCCCTTCAAATACGCCGATATTGAGGTGGTGGGCGAGCCTCATATAACGCACAATCGCCTCATCAATTTCGTCTCCGGCCAGGCGAATCGATTCCCCATAGGCGATGGCCGAAAGGGAAATCACCGCTACATCTGTCGTGCCTCCGCCAATGTCGATCACCATGTTTCCTTTGGGCTTGTGGGCGGGGATGCCCACGCCGATAGCGGCGGCCATAGGCTCTTCCACCAGATGAACTTCACGGACCCCCGCCATGATGGCGGCGTCGATCACCGCTTTTTTCTCTACCTGGGTGATGCAGGTGGGAATGCCAATAACCATTCTTGGCCTGATGAAGCGCTGATTTTTCAATACCTTCTTGATGAAGTAATTGATCATGGAGTTGGTAACGTCAAAGTCGGCGATCACCCCGTCTTTCATGGGCCGGATAGCCTCAAGCTGAGAGTGTGTTCGTCCGTACATCTGTTTTGCTTCCAATCCAACCGCTTCAACGCCGCCGGTTTTGGTGTTCACGGTGACGACCGAAGGCTCATTTAAGACGATGCCTTTTCCCTTCACGTAAACCAGAGTATTGGCCGTTCCAAGGTCCATGGCAAGATCGGCTGAAAACCAGCCAAAAAATTTATTTAGAAAGTTCACGTTATGGCGTCACTTTTGATGGTTGGACGGCTCGGGCCGAGGACAGGCCGATGAGGTCATGAAGATTTTCACTTTCATCGGGATAAGAAGAAAGGCCCCAGAAGGTTTTTACCTGAACGGGCACTTCATTGATTGAAAGAGGATTATCATTGAACAGATTCTTTAATCTGGATTCGATGGAATCCACTTCTCCTCGGTTTCTTTTTAAAATCATGATCAGCAGGGAGTTGTCTGAATATTTGAAAATATTTCTTGGTGAGGGAACTTTTTTGGAAATCAGGGAAACCAGGCCTCGTAAAATAAAATCTCCGTTGCGTATTCCGTGGGCTTCATACAGGGACGGTAAGTTGGTCAATTGAATGGTCAAAAAAAAGACCGGTGAGGTTCCATTAAAAATTTTTTTGGAGACCGCCCGCTGATAGTTGATTAAGAAACGGTGATTATAGATTCCGGTGATCGGGTCCCGATTTTTTTCATTTTCCAGTTGATTCTTTGCCTCCATAAACGTCATGGATGAAGCCGCTCCCGAGGCAACCAGAGTCAATTTGTCGAGATCGTGCCGGGACAATCCCTGCACTTTCGATGACCCGGCAACCATCACCCCGAACAAACGCTTATCGTACAGGAGGGGTGCGGCGGCAACCGATTTAATGGTCTCTGTGTTTTCATTTGATGAAAAAATAGCCATCAAAGACCTTTCAATCGTGGTGTGTATGATGGGGACCCGGCTTTTGGCGCAGACCCCGACAATTCCTCTTCCCTGCCTCAGGTTGTAAAGCGAGGGATCCTCGTCAAACCCCCGGTGTTCCCAGACATTTCCCAATCCATTTTCATTGAACCGGATGATGGCGACGGCATCGCATTTCATGATGGACGAAGGTATTTCGATCAGGCGTTTGGCTACCGTGTCTTTGTCCGGTGATTCGCCCAGAAACTGGAGATACGTGTTTATTTTTGTGAAGTCCGAATCTGCATTTTCGGATTGCTGGTTCGATTGTTTTTCCTGAAACAGGTTCCAGGCGATCTGTTCCGCCAACCCGGTCACAATTTTTTGTAGCTTGGCGGAAAAACTATAGGCTTCTTTTGTTGCGATCACCAGCACGCCTTCAAGTTCATTGTGGATGGCTGGAACAAGGAGAAAACTTTTCAAACCATCTATTTCTTTGAAAACTTCCAGTTTGGCGGCTTCGGGATTGAAGTAGTCAATGACCAGTGGTTTCTTCCCTGCGACTGTCTTGGTGATCGGGTCCGTGCCAAAGGGGAACGTGATGGGGGGCGCCAGTTTAGGATTCAGGCTGAAATATTCTTTCAAGTGATAGACTTCTTTTTCATTATCCGCTGAATATAAAACCGTCGCATAAGCATCGGTGACGTTGCTTGTTAATTCGACGAGATGTGTAAAAATATTGGAAAGGGCCATGAAATATTTAGAAGAGCGCTCTGATATCCGGACGGGTGAGAATCATTGATGACCGGGCCTTGATTGGCAAAAAAGTTTGAGAGAACTTTATTTAAATGAGCATTTTCGTGCTTGCCGTTGTCTACTGTTATGACACCGGGAGAACGAGTTCATGGGAATACTGAACTCATCGCCGTATCCTTAAAACTTCCCCCGGTTTTTAAGCATTTCCCTGTAAGCGCGGACGGTTTTCTGGTCTACGGCCTTTGCGCCGACCTTGTATTCCCAGTATGAGTGTTGGTTGGTTTCCTTGACGCGAACCGCCTGGCAGTCGATACTTTTCAGTTCTCCATTGTTGGGGGAGCGAAATGTAACCGATAGAATATCGTTATTAATAACTGGAGCTTCCGTGCTGAACAACAAACCGTTGGTGGACACATTGTGAATGGTTATTTTATGCGTTTTATGAAAAAACTCCATCTCCCTTTCAATATTCGCGGTGGCGGAAATCTTCACACTGGCACGCTGACTTTTTCTTTTCCCGACATTATTTTGTCGTGTCTCTTCCTGTCGTTTATCTTCGATGATTCTGTCCAGAACGTTCCGAAATTTTAATAGTTCCTTGACTGGAAGGGTGCCCAGGAAGGATAAAATTTGTCTTCTCATTTTCTTTTTGTCGCTCGTGGAAGAGAGAGTCAAAGCTTTAAAAAAAACCGACATTTGATGCAGGATTGAGACAAGAGCCTTCTTGAAAACGCATCATATAGCTATGAAAATTAAGTGTCAATCATTTATAATCGTCCTAAAAAATTCCAAGCGGTTTAATGCATAAAACCCGCCCGGCAAATGAATTTTCTTGACAGGGAAATAGCGCGAAACTATACTCCGGCATTCGGTTTTGAATTTTATCAGGACAGGCAAAGGATGAATATAAAAGGGGCGAATAGCTCAGCTGGGAGAGCACCGGCCTTACAAGCCGGGGGTCACAGGTTCGAGCCCTGTTTCGCCCACCACTCCTTTTAGGAAGTGGCAGGTGTGCTCAGGCCGGTAAATATTTTTTTAATCAGGCCCGGGTATTTTTTACCGCTAGCGATGCGGGAAAAAATATCAACTATTTTTATCATATTAAAATAAGATTGCGGGGTCGTAGTTCAGTTGGTTAGAACGCCGGCCTGTCACGCCGGAGGTCGCGAGTTCGAGTCTCGTCGACCCCGCCATTTTATTTTGTTTGGACAAAAGGGTTTGCGGTTTTTCCGTGAACCCTGTTTTTTTGTCTTCATGAATCGTCAGCCCCCGAATGGAAAGGTCACCGGATCTCCTCAAGGTATTTCATCAACCGGGAGTAGCATTTTCCTGCCTTTAAAATATTTTCGGCGCAATCGAAGCCTTCCTGCGGAGTCCTGAACATCCCCAGGAGGTGGGCCAGTGTTCCCGCGTGACAGGCGATCAGTGGCGCCGCCGGACCCTGATTATCTTTGAACGCTTTTCCTCCCCACTCAGATAAAAACTCCAGAGAAGAAGTTTCCGATTTTAAATCACGGTAAGCTTCCTGGATTTGCTGGTGAGATTTTTTTTTAAACATATTTTGTGCAACCAATTTCATTTCGACCGCCTCTTTCTCGCCTGTGTCAATGAACACCCTGGCATCTTTGTGGACGCCAAAAAACGTGGTTCCTTCCGAGCCATTGCCGATGATGGTTTTATCGAAACCGCTCAACCGGGCGACCGCCAGCATGGAAACTTCATAGCCTCGGTGAAAATACCCTGTAGCCAGAAAATTTCCACCCGAACTGGCAATGACCGGGTGCAGCATTTTTTCAAGCGTTGCCAGCATGGGGCGTTTCACGATCTCTACTCGCAGATCTCTTAAAGCTTCCAGCGACGGATTTGTGTGTTGGGTCGAGAGATAACCAAACTCATATTTTTTGAGAAGCGCCAGCCGTTTTTCTAGGGGGTCGTTTGGCGATACGCCATAATGCTTGACAAGCAGGTCCTCAAAAGTGATGCCGAATTTTGGGGGCAACGATCGCGTCGAATGTCCATAAGCCGGCAGGCCCATCATTGCCAGAACGGGCAAGGTGAAAAAGCCGAAATACGGGACCCGGTTGAACCCGTCGAACGGGTCGGCGATTTGCAGAATTTTTTCGAAAGGAACTTTGCGCTTGATCGTCGTTTGATCGAGAGCTTTCCAATAGCCTATATTTTCCGCGACTGTCTCCAGCTTCATGCGGGCGGCGATGAGGAAAATCCCCGCCCGTACCGGGGAGACAGAACCGTCCAAAATCGACGTGAGAGCGTCCCTGGCCTCATCTTCGGTCAGGTCTTTGCTCATTTTTGGCCCGGTGGCGATTTTTTGCAGATAGGCCTGCATTCGTTGGGAAGCGTCTGGGGTGTCCATTTTGTTCATTATTTTAAGGGATCATGGCTCTATTTAATAATCTGAGGTATCATTATCCTGCACGATTCTAATCTAAAGAAACTATTTTTACTGTCCCTCCGTTGACGTTTTGTTTTTAGCGGGGGCTTTTTAAAGTTCAGAAAGAATGATCGCCGTCAAAAGCATTTCCCATCCTCTAGAAAGTAAACCGATTCTGCGACCGCTGAAGGTGCTTTTAGTGTATCCGAACACCGCCGATGTCGCTTTGGACAACCTGGGGTTTCAGAGAGTGCATGCTCTGTTGAACCAGATCGAAGGAGTGGAATGCGACCGCTTCAGTCTGCCCCTGAATTGGAAGCCGGGAACTGGAAGTCTTCAGCCCAAACAACTGCTGTCGCATGAGATGGGATTGCGCCCGCAAGACTTCGACATGATCGCATTTTCCATCTCCTTCGAGCCGGATTATCTGCATGTGGCGGCCTTGATGGAGTATTTTGACCTCCCGCTGGAAAGCGAACATCGAGGCGAAGATCATCCTCTGATCCTGGCCGGGGGATCGGCGATATTCATTAACCCGGAGCCTCTGGCGGACATGGTCGATGTTTTTTTTATCGGCGAGGGCGAAGGTCTTGTTGGAAACTTTTTCGATCTTTTCCTTAAGAACCCGTGGAGCGATTCGCGCGACCTCCTGAAAACGGCGGGCAAACTGCCCGGAATTTATGTGCCACGATTTTACCATTCCCGGATTACAGACGATGCATTTGCGGGGTTTCAGGTGGAGCCGGAATTGCCTTTGCGTATCACGCGGCACTGGACCGAAAAGTCGGAGGAACTTTGCACGCACTCGGAAATTCACAATGAAGCGTCTACATTCAAGGACATGGCCCTGATGGAAGTGACCCGTGGGTGCATCTGGGCCTGCCGATTCTGTACGGCGGGTTTTATTTATCGTCCGCCCCGGTTGCCGGACCTGAAGAAGACCTACCAGTCGCTGGAGAACTCGCTGGCTAAAGCGGAGCATTCGGCCTCTACCATTGGCCTTGTCGGGCCTTCGGTGACAGATCACCCCGATTTGATCGGTTTGGCGAAACGAATCACGAAAGAGGGCAAAAAGCTTTCGTTTTCTTCCTTGAGAATGGAGACCCTCACGGATGAACTGGTGGACCTGATTCTGCAAAGCGGGCAAAAAACCTTGACGATCGCGGTTGACGCGCCGTCTGAGAGGATGCGCGATGTGGTCAACAAAGCCGCCACCGACAAATTCATCATTGAAAAATGCAGGTTTCTAACAGAAAAAGGCATCCTGCATTTGAAAATTTATTCCATCATCGGCCTGCCGGGAGAAGAGAATGAAGATATCGACCAGTTCATCACCCTGGTTGAGAACGTCATGGACGTCTATGTGGAAGCCTGCCGAAAGCGCGGTCATATCGGCAATGTGACCATCGGTCTCAGTCCGCTGATTCCCAAGCCAGGCACGCCGTTTCAGTGGCATCCCATGGAACGGGTGAAAAGCCTGAAGAAAAAATTCATGAAAGTGCGCAAGGCGCTGGGGAAAATTCCTCATGTCAAGATGAGCTTTGGTTCGCCCAACGAGGCGTATCTGCAAACTTACCTTTCGCGCGGAGACCGGCGTCTGCTGGATTTTTTCAAAACCTATCTTGCGAACCATCACGATTCAAAGGCGGCTCTAAACGAATATCGTGATGAGGTCGATCAGGTAGTCTATCGCCAGTTTGGGCGCGACGATTTTTTGCCCTGGGACATTGTCGATCACGGCTATAAAAACCATTTTCTGTGGCAGGATTACCAAAGAGGCCTCAGGCAGAAACACACGCCCATTTGCGACACCGCCACCTGCAAGATTTGCGGCCTCTGCTGACCCCTTACAGGGGGTGTTGACGTGCTAGGGGGTTATTGCCGACCCATTTCTGTTTTAGGACGAATATTGGGTCCGGCGTTATCTTGGCTGGCAGATTGAGAACCTATGTCTTTCAATATTGAAAAAATGCACAAGTTGCCGCCCGGCGACCGGTTTTTTGATTTCAATACGATCTGGTATTTCTTCAACCGCTGGGCGATTCGCGTTTTATATTCTTTCCCCGTCTCAGCGAACCAAATCACTTTCTTGTCTTTGGTGATGGGCCTTCTGGCGGCGGGGTTTTATTTGTCCGGTTCTGCCAATGCTTTGGTTTGGGCGGCGCTTTGTTTTTACGGAAAAATTTTTCTGGACAACGTAGACGGCAATCTGGCCCGTGTGCGCGGAGAAGTTTCCCGTGTCGGGCGGTTCCTCGATTCCTTCACCGACTTCGTGGTGACGGTGGCCGTCTATGGGGCAGTCACTTATAGGCTGGCTGAGGAAACGCAGGGCCCGACTGTTTGGGCGCTCGGGTTTTTCGCCCTGCTGAGCGGTCTGATTCATTGCACCTATTTTGTGTTTTACCTGGTCAACTACACCTCGATGGTCGGGACTTATAAGATGAACCGGGTCCGTGAGGATATAACCAGAGAGGATCGCGGGGACTCGCCCGATGAGGCGTTATTTCTGCAGCGCGTGCATGGGTGGCTTTATGGATGGCAGGACCGGTCGATCGAAATGTTCGATGCGAAGTGCCGCGAACTGGCAGGTGTGAAAAATGGGCCCGATGCGCACAAGCTATGGTATCAGGACAAGTTGTTTTTAGCCTGGGTCAGCCCGTTATGCCTCTGCACCAATAATATGGTGATAGTGATTTTCTCTCTTCTGGATCAATTGGAGCTTGGGTTGTACGCCGTGCTGATTGTCGGAAACGCTTATCTGCTGACAATCCAGGCGTGGAAAATTAGCCGTCATCGTTGGATGAGCCAGCTTTGATGGGCTTTCAGCAAACGGAGGGTCAATTCAAATTCAGGTTGGCGCCGGGATGAGTGCGCAATTTTGAGAGGTGGATGATGTCCATTTTCATTTTCAGCATCGAGCGGACGGCATCGACTCTTTGCAGGACATTTAGTTCTTCGAGTGATTTTTGTTTTTGCTCCACCGTCAGGTTCAACTGATTGGCGATCTGGTCGGTCAGGTGGCTCAAGGTTTTGCAGGCGTCCAGATTCAATTCTTTTTTGAAGTTTTCTCCCGATGGCAACTGGCGGATGTATTGCAGGCAAAGTTGGGTCAACTCCTCCTTCAGGGGATTGGGTCCTGCGGTCAGGCTCTGGTCGTTGGCTTCTGACAGTCGTTCGATGTTTGCCCGGCGATAGGGTTTGCCTGCTTTTTCTTCGACAATCCGGAACCGGCTGAGGCCCTTGAGGAGGATATTGTATTTCCCATCTTCCAGGCGCACGTGTTTTTCAATTTCTCCCACGCAACCCACCGGCGCAATTTTTGGCGCGGCAAAATAACTGTCTTCCCACCCAGGCAGCAGGAGAACCATGCCTATGGTCCGTTCGCCTTCCAGAGCGTCGGCCACCATCTGCCGGTATCGGGGCTCAAAAATATGCAGGGGCAACAGAGTATTTGGATAAAATACAGTCTGCGGAAGAGGGAATAAGGGGATGAGTTCTAATTGTCTGGAAGGGTTATTTTCGCTTTCCATGATAGGCCTGAAATACGTAAAAATTTGATCCAGCCCCTGCGTTGACTGCATGTTAATATTGGGTCCGGCGATACGCAGGCCACGATAAAACTTTATCGCGTCAAATGCATCTTATATTATACATCCTTTGATTTTTCAGGTTTCTTTGACTTTATTTCGACTTTATTTCGCATTTTTCCACGATTATTCCGCTTTTTAGCCTTATGACTGCCACCGAAGAAGGTATTTACTCTGAAATTGCGACTTCTCTTAGCGGGGCCGGGTTGTATTCGGCGGACACCGATGGTGACTCCGAGGAAAATACCTGGCGGATATCCACAGAACCGTATTTTTTGTCCGCCCAGGAAGTGGAATTCATCGACCGGCTGGGTCAGCATCTGCTCAAGTTTTATAGCGCTCTCAATCAATGTTATCTGGACAGTTCCAAGGGAAAACTTCCCGGCTGGGTCGCTCAATACCTGGATGCCGGCAAGCCTCAGGAACTCATCGATTATGGCAGGATGAAGCGATTCAAGAACGCTCTTCCGGGGATCATCAGACCCGACCTGATTGTTACCGAGGAGGGGTTCTCGGTGACCGAACTCGATTCGGTTCCGGGGGGTTTTGGTCTGACGGCCCGTTTGATGTCGCTGTACCAGAAGGAAGGAAATAAAATCGTCGGTCATGAAAATGGCGGGATCCCGGAGTTGTTTCACCAAATGACCCAAGCGGTGGCGGGCAAACCCGAAAGTGTTTTAGGAATCATCGTTTCCGATGAGGCGAAGGACTACTTAAGTGAAATGGTTTATCTGGCCGACCTTTTGAGGCAAAAAGGGGTTTCTGTTTATACGGTGCATCCCAGAGATGTGATTTTCAGGGAAAACGGATTGTTTGTTTTAGATGGCGACTCTGAGGTCCGGCTGGATGTGGTTTACCGCTTTTATGAATTATTTGATCTGAAAAATATTCCTAAATCCGAATTGTTTTTGTACAGTAATAAAAAAGGCCAGGTGCAAACCACGCCGCCTTTTAAACCATTTCTGGAAGAAAAGCTCAGTTTTGCCCTGTTTCATCATCCAGCGCTGGCTTCATTCTGGGAAAAAGCTTTAGGGCTTGAAACTTTTGCCGTCCTATCTCATCTAATTCCAAAAACCTGGGTCCTCGATAATCGGGAAATACCTCCCTATGGAGTGATTCCCGGATTGATAGCCGATCAGACCCCGGTCAGTGATTGGCGGGAACTGTTTCCTTTGAGTCAAAAGCAAAGGGAATATGCCATCAAACCGTCGGGCTTTTCGCCTTTATCGTGGGGAAGTCGCGGAGTGGTCATCGGGCACGATGTTTCCAGCGCTGAATGGCAGGAAACTCTGGAAAACAGTCTGGCCCAATTTCCGCATCAGCCCTCAATTTTGCAGGAGTTTCACAAGGGTAAAACGGTGATTGGTTCCTACTACCGGCCCGAGACCGGAACAACGGTCGAAATGAAAAGCCGGGTGCGTCTGACCCCTTATTATTTTGTGGTGAAGGGAACGCCCCGGTTGGGCGGAATTCTCGCGACCTTGTGTCCGCATGATAAAAAAAAGATTCACGGCATGGCGGATGCCATCATGGTTCCCTGTGCGACTCGCGGTTGACTGAAGGAACGTGTTCTTTTAAGGCAGGAAGGTGGAATAATGATCAAGCTATATAACATTGATGGATGTGGCTATTGTGCCATGGTCCGCACGGTTCTTGAGGAACTCAAGATAGAGTACGACAAGATAGATGTGCCCTGGCAGCAGTTTCAACGGAAGGAAGTTTATGAGGTGTCCGGCCAGTACACGGTGCCAGTTCTCGTCGATGGCGAAAAAGTTCTTGATGACGAATATGAAATCATCGATTATTTGAAGCTGTCCTACCCCGTCAATTCTTAACCAGATAAGGGTCAACATGGAATCGTGGCAAAAACTATTGAGCAACAGTGTCGTGAAAGTTGAAGATTTGCCCTTCCTTTCGGACACTTCAGATGAATATAAGGAAAAACTCAAGAAAGTTTCCAAAGTTTTTCCCATTCGGATCAATTCGTATTTCCTCGATCAAGTCAAAGAAGAAAACGATCCCATGTGGCGGCAGGTGGTGCCCACTTTGGAAGAACTGGATGATTTTCTGAGCGAAGAAGAATTGCTGGAATCAGACCCCTTGAATGAAGAAGGGGATATGCCGGTTCCTGAACTGGTGCATCGTTACCCGGACCGGGTTTTGCTGATGGTCAACAATCATTGCCCGATCATTTGCAGGTTTTGCACACGTAAACGGAAAATCGGGTTTCCGGGGATTGTCACGCGGGAAACCCTGCGCCAGGGGATTGATTATATACGCCAGCACACCGAAATTCGGGATGTGATTCTGTCCGGCGGCGATCCGCTTCTGGTTCCTGACAAAGAACTGGATCGCATATTGAGCGAACTTCGCTCGATACCACATCTGGAAATCATCCGCATCGGCACCCGGGTTCCGGGAACGTTGCCTCAGCGGATAACAGAAGATTTATGTGCCATCCTTAAAAAATATCATCCGCTGTATTTCAATATTCACTTCAATCATCCCGATGAGATCACGCCGGAAGTGGAGAAGGCCTGTAATATGCTGGCGGACACGGGCATCCCTCTTGGCAGTCAAACCGTTTTGTTAAAAGGCGTTAACGATGACTCCGAGGTCATGCGGGAGCTCATGGTCAAGCTTTTAAAAATGCGCGTCAAACCCTATTATATTTACCAGGCCGACATGACTCTTGGGACCGATCATTTCCGCACCACGGTGGAGAAAAGTCTTAAGATAATGCAGGATCTGCAGGGCCACATTTCCGGTATGGGCGTTCCCTATTTTGTGATCGACGCTCCCGGCGGCGGCGGCAAGGTGAGACTGCTCCCCGATATGGTTCTCGAGCACAATGACAAAGAAGTGGTCATAAAAAACTACGAAGGAAAAATATACCGTTATCCTCAACCTCAGGAAAATTCCTCGAAAAACGGAAAAAAGCCCCTCTCTGTCGATGAAACGGTTGCACCTGACAATGTCTGCCAGTTATCCGTTTGACCCCGTTTTAAGTATAAAACCCTTTAAATATAATAGTTTTCTGGTTGGAAACGAGTTTTCTGGCGGCTGATATGTTTCAGGCTGGCAGGCGGGATGCCCTGCCCGAAGAAAATGCCCGTGCGCTTCGGAGGGCGGGTTACCCTCGTAAAATCAATTATTTATTAGACTTAGGCCGTATTTCGCGTTATATTAATTCTAGACTATTTTATATAAATTTTAATTGAATAGATAGTATTCATGGGCCAGCGATCATATCCAGTCATGAAATATTGGGTCGTCTTCTTTCTGTTTTTTATTGCCTCCTGTGCGACTCAGGAGGAGTTTCAAAAGGCAAAGGCAGAGCCTCGCCTTGAGAACCTGGTCGAGGTCCAGCCCGCGCCTGCGTTTGAACCCTTAAAGCCAAAAGAACAGGTAACGCAAAAAGAGCAGGCTCCTTTGCTGGAACTGACCCTGCCTCAGTTGGATCTGATCCCAAAAAAACCGCCAGCGTCCGGGCCGCGTTTTTCTTTATCCGCTGAAGATGTGGATGTCAAAACCATTTTATTTTCCCTGGCGAGAGAGATCGGTCAAAACATCGTGATCGACCCCGCGATTGCAAAAAAAGTGACCTTGCACCTCAGCAACGTAACGCTTGAGGAAATGCTGGACCACGTTTTAACGCCCCTGCATTTGCGCTATGAGACCGACGGTGAATTTATCCAGGTGACCGAGCTTGAAATGCAGACCCGTGTGTTTCATTTAAACTATCTGATCTCCCGACGGGAAGGGGCTGGAAAATTTCAGGCATCGGCGGTTCCGGGTTTGGGTTCCAGCCGGATCATCTCCTCCGAAGAAACCGATTTGTGGAAAGAGATTTCCTTTGGACTGCGACAAATGATCGGCATTCAGGCTTCCCCGGAAAGAGTTCTGGAACCGGAGAGCGGCTTTGTCACCACCGCCTATGTTTCGATCAATAAACAGGCCGGGGTCATTGTTGTGAAGGCGTACCCAGAGGAATTACTGCGGGTGGCTGAATATCTGGAAGAGGTGGAAGGTTCGGTTCAGAGGCAGGTTTTTATTCAGATGCGCATCATTCAGGTTGCGCTCAGGGATGAATATAAATCCGGGATCGACTGGGATCAGATAACCGCTCTCAAAAATCCCGATCCGGGAAAGGACTATGGGGATAGAAACCGGGAAACGCGTGGATTGTTAAATGGGGAAGCCCAAATGGATGAAATGTTGGCCATGCTTTCTCTGCAAGGCGACGTCAGTGTCCTGGCCAGCCCCGGAATCGCCGCGTTGAACAACCAGCGGGCGGTGATAAAAGCGGGGACGGAAGATACTATTTTTGTCCCCCCTCCGACTTCACCGGGGTTTGACCAGACGACGGATTATACGCCACAGCTGGTTGACCTTGGTATCGTTCTCGATGTCGTGCCGCAGATCAATGTCAATGGCGACGTTATCATGAGTGTGTTTGCCCGCGTGAGGAGAAAATCCGGAGACCGGCAATCGCCCGACGGACGCTACAAAGTTCCGATCGTGGATGTTCGCGAGTCGAACAATATGGTGATGGCTCGAAACGGCCAGACCGTCGTTATCGGAGGCCTGAGAAAAACAGAAAAGGAACCTGTGCGGCAAGCGACAGCGCCTTTTAAGGACGTGCCCCTTATTGGCGATTGGCTGCATCAGGATATGACCGGTTATGAAAAGTCCGAACTGGTGATTTTACTGACGCCGGAAATCATGGTGGGCGAAGCGATTGATGATCGGTGGCGGATTGAGGAAAAACGGTTGAAGCGATTCGGGTTCAACAGACAAGCGAATTAAACGACAACTTCATCTGAGAAAAGGTAAATCAAAACCATGTACGAAAAATATTATCGATTGAGTGAAAAACCTTTCAGTCTGACCCCGGACCCACGGTTTCTTTTCCTGAGCAAACACCATCAGGGCGCACTGGACCACATGCTTTATGGCATCAACCAACGCGAAGGGTTCATGACCATTACCGGTGATGTGGGAACCGGTAAAACCACTCTTTGCCGTTGTTTGCTGGAAAGGCTCGATGACAATATTCAAGTGGCTTTGATTCTCAACCCCATGCTGTCGGACATGGATTTGCTGAGAACCTGTGTTCATGACCTTGGGGTGAGGCCCACACCGGTTCATGCTCAGGACACGGTTCCCTTGGATACAATTTACGAAGAAGGATTTCTGGAGCCGGACTTTCTACCCCTGCCAATGCCCACCGAGATTCCTGACATGGAATGGGTCAATCAGGCGTCGAAAATAGAACTGATCGATGCCTTGAATTCCTTTCTTCTTGCTCAACATGAGGCGGGAGGGTCCACGGTCCTGATCATTGACGAGGCGCAAAATCTTTCGCTTGAAGTGATGGAACAATTGCGGATTTTGTCTAATCTGGAAACGGAGAAAGAAAAACTCCTGCAAATTATTTTTGTCGGTCAGCTGGAACTGAACGACAAATTAAAGTCACCGGAATTAAAACAACTCAATCAACGAATATCCATCCGTTATGAAATCACCCCCTTGTCAAAACAGGAAGCGATTCAATACATCAACCATCGGATTTTGGTTGCGGGCGCAGGTTCCAGAGTTTCGTTCAAGCAGGCGGCCTATAAGGAAATTTACAAATATTCTCTAGGATATCCCAGATTGATCAATCTCGTTTGCGACCGCGCCCTGCTCAGCGGTTACAACGATCAGGTGGATATGATAGACCGGGCGCAGGTCAGTCAGGGAATAAAAAGTTTGATGGGGGAGGAAGAAAAGGATCATACCCGCGGTCATTTTGTACGGTTTCGCCTGCCTCTCATATTGTCGTTTTTATTTTTTCTTACGGGGGTTGCGTTTTTTATATTTGCCGAATTGGGCATGGACTGGAAATCAGAGGCCCATCGGCTCCTGACCCAAGCCGGAATCAAGCACTCCTGGGTGAAAAAACTCGCACCGGTAGCCAAGGTCAGGCAAGAAGAGAGTGCGCCTCAAAAAGAACCGGTTGTTTTTGTTCCCCCGGCCCAGGCCCCTGAACCCGGCACCGGAGTTGCCCCCGCCGAAAGTCCTTTGACTGAAAACCAGGAGTCCTCTGGAAGCCCTGAAGGCGAGTTGCCCGCCAACGAGTCGGATATAAGCCCTACGTCCCTCAAAGAGGAAGGAAACTATCGGATTCAATTATATTCGCTAAAGGAAAAGTCCGAAGCTGAAGAGCAGGTGAGAAAACTTCAGGAAGAAGGTTTTCAAGGATATTGGAAAAAGGCGGTCACTCTGGAGCAAAACTGGTACATGGTGTATGTGGGTCCTTATAAGGACGCCCAGCCTGCCAGGATTCATGTGAACGCATTAAAATTTTCTGGACGGAACCCGATTCTTTTGTCGGTTGCCAATTCCCGGTAGGAGCCGTCGTGAGTTTGATCGCAGACAGTCTTAAAAAAGCCGTTAAAGATAAAACCGTCCCTCAATGGGAAGCCGATCCTGAAGTCAATCCGGTGGCCAAGAGGGAGCCGATAAAACGCCCCGGACTCGCCACGGTTTTTCAGATTCTATTTTTGATTGTTCTCCCCACCGGTGTTTTAGGGTATTTGATTTTTATCGGTGCGTTTGACTTCAAGAAAACTTCCGTCACCGATAAACCGGACGCGCCTGTGTCCACTCCTGTCGAAGAGGCCAAGGTGGCTCCGTCCCAAAGGCTCGCACCGGAAGTCTCACAGGGAAACCCCGTTGAGCTTCCTAAAGCAAAGCCCAAAAGGAAAGCACCGGTTGAGAAAAAAACGGTCGCGCAAAAAATCCCCGATAAGGCACTTGCCGGTAAACAGGAAAAAGCCCCTGTCAAAAGAGTTGTTCCTTTAAAACTGCCTGAGGAAAAACCAGAAAAGCCCAAAGTGGCGATCACTGAAACCCCGGCCACGCCTGATGAAAAAACAGCCGTTTTGCCATCGCCCGATTTGAAACCCGCAAGCCCGGTTGTTGCAGAAATTCTGCCCGTCATAAAGGATCTTGAGAAAAGTGCGGTTGCAGTCAATGAAACCCCCGCTCTTAAACCGCCGGAGGTTGAAATTCCGGATCATGAAATTGCAACCAATCCCGAGCCTTTGGCCAAACCAACTCTCAACCAGGACTTAAAGAAAGCCAAAGTTTCTCCCGAACAAAAGACTCCCCAAAAAACCGAAACCCCAGGCAAACCATCGGTGGTCCCGGATTTAGAGAAGACCAAAATCCTGCCCGATAAGGCTGGGGTCGCCAAAGTCACAAAGAAAAAAGTCGGTGCGGTTGTGCCAGAAGAAACTCACGCGCCGAAACCACTGGAAGTTGAAGTTTCCGGGCAAAAAGTTGTGGCACAAACGAAAACGTCGGTTCAATCCCCGGAAAAAATGATTGTTAAGAATGAAACGGTGCCTTCCCCGGTACCGGATGCTGTGAAAGAAAACCCTGTGAAGCCTGCTATTGAGGTTGCAAAGAAAAGTCCAGAGGTGGCTTCTTTACCTGCGTCTTCATCGAAGCCTGAAATTTCCAGAATCGAACCCAGGGATCAGGAAAATGTATTTAACAACAGCGACTTTTATTTTAATCGGGGTATTTTCTTTCAACAAGCCGGGAATTGGCAAAAAGCCCTGGCCAATTACTCCAAAGCCGAAGCACTGGACCCGAACAACCCGGACACCTACAACAACAAGGGAGTTGTTTTAAAGGAAATGGGGGAATTCGACAAGGCGCTGGATGAGTTTTTGCGTGCGGTTTTTCTTGATGCCGGGTACGCAAAGGCTTACAACAATATCGGGGTTGTTTACTACATGCAAAAAAACTATTCCGAAGCGATCCGGCATTATCTGAAGGCCATTGATATCAATCCTACCAACCTCGAGGCTTTTAATAATCTTTCGATTATCTATAAAAAGCAGAATGAATCGGACAAGGCCCGCGGGGTTTTAAATAGAGCGCTCTCTCTGGACCCCGATCACCCCGGAACAAACTATAATTTAGCGGTGCTCTACGAAGAAAGCAGTGAAATCAAGCCTGCGCTTTATTATTACCGGCGGTTTATCGAGCTTGGGGCGAGAAATTATCCTTCCCTTGTGATTCAGGTCAAAGAGCATTTAGAAGGCATGAAGTCTCAATAGGCGGTTCCGCCGAAATTTATTCGATCTTCTGCCATTTCCCCAAAATTCCTCGATTGTGAACACCGTCTGAGCAGTGTAAAGTGTCTGCATGCGGAACGTGGCGGATCTGGATTTGCCATCGTGCGGGTAATTATTTTGATTTTCCTGAATCAATGAAACGATTGAGAAAAGCGATCAAGAGAAATATCATTGCGGGATTGTTGGTGACTGTTCCCGCCGCCCTGACGTATCTGGTTCTTGCCTTTGTCATCCGTAATGTGGATCAGGCGATGCAACCGGTGACTTCCAAATTATTTGAACCCGCCTCGCTTCAATGGATGGCCGAGTATCATATTCCCGGAATGGGATTTTTGATCCTCATTTTGTTCATAGGTCTGGTGGGCTTGTTGGGCGCGAATTTTTTCGGCAAGGCCATTCTGAAAAGTAGCGAACGTCTTTTAGACAACGTCCCTTTTGTCCGGGTGATCTATTCCAGCATCAAAAAAGTGGTGCACACGATTTCCGAAACCGAGACGCCCTCGTTTCAACACATGGTGTTATTGACCTATCCGCGACCACCATTGAAGGCACTTGGGATTGTCTGTGGAGACGCCAAGGGAGAAATTTCCGAAAAGTCTAATGAGGATGCGGTCAATGTATTCGTTCCCACCTCCCCGAACCCCACCACCGGGTTTCTCCTGATGGTTGCAAGGAAAGATCTGGTGTTTCTGGAAATGTCTGTGGAAGAGGGGTTGAAAATGATCATCTCCTTTGGCATGGTGAGTTCCGTCTCGAACCAAAAGCCGGAGAAAGTCGGGGATGAAACAGAGAGCAGTCCTTAGCGGAATCCTTCCTGATTTATTTTATGATTTCAATGGGATTATTTTTTGTTTTGAGTGATTCGCCGCCCGGCCAGCTTTTCGCTTATATTTTTTGCCACCCTCACGTTCAGTTTGCTTAAAACCTGGCCCGCAACCTTGCTTTTCATTCCTGAAAGAATCTGGATGGCCAGGTCTTCATTGATGGCTTCCAGGAGTTTGGCCGCTTCCTGGGGCTTCATGGCCGAATAGGCTTTAATGAGACCCGCGACATTTTCTTTGATCAGATTTTTTTGGATTCCAATTTGTTGGTCGCTTCGGGCGATGGCGTCTTCAATTTTCTTCAGGTCTTTGAGAATGTTTTGCTCCAGTGTTTTCAGCCGCTGTTCCTTTAACATGATCTCGGCTTCCCGCCTTTTAAGGTCGCGGTTTTTCTTTTCGATCATTTCGATCAGACGAAACGTTTCGGGGCTGACCCCCGGCACGGGATCCGGGAGAGCGACCTTTTCTTGAGGCGGTGTTTCTTTTTTATCTTCCTCTTTTGCCGGATCTGTTTCCTCCAGAGGGGCCTCTTCCTGGGCAAACGCAGGGTTGAGTTGAAGCCTCAGGAGATCGCTCATCCAGACAGCAGGCGCAAACCCCACCGTCAGGCCCAAAATGACAACTATGGATTTTATCTTCCTGCGCTGTTGCATTATAAATTCAACCGCCATTGGTTGGAACCGGTTTCGTCATTCAACGCGATTTCGGTTTTTTGCTGTTTCTTTTTTAATGCCGTCTGTTCCCGTTCCTTGAGAATTTCCATCGTGCGTCTTTTCATCATGGATTGAACCAGATCCTGTTTTTTTAGATTCAGTTTTTCCGTTACCTCTTGGATCACCTGCTCCTGGTGTGTCTTTTCCAGCTTCACCCCAGTGAAAAAATTGTTAAAAAGAACCATCTTGTCGATGTTCATATCCTGCCCGATTGTCCGTTTCAGTTCTTCTTTTTTTTCATCAGCGATTTTCTCCATGAAGCGCAATCGGTCCGTCTGATTTTGAATGTGGGCGTTGATCACCCCTAGTTCTTTTTTAATCAGGTTTTCTTTTTCTTTATGAACTTTAAGAACCGTTTCAAAGCGAAATTTCAAGATCAGGCCCCCACGATTGCTTTTAATTGCACGATGGTTTCCGCCAGGTCGACTTTTTCATTCATTCCCTGTCTCAGGAACTGATTCATCTGGTCAATTTTCGTGATGGCCAGGTCGATTTTGGCGTTGCTCCCTTTCGCATAAGCGCCGATATTGATGAGGTCTTCCGCTTCCCGGTAGGTGGCCATGATGTCGTTGAACCGCCGGGAAAGTTCCTGATGTTCATTGGAAATGACGTCGATCATCAAACGGCTGATGCTGTTCAGAATGTCAATGGCGGGGTAGTGATTGTGCGACGCCAGCTCGCGGCTGAGCACGATATGGCCGTCGAGAATGGCCCGTACCGCGTCGGAAATGGGCTCGTTCAAATCGTCGCCTTCGACAAGAACCGTGTATAGACCCGTTATACTGCCGTTTCCAGGGTTGGTTCCGGCCCTTTCCAGGAGTTTGGGCAGCATTGAAAATACCGATGGCGTGTATCCCCTGGTGGTTGGGGGTTCGCCGACCGAAAGCCCGATTTCCCGTTGAGCCATGGCGAACCTGGTCACGGAATCCATCATCAGGATGACGTTTTTTCCCTGGTCGCGAAAAAATTCGGCAATGGTTGTGGCGATGAAAGCTCCGCGCAAACGCACCAGAGGAGGCTGGTCGGAAGCGGCGGCAACGATCACGGATTTTTTCAGTCCTTCCGGGCCTAAGTTTTCCTCAATGAATTCTTTTACCTCGCGTCCACGTTCCCCGATCAAAGCGATCACGTTCACTTCCGCGTCGGTGTTCCGGGCGATCATGCCCATCAATATGGATTTTCCCACTCCTGTTCCCGCCAGGATGCCGATTCTCTGACCTTTGGCGCAGGTGAGCAGTCCGTTGATCGAGCGGACTCCGACATCCAGAGGTTCCCCAATCCGGTTTCTATCGAGAGGGTTCAGAGGAGTGCCCATCAAGGGATATTCCATATTGGGGGGAACAGGGCCTTTGCCGTCCAGGGGGCGTCCGTTGCCATCGATGATACGTCCGATGAGTTTGGGGCTGACATTGACGGTTGGGTATTCATCCGCCGATTCGATGACGCTTCCCGGTTGGACGCCGATGAGTTCCCCCAGAGGCATGAGCAAAGTATGGTTGTCCCTGAAACCCACGACCTGGGCTTCCACAGGGGGACGGTCGTTTCCCGGATAGATGGTGCAGATGCTGCCCACAGACGCGGCGGGACCGTTGCCCTCAAGAATCAGTCCAATGATTCGATTCACCCTTCCCGTTTTACGAACGAAAGAAGAATTCTCGATTAAGGACCGGTATTTTTTTAGATCGATAATATCTTCCATAACGCCTGGTCAGGGTTTGGGTTCTGGTTCAGGGGGGGCATCTGGTTCGTCTTCGAGGGGGGGATCTTTTTGGGGTTCCTCCTCAAGAGGGGGAGGAGCAAGATGCAGGATTTTGTCGATTTGTTCTCCAAGTTTATCCATCCTGGCGTCCACCGTTCCGAAGTTGGTTTCGATGATGCAACCGCCCCTGTCGATACCCGTACTGGCCTCAAAGGAAATATTTTTGATTTCTCCGAACAAATGCTGCAATTCCGGACGAAAATTTTCTGCGTGTTCTTTATCCGCCGGGTTTATTTTTATCGTCATCGATTCTTTATCGAGAACCGACTGAACCGCCAGCCGGATCATTTCCTGAATACTGTCATCCCTGGTGGAAAGTTCAAAGTGGATGATTTTTTTAACCAGGGAAATCACCATTTCGATCATTTCCCGTTCCACTTTGGAATACATTTTTTTGCGGAATCCGCTCATTTCCTGAATGATATCCTCGGCGGACTTCAGGCAGGGTTGAAATTCTTCCCTGGCATCCTGTTCTCCTTTTTTGAAACCCTCGGCATGGCCTTTGTCGTGGGCCTCCTTTTCCGCAGTTTCGCGGATTTTCATCGCCTGGGCTTGCGCCTTGTTGAGAGTGTCCCGCATTATTTCAACGACGCCCAGCTTGGCCCGTTTGATCTTGTGAATATCAAAATTAGCCGCATCGGGCAAATCGTAAACAAACGCGCTGTTTTTGTCCGTGTCTTTAGGAACCAGGTTGCTGAGGTTGAATGGCTTGACTCCCGGATCCGGAGAGTCTGCGGAGTTGCCTTTTTTCTGGGATGAGTAGTCGGTGGGGATGAATTTTTTGGTGTCTTTAGACAAGTTCTTCTCCCGGTCCCCCGCCGATGGATATTTTGCCATCCTCCTCCAGCTGTTTGCACACGGCAATGATTTTCTGCTGGGTTTTTTCTACATCGCTGATTTTTGTAGGCCCCATGGATTCGAGATCTTCTTTCACCATCATAGCCGCCCGTTCGGACATATTGCTCATCCATTTTTCCTTGAGTGTGTCGCTTGCGGTTTTCAGGGAAATGAGCAAATCCTCTTGGTTGACTTCTTTGAGGATCAACTGGATGCCCTGGTCGTCAACTTTAGCGATGTCCTCGTAAGTGAATCTCAGGTTGCGAATTTCATTGGCGAGGTCCGGGTCGACCTCGTCCAAGGCGGTCAGTATCGAGGTTTCTGTCGCCCGGTCCAGGGCTCCCATGATGTGGGACGCGGTTTCAACGCCGCCCAGTTTACTGCCGGAGACAGCCCCTGAAGCTCTGAATTCATTTTGCAGGGCCTCGTCGAGTTCACGCAGGATGTTCGGGGCTACCCGCCCAAGCGTGGCCATGCGATGAATGATTTCAATGCGATATTCTTCCGGCATTTCCCGGATGGTCTGGCTGGCTTTTTGAGGTTCCAGATGGGCCATCACGATGGCCGCCGTTTGGGGATGCTCGTTGACCATAAAAGAGGCGATGGTTCCGGGTTCCAACATGCGAACGGTCTCAAGCCCACCTCCCATTTCCTCGCCGGGGGTGGTGATATTGTTGAGGATTTCCGTGGCCTTTGCAGGGTCGAGAGCTTTCATCAGGGCTGTTTTTAAGAAATCCATCCCGCCGATGCCAAGCCCCCCTGTACCGGCGTCCACTTGGTCATAAAATTCTTTGGTCACGGCGTCCATTGAAGGCGAATCCACATCTCCCATGGCCGCCATATAGTTGCCGAGCATTTGGATTTCACGTTCGTCCATATTTTCAAGTATCTTTATGGCTTGCTCCTCTCCCAGAGACACCATGAGAATGGCGGCTTTTTCGGGACCTGTAAATATTTTTGCCATGAAGATGTCTCGATTAAATTTTTAAGTCGGAGTTTTTTCCCGGAGCCATTTACGAACAATGCCGGCTGTGAATTTTGGATCGTTGGTGGCAAATTCAGTGACGGCCTTGCGGATTTCTGCCGCTTCATTATCTACCGCCGCCCCAAGGCTTTTTTTCTCATCCTGGATGGCGTCCATCTCGGAGGTGGTCAACTGGCCCTGCTGATGGGTTTCGGGAACCACTTCCAGTGATGTGGTCATCCAGTTGATAAGAGGACGGATGACCCTTGTGAAAAACAGCAGGATAAAAATCGCGCCCAATAAATATTGGGCGATCTTGAAGGCCAGCTCCATGGTCTCGGACTTTGCCAACCGTTTTTGCCCTTCCTGTTCAAAAGTCCGGTCAAACTGAATATTTTCCAACTGGATCTGGTCCCCGCGTTTTTCATTGTAGCCGATGGCGGATTTGATAATGGGCAAATATTTGGCCATGTCTTCTTCGCTTCGGGGCTGGTAAGCGGGAGGCTCTCCGGAAATGGTTCCGTCAATGAGAACGGCGACGGACAATTTTTTTATCGTGCCGATGGGTTTCGAGATTTGCCGCACGATTTTATTGATTTCATAATTGAAGGTCTGGTTTTCCTTGTCCCGTTTTGCCGCCTGGCTTCCCGCAGTGGTCTGGCCCGTGCCTCCGGGGACAAGGCCCTGGGCTCCGGGAACACCTCCTGGAGGCAGTGCGCCCAGGGTCGATTCTGAAACGAGCTGTTCGCTACGCACCACCTGGGAATCCGGGTCAAAAATTTCTTCGGTTCTGTCCACCAATTCAAAATCGAGGTCGGTACTCACCTGGGCGATGACGGTCCCTTCTCCTAAAGCGTTTTCGAGCATGCGGACAATATTGTCCTGAAGTTCTTTTTCAACCATCAATTTGTGCTGATAGTTTGTGGACGTACGCATGGAACTTCCGGAAGTTGCTTGATCGCCTGAAAGAAGATTACCTTTTAAATCCACCACCACAACGTCTTGCGCGCTGATCCCCTCGACGCTTGAGGCCACCAGGTGAACGATGCCCTGGGATTGCTCGCTGGTGATATTTTTCCCAGGTTTGATTTTTATGGTGACCGATGCCTTGCCTCGGGGTTTTTCTTTCAGGAACAAGGTGTCTTTGGGAATGACAAGATGTACCCGAGCCTGATCGACCGCATCCAGCGATTGAATGGTCCGGCTCAGTTCTCCTTGCAAGGCTCGCTGATAGTTGAGTTTCTGAATGAATTCCGTCATTCCAAGAGAGCTGTCGTCAAAGATTTCCATCCCAACTTCACCGCCTTCCGGCAAACCTTCGCTGGCTAACTTGAGACGGGTTTCATAGATGGCATTGGCGGGGATGTGGATGGCCTGGCCGCCCTGGGAAAGCTCATAAGGGATTTTGTCTGATTTTAAGACATCGACAATTTTAGACGCGTCGGACGGAGCCAGTTTGGCGTACAGGAGCTGATAGTCGGGTGCTTTCAGCCACAAAGACATGGTGAACAGGGAGGCTATACCGGCGGCCACCAGAATAAATATTGCTAATTTCTGCCCTTGTTGAAGCGCCTGAAAACGTTCGGAAAGCTGTTTGACAAATGTGAGAATTTTATCCATGAATTATTTCAATGCGCCTGTTAAGCGCGCCTCACTGGGGAAGAAGAATATTAGAGCGGACGCTTGCGGCCTTCTTTCCGTTGTCTTCATGCCCCAATGATTTTGTTCCATTTTTATCTGCCAAGTTCTATGGCACGCAACGCCATGGACTTTGCGGCGTTTATGGCGGTGACATTGGCTTCAAAAGAACGGGTGGTCGTCACCATGTTCACGATTTCGCCGATGACGTTGATATTGGGCATGGCGACATAACCTTCCTTGTTCGCATCCGGGTGGCTGGGATTGAAAACGGTCCTGGGTTCTGACTGGTCACGGACCACCTGGGTGACCAAAGCCTGATTCAGCGTGTCTCCCAACTCATTTTTTAACACCGATGCAAATTCGTTTTCCAGTGGCAGGGCGCTGACCACGACGCTCTTTTTGCGATACGGGCCACCTTCTGGAGTTCGGGTGGTTTCTACATTTGCCAGATTACTGGAAATGACTTCCATGCGCTGACGTTGAACGCCCAACCCGGAAGAACTGATTTGCATTGCCGTCAAAAAATCCATGGTTACCGCCTTCTTGAAAGTTGTCGAAGTGAAAAAATACAACGAGTTAAGTTTTTATCGCCTTGGGCACATTAGAACTTCAGCAATTTTCATACCATGAGGGTTTTAAAGTCGTTTTGATTTGAAGGTTTATTGATTCTTTTAACTTCAAGTTTTTCAATTGGTTATATGGGGTCTGCGGAGATTGGGGTTGCCGGGTTTTTTCGGGTTCCGTCGGACAGGGGAAAAAACTGTCAGGGATTTGACGAAACGGGAAAATATGCCCTGCCGGTCCCGAAATTTGCGGAGGTTCTTTTATTCTTTGCTCTGGTACTCAGTCAATTTGTTGCGCAGGGTGCGGATACTGATCCCAAGGGACTCAGCGGCGCGGGTTTTGTTGCCATTTTGCTCCTCAAGGGTTTGCAGGATCAATTCTTTTTCCATTTGATGGATGGTTCCGCGGAAATTTGAGAGCGGTTTGTTTTCAGGGTCGTCACCCATTTTGGCGTCGTCTTCAAAAAACAGATGGGGGGGCAGTAAGGTGTCTTCTTTGCATAAAAGGGCGGCGCGTTCCATTATATTTCCCAGCTCACGGATGTTTCCCGGCCAGTTGTATTTTTTCAAAAGGGTCACGGTGGATGCGTCGATCGACACGACGGGTTTATTATTTTCCCTGCAATGCATCGAAAGAAAGTGTTCTGCCAGGAGAGGGATATCTTCTTTTCTTTCTCTCAAGGGGCTTATTTTGAGAGGGACCACGTTCAACCGGTAGTATAGGTCTTCACGAAACTGATTTTCCCGGATGCGTTTTTTGATGTCGCGGTTGGAGGTGGCGATTACCCGAACATCGACGGGAATGGATTCTTTCCCGCCGACTTTGTCGATTTCGTGCTCCTGCAATACGCGCAGTAATTTGGCTTGCAGGGGCAGGGACATTTCGGTCACCTCATCGAGCAGGAGGGTTCCCCTGTGGGCGAGCTCAAACTTGCCTTCTTTACGAAAATCGGCTCCGGTGAAGGCGCCTTTTTCATGCCCGAACATCTCGGTTTCCAACAGCCCTTCGGGAAGCGCCGCGCAATTGATGGCGACAAAAGGTTTGTCCGCCCGTGGACTGCATTGATGGATGAGTCGTGCGAATAATTCCTTGCCGGTTCCGGTTTCTCCTATGATCAGCACGGTGGATTTGCTGTAGGCGATCTGTTCGGCAAAACTGAGGAGTTTCAATAATTCAGGGTTGCAGGTGATGATTTCTCTTTCGGGAACTATTTTGGCTTTGGGTTCGGCTGAGGGTGTTGTGTGGTTTTCCGGGCTTCTCATGAATGCCCGGTTCACCGATGAAACCAGAATTTCGGCGGAAAAGGGTTTGAGCAGGTAATCGAACGCGCCGATTTTCATGGTTTCGACCGCGTTGTCGATATCTCCGTAGGCGGTCATCATGATGACGATGGTTTTTGGCGCATGCTGTTTCACGGCGCGAAGGAGTTCCACCCCGTCCATCTTGGGCATTTTGACATCGGACACGATCAGGTCAAAATTTTCATTCTGAATGCGTTCCCAGGCTTTTTTCCCGTCCTCAACACAAACCGGCTGATAACCTTCCCGTTTCAGGGTGGTTTCCAGAGCGACCCGCATTTCGCTTTCATCGTCCACCACCAGGATTTTTTTATCTAAATTATCATTCATCGAATTCGTCATCCCAACTGGGAAGTTTCACGATAAAAAGGGTCGGTTTTCCCTCTTCACTTTCCGCGTCGATGGTTCCCTGGTGGGCTTTGATAATATTATGGGAAATCGATAAACCGAGGCCGGTGCCTTTGTCCTTGGTGGAAAAAAACGGGTTGAAGATTTTTACCAGATGGTCTGGAGGAATCCCGGAGCCGGTGTCTGACACGGTGATGGTGATGAATTGCCGGTGGTCGTTTCCTGCTTCTGTCAGGTTTGAAGGAGCGCTGACTTTTCTTGTGGTCAATTTTAGTTCACCGCCTTTAGGCATGGCCTGGACGGCGTTCCTGATAAGGTTGCCGAAGACCTGTTTTAAAAGTTCCTGATCGCCATTGACCCAGGCGTCATTTTCTTCAAAGTTTTTGAGGACATTAATGTGGTCGGGAATGACGATGTCGGATGAACCTGTGAGCAGGGTGCAAAGCAATTGGTGGATGTCGCATTTTTGCTGGGATGGACGCGGAGATTTGGCGTAGAGCAGCAGGGTGGAAATGATCCGGTCCATATTCTTGACTCCGGATCGAATATGTTCCACCAGCTTGAATTTTTCTTCGTCTGCCTCCACGTCTTTTTTCAGAAGCGAAGCAAAGAGTTCGATGCTTCCGAGGGGATTCCTTATCTCATGGGCGATGCCTGCCGCCACTTCTCCCATGGCCCGCAAGCGCTGGTTTCTCTGGGCTTCGGTTTCAAGATGCCGGATACGGGTCATGTCTTTTACGATGAGAAGGCTTCCAATCTGCTGGTCGTCGGGGTCCAGCACGGGGGATGCGGAAGCCTGGACGTGTATTTTACTTCCAGTCGCGGTGGTGATTTCCCGGTCCACGCTCAAGGGGACTCCTCCTGTTTTGGTCAGGCGCGACACCATGTTCTCAAACAAATCATCATGAAACAGGTCCGGGAGCGGTTTGCCGAGACAAGACTCCGGGGTCAGCCCGGTGATCAGACCGGCGGTTTTATTGAAGGTGGTGATTCTTCCCTGCTTGTCTATGACAATGACGCCGGTGGTCAGGCTTTCCAGAATATTGTTCAGGTAATTTTTTACTTCCTCTTTTTCGGTGAGGTTTTTTTCCAGTTCCTGATTCTTTTTTGTGAGTTCGAGATCAAGCAGTTTCACCCGCTCCTTCAGGTCATCGTATGAATCCTGGAGCTGTTGCGTGGCTTCATTGAACGTTTGAAACGCCTGGCTGAGGATTTCCAGTTCTTCTTTCGGAGTTTTTTTCCCCTGGAGGGATTCGCTCATGAACTATTTGTGTGACAAGGTAAGGGTTGTGTCTTTTCGCCGGATCATTATAAAGGATTACATTGTATCTTTAAATTCTTTTTCCCAGGTGAGAAATTTTAGTTTGGATTCCGCGGCTTGTTTTAAAAGTTCGTCGGTGTCTTTTGATTGAATCAGATTGTTCAGGGTGGCGGTGGCTTTTGAGGGATTTTTCAGGTTCTCATAGCTTTCAACCAGGAGGTAATCGGCCCAGTCCGTCTGCGGTTGTTCGGGAAATAACAGTCTGGCCGACTCCAGTGCTTTTGCGGCTTCGGAGTATTTCCTGCTCTGGAAAAGGGCGAAGCCCAGGTTGTAGTGTGCCTTGCGCACACTGTTGGGAATGATCTTGTTGGTGCGGTCGAAAGTTTTTATGGCCTGCCGGTATTCCCTGATTGCGGCAGGCGGGTTGTTGAGGCTTTGATAAGTTTCACCGAGCAGGAAATGGGTCTCGGAAATATTCTCTTTATGCCGGGTCAATAGTTTTTTATACACGATCAATGCCTGATCGTATTGTTTCCTGCCGGTATGGGAACTGGCTAAAAGTTTTAAAGCGATGGGAACCTGGGGGCTGTTGGGATAATTTTTCAGAAACGACCGGGCAACCAGCGCGGCATCTTTATAGTTGTTCTGCTCAAGATGAATTTGCCCGAGGTTGAGAAAGATGCGGTCTCTGTACAGGTTATTGGCGTCCAGTTTTTTAACGCGTTCGTAAAACCTGAGGGCCTGGGGAAACATGCCTATGGCCTGATAGGCCTCTCCTATTTGCATCACGGTTTTTAAGCTGTTCACTTTGCCAAGGGACAGGCTGGCAAAATCACTGTAGGAGTAAAGAATCGGCAGGACTCCTCCCTGCCGGGAATATTTGTCCACAGAAAATGCCAGGGCCTGCTGGATATATTTTTTGGCCTTCGTGTGGAATTGCGAGTCGGGACCCAGTGGCAATAGCTTTTTAAATTCCTCCACGGCTTTTAAGTAGTTCTGCTCTTTGAGATAAGCGATGCCCAGGCTCAAAGTGACTTCCGCAAGAATTTCAACATCTTTTGCGTCGTTTAATATTTCCTCGTAGGTTTTGAAAGGCTGGTAATAGGGCTCTGTATTATAAACAATATCCTTCACCTTCAATCGGGAGTCGATGACTCCGATGTCCGCCATCCTTATTTTCCCGTACTGGGAGGCGCTGCTCCCTGAATTTCTTTTTGCGGATTCGTCGAATACCGCAAGGGCGTCTTTGTTTCTAGCTTCCAGTAAATAGGTGTCGCCGATCATATTCAAAGCGGTGTGGGCTTTCGGGTGGTCGGGTTCCAGGTTTATCAGGTCGTAGAAGTGATCCCGCGCTTTGGAAAATTTTTTCTTCAGGAAATAAATATGTCCCATGTTGAAGTTGATTTCCTGCTGTTCGCTGAGTTCGCTTGGCCAGCGGGCGGCGCCGTCTTTGTAAATTTCGATGGCGCGTTCAAAGTCTTTTTTTTCGTAGTAATGGTGAGCGATCTCAAAGACCGCCGGCCTTGCGGCAATATTTTTGGGGCTTTTTATCAGCAACCTTTTGAACGCGGCATAGGCTTCTTCGTGTTTGCCATCCCGCAACATCATGAGGGCAAGATTATTTTTTCGGGCAAAAGTATAAGGGCTTTTCGGGTTGCTTCTCAAACTTTCCTCGTACCTGGTTTTTGCTTCCAGTATGTAACCCATCTCCGCATAGATGAGCGCGATTCGATCGTTGGCGTGATCGGTGAATTTGGAATTCGGAAAGCGTCTGGAAGCCTCTTTATAGGCCGCCAACGCTTTTTCGTACACCGGGTGAGGTTCTCGAAAAGCGATTTGATAATGGGCTTCCGCAAGCAGGGAATAGATGTGCGGTAGATATTTGCTGTCGGGATATGCGCTTATAAAACTTTCATAGGATTCGATGGCTTTGGGGAAATCTTTTTCCTGAAACAGTTTGAGGGAGGATCGGTATTCATCCCAGCCGTCTTTTAATTTGTTTTCTGTGTCCTGGCGATTGATGGCTCGTAACTTTCCTGGACTCATTCCCACCACGCGGACCTGTTTTTTGGGTTTGAATTTTTTTTGAGGCTGAGAGAAGTTATTTTTTCTGGGTCGGAATTCTTCCTGTTGAGGGGCGAGACCGGATTTTGTTTCGCCGATCCGGGTTTGCAGAATGGATTTATTCTCGCCGTTTATATCCAGAACAATTTGAGATTTGGCGGTGTCGAGAAAATGAAAAAAACGGGTATTGGTTTTTCTGATGTGCAGGACGATCTCAAGGGTTTTTCCTAAATAATTAATGCCGATTTTTTCCAGGTTCTGGTCTTTGATCGACCGGGTTTGGATTTCAGGATTCAATCGAACATCGTTCAGGGTCAGCGTTATCTTCCTCCCTGGAAAATCGGCTTTCACCTCATAAGGAGTGGGCGAACTCAATTTCACAATGATTCGGGTGTATTTCGGGTGCGGTCCGATGCGAACTTTCTGGATCAAGGGTGAGGATGGCTTGTTGGGAGTCGAGACTCCCTTGGAAAAAGCGGACGCGGACAATATCGAACTCAGTGCAAATGTCAAAAGTAGTGTGGGAAGGAGGCGATAAAATTTTTTGAACGGAGTCATTATTTTTGGCCCAGGTTCGATAAGTAACCCATTATAGGAGCAATTTTCGTACCACTCCAGCCCCAGTTTGCATGACTCGTATAACCGATTGAATAGTTTGTATTTAAAATTTTCTGTTCTTGTGGAAAGTATTGTTTTATTGAATAATAGGGGTGTTGATGTTTTGAGGAAGATTGTGGCGGTAAAATTTCGTGAAGAGAAAAAAATTAAAGTCCCCGTCATTTTTTTGACAAATTTTCATTTCCGCTGGGAAATTATTTTTGTTGAGCGTGTTTCAACTAACCGTTGAAGGTCTTGGCGTATGGATAAGGATCGATTTGAAAAACTGAAGAAGCAAGAAGCAAGCGTGGTCCGCAGTTTGCTGAAAAAGCAAAATGAAATGCTGGGGCAATCTCTTTTGCATTTGGATCATTTGATTTATTTGCAGAAAAACATCAGTTTGATGAGTATGGCGGATATCAGTAAAACGTTGGCGGATAAACTTCCTTATATTCTTTTCATTCGATATTTTTCGTTATTCCTTTTTGATAAAAGTAAAAAAGTTCTTCGCCTTGCCTGTCACAACCACCCTGACTTAAAAGAGGAACTTGTGCTCCGCCCGCGGGATTCGGAAATCATGAATGAAGCGATAGCCAGGGGTTCTTACATTCTGGAACCTGATTTTTCTAAATCAAGATTTTTCCAGAGGGAGAAGAATCCTTTATTTGAACACAATTTTTTTATCACGATTCCTTTAATGATTGAAAACGAAATCATCGGCGTCCTCAACCTGAACGACAATGAAAAGGGATATTTTAACGTGACGGACCTGGATTTTTTCCTGAACGTATCTGAATTCATTTCGCTTTCGATCAGCAACGCGCAATCTTTTGAAAAGGCGGAAAGGTTGTCGGTGACAGATGGGCTCACAGGTTTGTCCAATCGTCAACATCTCGAAGCTTTATTGATGAGCGAAATTCTCAGGAGCCGGAGATACCGCACCCCGCTTTCCCTGGTGATGATGGATGTGGATTATTTTAAAAGCGTCAATGACACATTCGGACATCAGGAGGGCGATGAGGTTTTAACAGGGGTCGCCTCGATTATAAAAAAATTGTGCCGGTCTCAGGATGTGGCGGCCCGGTACGGAGGCGAGGAGTTTCTTCTGATTCTTCCTGAAACAAATGGTTTGGGAGCCCGGACGATTGCTGAGAGGGTGCGGGAGGAAGTGGAGAACCACCGTTTCAATCATGAAGGAAAGACTCATTCCGTCACCATCAGTTGCGGCATTGCGGAGATCAACAACGAAGAGAACCAGAGTGTTGCGAGTTTGATCGGTGTCGCGGACGCGGCGCTTTACCGGGCAAAAGAATCCGGGAGAAACCAAACCATATTGGGTGGCGTCAATGAAATTCATTGAGGTCGATGAATTTGTGCCGGAGGAAGGCTTGCCCTCGCTTCCCGGACAGATCCTCAATATTCTGGATGAGTTGAGCCGGGCGTCAGCGATGGATTATACGATCTTACAAAAAATCCAATACGATCCGGCGATTGCCTTGAGTGTTTTAAAAGCCGCCAATTCCCCTCTTTACGGCTACGTTTCCAAAATTTCTTCGCTTCAGCAGGCGGCGGGTCTGCTGGGTCCGGGAGCCATAAAAAATATTATTTTAACGACTCCCATTCTGGAACGCTATCAGGATAATGGCGGGTGTCATGCCCCTTTGGACCACTCCAAACTCTGGCTCCACATGACCGTCACCGCCACTCTGGCCAGTGGTCTGGGCCGTTGTCTTGGGCATATTGAGACCGATGTTTGTTTTACGGCAGGACTGATTCATGGCGTCGGTAAAATTGCCCTGTCAGCCTACCGTCCCGATTCCTTGCTGGAGGGGATTGATTCGGCCAGGTGTGAAGGGTTGCCCCTGGTTGAAATCGAAAGGAGAACGCTCGGTTTCACACATATTGATATTGGGGTGAGGATCGCCAAAGCTTTTAGTCTCTCGGATCAATTGATCCACGTTCTCAAGAATTGTTATGCACCTGAAAATGACAAAATCTCCGATCTATTGACGGGGGTGGTTTGTCTGGCAAGAGATCTGGCCAACTCCTGGGGATTTGCGGACGATATTCCTGATGGTGAACTTGTGGGCCGGAACGAACTGTTTTCTTTGTTGAATATTTCCCAAAAAAATCTGGAAGAATGGACGCCTGGGCTTCGTGAAAAAGTGGAGCTGGTTTTACAAGCCTGATTCAATGACTACCGGGGCCCATATAACGGATGAATTTCCCCAGGATATTGGGGTCGAGTTCATCGGTCATCTGGTTTTTCATGAGGATGAGGGCTTCAAAGGGGGTGACTGCTTTTTTATAGGGTCGATGCGTCGTCAGGTTGTCATAAACGTCCATGACTTTGCAGATACGGGCGAACAAGGAAATTTCATTTCCCTTCAGGGCATTGGGGTAACCCCGGCCTTTATAATTTTCATGATGCTGTCCCGCCATGCGCACAATGCTGGTCGTGTAGCATTGCATGGATTCCATTATTTCCTGCCCCAGACTGGGATGGGTTTCGATGATTTTCATTTCCTCTTTTGTCAGGGAGCTGTTTTTTTTGAGAAGGGAAGCATCCATTTTGGCTTTCCCGATATCGTGGAGCATGCCGCCCAGACCCAGGCTCCTGATATCGGTTGCTGACATTTTGTCGTTGATCCCATAGACCAGACAATATAAACCCACGTTCAAGCTGTGGGTGTAGATGCAATAATTTTTATTCATGATCTGGGAAAGGGTGCTGAATCTTGCCTGACCTTCTGATAGACACTGATCCATCAGTCCCATCACATCTTCCGAGGAATGCAGGACTTTTTCCGATGCGCTGAATTCAAAAAAGTTTTTCATGATGTCTTTTGACACATCGTAAAGCTTCTGAGTTTTATCAAGGAGAGGGATGGCAGGGTCTGAAATCAGGGTTCGTAGCTGTTCTGTCGCTTGGTGGTAGTACTTGATCAAGTCATCCTGAAGGATGAAAAATTCTGTGTACTCGCCTGAATCAATCAATTGCCGGACTTTATTCTGATGCGAGGGATGGCTACTGGCAAACTTGACGAATTCCTGGCTCCCAAATACAGAGGATTTATAATAGATGTCAAAAACCTCATCCCCCTCCGCTTGCAAAAAGTCGGTATTGATCGGTCGGAATTGGTCTTCTATTTCGTTCTGCAGGGTATCCATATATTTTTCTTGGTAAATTAAGCCACAATAGTTCTGGTTTTACAGGACAACCGGAAAGGTTTTACAGATCTGGCCCCATATAGCGGACAAAATTTCCCAGGATATTGTGGTCAAATTCATCCACCATCTGTTTTCCCATGATGGTGAGAGCATCAAAAGGGGTCATGGCTTTTTTGTAGGACCGGCGGGTGGTCAAGGCATCGTAAACGTCCATGACTTTGCAGATACGGGCAAAAGGGGAAATTTCTTCGCCTACCAGGCCCTTTGGGTAGCCGTTGCCTTTGAATTTTTCGTGATGTTCGCCTGCCATGCGGACAACATTATTCGTGTAGCATTGCATGGATACCAGTATTTCTTCTCCCAGGAAAGAATGGTTTTTAATGGCTTCGAATTCCTCATCCGTCAGTTTGCCGTCTTTGTTGATGATACTCTCGTCGACTCTGGATTTGCCGAGGTCGTGGAACATGCCGCCCAGCCCCAAGTCTTTGGTGTCGTTCGGTCCCATTTTTGTTTTGATCCCATAGGACATGCAGTAAAGCCCGACGTTGACGCTGTGTGTGTAGGTGTAATAATCTTTATTGGTGATCATGGAGATGGAATGAAACCCGGCCTCGTTTTTCGACAGGCATTGTTCCATGATCTCCATGACTTCTTCCGACGAGTGAAGGATTTTTTCTGACGCGTTGCTGGCAAAAAAATCTTTCATGATTCCTTTTGAAACGTCGTATATTTTTCGGGTTTTTTTTTCGAAAGGTATTTGCGGGTTGGAAATCAGGGTGCGAAGGGATTTGGTGGCCAAACCGTAATATTTTCCAAGGTCTTCTTCGCGGATGAAAAATTCCTGATCGTTCTCACCTTCCTCGATCAACCTTCGAACCTTGTCCTGGTGAGAGGGATGACTGCTCGCAAACTTGACGTACTGGGCGCTTCCAAAACTGCTGGTTTTATAAAATATGTCGAAAATCTCGGCACCATCGCTGTTTAAAAACTCTAAATCGATGGGTCGAAACAGCTCCTGTTGTTCGTCTATTCCTGTTTTCATAAACTTTCTCGATTCTCACTCGTGTAACACTTATTGTAAATCAAATTGTCTGGATTTGCAAGATATTGAAAGATTTAGAGCTAAGGGAATTTATAGAAGAGGGGAGCGAGGCGGTGTTAAAGGTCGGGTCCCAGATAGCGAATAAAATTAGTTAAAATATTGGGGTCGAATTCATTTTTCATCTGGTTCTTCATGATTAAGATGGCGTCAAAAGACTTCAAGGCTTTTTTGTAGGACCGGCGGGTGGTCAGGGCGTCATAGACGTCCATGACTTTGCAGATACGGGCAAAATTTGAAATTTCTTCTCTCGCCAGACCATTGGGATATCCATTGCCCTCGAACTTTTCATGATGCTGGTCTGCCATTTCCACGACATGGGTTCGATAGCACTTCATGGATTCCAGAATTTCTTTTCCCATCGTGGTGTGGCTTTTTATTGCTTTGAACTCTTCATCCGTCAACTTGCCATTTTTGTTGATGAGGCCGTGATCGATTTTAGATTTTCCAACGTCGTGCAACATGCCGCCCAGGCCGAGATCCCGAGTATCATTCGGGCTCATTTTCGTTTTGATGCCAAATGCGAGGCAGTACAATCCAACATTCACGCTGTGGGTATAGGTGTAATAATCTTTATTGGTGATCATGGCGATGGAATGAAATCCGGCGTCATTGGCGAATAAACATTGTTCCATGATGTCCATGACTTCGTCCGCAGACTGGAGAATTTTTTCTGACGCGCTGTGCTCAAAAAAATCTCTCATGATTTCTTTGGACACGTCGTAAATTTTTTCGGTTTTTTCCTTGAGCGACTTATCAGGGCTGGAAATCAATTGGCGCAGAGAGCGAGTGGCCTGCTGGTGATACTTTGCTAAATCATCTTCATGAATATAAAAGTCCTGACCACTCTCTCCAGATTCGATCAACCTTCGAACTTTGTCCTGATGAGAGGGGTGATTACTGGCAAACTTGACGAACCGGGGGGTGCCAAAAGCGGAGGTCTTGTAAAAAATGTCGTAAAATTGGGTTGCTCCGACTTCCAAATACTCGATATTTATCAGTCGAAACTGGTCATCATTTGAATCA
Source organism: Nitrospinaceae bacterium (assembly GCA_029261655.1). GTDB lineage: Bacteria > Nitrospinota > Nitrospinia > Nitrospinales > VA-1 > JADFGI01. Next base: position 22,050 of record JAJDAY010000008.1, on the reverse strand, counting down.
ATTGTGCTTTTCACTGGCCCACCTCAACAGGGGATCATTGAAAATCAATTAAAAAAATGTATCCACTATTATAAACGCTTTTTGGATGGCATTCAATTTTTGAAATAGATGGCGTCCCTTTTGGAGAGAGGACCGATTCTTTCCGGTTCATGTTATTTTTTGGAAGGGTAGGCCTTTTCAGCATGAGCCATCAGGTAAATAATGGAACGGGTACAGCCCAGTAAATCTACCAGAGATAAGCTTTCCCCCGGTTCGTGCATGCGGGAATCTGAGTCGTAGGCGCCCAGACAAATGGGTTGCACGTCCCCCAGGGCATCCAGAAGTTTTGCGACAAAGGGAATGGAACCCCCGCAACCGTACAGACAGCTTTTTAGCCCGAATCCTTTTTCCAGAGCTTCCATGGCAAGGGGAAAAACAGGGTGTCTGCATTCTGTCATCCAGGGGTCGCATCCTTTTTCCATTTGCAGGTCCAGTTCGAATTCCGGGCGGGCATTTGTTTTAAGATGGCTTGATAAAAACTCCCCCGCTTTCGTTTCATCGTTGCCCGGCGCCAACCGGATTTCGATGATCGCTTTGGCAGACGGATTGTCGAAAAGACGGGGGTCTTCTCCTGGCGCCACCCTGAGGGACTGCACACTCACCGTTCCTTCACCGGGTGTTAAAAACGAATCGATATCCGGGTGGAGGGAGCCATCGTTTTGAATGAGCCGGTCGATCATACTTGCCAGTTGTAATTCGGCGATGGGGAAGGGGCCGCCGTGCATCCCGGAATGCGGGTCTTTGGTGGCGGATTGTAAAGAAAGATCGAAGACCGCTTTGCCGGTATTGGATGGGAGTCCGGTTAATGTCAGGTTGAGGTCGAAGGTGTTCCACTTGGACAGCAACCGTTTGAGAGCTTTTTTCAGCGCGTCGCTATTTTGGCAAGGATTGAAGGTCAGCCTTGCGCCTGCGGTTCCAAATATAATGGACCCGGACACACGATGGCCCGGACGGGCGTTGGCAAAGGATTTTCTGAGTTGAGCCAGCAGAAGGTCTTCTTTTTTGGCCGAAACGGTCAATCGGGTTGCGGGTAACAGCCCGCCCCCGTCTCTCATCATCTCAATGGATATGGGGACGTTGCCATAGCCGGATATTTCTTCGGCGGTTTCCGGAATGTCCGCCTGGGCGATTCCTGCCACCGCCAGGGAATGGTCGGGATGAATCAGGGTGGCCAGGAGTTTGTACAACGCTGTTTGCGCGTCGATGCTCCCGGTTTCGGCTTTCGGGGCGAGGGTGGCCTCCACCTGTATGACGCCCCTGAGCGAAGTGGTCAAGCCGGGAATTCCGGTTGCGGGGTTCACCACATCGGTGATGACCACGCAATCGACCGTGGAGAAAAATTCCTGATTCTGTCTTATCTGCTGGGCCAGAGAGTGAGAGCCGCATTCTTCTTCGGTTTCGTAAATCACCTTGATGTTGCAAGGCAGATCATCGAGCGCAGGTTTTGAAGAAGAATCCTTCTTGAAGGTTTTTATCAGCGCGTCAATCGCCATGCCAATGGACACGACCCCGCTCAGGTCGTCAGCCGCGCCACGGCCGTAGGCACGGGTTTTATCCTCATTCCAGCGCAGTTCGGTGGGAGGGACACCCGCCCATTTTCGGAAACTCCCGTCGTCCATATAAGGCTGTTTGTCTAAATGGGCGTAAAACAGGAGGGTTGGTTTTTCTTTCGACACGGCAATTTCAGCCAATAATATCGGGGTCGCGCTTGGACATTCCGGTGGCGGTGGGTTGATTTTAATCCAGGTGAATCCTATTTGTTTGAGATAATCCTGGGCGCAATGGAGAATGTCCTGCATGTCGCTTGGAGTTGTGCGGTCGCCTTCAAACTCGTTGACGTTGAAACTCCTGCTGTCGATCCTCACCATTTTTTCGAGATACTTAAAATGCCATGCGACCAGATCGGAACCGGCAAGTATTTCCTGGCTGGCGATTTGGTATATTTTTTTTTCGTTCATAAGAATGGGACTGAGTTTTATGGTTGAGTTTGGAATCCATCTGTTTGGTGACCCTTCTTTACTTCTCTGAAGGGGATGATATATTATAGCTTCTGGTTAGATAAAATTTTGAGATATTTATGGATGCAGCGACCCTTCTCCTTCAAACAAGAGCTTGATATTTTCCCGGACAATCGCACATGGTAGACAGGTTGATCAATCTTTGCAAACTGGGTTTGATAATCAAAGAGAGAGGTAATTTCCCCCTCATTCGCCGATCTCGTCAACAATTGCGGGATTTTCTTTTTTGCCGGGGTGGGATGAATCGTAAATCTATTTTTCTGGCCCTGCCCTATTGGTTTCACATGTTGAAAGGATTGGACGTGCTGGTCTGGCGGCTGGAAACTTTCGGGTTCCTTTATCTGCCCGGTCAATCAGAAGAGGATAAACAGCGGCTGAACTCCCGCCTTTAAAAATTTCCTGCCGGTTCCTGGAATTGCCTGAAAAATAGAGAAAGTTTTGAATTCCTTATTAAAAAATAAAAATTTCCAGATCCTGTTTCTGCTCTATTCCTCAGCCCTGATGTTTCTGGGTCGGCAGTTGAATGTGGGACTGCCAAATTTCGACGACACCTATTACGCCCAAAAAGCCAAGGAAATGTTTGCGTCAGGAAACCTTTGGGTGGTGACGCATAACGGCCTTCCTGATTTTGCCAATCCGCCTTTGCCCTTCTGGTTGACCTCTCTCGCTTTTAAAATTTTCGGAGTGTCCGGGTATGCCGCGGTATTCTTCACGGCGTTGCTGGGGGTCGCCGCAGTATATTTGACTTATATTTTGAGCCTGCATCTTTTCAGGAATGGGTGGGTCGCGTTTTTTTCCGCCTTCGTATTGATCTTTCCCGGAATGTTTGTGGATTCCTCCCGTCGGGGGATGGTGGATATTATTCTGGCTTTTTGCGTGACCGGGGCAATGTATTTTTTCGTCAAAGGGTTGGACAATAGAAAATTTTATTTGCTTTTTGGGTTGATGACCGCTTTGGCGATTCTAACTAAAAGCGTTCTCGGTGGGTTTCCTCTGGTAATCGCGGTCATCACTTTGGTTTGGTCCGGTCGCTGGAAGGAATTGTTCAGCGGCGCTTTTATATTTGCGACGGTACTTGCTCTATTATTGGGTTTCAGCTGGCACATCGTGAACTGGCTCATTTTTGGCCAACCTTTCCTGGACGCGAATTTTGGCGTGTTGTTGTTGAACCGGGCTTATGGCGAGCCGGCCCAGCCATTTTATTACCTGGGTTATGCGAAGGATTTCCTTAAAAACTACTGGCCCTGGCTCCCGGTGGCTCTTGTCGGTTTGTTTCAGTTTGGCAAGCGTGCATTTATGGAGAAGGACATCCGCTATCAGTTGCTTTTTACCTGGGTCGTTGCGGTGTTTCTTGTGATGAGCACCAGCCGGAATCAAACCCTCCGTTATCTTTTCATGATTTTCCCGGCGCTGGCCATCATCAGCGCCCGGACGTTAGCCAACTGGCTTCCAGAGAGAGTGAAAGAAAAATCCCTGCCCGCTATTTTCGGGATTGTCATGGGCGCCGTGGTGTTTGTGAATGCCACGCCATTTCAGGTGAAAGTCACTTTGTCGCCGAACAGTGTGGAGGTCCGTCAACTGGCGGCGGTGATTCATCTGAATACACCTTCGGGACAAACACTGGGAAGTTACCGCCTGTCCATGCACAATCCCAGGAACGCCCTGTTGTTTTACTCGGACCGTTATCTGGACGATCCCATTGCGGAAACTCAAGAACTTCTCGGCCGTGTGGACGATCAGCCGGAATCGACCTGGTTGACTTCCATCCAAGAGTTTCAAAAACTTCAGCAGAGTCATCCCGACCGGTTTTATTTGATTCAGTCCAACCGAAAATATGCCTACTTCACCTCAGCGAAAAATAAGGAAAATATCCGCTATGATTTTTCCGGGATATCTTTACCGCTGATACGCTGATGATTTGTAAATAAAACGATCGTCTCGGCAAGATCGGATTCCTTTAATTTGAGACCCTCGTCCCATAATTTTTCGAGGAATTTTTTGTCGACCCGGCGTTTTTTCCATATCGTGTCTGTGGATTGCCGAATCAGAGGCAGGTCGTTGAATTCCTCTTTCCACACGGATTCCCGTATGACGATAAAGACCTTTTGATCCGTATTGAGAAACGTGTGTAGCATTTCCGGTGTGAATAGATATTTTGAATGCTGACCTGTTAGTACGCCTAATCGGGCCTGATGACTGCCGAGACGGTAAACCCCGATTTTCTCCTGCCCGCTTCCTGTGACTGAAATTTCCTGGGCAAATTTTTTCATGGGATAGCGGTTGAAAAATGGAATCGCATCGCCGTGGATCAAAGCCAGGCTGAATGTCTGGAATACGGCGAGAGTGATTATCAAAACGATTTTCTTCCGGACAATGAACATCACGATCATGACCGCGGCTCCTGTGGCCAGGAACAGTGGAAGAAACATGATCCTGAAAGGCACAGGGGTCATGGATTGAAACGCGATGACCGCGGCACCGGTCAGGAGGACCAACAGAAAAAATAACAGGAGGGTCGAATAGAAGGGAATTTTAAACGCCGGTCGTTTGAAGCCCTTTTCCGAGTTTGCGAGTGACGTTAAATAATGACCGAGGATCAATGCCATCGCCGGACAAGCCGGAAGCAAATAACGGCTGTGTTCGATTCTAAACAGGGTGAAAACAATGATGGGGATTAAAACCCAGAGGGTACAAAATAAAAGGCCGTAATTTTCTTTGTCAAAAAATTTGAGCAGACGTGATTTGAAATCCGTGGTCATAACGGCGACGGAACAAATCAAAAACAGGGACCAGGGCAGGAAATACCGAACAAAAACGCCTAGGTAGTAAAAACTGAATGGGATTTGATGGAAAACGCGGTCGCGCAGTTCGGCCCCCAGCAGGTGATCCAAAAACTCGTTGCCGTGCAAATAAAACATGGCGGCAAACCACGGAACGTCTACTGCAAGGAGGATCAGCAAACCCGCGGGCAAACGAATTTCGGCGATCATTTTCCAGTCGCCCCGGACGAAAAGAAACGCGGCAATGGTCAAGCCGGGGAGGAGGATTGCAGGTGGGCCTTTGGTGAGAAAGCCCAATGCCATGGAAAAATAAAACAGATAAAAATTCCTCCGTCGGTTGGTTTCTTCCTGATACCCTTGGATGAAAAAATAGAACGCGCACAGGATGAAAAAGCTCAGCGCCATGTCTGTTGTGGCCCAACGGGAAATTTGAAAATGCAGATAAATGGAGGGAAGAATAAACGCGCCGACCAGGGCGGCCTGGGAGGTCATCAAACGCCGTCCCACCAGAAAAACCAGCCAGGCGGACAAGGTTCCGAATACGACCGACCACAGACGTGCGGAAACCAGATTGATCCCGAATGTCTTGTAGGAAGCGGCCACCAGCCAATAAAATAAAATGGGTTTGGCAAACCGCTTTTTCTCGTGAAACATCGGTGTCAGGTAATCGCCCGATTGAATCATATTTTTGGAGGAGAGGACGTAAAAATTTTCGTCCGTGTGGTAAGGCGGAACTTCCCCCAATTGATACGAAAATGAGAAAAGGCAAAGGGCGGTCAACAAAATCAGGGCAAGGCCGTTGATGGATTTTGCGCTAAAGGAATCTTTGGGGATTTGCATGGGTTCGGATTTGTGGGTAAGAAAATTGAATGTGCCGGGCGTTACGCGGTGTGTTTTGTGTCGCTTTCAATAGACCCAGGTCGGGGAAAATGGTTTTAGGGTGAAATGTCAAAGAGGATGAATTATACTCCTTTCCCACCGATTCGAAAAATGGATTTGATATTTTTTTGGGGTCTTTCCCATCTTTAAATTTGCAGCCAGTTCGGTAACAAGCGTTTAAAAAATCACTATGAACAATCACTCTTCCTCGCAAATCTTAGACGAAGATCACCCAGACTTCAACGCCGGACATCATTCCACAAACAAGCCGGAAAAACTTCAAAGCTCCAACTGGCATTATTTTCTTCTTCTGGCGATGATCCTTTGGACCTATGCGTGCAACCAAATCTGGGTTCTTCTGGACACGCTTCCGCCTTCCTGGGACCCTGCCGCCCACCTAAGGATTGCCTTCGGGTATTGGAAAGTATTTACCTCGGGGACGGATCGTTTCTGGCTCGATCTACTGAGTGTGGAATCGTTTTATCCGCCTGTTTACCATTTAACCTTATTGCCCATCTTCGCCTGGTTGGGGATTTCCACCGACAACGCGGTGGTGCTCAATTCGATTTATCTGGCGGTTATTATTCTTTCGACGTATGGAATTGGAAACCGTTTGTACGGCAAAAATGCCGGCCTGCTGGCGGCGTTTTTAATTTCCTGTTATCCCTTTCTGGCTTATAGCTCCCGGCAAAATCTTATGGGGACGACGCTGACGGCGGCGGTCACTCTGTCCTATTACCTTTTCCTGCGCTCGGAAAATTTTGAAAACCGGAAATTCTCGTTTTGGTTCAGTTGTTCGTTTGCGGTGGGGTTGATGGTCAAGTGGACTTTTTTAATTTACCTGCTCCCTGCGATTGTCATCGGGTTGTTTGTGTCCGAGGCCTGGGATCCCGGGAAAATAATAAGGCAGGTGGCGTATTTTTTTGGAATGATATGCGCGCTCATGCTCCTTCCTCTGGTTCTGTTCGTTCTTGCGGATGGTAAGTGGGTTGTGCTGGCTCTGGAATTTGCTTTAGTGTATGGGTTGGTGCGATATTTTTCCTTTGCGGGTGTTTCGCCGAAAAAAATTATCAACGTCGTGACCCTGACTTTTATTTCGCTGTTAGTGTGTTTCCCCTGGTATGCGCATAATCTGGCGAAAATGTCGCGGGGAATGTCCAAATTTGGTTTTCCCGACGACGTGCTCACGGGTGCCATGGAATGGCCTCTTTCCATTTGGGGATATTATCTGGAAGTGGCGGGACGGCAAATGGGGATGCCTTTGTTCATACTTTTTGCCGTGGCGTTCGCTGTTTTTTTATCGAACCGGAAAAAGTTTAACTGGCTTTTATTCGGGTGGATTGTTCTGCCTTTTTTGGCGTTCACCTTCATCAATAACAAGGGCGTGCGCTACACGATGCCGTGCCTTCCGGCGATATCTGTGGTGTCCGCTATTTTGGTAGTTCAAATCAAAACATTTCGGGTGCGGCGGTGGGCTCTTGGAGTGGTGATGGGGGTCGCATTATTTTCTTATATCTATACAGGCTTTATTTCGGGAGAGATCAAAACACCCGGTCTCGGCGGTCCCGTTTTTGGTTTTAAGAAACTTCCGGTAAAAGAAAACTGGCAGATCAATTCTATTCTCGACGATATGGTTAAAGAGTCTGCATTGACTCCCGGACAAACGATCACCGCACGGACACTCACCAATCATGCCTGGTTTCACCGGGGGGCGTTTCGTGATTTCGCGGATATTCGTGGACTGCCCGTTGTCGTGAAAAGCGTTAAGAGGAACCTGGGCGAGATGACAGATTATTTTATCACCAAAGACCGTAGCAGGGAGGGGGAGTCCGGTGTTCAGCAAATCAACCCTAAAAGGGACCGCTTGTTTGACGACCCGTCGTTGAGTAAAACGTTTTCCCTGTTTCGTTCTTATCCTCTGCCCAATGGAATGCGGGGTCTGGTTTTAAAGAGAGATGTTTCACCAGCCATGGATGTTGAGGGGGCGAGTGATCTCAGGCAGGTGGGAGCTCGGTTCATAGATGCTTTGTCGAAGTACCCCATTTACGGGGTCAAAAGCATGGCAAACGCCCGGATCTTTATCACCCCCACAGATAATAAGTATGATTTAGCTCTGGGGCGTTATAAAAAAATTTCTGTCACTGCTGATTCAGCGATCTCGAACAAAATCCGGATGGATGATTTTGAATTGACCTTTCATGATGTGCAGATCAATCTGTATGAACTGTTTCTCAATGGTAAGCTGATCTTTTTTGAAATAGGGAGTTTGTTCCCAAGAGCGACCATCGAGTTTGAACCCCTCGAACAACTGGCTTTGAAGGAGATGAAAGGGCAGGGGAAGGTCCGTCTGGAAGGGGAAGGCGACCGTTTGCACCTCAAAGCGCACTATCAACTTCCTTCTTCCCTGGGGACGATTGAAGGCAATGCCACAGTGAAAGTTGTTTTTGATCCTGAAAAAAGTATTCGCCCCGTGGTGGAAACGCTGAAGGTTGGGCCGTTTGCGGTGCCGGAAATTTTTTATCGCAGACTGCTGGATGAAAAAATTATCTTCAGTCCGACTCCGGGATGGCCGTTGGCGACCGACATTCGATCCATCCAAATATTTAAGCGCAAACTTGCGATCAATCAGACTTTCCCCAACGGACCTCTGTGAAAATTTCTTTTTTGTGTTTTGATCTTTCAGACAATTCTCTGGGCCGTGCGGCGATTCTGGCCCGGACTCTGGCGCGCCATCACCCGGTGGAGCTCGTTGGCCCCGCGAAACAGGGGAAGACATGGTACCCGTTGCGGGATCTGGATCTTCCCATTAAAACCTTTTTGTGGAAACGATATCCCGCTTTTGTTTTGACTGTCCGCCAAATGCTAAGGGCAATAGATGGGGATGTTTTGTTTGCCTGTAAACTCAGGCCCACCAGCTTTGGGGTTGGATTGTTGAAAAAATGGCTTTCAGGAAAACCTTTGTTAGTAGACATTGATGATTGGGAATTGGGTTTTTTTTATCGCGCCGATTTTTTTGGACGGGTGGGCCGGTTTTTAAATTTTTCCAATCCTAATGGTTTGCCGCACACATGGCTCATGGAAAAGCTGGTGAGGTTTGCGGATGGAATAACGGTCAGTAATCGATTTCTCGAAAACCGGTTTTCGGGAACTCTGCTGTATCATTGCCGGGACACCTCTTTGCTGGACCCGGAAAAATTCGATCCCGATCGAGCCAAGGAAAAACTGGGAGTGAAGAATAAAAAAGTAGTGATGTTTCTGGGCACTCCAAGAAAGCATAAAGGGGTCGATGACCTGATCCTGGCCGTCAGCAAAATCGATCGTCCCGATGTTCGGCTCGTCATCATTGGCGCTGAAGACGGTCCTGAAAGTTTTCCGGGAGGGGACAGGTTGAAGAAAGACCAACTCGTTGTTTTGCCCATGATCCCTTTTAAGGATCTGCCCGAACATCTGGCCGCCGCCGACGTGGTGGTCATTCCTCAGCGAAAGACCAAGGACACCGTGGGGCAGATGCCGGCAAAAATTTTTGACGCGATGGCAATGGCAAAACCCATCGTGTCCACCCGCGTTTCTGATATTCCGGAGGTGCTGGGGGATACGGGATATCTGGTGGAGCCTGACAATGTTCAACAACTGGCGGATGCGATCAACCACGTTTTCAATCATCCTGAAGAAGCCCTCCTGAAAGGCAAAAAAGCGCGTGAGCGCTGTATCGCCCGCTATGATATCAAGGTGATGGAAAAACAGTTGCTGGAGCTTGTGAAAAATGTTCGGTCTAAAACAAAGTAGGAATTTAAAAAGTTTCTGGAGAACCTAAAGAAGTGGACAGTTTCGATAAGGGAAAACTGCCTCCAAGGCCGAAAATTTTATTGATAAAGTTGCGGTCCATCGGCGATGTTGTCTATAACACGGCTGTGTACACCCCTCTAAAGCGATGTTTCCCCGATTCCCATTTGACGGTGCTGGTGGAGAAGCCTTCTTACGACCTGGTCAGAAACCACCCGGATGTCGATGAGGTTCTTTGCTTTCAAAAAGGTTCTTTTTGGCGACAGCTCAAGTTTTACTGGAAGTTGTTTTTTAAAAACTACGACATGGCCATCGACATGCACGAGGGGACCAGAGGCGCGATCATGTGTTTTCTGACGCGGGCGCCGTTTCGGGTGGGGCACAAACATGCGAAACGTTCGTTTTTTTATAATGTGAAATTAGAATTCCAGGACCTTGAACCAAAGTTTCCCCTGGACTATCAGGTGGCCCTGATAAAAAAACTTGGCGCCTCTTTCGATCAGGTCGCGCCCGTTATTCACCTTCGAGAAGCCAGCCGGGAGAACGCCAGAAAAATTTTGCTGGAAAAAGGCATTCGCCCGGATGAACCCTATTGCATCATTCATCCGGGAACAAGCAAGATATACAACCAATGGCAATATGAAAAATTCGCCAGCCTGGTCAGCATTTTGTCTTCCCGTTATGGTCTGCAAGTCATTCTCACCGGCGGTCCTGGAGAGGAAGACCAGTCCCAGGCGGTGATCGAAAGAATTCAGGACGCGCCCTTTACATTCATCATGGCGGATCTTCAGGAGTTGGCGGTCATCACGGAGGGAGCGCGGTTTGCCGTTTGCCACAATGGCGGTTACATGCATCTTTCCTCTGTGCTTAAAACGCCTGTGATCGCCTTATTCGGTTCGATCCATCCCAGAGTGTGGCGACCGCTCGGAGCGCGGGATGTGGTGGTTTATAAGCAAGTGGAGTGCAGTCCCTGCAATCACAAGACCCGTAAAAAGGAATGCTATGCGGGCGATGCCGAATGCAAACAAATCATCACGGTTGAAGATGTGCTAGAAGGTGTTGACAAAATATTGGCGGGAAACCCAGAGTCCAGAATTTAGTGTTTTTCAGTGTCGGATGGAAGCCCGGCGGATGAGTGGGTCAACGCTTCCTGAACTTTATCCCACACCCTTGTCACGCCGATCTTATTTAAATCCCCGCCGCCGAAATCAGTTTCAGGTGAAAACTCTCCCAGTACTGTGGGGTGGATCATGAAGCATTTGTTTTTTTCCAGTTCAAACGGCCCGGTTCCGCGTGGATCATAAGGACCAAACAAAGCCACGGTCGGCACTTCCAAAGCAAAGCCGATATGCATGGGGCCGGTGTCGCAGGTGATGAGTAGTCTGGCCTGGCCGATGATGAAACTGTCCGGCTTGAGTGGAATGCCGATAGAGTCTAGGCACCGGTCCGGGTCGAGAATTTTCCGCATATCGTGGATGTGTTGTTTTTCTCCCGGTCCCCCGCCCAGAATAATTTTATAGTTTGTCTGTTTGAGGATTATTTCTGCCAATTCAAAAAAGCGGTTTTCAGGCCAGCGCCGATGCGCGCCGGACGCACCGATATTTATATAGATATATTTTTTCGGCGACAATAATTTCTGTTTGAGAAACGCGTTGGCATCGGTTCGATCGGCCTCATTGAAAAATAGTTCCATTTGTCCGCCGTCTGTTTTGACACCGATTTTTGAAATTAGGATCAATCTCCTTTGGATTCCATGAACCAGAGAGTCGATTCGCACCCGTCTTTTTTCTGGAATCCAGACGGAATTTTGATGTGCGAGCAGGGATCGATACCTCAACCAGGGTAGAAGACGGGTGATGTCTTTATTGGCGTGGAAAATCAGGACGTGGTCGTATCGGCACCCGAACAGCTTCAAACCAATCCGGGGTTGGTGGAACCATTTTGGAGAATAGGGGATGACCCGGTCGATATTGGGGTTGCCGGCGAACAGTTTTTCCCAGTGAGAGTTCACTAGGAAATGAAGGTCCGAGTCCGGGAATGATTTTTTCAAAGCACGCAAGGCCGGGGTTCCCCAAAGACTGTCGCCCATTCCCGTTGTGCTCACCACCAGAATTTTTTTCATGGGTCTTCTCGCGGGCATTCGGTGGTTTTTTTTCCGATGACATACAGGTTGAAGCCGAATCCCGCCCAGTCCAGAATGGGGCTGATATAGTTGATTGGGTTGAAGAAGTTTTTTAAATCTCTTTTCATTCCGTGAATCATTTTTTCTGCTTTATTCATTGGGTTGTCAGGTTTCTTGTAGGGGATATTTTTCGGGGAAGAGAAAAAACCCTTCTTCGCCCGATTGGTGTTTTCGTAAACCACGCGAAATCCCGTCGATTGCAGAGTTCGGTTTAAAGTTCCAGGCGAAAAAAAATACAGGTGTTGCAGGGGTTGATAGCCAAACCAGTTTTCTTTCAACCAGGCCGAATTTCTAGCATTTGGGGTCCAGATAACAAGAAGCCCGTCCGGGCGTAATAGCTGGTTGAGGGTTTTTAAAAAGTTCGAAGGGTGCGGGAGGTGTTCGATCAAATCCCAGAGGACAATGACATCGAAAAAATGTTTTTTGTACTCCAGTTCTTCCAGGGAACGGCAGTTGACATTTTTTAATTGCAACTCATCGCGGGCAAACTCGACAAATCCAGGAACAATATCGATTCCATGAGGTTCCCAGCCGCGTTCCTCAGCAGTTTTTAAAAAAAATCCACCGCCGCAACCGATATCAAGCAATTTCCCTTTTCCCTGGGAATATTTCTCGATAAGCTTCAAACGGCGGTGGTATTGTTTGTTGTAGGAGTTTCTTCTGTTCGTCCGTTCCAGAATATAATTTCGATAGTAGGGGCTTTCCTCCCCATCTTTTCGATACAATTGGTCAAGAAATTCCTTGTTTGGCATCGGGTTGACAAACTGCAAGCCGCACCGATCGCATTGGACCACTCGGGACAAATCATTCCACTCGCAAAGGGTGGCAAACTTGCTGGAGCCGCAATTGTCGCAGGCAATGAGGTTGAATTGTTCAGACACGTGTCAGAGTAGGGTAATAGTAAATTTAAGAAGGTTTCTTTTTCCCCATCATTAGCAAGCTGGAAGGGGAGGGAAATGCCGCCATGTTGTTATCGACTCTTCCGAGGGGATATGTTAAGTTATTCGCCGTCCACCTGCAACCAGTCCATGATTTTTGATAACGGGTTCCTCTTTGAAATCCCTCCATATTTTACATTCTGAAGCCGCTATCGGTTGGGGCGGGCAGGAAATAAGAATCATTCAAGAGACCCTGATGCTCCTTGAGAGGGGACACACAGTCTCCCTCGTCTGCCAACCGGGAAGCCCTATCGAGGAGCGTTGCCGGGCCATCCACCATCCTCAGTTCAAATTTTACTCCGTTGCCATGCCGCGACCTGTCAGTCCAGGGGCTTTTTTAGCTTTATTCCGGTTGGTTAAAAATAATAAACCGGATATTTTGCACACTCATAGCTCTATCGACACCTGGCTCATGTCCTTCATTGGAAAATGGCTTCGCATCCCCATCATCCGCAGTCGGCACGTTTCCATTGCGGTTAAGAATATTTTTCCCAACAACTGGTTGTATTCCTATTTTCCCGAAAGGATTCTCACCAGCGGCGAAGCCATTCGAAAATTGTTGATTGGGCTGAACGGAGTGACCGAAGAACAGGTGGTGTCCATTCCCGCCGGAGTCGATATGCAACGATTTGACCCAGGTGTTTCAGGCGATGCCGTGCGCGCCGAGTTGGGGTTGCATCCCGGTCAACCGTTGATCGGTAAGATCGGAGTGATCCGTGGATGGAAAGGGCATGTCTATTTTCTGGAAGCGGTCCCCCTTGTTTTAGAGCATTTTCCAGAGGCAAGATTTATCATCGTAGGAGCTGGACCGGGATATGAAGAGATCAAGCAGAGATCTCTGGCGCCTGAGTTTAAGGGATCGGTCACCGTCATGGGACACCGGGAGGACATTCCCGAAATCATTGCCGCGATGGATATTCTGGTTCTGGCGTCGTATGCAGGGGAGGGAACTTCGCAGGTGATTCCGCAGGCATTTGCCATGAAAACTCCCGTGGTCGCCACCCGGGGAGGTTCTATTGCGGAATTGTTCCACGATGGAGAGCGTGGCGTTCTGGCAGATATTAAAAGCGGAAAAAGTTTAGCGGAAGGTATTGTCAAGGTTTTAAAGAACCCGGAATGGGCCGGGGAGGTTGCCCAAAACGCCTATGACTATTGCCGGCAAGAATTGACATGGGACCGGAAAATAGACCAGACCTTACAAGTATATGAAGAAGCGCTCAATAATTATTCATGAATCATGGGTTAGCCTGGGAGGTTGAACGGACCATCCGATGAAGGTCGCAGTTGTCAGATATAAATATGTGAACTACGGCGGCGCCGAAGGCTTCGTGGATCAATACACGAATCAGCTTGCAAGCGCGGGCCATGAGGTCCATATATTCGCCCATCAATGGGGGGCGATGAACCATCCCCATCTGAATGTGCATTTGGTTCCAGCGTGGACGTTCAATGCATGGATCCGTTCTCTTTCTTTTTCGTGGTTTGCCTTAAGAGAATTACGCAAGGGAAATTTTGATATTGTCCAAAGTCACGAACGAATATTTTTTCAGGATATTTACCGGGCCGGCGACGGCTGTCACCGGGAATGGCTGGAGCAACGGAAAAAATTTCTTTCCCCCGCTAAAAGAATTTTTCTCACATTGAATCCTTTTCATCGTTTGATTCTTGCGATGGAAAAAGGGTTGTTTGAAAAAGGCTGGTGTCGGAAAATTGTCGCGATATCCGAAATGGTGAAAAATGATATTCAGAAGCATTACCGGGTTCCAGACGATAAAATAGAAGTGGTTTACAATGGGGTGTCGCTCACACGGTTTCATCCTGAAAATAAAAAACGTTTCCGTTTGATGATCCGGGAAAAAATGAATATCCCTGAGAGTGACGTGTTGATAATATTTGTAGGGTCCGGGTTTGAGAGAAAAGGATTGAAGTTCCTGATTCAATCCCTGGAATTTTTACCGTCGGACAATTGGCAGCTTCTGTTGATGGGTAAGGGAAACTGGAGCCGCTATTTGCCTTTTGCCTCCCGGAAAAATCAGAAAAAAATTCATTGTCAGGAGCCCGTCGATGACCTTGAAAAATATTATGCCGCCGCCGATATTTTTGTGTTGCCGTCGATATACGAACCCTTCGGCAATGCCAACCTGGAAGCGCTCGCTTCTGGTTTGCCCGTTGTGACCAGCGCAAACAGCGGCGCGGCGGAAATCCTTGAGCATGGAAAAAACGGGAGGGTGGTTGAAAATCCGTCCGATCCAAAAGAAATCGCGGAAAATATCAACGCCTTGTTCGATCCCGCTGTCCGGGAAAGCATGGGGCAAAATGCCCGGTCGCTGGCGGAAAAATTCACGCAGGAACGTAATCTTCAAGAGATGATAAAAGTTTACCAGAAAGTGTTGAACGTTCCGTCGAAATAAAAACAGGCAATGGTTTCAACCCGTCAGGTGAAAATGGACAGTCGGTCCGCAAAAGAAAAAAAAATAGTTCGCCTCGATGTCGGCGGAGGTGTGCTCGATCAAAATAAAATCGACCGCTACAAACGCTATGTGGGCGAGGACTATGACCCTGCAAAGTTTACGGTCATTGATGTGACCGCTTTACCGGGAGTGAGTCTGGTTTGCGACCTGGCCGAGGGTCTGCCTTTGGTGAGTGGTTCTGCGGATGAAGTTTTCTGCGTCCACGTTCTTGAGCATATCGGAGATTTGAAAGGCATCATGAGGGAATTTCATCGGGTTCTTAAGCCTGGGGGAACCTTAAAAATATGGGTGCCGCATTGTTTCAGCCCCATCGCCTTTGGCGACAGCACGCATGTCCGGTTTTTCACTTTTGAAACTCTTTTTCAATTCGACAAAAACAGCCCCGGCGCTTATTATTACGATTTCCACTTTGAGTTGATTCAATCGAGGGTGCAGATTTTCAGGCGCTGGTACAAGGTGAAATGGTTTGACAAAATCCTGGAAAGGTTGATCAACCGGAGGCAAAGAAAAGGCGAGAGATTTCTTAAAATCCTGCCTTACAAAGAGTGGGAAGTGTATACGGAGTTGAGAAAAGGACCTGAAATCATTTAGAAAATATCAAACCGGGAAAGCAATAATATCCCCATTGATTTCATTTTTGGATTTGAAATTGATTTTTTCCAGGAATCTATGGGGACGCAGACCCCCTTTTGACCGAATGAGGTAGAGATCATAACCGAGTGGTGAAAAAAAACTTTCTATTTTGGTTCTCAGTTCCAGGGGGGCAGAATAATACCCTTCAAAATGCTCATAGATAATCACCGGTTTATTTTTTTCAATTAAAGCAACGGCCCCTTCCAATACTTTGGTTTCATATCCCTGAACGTCAATTTTAATCAGCGAGACACGCCTGCTTTCTTTAACATGATCGTCCAGAGTTGTGATGTCGATGGTTTCTTTTGCAAACGTATCGTCCAGGTCGAAATTGGCATCAATGGAAGCCAAACCCTTGTTGTAGGTGTCTTTGGTGGCCGCATGAATTTCAACCGAGCCTTTTTTTTCTCCAACGCCTAATTTAAAGATATTTAAATTATCCAGATCATTGATAGCTTTTGATTTGCTCAAGCATTTATAAGGAATGGCCGTGGGTTCATAACTGTAGATCAGGTTGTTGGGATATTTTTTAGCAAAATACAGGCTTTCAAAACCAATGTTTGCTCCCACGTCAATGATGACCGTATTTTCTTTAATAAAGTAGCCGGCAAGGGTGATCAAATCCCCTTCATAGGAACCTTCCTTCAGTATCAATTCCTCAATGATGCCTTTGCTTTCAAAATAAATTAAAAATTCGACACCCTCAAACCGGACACAATCAATGATCGGATAATTTATATTGAGAGCTTTGACACTCCTTTTTTGAATGTATTTGTCATAAGCTTTCCAGGACGCCTCTAATCCATAGTAACCAATAAGGAATAAGAGGCTTTTCAAGTTGTGGAGTAACTTTGTGATTATTCGATTCAATGTTTTAAACCCATAGGAAAACACAAGTCAATTTCAAAAACTTCCCCATCAGCATCGATCGGAATTATCCTGACTGAAAAAAACGAGCCTCAGCCGGTCTCTATAATTTCGAGTGAGATCCGTCGCAAAAGGGTGAATTTCTCGTGTGGCCACAGTCACAGATCGCCACTCGCTTGGCCTCTTGAATGACATGTTCCTTGGGGGATTTTCCTGTCTCTTTCGTTTCATGCGAACCATCGCAGTAGGGCTTGTTTGCGGACTCGCCACAGGTACAGTAGTATTTGATGCCTTCGGTTTCGTCTACAAAATTGGGTGAATTTTCGTAAGCCATTTTTTCTCCTTGGTATTTTTATTGTTTATGGGTCATCAAAAATTGCAAATATTGCCCCGGATGTCAATTGAAATTGAGAAAGATCACGAAAGTATTGCAACGGTTCAAATCAAACCGCGAATCAACATCCAGTAGGCGTTTAGAAGGGGGCTTAAAATGTTTTTCATCAATGGGTGATTCATCCCTGCCACGGCCAGTCGACCCTGGTAAAGTCGGATGATTTCCCGGTCAGGAATTTTTCGACCAGACTGTATCCCCTTTCTTTTTTTGAGGATGCGAGGCAAAAGCGCCGCCAGTTCTAAATAACTTTTGACTTTTAAAAACAACCAGCCGTTGAGGAGGGCATGAACCCATTGGGCTGATTCCACGACCAGCAGGGCGGGAAATATCAGGGCCAGGGTTTTCCACTCAAGATGTTTTATCAGAATGTGAAGCCGGTTTTTTTCGGAATAATAAAATTTTCGGACTCCCTTGTTGAATTTGTAATGGTGATAGAGAATGGCCTTTGGGGT
This sequence comes from Nitrospinaceae bacterium, assembly GCA_029261655.1. Classification (GTDB taxonomy): domain Bacteria; phylum Nitrospinota; class Nitrospinia; order Nitrospinales; family VA-1; genus JADFGI01. The sequence goes on along the minus strand of JAJDAY010000008.1, from coordinate 4,614 downwards.
GACCATGATTTTCCAACCCTGAAGCCGGATGCGCCAGGACAGGTCATGATCTTCATGATAAAGAAAAAGGTCTTCATCGAATCCGCCGGTGGTTTCGTAAACCTTCCGGGAAAACATGAAGATGCCGCCACAGGCCGTTTCCAAAATACCCAGCTCCGAGTCATCGGTCTGATCAATTTTATTGGGGCAGGCGATTCCGGTGTAGTGAATAAGAACCCCAAAGGAATTGAGAGTGTCGCGTTTTTCGTAATAAAGAATTTTAGGAACCGCCGCTCCGATATCATTATCCGATTCTAAAAGAGCGGTGAGCTCGCTTATGCTGTTCGGGGCCAGGACAAGATCGTTGTTCAGGAAGACGAGATAATCTCCCCGTGCCGCCTCCAGGCCGCGATTGACAGCGGTTCCAAACCCGAGGTTGTTGCCGTTTTCCAATAGGCGGATGGATGTTGAAAACCGTTCCCTTAAAAAATCTACGGACCCATCGGTTGATCCGTTGTCGCTGACGATGATTTCGACATCCGGCTGATCCTGATCCAGCAGGGATTGAATGCAGTCCGCCGTGTCGTTTTTCCCATTCCAGTTCACTATGATGGCGGAAACTTTTTTCATGTTTGTTCAGAGGTCATTCATTGAGTTTCGAACAAATCGAGCAAACGCTGACAGTTTTTATCCCAGTTAAATTCCATGATTTTCTTTTGGCCGTTTTCCGCAAGCCGGACCATTAATGGTTTGTCGTCAAGGACAGTGACCAAATTATCAGCCAGCCCTTCAATATCTTTGGGAGCCGAAACGAGAGCGGTTTCTTTATCAAACGCATAATCACGGGAACCGCCGGTGTCTGTCGTCACCACGGCGCACCCGGAGGCCATGGCCTCCATAGCCGGCATTCCCAGCCCCTCATGCCAGCTTGGGCAAATATAAATATCGCAGGTGGAAAAGATCCGAGCCACCTCGTTTCCCGTCGGACGATAATGGTATTCAAACTCGAATCCCGCCTGCTTGAATAAGTCGCAAGGATTTTTTACTTTTTCGCCGAAAACCACCAGATCGAATTTACGCTTTTGCGATTGCGCCCTTTTGATAGCGGCGATTCCTTCTTGGTAGCCTTTCCAGTCATAATCGTGATGTAGCAGGCAGACTCGCCTGGGTGTGTTCCAGATTTTTTCTTCCGAGAAAAAAAGGTTTTTGTCCACAGGCGTGACCAGCAGGTCTGCTTCCTGTTGATAGTTATCCGCCATTATCTGTTGCAACCAGCTGGAAATGACGATTTTTTGAAAAGGCAGACGATAAGTTTTCTCGGCCCGTTCTTTTTCCCTTGTCCACAGGCTTTCATAATGTTGTATGAAATAAAACCTTTTCCCGGCTTCTTTGGGGAGTCTTGCGGAGAATTCCGCGGTTTGCCACGCCGTTGCGATCAGCACATCCGCAGGAGGAACAAAAGTGGAATCATTGCAGGGAAGGCGAGTGATGGGAACCTGATTGTCGAACCAGTCGATGGAATCGGGGGCCAGGGAAGTCGATTTTTTCCCCAATGTCTTTAATTTTTTATCAAATCGATACCACTTTTGCGGTTCAGCGGAAAGTAAAATACGTGTTTCGTGACCCATTGCGTGCAGACGGTTGGCATACTCGAGAAGAGCCCGGACGCCGCCGCTGAGCCGGACGTGAGGGAGCAGGAAAGTTATTTTCATGAGGAGGGAACAAAATTTATTTTGATATAGGATCGAATCGAAAAGTCGGGTCGGGTTTTATCGGAAGTCGGTGTTCCCCTTTTCCATGGCCGCATGGGGGTTCACTCCAGGATTTTCTGGTAATAAGTGTCGGGGTCGGCTGGGTCAAAAGATTCATCGGTGTAAACGATGAGCGCCATGTCATGGGTGCCGGTATTTTTAATCGCGTGGAGGATGCCGGGGGTAATTTTTACTGTTTTTAAAGCGTTTTCTCCCATGAGGACCGTTTCCTCCTTTCCAGTCGCCAGATCCTTAAGCAGGAGCAGACCCGTCCCGGTGGGTACGGAAAACCATTCGGTTTTTCGTTTATGATAATGGTTTCCCCGAACTTTGTCGGGATAAGCCACGGATACATGGATTTGTCCGAACGGTTTTTGTTCTTCGTGCAACTCATCGCCGAGCATCTCGATGAGCCAGCCTCTTTCGTCGGATTTTTTGTCGAGGTCCTGGACTTGGATGCCTTTCATGAACTTTGTCCTTCTTCAAATTTGCGCAGGGTGCGTTTGATTCCTGCCGCAAGGGAGGTCTCAGGTTTCCAGGCGTAGACTTTGCTGAACCGTGAGGGATCAAGCCCTGAGGAAACGCCGGCGTCGCCGTTTTGATATTGCACGTTCACTCCCAACCCGGCTCGTTTGATGTTTCCGATGACCTGTCGGAGGGAAGCCGCCCGCCCCGAACAGACGTTGTATATGGCCCGCTCTCTGGGTTGCGTTTTCATTCCCGCTTCGAGAAAAGCCCGTACCACATCGTCGATATAAATAAAATCCCGCTCCTGCCTGCCGTTCCCATCGACGGTCACGGGAAGCCGGCGAACCGCCCGGTCGCAAAAAGTGGCGATGACCGAGTTATAATCGGGCCGGCATCCCGGTCCGTAGACGTTGGAAAGTCTCAAGACGATGTACTCTAAACCCGAAAGCCGGATCAAATCTTCCGCCGATTTCTTACTGACACCATACAACGATTCCGGTTCGGTTGCATGGGATTCTTTGAGAGGGTTTTTCCCGCTTTTATACACTTGCGATGAGGAGGCGAACACGATCCTGGTTTCGGAAGACCCGTAAGTTTTGACAGCGACCAGAAGGCGCAGGGTTCCCAGAATATTTCCGCAAAGAATCTCTTCGTCAGAGCCTCTGTTGACTCCTGAAAGATGGTAGATCAGATGCTTGTCTTTAACGAAATTTTTCAGTTCGGCCAAGGTGGGGGGAGCGTTCTTGCGTTTGCGGATGAGGGGGGTCACGGTGACATCAGGGAGTTCGGCCAGGGCGTTCATTAAGTGGCCGCCGATGAAGCCCGAAGCTCCGGTCACGCCTATACGCATATTTCCTGCAGTTGTTCTTTCAGTTTTTCGATCCCGGATTCCAGGTCCACTTTCGGTTCCCAACCCAAGAGGGCGTGGGCTTTGGAATTATCACAAAGCAGTTTGGGAATCTCAGCCTGGGGGTGGCGATGCTCCACCCGATGGATTTTACTTTCGTCCGGGCAGATCATTTTGGCCAGATCCGCGATTGCGATATCGGTTCCGGAACCGGCGTTGATCACCTGACCCAATGCCTGCTCGCAACGGGACGCGGTGTAAACGAAGTCCACGCAGTCTTCCACATATAATAAATCTCGTGTCTGCGTTCCGTCCCCGAAGATTTTCAGTTTTTCTCCATTCAATGCCTGGCGGACAAAAATCGACACCACGCCGCCTTCGAGATTGTATTTCTGGTAAGGTCCGTAAGTGTTGAAAGGGCGGCAGGTCACAACCGGCAGGCCGTAGCTGTAAAAATAGGATTGCGCCAGGATTTCTGCCGCGAGTTTGGACGCGGCGTAGGGAGACGTTGGTTTGAGGGGATGGTCTTCGTTGATCGGTTTGTGGCTGTCCGCCATGTCGTAGACCATGCAGGTTCCCATGAGCATGACCTTGGTTCCCAGTGCCCGGCATTCTTCCAGAACATTGTAGGTTCCCTTGATGTTGCTCTCGAAAGCCTTGTTGGGAATTTCCAGGCTTTCGTGCACGTTGATTTGCGCCGCCAGGTGGTAAACGATGTCGGGTTTGAACTCAAAGACCGAGTGGAGGGCTTTCAGATTGAGCACATCGTCATAAACCACCCCTTTGAGCAACGGGTGGTTGTGAAATTCCTCCAGATTGCTTTCGCGTCCATTTTCGAGGTTGTCGAGAACCCAGACTTCGAAATTTTCTTCCAGTAATTTTTTGACCAGCCAGCGCCCGATGAACCCGGCGCCTCCAGTGACGAGAGCTTTCATATCAGTTTCCGGTACCAATGAATAGTGCGTTTCAAACCGTCTTCAAGGCCCACTTTGGGTTCCCATCCGGTTTGTTGGTGAATTAAAGAATAATCGGCTTCCAGCGACATCAAATCCGCGGATCTGCCCGGTTGACTCTCGATGGCAGACTTGGAGCCTGCGAAGTCTTTTATCATATGCGCCAGAGTCTTGATCGAGGTCTGCTTGTTCGTGCCGATGTTGAACACCGAGCCTGAAAACCGTTTGTCGCTGGTGATGACCAGTGAATAGGCCCGGACGGCGTCCTCGACGTATTGAAAATCCCGCGTCTGTTCGCCGCTGTCGTGAATGACAATGGGTTTGTTGTTGAGAGCGTCGCGGATAAACTTGGAGATAACGCCGGAATGGTCGGAGATGTCCTGGTTCTCGCCGAAAGTGTTGAAGTTTCGGATCACCACAACGGGATATTGATACCATTCGTGCATGGCCTTGCAATGTTTCTCCGCCGCGAGCTTGGTGACCGCGTAAATGCTCCTCGGGAGCATGGGATGGTTGATATCCATTGGCGTGTAGATGGGGTTGCCGTAAACTTCCGGGGACGAGGCGTAAATCATCAGGGGCCAGTTTTTGGTGCGGACCAAAGTCTGCATGAGGC
>JAJDAY010000007.1 GCA_029261655.1 Nitrospinaceae bacterium | reverse complement strand
GCTACCATGACAGGGGCATTTATACTTGCTCTCGGTTTTCAACCACCTTGGCGTACAACCCAAATGGGTGCAGAACGCAAAAATAACATAAATTCCTTCTTCGTCCCGAATGATCCATACCCGTTGCGCATTAACCCATTTTGTGCTCACTTCGCCCACGGTGTAATCGCTTGGCAAACCCGCCTTGAAAACCGGTGACGGCTCAAACAATACCCGCGGAAAAAGCAACCGCAGGAAATATACGGAAGACAACCCCAGGGCGCCCATAAAACTGGCCCACCCTGCGAGAGAGAAAAAGTCGCGCCGGGACCATAATGTATCGGTCGACTCATCCTTTTTGCCTTTTTTCCCCTTGGCTTTATCCGCAACGGGATCCGCGTTTTTTACTTCTTTAGCCTCTGCCATAATAAAACCTAAATTATCAAGTGGTTAAATTATTAAATTTAATAAAATTCTGCCACCCTAATCTTCACAAAGTCTTTCAAAGAGTTGGTTTTTAACATAATTGAAAAATCGAGTCAAGACAAGATGTTATTTCAACTAAGCCCCTTACGTCTCAGGCATTCATCGCCCGCAAACATGCCTTGGCCGCCTGCTCGATTCCCTGAAATTGAGTTGAAACGCCCGAGGATAATCTCGCCAGAGAATTCACCGTCATTCCCTTTTTTATAGCTAATAATATCAAAGGGATAATTTCCGATGCCCGCGCACAGAAAATTTGCCCACCGATGATTTTTTTTGAGGATTTGTCGGCAACAATTTTAATAAAACCATGCTCCTTCCCTTCCAGCAGGGCATGATCCAGACTCTCAATATCACACCTTCCCTCGACCCCACGGAAACCCTTGTGGTGGGCGTCCCTGGCAAAACACCCCACCGTGGCGATTTCAGGTTCGACATAAATCACTTGTGGAATCCAATCCGTGTTGAGGTTTTTATCTTTGCCCAGAGCGTTTTCTGCGGCAACCCTGCCTTCCTCCTCCGAAAGGCCATCGAACGATTTCCTCCCGGTCACACTGCCGACGGCATACATGCCCTGGGTCGTCGTTTCCATTTTTTCATTGACTAGAATTTGTTGCTTTTCTCCCATGCGTATCCCAAACTCCTGGGCATTCATTCCTTCGGTTCGGGCCATCCTGCCGGAGGTCAGAACGATTGTTGCGACGGAGAATTTAACGCCTCCTTCGAGAGAAACATCAATACTACCGGCGTCTTTAAAAATGGAAACAATTTTTTTGTTGAGCAGAACCTTGACCTTGTGGGATTTCATCTCTCTTTCCACTGCATCCGTGACATCCGGGTCATGATTCTCAAGCAGACGCGGACCTTCTTCACACAAAAACGTTTTGCTCCCGAGTTTGTTATAGAGTAAAGCCAGTTCACACCCTGTGCCACCCCCACCTAAAATCAATACACTCGCCGGGACTTTGCCTGTTTCAAAAATATCATCCCTGGAAATGATTCTCTCCCCGTCAAAGGGAATCGTCGGTGGAGGCTGGATACTGGAACCTAACGCGAAGATAATTTTCTTCGCCCGAATTATTTTCTCCTCACCGGACCGAATGATCCGGATTTCATTGGGACCGCTTGGAACCCCCTCGCCGAATTCTATTCGGACGCCCTTTTCCTTTAAAGCCGTTTCCCGGTTTCCGGCAATCGTCCGGGAAAATTGTTGTGCGTCCTCAAAGAGCCGGGAAATCTCTATCAGTCTATTTTCAGCCTCCAATTGCATATTGATTCCATTTCTGGACATTTGGGCCATCATGCGACGGATGGGATATAATCCCTTATGAAAGCACCGGCCTCCGATCTCGCCTTTTTCGATCAGGCATACTTTAGCGCCCAGTTCAGCCGCCCGCGTTGCGGCGGAAACTCCGGAAATTCCGGCGCCCAGAATAGCGATATCAAATTCATCCATAACCCGGCAACCTTCCTGTTGTGAAAAATACAGGGTATTAGACCACACTTTTTTGGCCTGGGAAAATGGTTGAACGGATATTATTTTGGCGAGGTGGACCGGGAGAGCGGCCTTTAAGGGTTCTTCTTCAACCCACCTGGAGGAAAGCCGTCACCGTCAGAAGGACAAGACCCACAGAGGCGATGATGGCGTGCGCCGTCACACTGGTTCTTCGGCTGAGGGGAATGACGACGGCAAAATATAAGAACACTGCATAATTAAAGAGGAGATTTTTTCCGTGTACAATATAGTTCCAGATTAGAAAACCCAGAATACAGACAAGGACAGCAAAAAATACGTAGAGATGAAGTTTGTAGCGCTTGCGCCTTTTATCTTCGGGGAGCATGCTCACCCCAACCATTACATTACCTATTGTGGTCAGGACGGCAATGAATACTGCGAGGAAGCCTGGATTGAGGAATAAACCTGCTAGAGTGGTCGGTTGCATGCGCAAACATCTGTGCGTGGATTCAAGCTCTGTGTGACTTTAAAAGTTTTTATTCTGCGATCTCCACCCGGTTCCTGCCCTTACTTTTAGCCACATACATTGCCTTATCCGCTCTTTCGAAGAGTTCGATCTCGGATTCGCCTTCCTTCACGCAGGCAACCCCCAGGCTGATGGTCACTTTCAACTTCTGGTCTTTATCAACAAAGTATTCTTTTTCTACATCCTTGCGGATCTTTTCCGCTAATTTCAACGCATTGTCTTCCTGAATGCCACTTAAAACCACAACAAACTCTTCCCCACCATAACGAAAAACCAGATCGGAAGCCCGCAAGGAATCCTGAACAGATGCGGCCACGGATTTCAATACGCGATCCCCGGCTTTATGACCATAGTTATCATTGAATTTTTTAAAATGATCAATATCGAGAACTAACAGGCAAAAATAATTTTTCGTCTGAGAAAACTCTCTCATCATTTGAATGATTTTCATGTTGTACGCATTTCGGTTCAACACGTTTGTGAGCGAATCCACAAGTGCCTTGGCCTCGGTTTCCTCAAGTTTGACAGAGAGGGACTGGGTGGTTTTCTTATACTCCGTCACCGCCGATTTCAAGGATTGTGAATTGACTCTTACTTTCACGATTTCCTGGAGGATTCCGTCTTTGAGGGACAAAATATCTTCTATGGTCGAGGCGGCCTGGATCCCTTCCATACTTGTTTCCATTTTGTGATCAAAATCATCCGTAGTGGAAGCGATTTGTTGAATGGTTTCCGAAAGATCAAGAACGATCTGCATCACAGTTTCGTTTTTTGTTGCCCGAAAACTGGTTTCCAGGATTTGCCGTTTGAAAAAATCCTCGATGTCCTTCCCCATGCCAGCAAGAGGTTTGGGACGAGTGGCTTTTCGCACCACATCGCCGAGGTTTTTCAAAGCAGAATACAGGGCCTCCTTTTGTGGGATCATTTGGCATATCCCATCGAGACAAACTACGAGCAGACGCGAAACCCGTTCGTTGAACTCCTTGGTCGCTTCAGTTCCATTGGGTATTTTGTTTTCGTCGTTCTTTTTTTTATCAAACATAAATGAATGTAGGAATGCTTTCTATTCTAAGCAGACATAAAAACCTATTATGTTAATCAATTTACAAGCAGGAGAAGGAAAAGTCTTGTAATAAAAATGCCGATGGGGAGATTCGAACTCCCACGGATCGCTCCATACGCCCCTCAAGCGCACGTGTCTACCAGTTCCACCACATCGGCAGGCTAAAAAAAACCTCTCATTTTTCTTGAGGAGGAATAGAAGGTTCCACCGGGGGCGATTGCTCTTCAATGGGTTCTTCAACTCCCTTCATGATCGAACGGGAATCTTTTTTGGAAGAAAGCGTCGCCAGAGTCAAGGACGTGACCATGAATAAAATAGCCACTCCGGTCGTCAATTTGGTCAGAAAATTGCTGGCTCCGCTACTGCCAAACATGGTCTGACTGCTTCCTCCCCCCAACCCGGACCCCATGGCCGCACCTTTTCCGGACTGCAACAAGATTACAATAATTAAAATCAAAGCTCCGGCGACATGTAACACAGTTATAACTGTCTGCATCAGCGGTTAATTCCTCTCAATTTTGGGTTATCCAGCCGAGTTGATAATGGCGGTGAATGATTCTGCGTCGAGACTCGCCGAACCCACCAAAGCCCCGTCAATATCTTTTTGAGCCATCAGAATTTTGCTGTTACCAGGGTTGACGCTTCCACCGTACTGGATTCTAACGGATTCAGCCGTTGACTTCTCAAAAGTTGTTTCAATAAATGTGCGGATGAACTGATGCACCTCCTGGGCTTGCTCAGGAGCGGCGGTTTTTCCGGTTCCAATGGCCCAAACCGGCTCGTAGGCTATGACCATACTTTCCAGGTCCCTGTCCGTTAAACTTTCGAGTCCCAACTTCAGTTGGGACTCGATGACCGCGCGAGTTTCGTTCCGTTCTCTTTGCTGAAGGGTTTCCCCAACGCAAAATATAACATGTAATTCTTCTTTCAACGCCGCCTGGATTTTTTTATTTATCAAAGCGTCGTCTTCATGAAAATCACTTCTTCTTTCAGAGTGGCCCAGAATCACATATTTACAACCAGAATCGACGAGCATCGCCGCAGAAATTTCTCCCGTCCAGGCGCCCCTGGGTTCAAAGTGGATATTCTGCCCCGCAAGTTGAATTCCCGATCCGTCCACCAGCTTTCGGACAACGCCCAACGCTGTGAAGGGCGGCGCTAAAATGACTTCCACATTGCCACGCAAGTCATTCCGAGCTAACAACTGTCTGGTTAAATCCTCAGCTTCAGATTGGAGACAATTCATTTTCCAGTTCCCGGCAACGACTGGCCTTCTCATGTCGCTTTAAATTCCCTGAGCGACGATAAATTTAATCAAATCCTTAACACGGGAGGAATACCCCCATTCGTTGTCATACCAGGAGAGCACCTTGACCATTCTGTTTTCCATGACCTTCGTGGAGAGTCCGTCCACGATGGACGACGCGTCATCCCCATTGAAATCAATGGATACCAGAGGCTCTTCTTCCACTCGCAAAACACCTTTCAAAGGGCCGGCGCTTTCTTCTCTAAAAAGCTGGTTTACTTCTTCGGCGGTGGTGTCCTTTTCCACTTCGACCACTAAATCAACCAGAGACACATTGGGCGTGGGCACGCGAATCGCCATTCCATCCAGTTTCCCTTTTAGTTCCGGCAAAACCAGTGCCACGGCACGCGCCGCGCCGGTTGTCGTCGGAATCATGGAGAGATTCGCCGCCCTGGCCCGTCTGAGATCTTTATGCGGTAAATCCAGGATGGACTGGTCATTGGTATAGGAGTGAATGGTCGTCATCAGCCCCCGTTTGATCCCCAGCTTATTCTGCAGAACCCAGGCCACAGGAGCCAGGCAGTTGGTCGTACACGAAGCGTTGGAAACGATTTGATGCTTGTCCTTGTCGTACAACCGGTCGTTGACCCCAAGAACCAGCGTCACATCCGGCTCGGAAGCGGGGGCGGAAATGATCACCTTTTTCGCTCCGGCTTGAAGGTGCTTTTCGGCCCCTTCCCGATTGGTAAAAAACCCCGTGGATTCGATAACAATATCAACTTCCAGGTCCTTCCAGGGGAGTTTTGCGGGATCGCGTTCAGAAAATATCCGGATCGGTTTGCCGTCAACGATCAAGCTGTTATCCTCGAACGCTACCTGGGCTTTGTTCACTCCCTGAACTGAATCGTATTTGAGCAAATGGGCCAGGGTTTTTGCGTCCGTCAAATCGTTGATGGCGCAAACTTCAAAATCACCGCATTCTTTATCCTGAAGGATACAACGAAAAACGTTTCGACCGATTCTCCCGAATCCATTGATTGCGATTTTAATCGACATGCAACTTAATACCTTTCGTAGGCCGTTAATGAACGGCAAAAAACCATAACCAACAATAAAAATTGGAACGCTAGCTTAGGGGAAGTTGAAAATTTGGGTTGGTACTATAGGGATACAGAAAGAATTGTAGAATGCTGATTTACAAGGCCCACCTGTTGAGTGAAGCTATCCCCGACCGAGCCTTTTTTGAAAAAACACAGAAAAAACCAGTCCTCCGAGCACACCCCACGGAATTATGCTAAATTTATAAATTTATGTCAATAGCAACCTTGCACGGGACTTGGAATCCTGATGAGACTTTCGAGGTGAGTTATTGGTCTTTATTATTGGTAGATTCGCCGGATGTTTCCGCAGATTCTGCCAGTGTCAGGGATGAAAACAAAATATGATCTGTCTTCTCATCCAGCTCTAAACTGGACTCAACCTTTTGAATTATTTTCACAGACTCTTCAATCAGGTTTTTTTCTTCGAGAACCGTGGTTTCCAGATCACTCTCCAGTCTTCCCACTTCATTGAGAAGTTTTTTCCCTTCTTCCTCAAGAGCATCTTTTTTCTCCAGAGAATGGGCTTTTTTATCTCTTATTTCATTGCGGGATTCATCAAGTTCTTTTCTCAACTTGGTAATGGACAACAGTTTATCATCCAGGCTTTTAAACTCTTGACTTAATTTGCTGAGAAAACTTTCCCTGCGATTCCTCAGTTTTTCCAAAACATCCAGGTCGTCTTTATCGTTATCACCAGGGACCGCCTTGGACGCGGAAGGATTTTCTGACTCCGGATCATCCCCCTCGATTCCAACCCCTTTCAACAGACGTTCATATCGACCGGCATGAGTTCTCTCTTCATTCTCCAATTGCTGGAGATTCAAGGTAATTTTTTCGATATTGTTGTTGAAAATTTCAAAATTACGGTCAATCTCATACTGTTTATCAAGATTTTCCTGTAAACTTTTCAACAATCCCTGTAGATCTGTTTCCATCGATTTCGCGCAATTATCCTTATGCTCCAGAACCTTATTAAAGGTGCGTATCACACGCTCAAACTCACGAACGATGATCAAACCTTTCTCTCTGGCCGCGATATTTTCTTCCTGGACTTTTGAATCTTTACGCTTCATAAGCATTAACTCTTTTTGTGTCAATAAGTTGGCAAATCTATAGAAAAAATTATTAACGCAATATTTATGCCAACCAGAATTTTTTGACCCAACCACTCCAAATCAACAAATGATTGGATTTAGCGGACCTCAAGCACGGAAAATTCTTTTATTGAATGAATCATTTCTTTGACGGCCGCATCCATTCCAATAAACACAGCCCTGGACACAATATGATGGCCGATATTAAGCTCCTCAATTTCAGGAACGGCGGCAATCGCCTGCACATTTTCCTGGGTCAATCCATGCCCCGCAAATACCCGTAACCCCAATTCCACCGCCTGTTTCGAAGATTGGCGGATTTTTTCGAGAGCCGCCTCCATATCTGCCCCAACTTTTAATTCCGAGTAAACCCCGGTGTTTAGTTCGATACTGTCCGCCCCGACCCGGCCTGCGGCCTCGATTTGACTGGAGTCAGGGTCCACAAACAAACTGAACCGTATTCCGCTTGACGTCAATCGCTCTTTCATTTGAATGAGGAACTCTATCTGCGAGCTTAAATCCAACCCTCCTTCGGTGGTGACTTCCTGCCGCTTTTCCGGAACCAGCGATACCTGATAGGGACGGGTTTTTATGGCAATCTGAACCATTTCCTCAACAGGGGCCATTTCAAGGTTCAGAGGAATTTTAATTGCCGAACGGATTCTTTCGACATCATGATCCTGGATATGTCGGCGGTCTTCCCTGAGGTGAACCGTGATTCCATCCGCCCCCGCGCTTTCTGCTATTTGAGCGGCAAGGAGAGGGTCGGGTTCAACAGTTTTTCTCGCTTCACGAATCGTCGCGACATGGTCCACATTTACAAAAAGCCGGGTCATTTTTTCAAAGCTCCCTTGTCCATGATTGCCTGAGCCATTTTGATCGCCCGGTCCGTCGCCTGCACATCGTGGGTTCGGAACATAGTCGCCCCGTTTAGCACCCCTATGACCGTCGCGGCCAGTGATCCTTCCAAACGTTCTTCCGCAGGAAGATCGAGCACACCGCCAATGAACGATTTGCGCGAGACCCCCAGCAGAACTGGTTTCCCGAGTTCCCTGAACTCCTTCAACCGGCGAATGATCTCCAGATTGTGAGTTTGCGATTTACCGAACCCAATACCCGGATCGACCGCTATCTTTTCGATTCCTGTATTCTGCGCTAAATCGATGCTTTTTTTAAGAAAAATTATTATATCCTGAATCACATCATCATAACAGGGGCCATCCTGCATGGTTTCGGGAATGCCCTGCATGTGCATGAGTACAACCCCGGCTTTGTTTCGGGCTATGATTTCCGCCATTTCGGAAGACCCTCGCAATCCGGTAATATCATTGATGATCGTAGCTCCTGCCCCCAGCACTCTCTCAGCCACACGCGGCTTATAGGTGTCCACGGATACGGGGACATCAAACCGTTTGCAAATTTTTGAAACCACAGGGAGCAATCTTTCCAGTTCCAACTCATCGGAAATGGGCCGGGAACCGGGCCGGGAACTTTCAGCGCCTATATCCAATACTCCCGCACCTTCTTCGATATGACGTTCGGCAAGAAGAATCGCGTCTTTTTCGGAGCTGGATCGGCTATTTTTATAAAATGAGTCCGGTGACAAATTGACGATGCCCATCAGGGTGACGGCTTTGTCATTTTCTTCCGGTTTAAAAATAGATGGCATGGGGATTTGTTTCAAAATAAAAAACTCCATTCTCAAGCCAGATTGCTTGATGAATGGAGTTTCTTCAATAAAAATATTTCAGGTTTGAAGGACCGGGACCGTTCAATCGTCCGTTTTGTATTTCATCCGACGCCTGAAAACCAGCCCAGGCCGATCAAGCTGGAGACGGGTCCGGAAGCCCTCCGCCCAGAATGTCTCCCGCTCCACCTTCCCGGTCATCCGATTTTTTCTGTTTATCCCCGGCGGTCGGTTTCTTCAGGGAAGGTTGACCTTCATCGATGGATTGATCTTCCTTCGAATCAAATTTACCTTCAATAATGCGCCGGATTTCTTTTCCGTCAAGAGTTTCCTGCTCAAGTAAAGCCTCAGCGATATTCTTAAGGGCAACAATATTCTCCTCAAGCAATTCCTTGGCTTTGTTGTATCCACCCATCACCAGAGCTTTGACTTCCTGATCAATGAGCTTGGCGGTTTGATCGCTGAAATTTTTCTGACTGGAAAAGTCCTTGCCCAGGAAAACCTGTTCTTCTTTGCTTCCATAAGTCAACGGACCCATTTTATCGCTCATGCCCCATTCACAAACCATTTTACGCGCCATTTCAGTAGCCCGTTCGATATCGTTGCCCGCACCCGTGGTCATCTGACCCAGACATATTTCTTCCGCCAGTCTGCCGCCCATAAGGATGGCAAGGGAATTGGAAAGGTAGGTTCTTGGATACGTGTGCCGATCGTCTACCGGCAATTGCATCGTCAACCCCAAAGCCTGTCCACGCGGAATGATGGTCACCTTGTGAAGGGGGTCGGTCCCCGGCAATAACAGAGCTACCAGCGCGTGCCCCGCTTCGTGATACGCCGTGGTCTTTTTTTCTTTTTCCGTGATAACCATGCTCCGTTTTTCAACACCCATGAGGACTTTATCTTTCGCATCTTCAAAATCCACCATGGTAACGGTTTTTTTGTCCCGCCGCGCCGCGAGTAACGAGGCTTCATTCACCAGGTTGGCCATGTCGGCGCCCGTAAACCCGGGAGTTCCGCGGGCGATGATTTTGAGATCGACGTCTTCTTCCAGCGGCACGGTTGCGGTATGAACCTTGAGAATCGCCTCCCGGCCTCTCACATCGGGACGGCCAACCACAACCTGCCGATCAAAACGGCCAGGACGCAATAGCGCCGGGTCCAGCACGTCGGGACGGTTGGTGGCGGCAATCATAATTACGCCTTCATTATTTTCGAAACCATCCATTTCCACAAGAAGCTGATTCAGGGTCTGTTCGCGTTCATCATGCCCCCCGCCAAGACCGGCTCCCCGGTGTCTGCCGACAGCGTCGATCTCATCAATGAAAATGATACAGGGGCTATTCTTCTTGCCTTGCTCAAACAGGTCGCGAACGCGGGACGCACCCACACCGACAAACATTTCTACAAAGTCTGATCCGCTGATGTTGAAAAAGGGCACGTTGGCTTCCCCGGCGATGGCTCTTGCCAGCAAAGTTTTCCCGGTGCCGGGAGGACCCACGAGGAGCACTCCTTTCGGAAGTTTTCCGCCAAGTTTACTGAACTTTTGCGGCTCCTTCAGAAACTCAATGATCTCCTGAAGTTCTTCCTTGGCTTCTTCAACTCCCGCAACATCTTTAAAGGTCGTGCGGTTTTTAGAATCATTCAACAAGCGCGCGCGGCTCTTGCCAAAGGAAAGGGCTTTTCCTCCGCCCGACTGCATCTGCCGCATGAAAAAAATCCAGATGCCAAGCAGCAGCAACATCGGAAACCAGGATATCAGGATACTCATATACCAGCTTGTCTGCTCGGGAGGAACCACGCTGAAACGGATGCCCTTTTCCCTGAGTATCTTGATGAGTTCAGGATCGTTGGGAGGAGCGATGGATTGAAACGTGGTGTCGTCCATATTTTTCCCACTGATATTGTCGCCCTGGATGGTCACTTCTTTAACCAGACCTTTATTGGCGCGTTCCAGGAATTCGCTATAAATTATTTCGGACTGTGGGGCTATGGGCTTTTGGAACATATTGACCAACCCGATTATCATGAGCCCGATGACCAGCCAAAGTGCTAAGTTTTTATAAAATTGATTCAAAACTTTCTCCCTTTTTGAAGAAAATACTACCTATATCAAAATAATTTTAGCATAAACCATGAGGATAAGGGACAGTTTATTCACCGGACGTAGGCTGATAATCCTTGCGCCCTTCGATGAATAAAATCTTTCGGGTTGTTTGAGTGACCCGGAAGTTTTCCGCAATTCTTTTCCCATAAACCCAAATAATATCGCCCACCCCGGTTGTCAAGATAGGAATGGTTTCTCTCTGTTCACGGGAAACCTTTTCATCAATAAAAAAGGATTTCAACTTTTTCCGCCCGGTCATGCCAAGGGGCACAAAACGATCCCCAGGCCTGAAAAACCTTGCATGAATAGCAGTCCCTGTCTTGTCATAATCCAGGTACGCCTGGCCGGGGTTCTTTTTATAGTCCTTCAAATTATCGGACTCAAGAAGCTTTGCATGCAGATTGAGACCCGTACCGTCTATTTTGGTCGCTCCGGGAATCAGCAGTCTGGTTAAACTTAAATCTGTTTTATCAAGTTTCAACCCGCCTTTTGATGGCCTTTCCGGGTTTTTGAGAAATTCAACCCCAATAGATCCGGCAACCGCAATCAATTGTCGCGGAAGGTGGACCGTCTTGCCGATACGGGAATCCGCGAACAATTCAATGATTTCCTGAATATGCAGGGCGGTGACGCGACGTAAATCTCCTTGCACCTGAAAAATGGCCTCCCTCACCACTCGTTTCTGGCACGCCAACGGTTGCTGACTGAATTTTAGCCGGTCCAGCATCACCCCTTGGGTCCGGGGGCTGGCCATTTCCAGATACAGGAGCCGGGCCTTATCTGTCAGGCATTGATCGTCATCCCGAATAATTCTCGCCGTTTCTGTAAGATTAGACGCAATCCGAGGATTAAAGGATTTTAAAACCGGCAGTAATTCATGGCGAATCCGGTTGCGCAGGTATTTAGGATCGGTATTTGAAGTATCCACCCTGAAATCCAGGTTTCTGCCTGCCAGATAGGCTTCCACTTCGATGCGGGTACAATCGATCAGGGGACGGATCACGGTCCCGCGCATTTCGGGCATCCCGGCCAATCCTGTCAAGCCACTGCCGCGTAACAGATTGATCAGAAAAGTTTCCGCCTGGTCGTCTGCTGTGTGCCCAAGCGCCAGTCGGGTGCCCTGTATTTTTTTTAAGGTCGATTCCAGAAACCTGTATCGGAGGATCCGTCCGGCTTCCTGAAAGGAGGTTTTAAAAGTTTCTTTCGCCTCACCGACATTCACTTTTTCAATGAAGGTTTCAAGCCCCAGTTTTCTCCCCAGGGCGTCCACAAAACGAGCGTCTTTGGCCGATTCCTCGCCCCTGGCCATATGGTCCATATGGGCTATGCTGAGATCGAAGCGAAATCTTTCCTGCATCTCTTTCAGTAAAAACAGAAGACACATGGAGTCGGCTCCCCCGGACACAGCCACCAGAACTTTGTCATGTGGAGCGACCCTACGGGAAATTGCAAGCCTGGCTTTGTCCAAAATATTTCCCCTGATAATTTTAATCAAACATGCTTAAAAATATTGTCGGGAAGGAAGTGGCTTTGACGGCAGGGACCAACAGAGGGATCGGGTTGACGGTTGATCTGTTTTACATTTTCAAGGAAGCGTGATTTTTCACAGTTGATTCAGCAGTTTTTGCTTCCTCACATGATATTCCTTCTCTGAAATTTTTTTATTTCTGCGCAATTTCTTGATAAAAGCCAACTTCCTCTCCATCACCTGAAAATTCTTCTGGTTCAAACCCTGATCTTTTACCACCCGTTTATTCTCCACATTGGAGGCTTCTTCCCAAGGTTCTTCCTGGCTGTTCGACGGTTCGAGGCTGTCTTTGGGAGATTCATCCTCAAACAGGGTTATCTGGATCATGGAATCTTTTTTCAAGCCATCCATCCAGTCCTTGTATTTTTTCTGCCGGCCCTCAAATGCCAGAGTTTGTCTGATTTTTTCTTTGACATTTTCCAGAGGTTCGGTTTTGCCGGAACTTACTTTATCTGCCTTGATAATATGAAAACCGTATCGGCTTTCAACGATATCGCTCGTTTCCCCTGATTTCAGTCGAAACGCCACGGCCTCAAACTCCGGAACCAAATGCCCCTTGGTCAACCAGCCCACTTCCCCGCCTGAGCTTGCGGACACATCTTCCGAATGTTTTTTTGCCAGTTCTTTAAAATCCGCGCCGGACCGGATTTCTCCAAGCACCTGGACGGCTTGTTCTTTTTTAGACGCCTTCACCTCTGCCGGGGAACCTTCTTCGACGATGAACAGGATATGGCGGACAAAGGGTTTTTTGTCTTGCCAGTAATCCTTTTGATGCTCGAAATAATATTTTTTGATCTGTTTCTCCGACACGTTGCCGGCTTTTCCCATGTGAAACTGCATCACCTTGGATGTCAAAATCTGGTCACGTATATGATTTTTATATTGTTCCATGGAGCGGCCTTCCAGCAACAGCATTTCTTCCATTTGCTCCAGGGTGATGTTATTTTTACTCAGAATTTCATTTAAAGCCGCTTTGACGGCGGCCTCTTCGACTTCCAACCCCGCCCTCTTGGCTTCCTGAATCTGCAGTTTTTCTTCAATGATCGAGTCAAGGGTTTGCAGAATAAATTTCTTCTCATCCAGCTCAAGAGGTTGACCGGAGGCCTGTAATTGCTGTTTCAAAAGGGCCGCCCTTTCCTGCACCGTGCTGAGGGTGATGATGACTCCATTGACAGTCGCCACAACACGGTCCACCACCTTGGCCCAAACGGGTTGATTTGCCAGCAGAAACATCCCAAGACCCAACGTAAGCGCGACCGGTTTAACTGATTTTCGCCAAAATTTCATTTTTGATCTCAATGTTTGCCTTTTCCTTTATTTCTAAAAGCCATTCATGAAACGCCTCGTCCTGCCGTTCTCGAACAAGTTTATCGTGTATGATCTTTCGTGACTCTTCGTAACTCATTTTACTGTCTTTTCTTTTATCCACAACCTGAAAAAGATGACTCCCATACGGGGTGCGTATTATATTACTGATCTCCCCCTTATTGAGCTTGAAAATCGCATCCAGTTCAGGCGGCATATGGCCTTCCTGAACATAGCCTAAATCGCCGCCTTCTGCGCCTTCGGGACCCAGTGAATATTCCCGCGCCAATTCGGCAAAATCCCCTTCCTTGGAGTCCAACTGCTTTTTTATCCGTAACGCCTCATCCTCGGTTTCGACCATAATATGAAGCGCTTTGACCTGCTTCCCCTTATGGAATTCCTCTTCATGTTCCGCAAAGTATTTTTGTATTTCCTCTTCATTTACCGATACTTTATTATTCACGCTTTTGTCAATTAATTTTTTAATTAACAGGTTATTTTTCAAGTCGTTTTCCCATTCTTCCGGGGAAATATCTTCAATCTCCAGATGCTTTTTGAACGCCTTTTCATCGTATCCATTTTTTGCTTTCAAAAGAACAACTTCAAATTCTTCTTTTGAAACGGATATTTCGCCCTTCCCGGCTTCCTGCCGAAACAGGGTGTTTTGAATCATCTCGTTGAGAGCATTGGTCTTGAGCCATAGAAAAGTGCTGGAAGAAAGGGGATCGCTATTGTCTACCAAATATCTTCTCTTATGTTTCTCCAGAACTTTGCGAAATTCCTTTACGTTGATACTCTCTTCATTGACGTTGGCGATGGTCGCGTTCTCTTTCACACCGTCCGGGGAACTCCCTCCCAAGGAACAGTTGTTGATTGATAATATCATAAAAATCAAAGCAATGCGGTTGATTGCCTGAAAGTATCCACTCTGTATGATTTTATTCAGCACGGTTAGAACCCAGTAAAGCTTTCAAGGTGTGTTTGACGGTTTTAATGTCCTGCTTCCATCCTTTACGGTCGATGCTGACACTTAATTGATATTCTGATAAAATTTTCAACCGTTTATCCGTCAATGAGGCGATCGCCTGAGGCGCCAGCGGCGTTCCTGAGTCCACGGTCAGGTAGGCCTGATGGCCTTTTAATTTGGCGCTGGAAATGTGAAGTTTCTGACAAAGAACTCTGATCTCCAGTAGCTCCATGAGTTTTTCTACAGGTTCAGGAATGACTCCATAGCGGTCGAGCAGTTCGCCATTTAAGGATTTACATTCATCCAGATCATTTATCAACTGAATACGACGGTAAATTTCCAGTCGCTGGTTGAGCACTTCGATGTAATCCGTCGGAATATAGCCTTTGACCATGAGGTCGATTTCCGGTTCGATTTTGATATCGACTTTCTGGCCCTGAATTTCCTTGACCGTCTCTTCGATCAACTTGCAGTACAAATCAAAGCCGATGGTGCTGATATGCCCGGACTGCTTATGTCCCAGCATGTCGCCCACGCCGCGGATTTCCATATCTCTGGCCGCCAGCTGGAACCCCGCCCCCAGCTCGTTCATGTCCTCAATGGAGCTGATTCTTTTGCGAGCTTCAGGAGTGATGGCGAGCGCCCCCGGAATCAAAAGGTAAGCGTAGGCCTGATGTTTGTAACGCCCCACCCTGCCGCGCAACTGGTAAAGTTGCGCCAACCCGAAATGATCCGCGCGATTGATGATGATGGTGTTGGCGGATGGAATATCCAGCCCGGATTCGATAATGGTGGTGCTTAAAAGAAGGTCGATTTCGTGATCCATGAATTTTTTCATGACCTTTTCCAATTGATGTTCCTTCAACTGGCCATGCGCGATTTCGATCCGTACCTGGGGGACTATTTTGAGTATCATTTCCTTTATGGACAATATGCTGTGAATTTTATTATGCACGAAAAATATTTGCCCGCCCCGATCCAACTCTCTAAGAATCGCTTCACGAATGACCTTTTCATCGAACTTGCGAACAAAGGTTTTAACCGCCAGCCGGTCGCTGGGAGGGGTCTCGATCACGCTCAGGTCTCTCACGCCCATCAGGGAAAAATGCAGGGTTCTGGGGATGGGGGTGGCGGTCAGGGTGAGAATATCCACTTCCGCACGGAGTTTTTTAAGTCTTTCCTTATGCTTGACGCCAAACCTCTGTTCTTCATCGACAATGATGAGACCGAGGTCGGCAAACTTGACGTCCGGGGAAAGCAGACGGTGAGTTCCGATGAGAATATCCATTTCCCCGGTCTTTAGTTTAGCTAATATTTCCTTTTGCTCTTTGGGAGTGCGAAACCGACTCACCTGTTCGATGTTGACAGGATAATTGCGAAACCGTTCCTGAAAGGTGTTCAAATGTTGCTGAGCGAGAATGGTGGTGGGAACAAGAACGGCCACCTGTTTTTTCTCCATGACCACTTTGAAAGCCGCCCGCATGGCCACTTCCGTTTTTCCATAACCCACGTCGCCGCAAACCAGCCGGTCCATGGGTTTTCCCTGTTCCAAATCCTCTTCAATATCATCAATGGCTTTCAATTGGTCATCGGTTTCTTCATACTCGAAGGAATCGGCAAACTCCTCGATCGCTATGGAGTTTCCAGAATAAGAGGTTCTTTCGCTGATCTTCCGGGTTGCGTATAATTTGAGCAGGTCCGCCGCCATTTCCTGAATGGCTTTCTTGGCGCGTGATTTCTGCCGCCTCCAACCGATACTTCCCATTTTACTGAGAACCGGATTGTCTTCACCGGCTCCCATATATTTCTGGATATACCCCAATCCATCCATTGGGATGTATAGCTTCTCGTCATCGGCGTACAAAATTTCCAAAAATTCGCCGCCGCCGACACCGGTCTGCAACTCTTTGGTTCCAAGGTATTGTCCGATTCCGTAATCGACGTGAACTAAAAAATCATTGGGCCTGAGGTCCTTGAAGCCGCGTTGAAAACTTTGTGATTTGGGTTTCCTGCGATATCGATGTTTGTGCGAGCGACCAAAAATTTCACTCTCGGCGACAAAGAGTTTGCCAAGACCGGGGATTTGAAATCCGGAACTGATCAAACCCTTATCCACTCCCATTTCCAATCCATATTCATCCAGTAATTGATGCACCCTTCTCACCTGCCCTTTTGTCGGCGCGACGATGATCGCTTCCACCCCCTCTTCATTCCATTTGATGGCATGTTCTGCCAGTGAATCAAATTTACCTCTGAGCAGAGGGATGGAGCGAATGTCAAACTGGGCGACATTTGGCGACTCGCCATCCGACAGTTTGAGAGAGTTCATGGGGAGGGATCTGGCTTGAGCCAATCGGGATTTAACATCCTCCACCGTCAAATAGAAATCATCCGGCGGCGGCGCGATATCTCCGATATCCAGCGCGTTTTCATACTCGGCTTGGATGAGTTGTTGGTATTGATCGCATTTGGCGAGGACCACCTCCACCTCGTCCACGACGATCAGGGTTTCCTCAGGCAGATAGTCGAACAGGTTTTCTTTCTCAGAATAAAAGAATGAGGACAGACGCTCGACCCCCGCGAACCCACCGAGATTCTCTATTCGATCCACCACTTCCTTGACCTGACCCCGGTCGCAATCGTTTTCCCTGGCGAATGCCAGAATATTTTCCAACCCACGAGAAATCTCTTCACGAGTCAATGTGACCTCCCGAACGGGGAGGATTTTTATTTCGTCCACTTCCTGAACGGAAACCTGAGAGCCGATGTCGAAATCCCGCAAAGATTCGACCTGATCGCCAAAAAACTCCACACGAATGGGATTCGGGGACGCGGACTGAAACAGGTCCACGATATCTCCCCGCACACTGAATTCCCCCCGGCCTTCCACCATGTGAACGCGTGTGTATCCATTGTCCGCCAGGCAGGCTTCCAGAAATTCACGTTCCAGCGAATCCCCTTTTTTCAGAGGAAAGACCAGCTTGCTCAACATGGATTTCGGCAACACGCACTGCATGACAGCTTCCACCGGAACCACCAGAAACGGGCAATTTCCGTGCATGAGCTGATCGAGAACAAACAACCGCTCGCCTGAAACTTCTGTCAACGGAGAAAGATGCTCGTAGGGCAAGGTTTCCCAGGTGGGAAAAAACTGGGGCGTGTGGCGAATTTTTTCGTGACGAAAAAAATATTTTAAATCGCCTAAAAGGGCCTCGCCGGTATTCTGGTCGGCTGTGAGCACCACCACGGGACGGCGAAGGTTTTTTTTCAGACGCGCCAGAAACAAGGCCCTGGAAGCTCCGGAAAAACCTTCGACCGTCACTTCCGCCGAAGGCTCTTGCAAACGCTCCACCACCGACTCTATTTTTGCGGAAAAATCGAGATTTTCAAATTTGGGTATCGTCAGGGATTGATTCATGGAAAAACGGGGAAGTCAGCCAGCCTGAGGCTGGATCAAATATTAACAAACTATGGGTTTTTGGCTGACGGTGTCCCGTATACAGCCAAATTTTTCACCCGCGTTGCGGGGTCTTTTTAGGGAGCAGATGTTCCCATTTGGGTTTTCCCTTCGGTTTGAAATTGACACAAACGATAAAGGAAGGACCCTCGTAAAAGTTTAACTTGAAATTGCCGCCTCCAAACCTCTCGAACAAATAGGCTTCCGGCTGATCACGGAATTGCTTGAATTCCTCCAGGGTGAATTTGGCGATTTCATAAAAATAGATGCCCACGCCCTCGTTGACCCCGGCCAGAAGTGTGCAACTCACCTGACTGAGAATCTCCTCGAAACGCCGGTCCATTTCCTCCTGGCTCGGGTCTCGCTTCAATTCCCGGCGAAGTTTCGGCTTGTAGTAGTCTCTGAACGCTTCTTTAACCCACATCTAAGCTTTGTCCTGGGAGGATCGAATTTTAAAAACTGATGAAAAACCCTGTAATTGAGGATATTACGCTAAGTCACCGCCACTGAATCATCTTTTGTAGCATAGATGGGCCAATGAAACAATGAGATTGGGAATTCCGGGGGTTCGGGGCAATTTCCCTTCCCGTGGCCTGATAATTTGCCGGAAAATTTGTAAAAACGTATGTGAATCGCTTATTCTGATGTATGTTCCCCTGATAATTTTGAAATAAGATGTTTTTACTCAAGCGTTTACTATGGAATCTGAAATTTCCGGCAACAAATCCAAATGGGGGTTGTCCTTCCTGCTGATCCTCTTTTTATGGCAACCTTCCGCGCCATTTTCCCAGGAAGTTGAAAACATCTCGTTAAATACCTATAAAGAGTTGTCCATTCCTGTCCCCAATCTTATCGATATGAGCAAAATTTCTCCGGGGAAAGGGTATCAGGTAACGGACCCCAGTTTCATTTTGCAGTTTTTTTATGACGGCAATGATATTTACGGTGTCATACTCAAAAGGGAAAAGGAAGTTTCCATATTTATACACTGGTGCTTCTTTAAATCCTGCGAAGAAAGTTCTTATGATATCAAATATAAAATTGCCAAGGCCAGGACGCCTCCCTATGACCAGACTTTTTTCAACGCCAAACTGCCTGAAAATTTGAATTACAGATTCCAGGGGTTGAAATTTTATACAGTGCGTTGACCTTTAATAGTATAATCGCCTCAATCAAAAATTCTCAGCACAAGGAAATGACTCGCAATGTCCAGATTTAGCGACAATGAAAACGGGACGATTACAGATAATGAGACGGGTTTGACCTGGTTTAAAAAGGACTCCCGCCAGGTCACCGGAAAATGGATGCATCTTGAAAAATCGCAAAAATTTGCCAAAGAGCAAAATTCCAATAATTTCGCGGGCTTTGACGATTGGCGGATTCCCAAACTGGAAGATATTAAAACCATCTTTGACAAAAGCTTCAGCATACTGGATTTCGGCAAAACTGAAATCCACATCCCACCTGTTTTTGAGGCGGGATGTGCCGACAATACCTGGACCGATACCGTCAATGGCGACCGTGCCATGATGTTCAGCCTGGTGAAAGGCCGGTCGAGCTGGATCAACCAATTCGGAGAAGGCCCTTTCGCCGTCCGTCTGGTTCGGGGAACCCGCAAGGAAAAATAGCAAAACGCGGGTTGGACAATCCTCCCCCAACTCTCTTGCCCTGACCGGCCCCCTCAATAGACGCTCTCCATAGAGCGACCCTATTAGATAATAGACCCTATTCCCCGTCTTTCGTTCTTACACCCCCGCCTGGCTAAAATCCTTCTTTTTATTGACAATAA
Organism: Nitrospinaceae bacterium; assembly: GCA_029261655.1. GTDB lineage: Bacteria > Nitrospinota > Nitrospinia > Nitrospinales > VA-1 > JADFGI01. The sequence continues at coordinate 21,072 of JAJDAY010000007.1, read as the reverse complement.
AATTTCCTTTAAATATAATTGATAATTATTCTCATTTTTATAATGACCTGTCATTCTCATTGTCCGGTTTTCAATCTGCACCCCAGGTAAGTCATTAATTTATATAGACTCTATGAACCCCAACTTTTCCTCAACCTTTAAAACCACACTCATGAAAAAGATTTTAATCCCAACCCTGATGTTGAGTTTCCTGTTCACCCTTGGTTTATTCCCCCTCAATGCGGAAGCCGCTTCGGAATCCCTGGAAAGCAAAATAAAAAAGATCGTCATGATGATGAACATCGTGGCCAAGGAATACGAAGTGGGAATCGTTGACGGAAAAATTGCCATCGCCGCAGAATACGAAGAAAGCCAGGTTTTTCTGGAACAAGCGGAAGACCGTTTCAAAAGACTTCCCGCTCCCAAGGAAAATATTGATGAAATTAAATCGATAGCGGCCCGGTTCACGGACCTGACAAAAAAAATCAAGGATAAAGTGAATATCAGCGAGGTCCATCCGTTAATCAATGGCATCAATTCGGGGTTGATGAAAACATATGCCATCAAAATCAGCCAGACTCCTGTTGAGCCAGTCTCTCTTGCAAATGGTAAAACCATTTTTGCCAGTAAATGTTCGGTTTGCCATGGAATGACCGGCAAAGGCGACGGCCCTATTGCCATGCAATTCGACCCCGCGCCTGCTATTCTCGCGGACCCGGAACTCACCGGCGACGACAACACGGTGGCTTACGATAATTATCAGGTCATCAGTGTGGGCATCGCCAATACAGGCATGATCGGCTGGGCGGACACTCTTTCCGAAGCGGAACGTTGGGACGTGACCTACTATATCCGCACGTTCTCCAATGAAAATGTCAAATTACCTCTTATCAATGGAACCGCCGCGGGCTCTCTCTCGGCGAATGACGGTGGCCAGCAGGCGGCAAACGCGATAGCGCTGTCCCGTAAAATGCTGGATACCAGTTTGGAAATATTCAGGACGGGCGGCGACATCGAGGAAGCGGCCGACATCGCTTTCGACGCTTACCTGGCCTACGAAAAAATTGAATCGGGATTAAAAAGCAAACGCAAGGAACTGGGATTGCGGCTGGAATCCTCTTTCAGCCGTTACCGCGCCGAAATAAAGCGGCAGGCGGAGTTTTCTCATGTCGAAAAAATTCATGCCGGACTTCATGAGGATCTCACGCAGGCGCTCCAGATTCTTCAGGAGAAAATAGGATTCAGCGGATTATTCATTCAATCTTTTTCCATCATCGTGCGCGAAGGGTTTGAGGCGATCCTGATCATCGCCGCTTTGATCGCGTTCCTCATTAAATCTCGCAACCGGGACAAATTAAAATCTATTTACATCGGTGTGACTCTGGGTGTGATCGGTAGTTTTTTGACCGCCTATATCGTTCACGAGGTTCTTCACTTGAGCACCTCCAGTCAGGAGCTTTTAGAAGGATGGATCATGCTGTTTGCGGTGGTTGTTCTGTTCTGGGTGAGTTACTGGCTGGTGTCCAAAATTGAAGCGGAGAAATGGCAGTCTTATATCACGCAAAAAATGAAAACCGCAGTCTCGACCGGGAGCGCGTTTGCGTTGGGAGGCGTGGCCTTTTTATCGGTTTACCGCGAAGGATTTGAGACCGTTTTATTTTACAAGGCCCTGTATCTCTATGCGGGTGACGGCACAGAAGGCATCGTCCCAGGATTTCTGGCGGGATGCCTGGTCTTGGCCGTGGTTTATTATCTCATCAACAAAGCCGGTGTGAAATTACCGATCAAATGGTTTTTTGCCTTTACCAGTGTGTTTCTTTATTTCATGGCTTTCACTTTTATGGGAAAGGGTTTGCACGAATTGCAGATGGGGCAGTCGCTTTCCATGACGCCTGCGGCGTTCGCCCCGGAAATTTCCTGGCTGGGTATGTACCCCACCTGGGAAACCCTGATAGGGCAAAGCGTTCTCGTCCTGGCGTATGTTATCGCGCTGATTTACACCTTCGGTATCAAACCGGAAGTGGAGCAACAGGAGTTGAAAAAAGAAACCTCCCATATTCAAAAAGACATCTCCGTGGTCCACGATCTGGTGGAACATATCTCCCATCATGCCAAACGATGCGAAATATTTCTGAAAGACACTAAAGATCAGGATTTAAAAGAACTTTCCGATCACCTGAAAGAAATCGATGAAAAAGTCCATGAGCTGTTCGACCACGTTTCATTTGTGGAAAACAAACTCACCAGCGGTTTTGAAAAACTGGGAGAGGCGGCGTACCCGGACCAGCAAAAGAAAGGGTTGTCTTGAAAATCCGGTCTTTTAAAAACACGCGGAATTTTCATAAGTGGGTGGGTCTGGTTTGCGCGGTATTTTTTATCATTCTCTCCATTTCGGGTGTCCTGCTCATGCATTACGAAAGTTTTGGGTTCAATAATGTCGTGGTCAGCGGAAATTTTCTTCCCGATAAATATTTTGAACTGGCGGCGCATAAGCGAACGATTCAGACCATCAGCGCAAGGGAAAATGGGACTCTTTTCGTTGGGACAGATTATGGGCTTTACCGATCTTCCGATGAAGGAAAAACCTGGACCCATCTCGAACAGGGAATGTTCAATCAGAACATCCATGCTTTAGCGATCGACCCTGTGGACAATGACGTCATGTATGCCGGAACCTCCGGAGGGATTTTTAAAACGGAAGATGGGGGAAACCACTGGTCCGACTGGTTTGACGCATCCAGCGGTTTGACAAATGGGGAAGTGAACGACCTGGTCATTCACCCCAGGGACACTGAAAAATTATTTGCCGCAACCCAAGGCGGCCTATTTCATTCGGAAGACGCAGGCGACTCGTGGGAACTTTTGTTTGCCGGAGAAGGCATTGGAAAAGAAATACCGGTCAAGCTGGTTCGATTGTCCAAGGTCGATCCGGGTGAAATTTATATCGCCTCTAAAAACGATATGTACCGCAGTGATTTTGAAAAGAACCAATGGGAGCCTGTCTGGAACGATCAGTTTTCTGAAGTTCTCAGTATGGCGGCGATGAAAACGGACCCCGAATTCTTTTATATCGGAACCCGCGAGGGGCTTTTCAAATCGTTCAACCGTGGCAGAAACTGGGTGAAAGACAAAAATATCGCGACCGCGCCCTCGTTGATTGTGAACTCAACAAATATCGCACATTTGACAGTGACGACGGGAAAGCAAATTCTCGCGTCCAGTGATGGGGGGGACTCGTGGAAACCAATTGAATTTAACCCGAAACAATCATCGTCCTCCAGGCCCGTTATCATCACGCAGATTTTCCAGACCGCCTCACCCTCCCCCGTTCTCCTTGCGGGAACCGTCTCCGGTCTGTTTATTTCCAGAGGCGGCAACCAGCATTGGGAAGAATCGGAATTATCAAATTCCGTGAAAGATGCTTCCCCGCCTTTAAAAGAAATGGATTTGGTCAAGCTCATCACTGAAATTCATACGGGAAGATTTTTCGGCAATTATTTTATGTTACTGGTGGACCTTGCCACAGTGGGTTTGGTCCTGCTTGTCATCTCGGGTATCTGGATCGGTGTGAATCGAAATAAAATCCGGCGGCGAAAAAAGAATGAAGCCGACGACGAAGAGGAACTCCTGATCCATGTTCAGGAAACCGCCGACGACCTTTATAATGAAAGCACCAAAATCCACGACATGATCGAACATATCAGCAATCATTTAGAAAAATGCAAATCCATCTATATGTCGAAAGAGAAAAAAGAAATTGAGGAAATCGACCGGCACATCACAACTCTGGACAAAAAAATGCACCATTTAATGCAACGCATCGGTGAATTCGAAAAATATTCGCAGAATTGACCTTTTATATTCCCAGTTTAAAATTCCACCTGCTATCCGACTTTAAGGTTCTTCGCCGCCTTCATGCCGAGCATCGCGACAAACATTGCGATTGCCAGGTACTCACTTGAAAATACCTTGGCGGATTCCTCGATGATGGTCGACAGATCTGTACTGGATTCGATAGTTGTGTCAATGAAAGTGTGAATAAAATAGAACAAAAAAGCGATTCCCATCAGTTGCATTACTTTGGGATAACGAAATAATTCGGGAAGAAAGCCGGACATTACAAATACTCCGACAACTCCATACAGGACCACTATAATATCATTCCATCTACGAAAGCCTTCGGGAGGGACCCCGACTTCCGACCTCAACATTCTGCCATACACTTCATTGAACCCGTTCAACTCGTCCAGAGATAGAAATACAAAACCAAGCATGGCCAGAAGCCAGAAATATTTAAAAAAACCCTTTCGCTCGCGCGACATTAAAAAAGCCATTCCAGAAAAAATTCCCGCCAGCGCGAGAAAGCTCGCAGTCAATATCGTCACCAGGCCGCCTTCCGTTTCAAAATAAAGCCCCGGCTTATTTCCCGGAGCGATCATTCCCGCAATCAAGAGATAAATGAGCGTCCCGATCGCCAGTAGAACAACCGGCTTTTTAATGTTGGGGATGTTCAATTGTCCGCGTTGAACAAGAGCTTCTTTACAATGACGCTGAAAATTTCGGATCATGACTCTTCTATAATGAATTTTTTAAAAGGTTTTACTGGGATAAAAAGGGTGACCGAAGTGAGTCAATTCCTGTCAACGCTTCAAAATACTTTGGGAAAAATATTTATCAGGGATGTCTACGTCGAACTCAATCGCATCGAAAATGTAGGTGGTTTTGGTATTTTCTTTGAGCAGGTCGCGAAAAATCATTTTACGGGGGAATAAGCGTTTCCCAAGCAACCGATAATCAAAATATTCAATCTCTTTAAGCAGTTTGCCCCCTTTGGCGTAAAGCTCCTGCTTAAAGACAATCATTTTTTCAACATCCACCCACACCTTGCGGGTTTGATAGGTTGTCGTTTTATCGTGCGCCGTGAGAAGCAGGACACAACATTCGGTTTTCTGTAGTTCTTCTTTAGCGACAAAAGTGGCTTTATAGGCCGCGCTCAGTTTTTTGTCTTCCGTCATGTCCTCATAAGACAGGTCACTTCCCATCATGGACTGGCGCAGTAAATGTCCGGCGATGAGGAGTTTTCGATCCGTGCGGGGAGTGTACATCCAGAGCTTGCTCTGGATCTTAAGCATTTTGGTGCCCTTTTCACGGGCCGGCGATTTATAAAGCGTGTAGGCCCTGTCTGTACCTTCCATCCAGTTTTCCCAGGTCAGGACCCGCTCTTTGCGACCATTATCGATCATTAAACGGCCCTCAATGTGCTTGGTGTTGGACCACAAATTATCGTCCACCGCCTCTAAAATTTTTTGTGGGTCCAATTCTTTCGCAAAGACATTCTGCCCGTTGAGCAACAGGAACAACAGCGATAAAAAAAGAAACCCTGTTCTTAAAATAAGTTTTTTATATTCCATGATCATCCCGCTTCCAGTTCCCTGAATAAATTAGCCTCGGATCTTTGAAACAACGCCACACTTGCAAACAAACTGCCGAGAACGCTGGCGATGATCCCCGGACCCGCGCCCAGCAAAAAACTCTCCGCCGTCACCCTGCCCCGCATGACGTCGTTCATCATCATGCCTGTTTGGGCAAATGCGTCTCCCATATTGATCCCGACTTCCTGAAGATAATAAACCACCCCTCCGCCTATGAGACTGCCTGCCAACGCCCCCAGGACTCCGATGGCAAAAGCTTCGATACCCAAGAGCCAGACCAGTTTTGCGTGGGTCTGCCCCATCGCCAGCAACAATCCCAGTTCACCATAGCGATGAATTCCATTGAGAAGGCCAGCGTTCCACAACACCAGCACCATCAAAAGAACAATGATTCCAACAAAAATTTTCTTTATCATTTCAAACACATTCACTAAATTATCCAGATTTCTTTGGTCCAAAACGGACATCACTATGGGAATATCATCCTTTGCCCAATCCTTAGGAGGATGAAGTATGAGGTCACTCAGTCGGGATTGAAGCGCAACTTTAAAGTTTTTATAATCTTTGTAAGCAACATGGGAAGGTAAAAAACCCAGCCAATCGGTGACGGTGTCCTCCATGTAAAAGGAATCCTGAGCATCCGCTAAATCAATCAGAGCCATTTTCTTGTCCATGGCAAACACGCCAAACCGGACAAACCCCACCACCGTATAGTTGTCCGTGGCCAGACCCCCGTCAAAGGTTTGCCCTAACAGGGTGATGGTCTGTTCAAGCTCCACATCAAGAGTCCGGGCCAGTTCGTAACCCAGCAGAATTTCTTTTGCGGCTTCAGGAAGTCTTCCGTCAAGAAGGGAGTTTTTCAAATCCAATCTTTCCAGCTCTCGTGAATCCGGTGAAAGAAGATCCAGGGCCATCCCAATGATGGGCGTCTGGCTTCTGGTTTCTCCATTTTCATCAGGAACATCCGCAATGGCCCCCCAACGAATACGAGGAGCCCATTTTATTTTCGGATCACTGTTTGCTATCAGCCAGTTGCGGGTTTCATTCTGACCGGTCAACGCCCGGTCCATGGGGTTCAAGTGTTCCTCATCGTAAAAGGGTTTGTTGACGAGTCTCAAGTGGCCGGTATCCAGATTGGCGGTGGAGTCGATCATCCCCATGAAGATCCCCTCCATGAAACCAAATGTAAAAACGACGAGAGCCACCCCCGCGGTCACCACCAGAAAGGGAAATAAAGACCGGTTTTTGTCGCGCAGAATTCCCTGTAGAACCCAGCGAATCATGTAATGGCTCTCCCTCTTAAAGCCAGGGTAGGGTCCAGACGCGTTATTTTTCTGACCGGCAACCAGGAAACCAGAACCATGACGCTGACGATAATAACGATGGTGGAAACCACCTCTCCTGAATGAATGTCCAGCAGGATGTTTTCATGCACCGGGATAGTCGATTCGGCCAAATGGGAGATGTCCAGACCCACGCTTTGAAACCAGGCAAACAATGCCGTGCCCAGAAGCAAGGCAACAAAAACGGACAACAAAGCCGCCATGCTCCCCTCCAGGGTAAACAAACCGACGACCTGAGCGGATGTCATCCCCAACGCCATGAGGGTGCCAATTTCTTTTTGCCGTTTGAATACGTTTAAAATCTGGGTGTTGAAAACTCCGATGCCCGCCAGAAAAATTAAAATCACCCAGAATACTTGCGCGTATTTCCTGTCATTTTCGATCAGGTTCAAAATATCGGCAATCAGTTCATCGACCTCTTGAAATTCCATTCCCTGCACCGGCCCCTGAAATTCCTTCACAGCCACCCAGCTGATTTCATTTTGCCTTTGCGTCATATCCTGTAAATGATCCAGACGCAACCACAAGACACCCTCATCGACTCTGGAGTTCACCATGGTCACCACATCCACGACCAATAAATCGCGGGCATCGACCACGCCATGCCGGTCCCGCCATTTCAGGACGGTGGTATCGCCTTGTTTGAGGTGGGCCTTTTGGGCCATTTTAACTCCAAGAACGGCGGGAATGATATCCTCCACCCTTTCGCCGTAAGATTTCAGTCCATCCAGCGGCAAGTCCAACAGAGTCTGATGGACATCAATCCCCCGTAATTGCACCGGATAAAGACGCCGGTTCGGAAATAACTGACCTTGCTGAACCAAAGCGGAGGCTCTCTCTGCATTCGGCAGATCATCAAGAGACTCTGGAATCTTTCGCGTAACATCCTCCCATTCGGTGGGCGACAGAATGTCAAAACCCGGAACCCGGTAATGCCCGCCCGCCACATCGGTTCGAATCATATTGCGGGTGGTTTGCGCCTGGAACCCGTTATAAAGGGAAATATTGAAAACCACCGCAATCATGGCCAAAGCGGTCACCATGACATTCAAAACGGCACGGATTCCCTGGCGGGAAAAATTTTTCCAGGCAATATTAAATATCATTCAAAACTCCCGGAACCATTACGCCTCTTGTCCCAGCACACCCGTCCATCTTCCAGACCCACTTCCCGGTTAACATATTTGGTCACTTTTTCATCATGCGTTGAGAAAATAAATGCCGCTTTGAATTGCTTGTTTAATTCACGCATCAGTTCGAGAATCTGAAAAGAATTTTCAGCATCAAGATTGGCTGTGGGTTCGTCGGCAAGAATCAATTCAGGTTTTTTCACCAACGCCCTTGCGATGGCAACACGCTGACATTGACCTCCGGAAAGTTGCGAGGGTCTCTTTTTGATCTGATCAGACAATCCAACACTGTCCACCATATCCAGGACGGATCGCCGAACCGCCGACTCTTTGTTCCCATCCAATAACAGGGGAAACAAAATATTTTCATAAACCGAATAGACGGGCAAAAGATTGTAGGTTTGAAAAATAAAACCAAGGTTCTTGCGACGGTATTCCGCCAACGCCGTCCGATTCAATTCGCCCAACTTAACATTCTTAAAAAAGACGCTTCCCGAGGTCGGTTGATCCAGGCCGCCGATCAAATTCAGGAGAGTGGTCTTGCCCGAGCCGGAAGGGCCGACAAACGACATGAAAGCTCCCGGTTCAATGTCCAGGCTGATTTCATGCAGGGCCGTAAAATCTTCATCCCCCACTCGGAATACTTTTGCTACCTTGTCTATCGAGACGATATTATTCATAACCCACAAAATTCATTTTTAAAAGTAGCCGACAAGAGTCAACCCTATGAGAGATTCGGTCCCGTTAAAAACCGGAGTTTTGCTGAATAGCCTGCCGTTCTTTTCCCCGGTCCGGGCGCTCCCGCCCCATCGCCCCTGGAGATATAAAAATACTTCATCGGTCACAGAATATTCTATTTGCGGAATGATTTGAAAACTTTCATCATCGATATCATAGAGTCCGAAAACCTGCCAGACGATGTCGATACCATAAGGCATGTCAAACAGGAAACCGATCTGCTGAATCGTGGGCTCCTCTTTTGGGAAGGTCCGGGTGAACCCATCCTGGCGCGTGGATAAAAAATATTCCATCAGAAAATGCAGACCTTCGCCAATATCAAACGTATAGTCCGCCCCCACAACCGTGTCGAAACGCAATGGACTGCCGGACTCATTTTGCTCGATATCCAGCCGCCCTTCGTTCCAATAGGCGATGTTGTGTTCCCCTTTGATATGGTAACCCAACTGGGTCAGTTCCTGGGAAAACTGCGGCAGGTCTTTCAAATCCGTTTTGGGATGATATTGAGCCACAACGCCGGTTTCCAACCCCGCGATCAATCCCTCCCATCGCAAACCGGCAATCAAACGATCGCCCAGCTTGCCTGGAACCACCCAACCCTGCATGGAGCTTGTGTCGTCGAAAAAATAAGTGGCGCGTACGCCATCGACTCCCCGTGTTTCCGGGACCACTCCGGTGACCTCCCGCGTATCAAAAAACCCGAGAGGCCGAAAAATGAACCCCGATCCAAACAGAATTTTCTGTCGGCCTCCGCGAACCTTCAGACGATCATTTCCCAACCGTAACCAGGCACGAAAAAAATCCACATCCGTCTCATCGCGCAACCCCGCCTGCACACTGGGACCATCCGCAAGCTTGGCGTCGGCGGACAATTCATAGTCCAGCGCCCATTCATCCCGCGTCAAGGCATTGCCCAACACCCCCAACCTGAGTTCTGCTTCGCTGTCAAAGTTTTTGTGCTTCGGAGGAGATTCGAAAACATAGGAACTACCGGTCTTGACCCGGCCTTCAAAGTCCCAATCAAATGCCCAGGAGTTTACCGGGGGGAAACTAATGAGGAGTGATGCGATAAAAAAGCGAAAGACCATCCCATGATTTTATCATGCCCATCCTGTTAATCCTGTCTAAATCCTTTTCTTTTATTACGCTTTTTTTGCGCACCTCGTGGAAGGGTCAGGCGGGTTCGGAGGATTCGACGATTATTTTCCAAACGCCTTTTTCTTTTTTCCATACAAGTATTTTTCGTCGAATATCAGAAAATGATTTCGATTGGAAGTTTTCCATAAAAGACATTTCAACCGTATCGCCTTTCTCCAGCATTTCAAGGTCGTTGATCTCGACTTTAATCTGTTGAATTTCATCCAGGGTGTTGCTCTGTTCCTTCAACCAGTCCTTGAATGGTTTTCCCCCGCTCTCAAAGCTTTGCGAATAAAACGAAAAATAAGAATCCAACTGCTTGCCCTGCCAGGCTTCCAGCCACACCAGAAACTGCGACATGACCACATCGATGGAATTTCCGGTATTTTTCGGGTCCACCGGGATGGCAGGAGTTATTTTTGAAACCTTCTCTGGCTCTGACCGGGGTTTCTCCGAAAGCAGAATAAAGGAAGACAAATTATGTTTACTTTTTAGTTCGGTCTTTATTTGACCTGCGGTTTCTTTTAAGGGATAAGGACCCAATCGGATCTTGTACCAGGCTTCGCCATTTTGGACAGGCACTATAAAAGGTTGGTAGCCTTTTTTAACAAGACCGGCAAAAAACTTTTTTGCGTTGGATTCAATTTTAAATGAGTTCAACTGCAACTCGTAAGCCGGACTAACGACCATCGGGGAACTTTCTTGAGTCTCGGACCCACTCACCCTGGCAATTTCCTCCGCGTGAAGATCGACCCCGAATAAAACCACCCCTAAAACCAGGATCACGGCTTTGAACGTCCTGATCGGACAAAACAGAAAAAACATTCCGTTTTTTTTTACGAAACTTCTTCCACGAAACTTCTTCATAATAAAATCAGCGGTTTTCAGAAAATCAAAACGTAATGAAGATAAATATCCCATTCATGCAAAATAAATAGACCCTGTATCTATATTCGGCGATGATTTGATAAACATTAATTTTTAGGGAGATTTTTTTTCGGCGGGGGAGAAACTGCCGCCCCCCTTTGAGGGGGGCTTTTTTGGAAACTCGACTGTAGTCACATTAATTTTTTTAAATAAGGAACCAATTGGTCCGCCCCAACGGATGGGGTTCGAGCTTTAAGAACGCCTTCGCGGTCAATGATCAGAACCGTTGGCATGTCTCTTTGTATATAAGCTTTGTGTAAAGACATCTCAGGGTCCAGTAAATAGGGGAACTTAACCGCCTCGGGAAATCCTTTCAAGTATTTTTCCACCGCTTCCCTGGAGTCCCCGCTGGTATTGATTCCCAACACCACCAACTTGTCCGACCCGATTTCATCCCTCACCTTGTTCAGTTCCATCGCCTGATTCATGCAGGGAACGCAAATATGAAACATGCCCAATAGCACCACCTTGCCTTTTAAGGCATTCAGGGAAAATTTTTCACCGTCGAGGGAACTCAGGGTGAAATTGGGAGCTTTATCCCCGGAAACAGGCGCCCCTCCAAATACAGGACTGGCGAACAATAGTGAAATGATTACAAAAGACAGTGTCTTACGCATGGCATTGACCTTTAAAAAGGAATAAAATTACGATTCACGGCTCTTTATTTAGGGCTAAATTTCTTCTGTATTATTTATCTTAAAATACGAAAGCCCAATATGGAAGATAAAATAAAACTGTTTATTTTTCCTGGAACTAATGTTTATCTGGAGGGGTGAGCGGGGCTAAACCATTGCTTTGAAGAGGTTTTCATTTTCCGGGCATTTTTGCAGATTTTTAGGAGTTTGCCCTCTACATGACAAGACGAATTTGTTATTATAATGGCGAATAAGCCCTTAAAACCAAAAAAACTAACTATTTCCGCCATGATATTCAGACCATTGATTTCTACTCTCATCTTCCTGCTGGTTCCCGGCATTGCCTTTTCCGGTTCAATAAAGGGTAAAATTACCTATTCAGCCCAGGTCAAAATTCCCAAATCCGTCGATACGGGTAAATATAAAAAAGCCTGCGGTGCTGAAGTTCCGAACGAAAAACTACTCGTTAATGAAAAAGGTTTGATGAATGCCGTCGTTTTGATTGAAGGAAAAAAGCTTGGCGGCAAACCCGGAGAATACAAGCTGGACCAGAAAAATTGTCGCTATGTGCCGCACGTGATGGCCATGATGAAAGATTCGAAGCTCAATATTCATTCCAGCGATCCCATCAATCACAACCTGCACAGCTATTCCTTTGACAACGATCCGGTCAATGTTATGTTTCTACCCAATCAGGATGATTTTGAGCTGGAGTTCGAGGAGCCTGAAATCATTAAAGTGGAATGTGACCTGCACGGGTGGATGACGGCCTGGATCGTCGTTACGGACAATTCCTTTTTCGATATTTCCGGACAAAACGGAAACTTTAAAATTCCTGACCTGCCACCGGGAAAATACACCATCAATGCCTGGCACGAAGTTTTGGGAAGTAAGAGCCAGACGGTAACGGTTGGGAAAGGTGAAACCGTGATCAATTTTGACTTTTCAGATGTCGCGCCACAAGTATCGAAAAAATAATTTCCAACAAAATCTCACTATAATTTTTGAATATTTTTGTCAGGGGGAGTTTCTGAAAAATGAAAATACCAGGAAAAATTTTTAAATTGTCGCTGGCTTTATCCATCCTGTTCCTTTTCGCGTCTCAAGGATGGACCTATCAGGAAATAGAAGTTCAAAACGGCGGAACCATTCAGGGTAAGGCGGTTTTAACGGGTGAGATGCCCGGACCACGGGTTTTTCATCTTGTACTGTTTCCCAACATCGACATGTGCGCGGAAGTGGATGCCGATGAAGCAAAAGAGAATCGCCTCCTGGATGATTTCAAAGTTTCTCCTGACGGAGGCATGATGGATGTTTTGATCACTCTCGAACACGTTGAAGCCGGCAAACCGTTCATGAAAGAGCCGATCATGATCGAATCGGAAAACTGTAAATTCACTCCCGATGTCAACGCCGTCCGTCAGGACGAAACCTTCAAAGTGGATAATCTTGACGCCGTCATGCATAACAGTCAGGTTTACCAAAAGGAACAGGGAAAAATCATTATAAACATCCCCATACCGGCGGAAGCAGTTTCCGAGGGGAAGGTTCATTTCAAGAAGAAATATAAAATATATCAAATGATCTGCGGCATGCATGAATTCATGCAGACCTGGGGATACCGGGTGCAAAACCCTTATTATTTTAAAACCAAAATAGACGGGAACTTTAAAATAGACAATATCCCTCCCGGAGATTATGTGGTGAATGCCTGGCACTATTTGATGAAAATTCAATCAAAAAAAGTACGCATATCTGATAATTCCGTGGTTGATTTGAAGTTTGAATTTGACGGCAATCAGATCGAAAGGCCGATTTACGAAACCATCCAATCGGGCCGGATCAAACACGGCGCTAAAGTTTATAAGGAAAAAGTTTTTAGCGACAAATGACTGCGACCTCACTTCCATACAAAACCATTGCGAGATTATGGCATGGGTTCCTGAAACTGATGGGAGTAGGCCCTGTTTCCCTCTTCAGGTTTCCTGCGGCTTGCGCTATTGTCGGCTTTCTTGTAGTCCACCCCGTTTCTACCCTGGCTTTCGCCCTGCCCGCTATCGGCGATATGCCGGATTCCATCATGGTTCAGGGCAAGACAGTCGTCTTGAAAGATTTGCAAAATCCCCTGCGTCAGGATCAAGCCAATTTAGCCAAAAATATTCATGAAGGCGGAGCGGTTTATTTTAAGAAATGTTTTTTTTGTCATGGAGACCATCTGGACGGCAAAGGTCTTTTGGGGGAACGTTTTTTTCCGCCCCCTGCCGACTTCACGCACACGAATTCTGTAATCGATCTTCCCGAATCTTATGCCTACTGGCGAATCATGAAGGGGGGGCCGGGACTGCCGAAAAAATTCGCTCCCTGGAATTCATCCATGCCAGCCTGGGAAAATCAACTTACAGAAGATGAAGTCTGGAAAGTCATTCTTTTTATATTTTCCAGAGCGTCTGAAAGGAAGTACCCGGAACCACAGAAGATTGACCTCAAACCCAGCCTGGAACGAGGCAGGGAGTTGCATCTTGAAAAATGTGCCTATTGCCATGGAGACTCCGGCAAGGGGGATGGCCCCTCAGCAAAATATTCCAGTCCTCAACCTAGAAATTTCACTAAAAGCCATATCAAAATAAGGTCCACCGCATTCGGAAAAATTCCCACCGACCAGGATATTTTCGACAGGATCACGCTCGGCATGACCGGAACCACCATGCCGGGCTGGAGTCATCTTTCCACATCGGACCGGTGGAGCCTGGTTTTGTACCTCAAAAGCCTGGGGCGCAAATTTAAACGATTTGAGGACAAAGGAAAAAAACACGAACCGATCCTGATTCCCGATCCTCCTCCCTTCACGTTGGAAAGCCTGGCAGACGGCAAAGAACTTTTCCTGCAAAACTGTTCCGGTTGTCACGGCGTGAGAGGACGAAGCGACGGCGCTTCCACCCATAAAATTGTGGACCTCGATTCAGACGCCATCTGGCCGAGGAATCTCGGCAAACCGTGGACTTTCAGGCGGGGTAATTCGCGCAAGCAACTTTTCATGACGCTTCGCACCGGTCTCTCAACCACCTCCATGCCGCGATTTTCTCCCAGAATATTCAACGACCAGCAGATCTGGGATATCGTCAATTATGTCCAGACCTTGTCGCCTCCCAAAAAACCTGTCTTAAAAAAAGTCATCACTGTCAAAAGTATTGAAGGAGAAGTTCCCTCAACGCCAATGAACCCGGCCTGGAGAAGTGTGGAGTCTTTTTTCATCCCTCTGGGCGGGCAGGTGCTGGATGCGGAGAAATTATATTTTCCCGGCGTTGACAATATTGTCGTGAAAGCCGTTCATAACAATGACGTGATATCCATTTATCTTCATTGGGACGACCCTTCGTATGACCCCATTCTGGCCCAAACGGCTTCCGTGGAAGAATCGCCACCCCCTCCCCTGCCGGAACATTTACGGATCGATGAGCCTGAGAAAGAAGAAGCCAGAAAACCAATAGAAGCCCAGGAATTTCCTGATGCCCTGGCCGTTCAATTCCCGGTCACTCTGGACGAAAGCGGTGAGAGGCCCTACTTTTTGAATGGAGACTCCAAGCGTCCGGTGAACCTGTGGAAGTGGCAGTCTCACCCTAACGGGGTTTTAGAAATGAATGCCACCGGTCTCAAACAATGGACGACGCAACCCAAAGAAAACCATTTGATTCTTTCCTACGCAGATTATCGCTTCGGGCGATACTCCCTGGTTTTGAGTCGAAAGCTCAAAACAGACGATGTGGAAAATGATGTTCAGTTTGCGAAAGCGGTAAAAATTCCGATTGCTTTTAATGTCTGGGATGGGTCGCAAGGAGAAGAAGGAACTAAAAAAGCCATCTCCAGCTGGTTTGAAATGATACTGGAATAACGTCAGGTTTTTATACGGGGATGAAGTGGAGGGGGAGTGGCCACTCAAAAACTATTGTTCGTTACCGTCTATGAATTTTCCCTGAAATGTTTTCTTCCCCTCTATGGACCATTCAGTCCAAAGTCCTTGTTCTAATCCATTTTTGAAGTTTTTCTCAAATTCTTTCCGTCCATTCTCATACCACTTGGTCGAACGGCCATCCAGCTTTCCTGCTTCATAATGGTCTTCAGAAGATTTCTTTCCGTTTTTATACCAGCGGGTCGCAAGGCCATCTTTTTTCCCATCTTTGCAATGCACTTCGGACATTTTCTCTCCATCAATGGACCATTTGGTTACGAGTCCTTCCTCTATTCCGTTTTTATAATCTTTCTCAAATTCTTTTTGTCCATTCTCATACCACTTGGTCGAACGGCCATCCAGTATTTCAACTTTGTAATGGTCTTCAGAAGCTTTATTTCCGTTTTTATACCAGCGGGTCGCAAGACCGTCTTTTTTCCCATCTTTGTAATGAACTTCAGAGATTTTCTCTCCATCAATGGACCAGTTAGTTACGAGTCCTTCCTCTATTCCGTTTTTATAGTTTTTCTCAAATTCTTTCTCACCATTTCCATACCAGCTGGTTGAAAGACCTTCCAGTTTTCCATTTTTATGATGCGATTCAAATAATTTATTTCCGTCTTTATACCATCTGGTCGAACGGCCATCCAGTTTTCCATCTTTGAAATGGTCTTCGGAAGATTTCTTTCCGTTTTCAAACCAACGGGTCGAAAGACCGTCTTTTTTTCCATCTTTGAATTCCAATTCAAATAATATATTTCCGTTTTCATACCATTCAGTCCAAAGTCCGTCTTCTGCTCCGTCTTTGTTGTACTGCGCCTTACTTTTTAATTTTCCGTTTTTCCAATATTCATTGACTACATCTGGTTGCGGACGAGGGTCGGCCTTATTAGTGGCTGTATCAACATTAACGCAACCACTCGCGGAAAATAAAAATAAAATAATAACTGTGAGAACTAGTTTGTGTGATTTGGTATTCATTTCAATATTCAAATTTTCTATAGATAAATAGCATCGGCATCCTGCAAACGAATTGTGGGCTTAATAGCCTTAACAGTCAATCCGGCAAGCCGATATGGGCATAATGAATATGAATACAATCGGGTGGGACCGCGTCAAACGCTCCTTTTTTGAGCTTTTGATTTGAGCGGGTTTGGGGTGTGAACAGAAACCTTGGCGCGGCGTTAAGCTTTTAGGAACGAGCGAACCGGGATAAGGAATGCCCGCTTTTTGCCGAATATCCACGTTGATACCACTTCGTGAATCGGCGGCCTGTTTCACTATGGAATGCTCAACCTCTGTTAGACGGTTTTTGTTAATTTAAGTCTTCCGCCTGCGACTGAGCTTCCCACATACTCTCATGCAAGGGGCCACTGTATGTAGCCCCTTGAGTAAGTCCGGTTAAAAAATGGGTTCAACCATATTATAAGTCTTAATTATCATCACCCCTTCGATGTTTTTTCCGCTCACCTTTTCTTTTTCCCTTATGCTCGCCCTTGATGGCTTTCATGGATTCTTTCTTTTGTTGACGACAGGATTTAATAGCGTCATGGGAATCAGCGGAACTGACACAGGATTTAAAAGTATTTAGAATAGCTATTTTTTTATCCATTTTATTGGCAATATGACTTTTCACTTCATCGATGCTCATCCCTTTTGTTTTTTCATCATCCGCTAACGATATAGCCGGAAACAAAAATATTACGAATATAATGAGTAATAATTTTTTAACCATAGTATTCTCCTTTTTTATAGTATTTTAACTGTTTTGAATCCTATTTTTAGCCTATTCCATTTCAAGCGATTTATGCAATATATATAATTTGAATTAATTTTTGTTCCCCAATTTAACAGCTAATAAAGCCCAAATATGGGTGAGCCCTATCCTGCTCACCCCCCTTATAGTTCTTCAGGTCCTTTGGGGATCAGGTTATAATCATGATTAAGATGAACTGTTTTCCTGCATCCCAATCCACAAGCCTAAGAAACGAAGGTTAATTGATTGGATCAGCGAGAATGAACGTGTCGAGGTGGTGGGGTGAAAATCACACATTACGGAGGTCACATGCGAAAACTCATATTGATTGTTATGGTTTTTATGTTGGCGGGGTGCGCGGCCCATCAAATATCATTCCAGGATATAGACTATTCAATCGACACCCAGAAATACGATAGGAAAATGACAGTCGTCATGGATAGTAAAACCCTGAATGATGAGGTTACGATTAAGTCGTGGATGACTGGGATTGGGCAAGATTGGAATGCCCAGCCCGGTCAGATGGTCAAACAGGTTGCGGATATTGAATTTCCGCAAATGTTCGAAAGTTATGAATTCGTGGAAGTTTCGCAAGAACCTCAACAGGGAACTCCCAATATCACTATGAAAATAGGGGTCCCAAAATATGTATTTGCAAGTTTCCAGGCAACTATTACAGTGACTGCTAAAGTCTATGGAGATGATAAAAGTGTTTTATTGGAAAAAACTTATACTGAAACAGGGATGAAGCAGGGAGCTAAAATGTTTTGGGGAGGTGCATTTGCAATGAAATCCGCCGTTCGGCAATCTTCGTTTGATGCTTTGAAAAAAATTTTTTCATCCCTCCGTCAGGATCTCAGAGAAGCATTGTCCTAATAAATCATGACCTGGGAAATAAACCTCAAAAATAAAACAGCAACGTCCATTAACGGTTTCACTTTCAGGTTGACCGAGAAGGAGACAGATCCTTCTCCAATGGATATTCACCTATCCAAAGGATATCCCGCCAAATGATCTCGACAATGAGATATTACCCAAGATGGTCAGAGATGCTGACGCAATGCATAAATAACAATTTAAAGTATTTAAAAAGAGATTTTAAGTCGTTGGCGAATGTCGGCTTCCGACCCAAAGCGAACGTGTGGATAAAAAATATGAATTGCTTCGTATCAAAGGACTTCATTATGGAACGAGTCAAGGCAAATCTATGGAAATGTAAGTTCCGTCTGTTGTGTGCCTTTCACGCACTTTTGGTGTTAGCTCTCCCTGCCAACCCGCTTTATGCCGAGCCGCAATTAGTAGACTTGACCCATCCATTCGATGAGACCACCATCTACTGGCCAACCAATAAGACCTTCCATCTGGAATCGGTATTCTCTGGACGCACCGATAAAGGTTACTGGTACGAGTCGAACGACCTCACAGCTTCCGAACACGGCGGCACCCACCTGGACGCTCCCGCGCATTTCGCAGAGGGTCGGTGGCACATAGACGACATCCCTCTCGAGAGTTTGATCGCCCCAGGCGTAGTCATTGATATTCGCGCTCGGGCAAAGGACAACCCGGATACACGCATCCTGCCAGAAGACATCCTCAACTGGGAAAAAACCCATGGCCGTATAGCTAAGGGAAGCATTGTTCTGGTACTTACGGGGTGGGAGGCATTCTGGCCAAATAAAAAACTATACCTTGGCACTGACAAGCCGGGCGATGTAGCCAATCTGCATTTTCCCGGCTTCAGTAAAGAAGCGGCAGAATTGTTGTCTCATGAAAGAAAGGTGGCGGCAGTCGGCCTGGACACTCCCAGTCTTGACTACGGCCAGTCCAAAGATTTTCCGG
The DNA here is from genome assembly GCA_029261655.1 of Nitrospinaceae bacterium. Taxonomy (GTDB): domain Bacteria; phylum Nitrospinota; class Nitrospinia; order Nitrospinales; family VA-1; genus JADFGI01. The sequence continues at coordinate 2,210 of JAJDAY010000007.1, read as the reverse complement.
CCCACCAGGTATTTGGCGCAGCCAATATTCCCGGTTTCGAAAATGTCTGCCAATTGGCAACGTTGCCTCCCAAAGGCTTTAGGGTCATTGCCCTTCCCATGCTGATCGGCAATGGCAGTGGAGCGCCTCTTCGCATCGTCGCCGAGATTGGACCTTAAAAAAACAAGGTGCCGGGTTCAATTAAAACTTCACGGTTGAAGCGCTTACTCTGGCGCAGACCCCCCGGAAAACTCTGGTAACTTCAGTGATGTCAGGTAAGCCAGAATGTCCGCGATCTCCTGCACTTCAAGAAGATCCTTGAAGTTCTCCGGCATCATGGAAATTTTCTGAGTTTTATATTTTTTGATCTCATTCTTGGGGATGACCAAATCATTACCTTCCTTATCGACAATATTCACCCCGGAATCATCTTCAAATTTCAAAACACCGGTTATAAACTTTCTTTCCTTGGTCAAAATGAGCACGGTTGAATACCCGGAGGTGATCGCCGCTTTGGGGTCCAGAATGGATTCCAATAAAAATGACGGCGTACGACGGGTTCCTACAAAGCTCAAGTCAGGGCCTACCGTCCCCCCGTCACCAGTAATACGATGACATTTGGAACAATAGACTTTACCTTCAGAATCAAAAAAAAGTTTTTTCCCTGTTTCAGAATTTCCAGCAGTCTCTATTAAAGGTTTCCAATCTTCAGGGGTCTCTTTATTTTCCGAACCCAATCCGCTCAAGAAAGCCGACAGGACTCGGGCCTCTTCAGAGACAACGGCCATATTGGGCATTTTTGTTTTCGGCTTGTAAGCATGGGGGTTCATGATCCACGCATACAACCATTGAGGCCCGTAACGAACGCCTGCCTGAGAAAGATCGGGACCGATTCTTCCGCCCGTTTTTTCATCCTCATCTTCCAGCTGGTGACAGGCGATACAGCTCTTTTTTTTTCTGAATAATTTTTCTCCCGCCCGAATCGAGGACTCATTGCCACCTTCATCCTCAAACCATTTATTAAACGATTGCAGGTCCTCCTTTGAAACGGAACTATCTAAAGGGCGATCCCGGTTCACGCCATCGGGCAAAAAGACGGGATTAGAACCATCCGTGCCAAGGTCCCTGACATAGGCCACCAGCGCCCATATCTCGGCTTCGGACAGGGTCTTGCCAAACACCGGCATCAAATGCGATTTACGGGCACTGGCTCCACCCTGACTTATTACTTTATATATCTGATGGTTGGTTTTTTTAGCCTGAAATTTTGAACCCGATAATTCCGCCGGTTCCTTGTCCAGAAATTCCGCGTTGAATCCGTCTCCGTCCCCAGCAAGCCCATGACAATGGGCGCAATAATGGGCGAACAGGGGTTTTCCTTTCTGGATCAGATCGGGGGAAGTTTTTCTATTCAAATCCACTGAGTCATCCCCGCCACCGGCCCACACTGCGGGATTAGAGCCGAGAATAAGAAGTAGCACGGTACCCAATGTAAAAATACGCAAAATCATAGGATTCGTTCAATAATTATTCAAGGCCATCATTAAAACGATCAGAATATACATGGCAAAATTTTGGAAATAATAGCTCAATTCAGCATTACATTCATCAAAAATGATTTTTGCGGGCTTTCACTCCAAAAAAAAGGGAGCCCGAAAAATCGGACTCCCTTTAGATTGAAACTTATCGGGTTATCGATTCATTGATAACCGATCGTTCTCCTCAGGGTTGGAAGCTGATTTCACTCCCTTGGGGCTTGCTGATCCCAAAGGCAGAATCGACCTCTCACCTGCTGGCAGAACCTTGAAATAACCCCATTGCCCCGCCTGCTGGTAAGGGGTTCGGGCGTTCAACCAGAGGTAGGTTCCGGGGTTCTGATAAGTACCGCCAGCCGTGAAAAACGCCTGGATGTACTCACCGCCACCGAACTCCTCAACGTCGATCATATCAGAACCTACCTGATTCAAGTGGCGCCGCCACTGATGACCGTCGAGGTTGAACATCTGGTTCTGCTCGTTGTGCGCTCCGAAGACATTGATCATGACCCGGTCACCCGCATGCGCTTTCAGCACAGGGGTTGCGGGGTCGCTGTCTGCGGCCACACAAGGAGTGAACATATTACCAAGTTCACAACCTTCGTCTTCACGATAGCTCCAGGGTTCTAAACGATAGTTCACGCCGGTCAAACCCGCGACATTCTGCAGGTAAGGCATGAAAGACGTTCCGAGGAT
>JAJDAY010000006.1 GCA_029261655.1 Nitrospinaceae bacterium | reverse complement strand
GCTCTCAATAAGCTACTGAAAGACTTTATTGTCAAAATCATGACCATGAAAGGTTTTGACGCGACGTTCATTCCGGGCTGGGATTGTCATGGGTTGCCCATCGAACATCAGGTGACCAAAAAACTGAAGGAAAAAAAGCTGACTCCCGGAAAAACCGAAGTTAGAAAACTGTGCCGGGACTACGCCGATGGGTTTGTCAGCGTTCAGAGAGATGAGTTCATTCGTTTGGGGGTGTTTGCGGATTGGATGAAGCCTTACCTGACGATGGATTTTTCTTATGAAGCCACCATTGTGCGTGAATTCGGGAAATTTGTGACCAGCGGACAGGTCTACCGGGGCTTAAAACCTGTCCACTGGTGTACTTCCTGTCAAACAGCGCTTGCTGAGGCGGAAGTGGAGCACGCCGATCGGTCTTCGCCCTCCATTTATGTGAAATTTCCTGTGAAGTCGGACCTGCCTTCTCCATTTGATTCGCTGGACAAGAATAAAACCTTTTTCGTCATCTGGACGACGACTCCGTGGACGCTTCCAGCCAACCTTGCGGTTTGCCTGCATCCGGATTTTCAGTATGTGGCGGTGGAAATGAAGGGGGAGATTTATATTGTCGCGGAAGACCGTCTGCCCATGCTGGTTGAGGAGTGGAATATTACCGATTATAAGGTCCTGGAAAAATGTGCGGGGAAAGAACTGGAGCATGCCGTGTGCCGGCATCCGTTCATTGACCGGGATTCAAAAGTCATCATCGGCGACCATGTGACGCTTGAGCAGGGGACCGGCTGTGTCCACACCGCTCCCGGTCATGGACAGGACGACTATGTGGTCGGCAATAAATACGGGCTGGAAACTTACAATCCCGTGGATAACGCGGGGGTATTTGTTCCTGAAGTGGAACATTTTGCGGGCCAGTTTGTCTTCAAGGCGAATCCGCTCATCATTGAGAAACTGCGGGAAAACGGAGTTTTGCTGGCGGACGCAACCCTTAAGCATTCCTATCCGCATTGCTGGCGATGCCACCAGCCCATCATTTTTCGCGCGACGTATCAATGGTTCATTCCGATGGACAATAACGGTCTCAGGGACAAAGCGTTGCAAGCGATCAATCGGGTGGAGTGGATTCCCTCGTGGGGGAAGGACCGCATTTATAATATGGTGGAGAACCGGCCCGACTGGTGCGTGTCCCGGCAGAGAGCCTGGGGTGTGCCGATCACCATTTTTTCCTGCGCCGAATGCAAGGAAATTTTGCGATCCGAAGAAGTGTTCAGCCACATTGTCGATCTGGTCGAGAAAAACGGAGCCGACTTCTGGTTCGAAAAAACAGCCGAAGAGCTTTTGCCTGCCGGTGTGCGTTGCGCCTGCGGCAGTGAAAAGTTTGCCAAGGAAAACGACATCCTCGATGTGTGGTTCGATTCCGGCGTCAGTCACGCGGCGGTTTTGGAAAACGACCCGAAATTGCAGTGGCCGGCGGACCTTTATCTGGAAGGCACCGATCAGCACCGGGGGTGGTTCCACAGTTCTCTGCTGGAGTCCATCGGCACTCGCGACAGGGAACCTTATAAAGCCGTGTTGACGCACGGTTATGTGGTCGATGGTAAGGGGAAGAAAATGTCCAAGTCGGCGGGCAATGTCATTCCTCCGCAAAAGATCATCGACCAGTTTGGCGCGGAAGTCTTGCGGCTTTGGGTGGCGTCTGAAAATTACCGGGAAGACATTCGCCTGTCTCAGGAAATTCTCAAGCGGCTGACGGAAGCTTACCGGAAAATTCGTAATACCTTTCGCTATTTTCTTGGCAATCTAAACGACTTTGATCCCCTGAAGGATCAGGTTCCCATTGAAGATTTGCTAGAGATCGACCGCTACATTCTTCACCGGCACAAGTTGCTGGTGGATAAAATTATGAAGGCGTATGAAAATTATGAGTTTCATGTGTTTTACCAGTCTTTTTATAAGTTTTGCGTGGTGGAACTCAGTAATTTCTATCTGGATATCCTGAAAGATAGGCTTTACACCTTTCCCAAAACATCCAGGGAACGTCGGTCAGGGCAAACGGCGTTGTATATTTTGTTGCGCGATTTAACCCGATTGATGGCTCCGGTTCTTAGTTTTACCGCCGAGGAGGTCTGGTCGCATGTGCCGGGAACCTCCGGGGAGGAGAGTGTTCATCAGACCCTGTTCTCCGATGTTTCGGAATACGGCCTGGAAGATGATTTGGTGGGTAAGTGGGAAATGCTCGTGGCGTTGAAAGGGGAGGTGAGCAAGGCCCTGGAAATTTGCCGGCAGGACAAAGTGATCGGTCACTCTCTGGACGCTGTGGTGCAACTCGTCTTGCCGGATAATATTCGTACGGCATTGAAAGACGATTTTGAAGATGAACTGCAATTTATTTTCATCGTTTCCGGGGTGGAACTTGTGGACAGCCTGGAGAACGAAACAGGGGTGTATAAAAGTGAAGTGCTGGACGGCCTTGAAGTGCTTCCCAAACGTATGGGCGGGCAAAAATGCGAGCGCTGCTGGAATTACTTTTTGGATTCCGCTAAAACAACGGAGCATGCCGGCATTTGCTCCCGTTGTGTTACCAACCTGCAATCAACGACGACATAGGTTTCCATGAATAACAAATACATGACGCTATTTCTGGTTTCCAATGCCCTGATTCTGGTGGATCAATACACCAAGTTTCTGGTGAATACGCATATTCCACTTTATTACTCGATGAAGGTGATCGATAATTTTTTACACCTGACCCATGTTCGCAATCCGGGGGTCGCTTTCGGGTTGTTTGCAGATCAGGACTCTGAGTACAAGGTCCTTGCCTTTATACTGATCTCATCTGTGGCCATATTTGCGATTCTTTTCATTTATTATCAAACTCCAATGGAAAAAAAGATGGTCCGATCGGGTCTCATCATGATTTTCAGCGGCGCGATCGGCAACCTCATTGATCGGGTCGTTTACGCCGAAGTGATCGATTTTGTGGATATCTTTTACAAAAACTATCATTGGCCCGCCTTTAATTTTGCGGACGCATGTATTACCATAGGTGTGGGGTTCATGATTCTCGATCTTTTTGAGGGTCCTCCAGCGGAAAAAGACCCTACCATTTTTGGAAAAGGATAGACTCCAGAAGATAAATTAAACTTTAGCTTTCCCGGTTAACATGCATCCCATCCTTGTCGAGTTCGGTTTCATTAAAATTTTTACCTACGGCCTTTTGGTGGCGGGCGGTTTTTTCACGGCGATTCTTCTGGCCTCCCATCAGGGGGGAAAAGAAGGTGAGGACCCGCAGAAAATAATCGATCTCTGTTTTTATCTCCTGGTTTCTTCCTTATTAGGAGCCCGGTTGATGTATGTCGTGGTGGAGTATAAATATTTCCTGGCCAATCCTCTGGAAGTTTTTAAATTCTGGAAGGGCGGTCTGGTTTATTACGGCGGTTTGATTTCTGCCATGCTGGTAGCGGTGCTGTACATGAAAAAAAAGGAGATGCCCGTGTGGAAGGTCGCGGACATTCTGGCGCCCTCCATCGCGATCGGTCAGGCCATTGGAAGATGGGGTTGTTTCTTCGCCGGGTGCTGTTACGGGGTGAAAACCGACGTTCCCTGGGCGATCGTGTTCTCAGATCCCAATTCTCTGGCGCCACGGGGGATTCCCCTGCATCCCACACAGATTTACCTTTCGCTCAACGCGTTGGTCATTTTTTCCATCCTGATCTGGCTTAGAAAACGTAAATCGTTCGACGGACAAATCATCTGGGTTTACGGCGTTCTATATTCGATCGGCAGGTTCCTCATCGAATATTTGCGTGGGGACGACCGTGGATACGCAGTCGAAAGTTTGTTTTCAACCTCTCAATTCATCGGTATCTTCTTTTTTGGCGTTTCTGTATTTATGTTATTCAGCATGAGCAAAAACAAAACGGGATCTTCCCTACAACCAAAATGAGCGCAGGCGAAAACATTTATCAACCCCTGTACACGGTGATGATCCGGCGGGGGGAGAAAGTCGTCCAGGGCATTCCCACCAAAATGCTGGTGCCCTATATTGAAGGTAAAAAATTGTTACGGACGGATGCCATATCCGGCGATGGGGTCAAATGGACCCGCTTGGACCAGCATTTTCAACTCGCCCGGTATTTTAAAGATGAAACTTCTCCCGAAGTTCTTCCAGACACCCCATCCCCTTTTTCCCAGGACGATGACTCCGAATTTGCGGAGGATTATGATGGCTCACAGGATGATGAGAAACCCAGGCCCCCTGATGTTTCCAAATTTGAAAATCAATTGGGTCAGATGGCCCAAATGCTTAAAGATCTCAACGGATAGCCTGGCTCAAACGGTTGCACCGCTACAGGTTATGATTGTCACTTGATTTGAAAGCGACGATGTTGTGTTCGCCGAAATCCAGAGGCTCTACGGTTTTGGGATACAAGTAATCAACGAAACGTTTTGAGGCGGGGGAACTCTGATGGATGGTCAATGCGGCTTCATTTTCAAATATGATGGTGTGATGAAAACTCATGGGGTCCAGCATGTCCTGTCGGGCCAGATAAAATAAGATGCCGGGTTCGTTTTCTTTTACATAATCGACCAGATCGTTGATGACTTTTTTGCACTCTTTGCTGTATTCGGGACGTATCTGGTAGCGTGCGGTTATGCAGATGGGCATGAAGCCAGACTCCTGGAGAGGACGGAGGTAAGAGAGGATTTTAGGGTGTGGTCTTCCAAAGGGAAACCGAATCGATTTTAACCCGAATTTTTCGGGCGATTCGTAAACGCGGAAAAATCATTTGGCCCTGATACGGTGGATCATCCACCCACTTTGAATCAACGATGGCTTGAACTATTTTGCCACTACGTTTTCAGCCTGCGGACCCTTTGGACCTGCGGTGACTTCAAAGTCAACGGCTTGTCCTTCGGCCAGAGTTTTGAATCCCTCTCCCTGAATGGCGGAAAAATGCACAAACACATCCTGTCCATCTTCAGATTCGATGAACCCGTATCCTTTTTGATCGCTGAACCATTTAACTTTTCCACTCGCCATGATTCTATCCCTCAAAATGATGTAAAAAATAGAACTGATATCATAGGTTTTAGAACTCTGTCAAGTCTAATAATCAGATACTATGGTTTTCGGGTTGCCGCTGGATAAGAATATAATGCTCGCTCGCTATTTGACGGAGAATGGTTATGGGAAGTTTGACGGGGAAAGTTGTTTTAATGGTCATACCGCAAAATCAATTCGATGAAGAGGAATTGTTTGAGACCCGGAAGGTCCTTGAATCGACAGGGGCCAGGGTCGTTGTTCTTTCACGCAACGGTCAGGAAGCCGTCGGGATGAACAAAACGCGTTTCCAGCCTCAGGGGACGATCATCGATTGGAACAAGCAAGGGGTGTCTGGTAAATACGATGCCGTCCTGCTCGTTGGCGGAAAGGGGGCCGCAAAATCGATGTGGGATGATCCGATTCTACCGCAGATTCTCACCGATCATTGCCGGGCTGGAAAGGTGGTGGCCGCAATAGGACAATCTGTTGCCGTGCTGGCCAGAGCTTCTTTTTTAAATCAAAGGGCCGCCTCGGGCCCCGGTGATGAAAGATTCTTAAACGAGCTAGAAGCGGGTTCCGGTTACTATTCCGATGAGCCTGTGACTTCGAGCGATAGAATTGTCACCGCCAGTGGTGGGGTTTCCGCCAAAGAATTTGCCGAAGCTGTGAGCGCGGCTGTGCTGGACGAGACCGCTGACGGGTAGATCGTTTGGCATCTCGGATGAAGACGGATCAGGTGGGTTCGAAATCGATCATTTCATAAATTTGAAATACTTTTTTTGAATATTTCCGCGGTTGGTATCCACGCTTTAAATATTTATCCAGTTTTGTAGGCCCATGATTATAAGCTTCCAGAGCCAGATTTAAATCCCCAAACCGGGTGTGCAGTTTGTTCAGGTAATACGTGCCGAGAGCGATATTTTCTTGCGGATTGTATAAAGTCGGGTGTCCCTTCCAATGCATATTCTTTTCCAATGCCAGAGCCGCTCCGGTTCTAGGGATGATCTGCATGAGACCGATGGCCCCTTTATTTGACCTGGCTTTGCTGTTGAACGAACTTTCAGTGATGATCAAAGCGGTCAGGAACAGGGGATCAAAATCATAAATTTTGCTTTCTGCTAAAATACTTTTCTGGATTTGCTGGATACGCTCAGGAGACATTCTTAATTGATAGTCGAAAATCGCTGCCCGAATTTTATCCTTCACTTTTTCTTCATATTTTTGCTGAAGTTCTAGCTCCGCTTCCCTTGCCTGGAGGCGTTTTTGTTTTGCCCTGTCCTCTAATCTGACAAACGCAGTTTCTTCAAACTGACCCACGGCGAAACTATAGGGAGAAAGCCCCTCTATAAATCGCGAAGACTCGCCCATAGAAAATCCGGAGAATACAATTAGGATGAAAACCTGAAAAAGAATTCTTACCTGCGCAGACTTGAACATAGAGAAACCTGTTGAGTATTTTATTGGATGTATGAAATCGTTCGATCCCCCGGTAACCGAAATTTGGGGATGGGAGCATGATGCCGGAGCTTTATCAACGAGAAGTCAAGGCTTTGTCACGGTTTGGTCACGATCGAAAAGGGGGCGAAGTTCGAGAGAATGGATCATGGATAGCAAGCCGGAGGGGGCTATGGCGGTCGGTCGGGGGAGTAAAAGCGGGCAGAGGAGAAGTTTCGGGTGTTACTGAACTGTGACGTTATCTTCATCCAGTCGTAATTCGGCAATCCTATACTGGGCAGACAATCAAAGTCTGGCACAGTCATATTCCGTTGCCGGGTGTCCTATTTTAGATAAGTAGACCTCCTTATAAAGAAAGGCTTGACGACGATGACCCCAAAAAATGTCTTGAAAAGCTCAGGTTTTCCGAATTCTCAAATAGTTTGTCAGTCTGTTACGTTGAAAAATCTTAGCCACAAGGATTTGCAGGGAGCCAATTTGATTGGTGAGAAACTGGGTGGAAGTAATTTGATGGAAGCCGATTTAAGTGGTTCCAGCTTGGTGTGTAGCGACTTGAGAAAGGCCAATCTCAGGAAAGCCAGGCTCATCAATGCCAAAATGACGGGAGCCAATTTGATTGAAGCCGACCTCAGGGAAGCCCAGCTCAATGGAGCGGAAATGATCAGCGCCAATCTGGTCCGAGCCGATTTGAGACATTCATTCCTGACGGGAGCCAATTTGAGGTTGGCAAAACTGACCCTGGCAAATTTGCAAAATGCCGACCTTTTGGAGGCGGACCTGACAGGGACCAATCTTTGGGGAGCGGATCTCAGTGGGGTGTCGGGTTTGACATGCGGGCAACTGGCTTTCGCAATGATCGACAGACAGACCCGGTTGCCGGATTATATTAAAATCAACTGGCTTTCAAAAGAAATGTTTGAAGTCACTACGAAATAATATTCCCAAAGACGATTAAAATTTTTAAAAATAAGCAATTTGCATGGGGCAGAAAAACAAGCCTTTTCCTCGCCGCATCGTTTAAAATAAATCCATCAATTGACAATTACGCTCTCCTGAAATACGCTAAAACAATGCTTTAATGGGAGATTCCATTTCTGGAACCCCAAACCTGGAGAACGTATGGACAAGACCTTTAAGGAGTTGCATTTTTCGTGGAACTCATTATTGCGGTGTTTTGGGGTTTTCCTTCTGGTGCTTATCTCAGGTTGCTGGTTTGAATCGAAACCTCCTGGCGATTGGAATGATCGTAATATTGTTTATAAAAGCCTGGCTTCCGAAACGGGGTTCGCGGGGTATTACGTTTCTTTCCCTGAAAAGAAATTTTTAACCTTTGGACAATTCGTAGCGTCGGTCAACGGCGATGGACAATGGCATGAAGAGGAGAATGGAGTCTGGTTTTTAACCTTGAAAAAATTCAACACCAATCTGGCCGACAACGGTCCCGTTGATATGTATTTCAGGAAGGAAGAAAGTTCCTCTGGAAACGTCAATGTTTTGCTTTTCAAAGTGGTGACAAAGGATTATGAAATTCCCTGGGTCATGTTAGATCAAATCGTGATGAAAGCCGGTGAAAAAACCGTGAATAAACTCTAGCGGATTGTCTGAAAAAAATAGAACACGGAAGATTTCACCCCCACCTGCCATACAAAAACCTGTCTAAAATTTAAAATAAAATGCTGTATTTTCATCCACTGTTACTGGGTTTTGCGGCAATGGGACTGGTCGCCCAATTGGACAGCGGGACTGCCGAAAAACAACCTTCCGCGCCTGCCCATGTTTTGTCGGACCCTAAAGGTTGGCGGGGCTTCCAATGGGATATGACGAAACCGCAGGCAGAAGTATTGGGCGCAAAAATAATATCAGACAGTCAGGGTGAGGAGCGCTTTGGATTGGAGGATGTTGAGGTTCTGCCAGGGAAAAATCGCTTCGGGGTGGACTTGCAATTCTTCTCTCATATTGGCCTGACTTCTATTCTCGTCAAAATGCAACCGCATAAGATATGCGCCAGGGATGAATACGAAATCATTTTAAACGATCTACGAGTAAAATATGGTGATGAGAAAGAAACAAAAAACCTGGATTACCCCAATGCTTTTTTCATGAGTCATGTATGGGTGGCAGGCGCAACCAAGATCACTCTGCACCACAGTTGCAGCAAGCCGGGCAGTCCATCCTCTTCCAATAAATCCTTCCTGACCAGCATTCATTATGAAAAACGTTTGTTTTTCGAACTATGGAACCGGTGACTCGTTAACAGCTCTTTTCATTATTGTATTTTCAGAAATTTTTTACTCAAACCCCAGCCTTGCAGAACGATGGAATCATTGTTAGTCTCGATGAATTAAAGTCATTCATTCCAAAAACTGAGGGGGACACATGACAGATTCAAGATTTCCGAATACGGTGTATTTTTTTATGGTTTCATCATTGATGGCGCTGTTTTTACTTCATATTGGAGTCTCCACTTCGTATGCGGATGATCTTGTCAAAAAGGCTCAACTGGCATTGGTTGAAAAGGGGTATGACCCCGGCCCCGTGGATGGGTTTTGGGGGCCGCAAACGAAAAACGGGGTGATGGAGTTTCAAAAAAAGGAAGGGTTGCCCGTGAGCGGACGCCTGGACGACGCCACGAAAAAACGTTTGCTATCCACTAGAGAAATACCTCCAGCGGATATAAAAATTGCAGAAGAACCCGCAGTGATGGAAAATCCTGAGGCCCCAATGGCTCCCGATATGAAGGAGAAGGAAGAACCAAAGGCAATGGAAATAACCAAACAGACGGCAAAACCTCCGGAGCCTGTTGCCCCTGTGGTAGTGACTCCGTCGGCACCGGAACCCAAAAAAGAAATTGCGAGCAGTAACGTAAAACCCTCCGGTCCCTGTCCGCAACCAAGAAAAACCAAGTCAGCCCCTGCCAACATTGCCAAAATGGACAAGACCGGGCGGGCGAACCTGGAAAACGGGAAGAAATTATATAGCAAATCCGCTAAGCCTCTGGCCTGCAAACAATGTCACGGCGATCAAGGCAATGGGAAGGGAAAGTTGGGAGCCGCGCTCAAACCCAATCCCAGAAACTTTACCTGCAATGAGACGATGCAGGATATCTCGGTCGGTCAAATGTTCTGGGTCATCAAAAACGGGTCTGCCGGGACCGGAATGGCGGCGCATAAGAAAACTCTGAAGGACAGTGAAATCTGGGATGTGGTGAAATACATCCACACCACATTTATGGGTGGTTCTTCTTCAGCAGAGGCGGCCCCTGCTTCCCAAACCCCAAAAACCAGCGTTGCCGTCGTGGCCCCTGCAACCAAAAAATCCGAACCGGTATCACCACCGCCCGCATCCACTGAAAAACCAAAAGCTGGCATAACCGTTTCTGCGCCAGAGAGTGCCAAGATAGGGGTCGGAAAACTTCCCGCAGGTGTTGCTGGAAAAGGCGATTATGACGAAGGCGCCGTGAGTGACGGGGGCTCGATCAGCGGAGTGGTTCATTTTAGCGGGAAAGTTCCGGCTCCCATTATGGAAAATTTAAATAAAGGAAAAAATGTTGAGTTTTGCGCGACGCATCCCGATACCCAGGAAGGCAATATCCGACCGCGCGTAAAAGTCATGGTCACGGACGGTAAGCTCAAGGACACCGTGGTGTTCATTCAAAATATTGAAAAAGGAAAGGCCTGGCCGACTGAGGTCGATAATTTTGACTTTAAAACCTGCGATGTTTTCCCCAAGGTTTCTGTGGTTCGTAAAACTCCTAAGGGCGTGAAAACGGGGTTGTTGACGATCACCAATCAAGACCCGGACGTTCTTCACAATCCGCACGGATATTCCGTCGCAGGCGCCAACCGCAAGACGCTGTTCAACAAACCTCTGCCGTCCAAGGGGGATGTCGCGGATGTCACCAGTACTTTCAAGCGGTTCAAGGTGAAAAAAGATCAGCATTTTTTTCTGCAATGCGATCAACATAACTTCATGGAAGCCGACGCCAGGGTGGTATGGAATCCGTATTATGCCATCAGCGGAACCGGGGGTGTTTTCAAAATCGATCAGATTCCCGCCGGAAAATACTGGGTGACGGCCTGGCATCCTTATCTGGGCGAGGTCAGCAAGGAAGTGACGGTTACAGGCGGCGCTGATTTAAAAACAGACTTTGAACTTTTGGGAGGCTGAGTGTTTTCAATTGCCATGAACGGACTCTTCCGGAAGTTATTTACCGGGGGTGATGAACTCAAAATTTCGGGACCTGGGCCGCTTATAACTATTGACCCTCTTGTTGAGAGAGTTTGTCCTAACGGCGGAGCGTTGGTTGGATAATCTTTCCCTGTTTGAATAAGAGCGAAGGTTGGGTGTGGAAAAGCTGGGTCGTCTGTTTCTCTGGAAAAACCGTGGATTGTTTTGGCGATTGGTTTGAAAGCTGGATCGATGATTTGATCTTTTTTTCCTTGTGTTGATGTCTCTGAAGTTGGAGGTTCTTTGATTGGCCAGCATAAGATTTGCCACGTTCTCTCGCAGATCAGCCTCTGCTTCCTGCTTCCATTGGGAACCCTGGGGAGCTGTTTTTATACCAACAGCGTTTGTGAAGGATGCGCTGGCATTTCCCGGAGACCCTGATCCGGCCAGAAATAAGGCGCAAGCGCCCAAACTCGCTATAAGTGCTTTCATCGACCTTTTACGTTCTTTCATTAAAAGCCTCATTTTGTGATGAGCCTCTGATTTGCAATAATATTGAAACCTTGCAAATCAAGTATAGGAGAGCTACGCCAATTTAGGGTCAAGCTCCTGTCACAGTCCTGTGAATAGATTTATTGCCCAATACCTGCCCCGTAAACCTTTCAGCGTCTCCCGGAAGAAAATCCTGTGAAAGCATCCGAGGCGTTGGCCTTTCGTCGCTTCCTGCAAGGTTGCCCGTATCGGCATGCCGGTTTGATCTGTTCCCGGAGCGACACTATAATTAATCACCATAAAAATCGTTATTTCCCGGTTCTGAAATTATGCCGGATCTCGAAAAGAAACCAGGGTTCTGGCGTTTACTGCGAGTTGTACAAATCCATGACGGGTGTGAGTGATGTTTAAAATGAGACACGTGAAATTAATTCTACTTTTGTTGTGCCTGTTTTTTTCGAGTTGCGTTCATGACCCTCAAAATGGATTGAGTGCCGGAAATAAAAGTTCCAAAGCGGACCTTGAGAAATGGCAATCCATGGCAGAAAAAGGAGATGCCATTGCTCAATACAATCTTGGGGTCATCTATGAAAAAGGCGACGGGGCGCTTCAGGACTATGAGAAAAGCGTCGAATGGTATCGCCTGTCGGCGGAGCAGGGGCATGCTCCGGCTCAATTCAACCTGGGCGCGATGTACGCTGAAGGTAAGGGAGTTTTACAGGAAAATAAAGAAACGTTTAAATGGTATCGCCTGGCGGGAGAACAGGGATATGCTCCGGCGCAATTGACTCTTGGGGTGATGTATGCCACCGGACAGGGCGGTATTCAGGATTATAATGAGGCCATGAAGTGGCTCAAGCTGTCTGCGGATCAAGGGGAAGCCATTGCCCAATACAACCTTGGCCTGATGCATGACAAAGGGGCGGGTGTTCCCAGGGACTACAAAAAGGCCGCCGGTTGGTATATCCCGTCGGCGGAACAGGGGTATGTCCTTGCCCAATACAACCTGGGGGCCATGTACGCCGAAGGCAAGGGAATCGCGCGGGATTACCGGCAAGCGTTCAAGTGGTATCGTCTGGCAGGAGACAAGGGGTATGCTCCGGCGCAAACAATTCTTGGAGTGATGTATGCCACCGGGCAGGGCGTTCGACAAGATTACAAGATGGCTGTGAAATGGCTTGAATTGTCCGCGGCTCAAGGAGAGGCCATTGCCCAATACAACCTTGGGCTGATGTATGGTAAAGGAGACGGCGTTGCGCAGGACTTCAAAACGGCGGCAAAATGGTACAAGATGTCAGCCGATCAGGGGCATCCCCCGGCCCAATACAACCTTGGGCTGATGTATGACATAGGGGAGGGGGTGACTCAGGACTACACGAAAGCGGCCAATTGGTACAGGCTGTCTGCAGAACAGGGCCATACCAATGCCCAGTATAATCTGGGTGAAATGTATGCCAAAGGCCTGGGAATCACGCCTGATTACGTTCAGGCCCATATGTGGTTCAATCTTGCGGGAGTGAAAGGGCATAAAAGCGCTATTCGCAAGAGAGACAATACCGAGGCACAATTGACGTCAGACCAGATCGCCCAGGCCCAGAAACTGGCCAGAGAGTGGATGGAAAAACATGGGCATTAGAAAAATCGTTTGGCCTGATGGAGTTCCAGTTTAGAAAAGCCCCGCCTACCTGAAGAGTTCAATCCCCTCATCTTATCTTTAACTTCCCTCAGACCGTTGTGTTGCCGGGGCGGGGTTATTCAAAGCATTCCGCTCGATTAGAAAATCATCCGGGCGAGAAATTCCAAATAGAGTGTATAATTTTATAGGGCGTCAGACTTATAAAATTTCATTTTTGGAGAAGCCATGAAATATTTAAAATCAGTTATGGTTCTATTGGCGATATTGTTTTTGGTGAACGGTGTTAGCGGGTGCAAGGGAAAAAGCGCAGAGGAAAAAGCCGGAGAAAAAATGGACAAGACTCAGGATGCGGGTCCTGGCGCAAAGGCCGGTAAAATGATCGATGAGACGATAAAGAAAGCGGATGAGAAAATCAGTGAAACGGTGGAGAAAGTAAAAGAATCCGGAAAAAAGATAAATGAAGGTGTGGAAAAAACAATTGAGAAGATCGATGAGACGATGGATGAGACTGAGGAGAAGGTCAACAAAATGGCTGGAAACTGAAGGTCTTTGCAGGCAAAATTTTTCTATCACTTATGAGGTCATGTCTCCGTGCCTATTTCCCATCTAACCCCATTCAACGGCCCCTATGCCCGACAAGATTGAAAAGTTTTTCCCCCGGATCTGGTCGAGCACTTATCTCGCCGTCAAAAAATTTATTGAAATAGATGGGGCGCAACGGGCTGGCGCGTTTGCATTTTACGCGTTCTTTGCTTTGTTTCCTTTAGTCGTTATTTTAGTCGCGGTGGCTTCAGTTTTTCTCGATAAGAGCCAGGCCGAACAAGAGATAATCGCCTATGTCGAAAGCTACATTCCGATTAGCGGCGAAATGCAGCAGTTTATATTCGATACTATTGGCGGCGTTGTCAATGCACGGGGAGAGGCGGGTGTGGTGGCAAGTGTGATGCTTGTCTGGGCCGCCATTCAATTTTTCACAACGCTCATTTTCAGTACGAACCGGGCCTGGGGCACCGAGGGTCACAATTGGTGGCGGTTGCCGTTGAAAGGCCTGTTACTGCTTGGGATCATGATGGGGGCGGTCTTTGTGGGCATTGCGATCCCCATACTGGCCCGAATGATTCAGACCTGGCTTTTGCCGGCGCAAGAATTCCGGTCCCTGTACAACGTAGGCAACTTTTTAATTCCGTTGCTTGTCGTGTTTCTCAGTTTGAGTTTGTTCTACAAGCTGGCTCCCAGGCGACCGACGAAGTTTTCCGAAGTGTGGGCCTCCGCCTTTTGCGCCACGGTTCTTCTCAGGATGAGTGAAAGCCTGTTTGTGGTTTATCTGGCGCGTTTTGCAAAATTGAATGCAGTTTATGGAGCGTTCGGCGGGATCATGGCTTTACTGCTTTGGATTTATCTTTCCGGGTGCATCTTCATTTTCGGCGCTTGTCTTTGCGCCGCTCAGGCCGAAACGGAAAACCTCAGTTCTTAAGCAGAGCTTGTTTTAGATCTTCCGAAATCGGATGAGACCCGATCCATTGCTCTAGCAATGCCTCCATCAACCCCGGACCGGGGTCTTTGAACTGATGTTTGTCGTTCAGAAATAAACTCGTCGCTTTCCCAGGCAGGTACACAAACAATAAAACGTCGCCTTCATCCAGGCTGGCAAACCCTCTTTTGAATCGCCGAAAGGCTTTGCCGGTGACCTCAGAGTCGATCGTCTCCCGCCAGACAGGCGGCATTTTATCGGGAAGCATCGAGGTCAAAATTTCAATGCGTATGGCCACCGGATGTTCGAGATCTCTGATAGAAGCGACCGGTTTATGCTTTTTGGGGAGGTACAACGCGCATTGGTACACGTCCAAAAAGTTGTAGGAACGAACTCCCGATGAATGATGAGTCCAGATGAAGTCATTTAATTTTATATCGGAGGGTGGACTCGTATTTGCTGAAGCGATGGCCAATCCTCCCACAAAAATACTGATAACGGTCAGGATTCGAATGAAAGAAGACAAAGTCATAATATACTCCTTCAGGGCTTTAGAAAATCCAATGTAGTCAATATTAACCCTACAAGCCACCTTGGCTTTATCAAATTCAAATACTCTTCAGTCGAATTCGGCAGGAAAAGGGTAGGGTCAAAATTGACGATAAGCGGGGTATCGGAGGGAGCGCTTTGGATCGCTTCTTTGAGGCACTATACATTAGAAATAGTGTTTAACTGAGGCTCATTATTTGATATTTTCAACCCTTTGAAAAACCTTTGGGATCATGCAAACAGCCATTTAACGGCAATGTCCCGGATTGAATCTGGTGTCGTCATCTTATTGTTGACAGGCTTCTTGCATGGACCTAAGCTGTCTGGACCAACCCCGCCCGCATCAAATATTAACAAGAGTGAGTTTTTTATGGATTTGGAAACGACTCAGAATATAAAAAGTTATGGATTATAGTAACGAGGTTGGTCTATTACGAATTCCCATTGATCCCCAAATCATTTGGCAACCCTCCCGTCCTGGTAAATGCCGAAGCAAATAGTGAAGAATGATTGACCAATTATTTTCTCACCCTGTGATGGTTCAAGTTGCTAGCTCTGAAATGTGGCACGGCTCCCCGTACCCCGAAGAGGAGGCTTTTATAAAAAAAGCGTCCCCGGCCCGCAAACAGGAGTTCACTGCTGGAAGGCTTTGCGCCCGGAAAGCGTTGAACCGATTTGGAATGAAAAACTTTCCAGTTCTTGTGGGAGAAAACCGCGAACCCCTATGGCCTCCGGGGATCATTGGCAGCATTTCCCACTGTAAAGGTTTTTGCGGCGTGGTTATGGCCAGACGCGGACCCATCATTAGTATCGGGCTTGATGTTGAACCCTTAGAACCATTGACCGCCGACGTTTTGGGCCTTGTCTGTACACCTAATGAAAAAGAATGGATTCTATCCGGCACCGGCTCGCACAGCCAATTATGGTCTAAGCTGATTTTTAGCGCTAAGGAGAGCGCT
Source organism: Nitrospinaceae bacterium (assembly GCA_029261655.1). Lineage (GTDB taxonomy): Bacteria > Nitrospinota > Nitrospinia > Nitrospinales > VA-1 > JADFGI01. The sequence goes on along the minus strand of JAJDAY010000006.1, from coordinate 45,506 downwards.
TTTAAATGCTATTTTCCTCTGTCCCAAACCTTTCTGGATTTTCAGGATGTCGAGGTTAGAGTCAACCCTGGAAACAATAGCTTCACTGTTTCCCTACGGGTCCCCCCTCCCTCAACTCTGCCGGGGGTACGAGTCCTCAACGGTCGTTTTGCCTCGAACAGGGGTTACGTCTTCACCGGAGTGAACATCACTTCCGGTGAAATCTTATTACCGGAGTGAAGACTTGGCTGATTTCAAAAAAACAGTCGTGTAAAGAAAACGTTCCGTCAGGAACCATTTACCTCAACCAACTTTTCCCCCGATCCTTCAGTTTTATTTCCCGTTGTCTGAAAATGATCCTGCATCCAATCACCAATGGAAAGGAACAACTCATCTCTATGGATCAAATTAGTAAAGAGGTGGTCGGTTTTCTTAAAAAACCTAACTTGCAATTTGTTGGTGGAGCACAATGATTTAAACGCTTCCCGGAACTGCCCTTTATGATTGTAATATCCATTGCCATCCGTATAAACAAACAAGAGTCTGGCGTCTCTGTCGAGCATTGATTTTAAATCCGACTCGAATTGTTTTTTTTCTGGAGTTTCCCGCACATAGGGCGCTGATGGATTTTCCGTATTTTCTTGAATTTTATTCTGGAAAAACCACGGAAAACATCTTCTAACTAAATTTTTCCATTTTTCCAACAACATCAGACGCTGGGTAAAATGCAGAACAACATCCCAGGGATAGTAGATGTAAAAACCGGGAGTTTTGTAACCATACCCGTCCAGGTACACGATTCCTTTGACTCTTGAATCCATGACCCCTAAAGGATGTGCCCTGTCCGCTCCTTCGCAGAGTCCTAACAAAACAAATTCCCGAATATTTTTTTTCTCGGTCAAAAGGTCCATGGCCTCCTGGACATCGACGATGGCCCGCTCTTCATCGGACCGATTGTCTTTGCGGACCAAACTGTCACCCAGCCCGGACAAATCGATCCGGAAGACGGTGAACCCTTTTGTGGTCAGACTTCTTGCCAGGTCTACATACATTCGAAAAGGTCCGGTACGGTGAACAAGACCGGCATTCAATAAAATTATTGCTGGCTGATTTGGTCCCTGCGTCTCCGGATGGGGTTCGGAAAGGATACCCACCGTACCTTTCTGAGGACCAAAGGTTTGAACACTTTCCTTCATGATTTTATTCCTGTAACTGTTTCTGTGATTGCTTTTAAAATATTTTCCGCAAAAACTATGCCAAGACTCTCCACCGCAACGTCCCAATTTCCCGTATCCGGTGCGAGACGGCACTCAAACGGAATATCTTTCTGCGCCAAATGGTCGCGCAACCTGCAATATCCGATAGTTTCCCCGGAAATTACCAGGAAAGATTTTTTCGCTTTGAATTGAAATGTTTTGATCAAATCAATCTCTTCAATCGAAGAATCCAACTCGTGCGATGAAGGATAACCCAGTAACTGACCTGGACCGTTTCCATTTAAACCATTCGAGGCGAACTTGGGTAAATAATAAGGGGAAAGACTCAGGTCCTTCTGGATGTTTCTAAGTTCTTTCATGTAATCCTTCCCATTGACCACGGGGTCCCACAGAACCAGGTTTTCAACCTCGGTCTCCTCGGCGACCAAAGCCGCAAGAGTTGCTCCCAGCCGAAGCCCTACCAGGGAGACCTTTTTAACCCACGCCGTATCTTTCAGCTCATTCATCGCGATTCGAATATCGGCTTTCCATTGCGTCAAACTTCCCGAACTGTAGTTTCCCGCAGAGTCTCCGGTTCCCGAATAGTCGAAACGCAAAACATGGACGCCCGCCTTAGACAGCATGTCGGCAAGTCTTCGCATGGCCCAGTGGGTCATTTCATATTCCCTCGCCTGGGGGTAACAAAGCAATACCCCTTTATTTCCATTCAAATTTTGCTGAATTTTCGGGGGGTGGTAGACCCCAAACAAAGGTTTTTCAGGATTCCCAAAATAAAATGGATTCATAACAAGGTTCCAAAAATAAAAAATAACTCGTGCATAATAATTTTCATACAGTTTTTTTGTCCGTGTTTCTCAAAAATACTCCTTCATTTTCTTCATCAGGCGGCTGGTGAATGGCCTAAGAGGTTTTGGTGCTTGCCCGGACACAGGTTTTTCCTCCAGGGAAGAAGATTTCACCGGACATTGGGGGGCGATTTGTTCGATGGTGTTTAAAAGTAAAACACGAAAAGGAAGACGAGTGCCCGTGGCTTTTTCAGTCTTCAATATGACCTGGAGAACCAGGAGAGAATTCCCGCCCAACTCAAAAAAATTATCGTGAATCCCCACCCGGTCGATGCCAAGAACGTCCTGCCAAATTCTCGCCAAAACCTTTTCTGTCTCGGTGCGAGGTTCAGCGAAATTATTTTCACTCGTAGTGTTTCCGGTGAAGGGAGAAGGCAACGCATTCCGATCCACCTTACCGTTGGGAGTTTCCGGAAAAGCCTCTAACTCGACAAAATGCTGAGGTATCATGAATTCCGGAAGTCTAGACCTCAATAGTTTTCTCATTTCCGTGGTCATAACACGCGCTCCGGACTCTGGAATATAGTAGGCCACCAGGCGCTGGTCGGTAGGGCTTGCTCCATTGTCGTTGGATGAACCCTGGGGAGTCATCATCAAATCGGCCCAATCCACGGCCAATACAATCGCTTGCCGGATTGAGGATTGCTGAACCAGGGTAGCCTCGATTTCTCCCAGCTCAATGCGATACCCTCTTATTTTCACCTGATGATCCATGCGACCGAGAAACTCCAAAACACCATCGGGCCGATAACGCACCAGATCGCCTGTGCGATACATCCGGGATCGGGGAGCGCCGCTGAAAGGATCGGGAACAAAGCGCTCATCGGTCAATTCGGACCGGAACAGATACCCCCTCACCACGCTGTCTCCGGCGATAAACAGTTCACCCGGCACTCCAACGGGAACCGGTTGAAGGTTTTTGTCCAGAACATAAAGTTGAGTATTGGCAATGGGCCTGCCTATGGGGACCGCCCCTGATGAATCGTCCAAAGCATGGGTGGACGACCAAATGGTGGTCTCGGTCGGCCCGTACATATTGATGACATCGCCAGAAACAAAGGACCGAAGTTCGGAGGCGAGTTTTGTGGGAAAAGCTTCCCCCCCCACCATCACCTGCTTGAGAGTGCCCAGGGCATCATGAGCCAGAGGGTCTGCCGTCAGCATACCCGCCATCGAAGGGGTGCACTGAAGGTGAGTCACTTGGTGTCTCCGAATCAAAGCCGGAATAGAGTAATCCGCTTTTCCACCCCCACTTTTCGGTTTGGAGGTCGACTTTCTAAGCTGATTCAAGTGGGGCAAATGTTTCAAAACCGTATCAGCGGGAACTCCAAAATCGATGAGGCAGGCCACATCATCCACTCCAATGCCTTTGAGTCGATCGATGAAAGCGACACAGGACTCTGGTGTTCCAAACAACCCGCTTGTTTCGTAATATCGGATATAGGCGTGCTCGAGCATTGCTTCCATGTCGTCCTTGGACATTTTCTGGAATTGTTCATCGACTTCTTTTTTATCTTCTTCCGATAATCCTTCCTTGCTAGTGGTGGGAAAAGAAGAGGCGTATTTTTGAATCAACGCCCCGGCGGTCCTCAGATATTCTTTCAAAGGACCCTTTACCTGGGCACGCACAAACTCTTCATCATCCGCGACAAAGGTGTGTAACATGAGGGTGACATATCCTTCCCCTGTATGCCCGGCTTCGCGCCATGATTCCCTGTAAATCCGAATTTTTTCCGCCACCTCTTCGACCGATTGTCCCAGCAAGTGGGTCAGAATATTTGTTCCCTTTTTCCCAGCGAGACGAAAAGTCTCCGGATTGCCGGCGGCGGTGATCCAGATGGGGAATTCGGGCTGAATCGGACGGGGAAGGGTGCGTAAAGTGACGTCCTCTCCCAGGGGTCCTGGAAAACTCAGGGACTCTCCTCGCCAGAGGGCACGCACCTGATCGATTCCTTCGCTCAACTTTTGATGACGGTCGGCAAAGTTTTGCGGCATCAAAACAAAATCATTTGGATGCCAGCCAGAGGCGAAAGCAACGCCTACCCGGCCATTGGAGAGATTGTCCACCAAAGACCAGTCTTCGGCAATGCGGATAGGAGAATGAAGAGGCAGGACACAACTTCCGGCCCGGATTTTTACGTTCTTGGTGGTCACGGCAAGGGCGGCACCCATTGTGGCCGGGCTGGGATAAAGCCCGCCAAAAGCATGAAAATGCCTCTCCGGTGTCCACACGGCTTGAAACCCGTTCTCGTCCCCATACTTGGCGCCTTCAAAAAGAAGTTGATACTTATCGGTTCCAGATTCTGCCGCATCGGCTGCGAAATAAAACAAACTGAAATCCATTTTCTTATCCAAATGGGCTATTTTTTTTTCCGCGCTCCTATCAGACTCATTTTCGACTGCCCGGTCTTCACCCGCATACAGGACGACTTTAAAGCCTCGCGCCAGTGTCCAGAACAACTCGAGAACGGAGATATCAAACGACAGGCTGGTCACCGCCAGCCAGACTCCGGGTGGATCTCCCTTGAGACGCTGGTCCATACCCGCGAAAAAATTGACGACGTTGCGGTGTTCTACCATGACGCCTTTGGGCCTGCCGGTAGACCCCGAGGTGTAAATCACATAGGCCAGATTTTTGGAATTGACCTTTGCATCGGGGTTTTGGAAACTTAATTTAGCTATCTGGGCCCATTCTGAATCGATCTGAACCTTTTCCGCGCCTGTATCCGGGAGAAAATTCGCATATTTTTCCTGGGTGAGCACGGTGGACACCTGGGCGTCTTCCACCATGAACTCGAGCCGGTCTTTCGGATAGACCGGATCCAGCGGAACGTAAGCTCCACCGGCTTTCATGATCCCCAGCATGGCCACCAGCATTTCGATTGAGCGGTCCAGAAGAACTGCCACTAAATCATCGGGGCCGACGTTGCGCTCCATGAGGCAATGGGCCATCTGGTTGGCGCGGCTATTGAGTTCTCTGTAGGTGAGCGAACTGTCCTGAAAAACCAGGGCCACCGCGTCCGGGGTTTTTTGGACCTGCTCTTCGAATAAATGATGAACGCAACGATCTTGCGGAATTTCCAGCCGGGTCGAATTCCAGTTTTCGAGGAGATCTTTTTTTTCCCGCTCGGATAAAATGGTATAGGCACTCGCCGGAGTGTCCGGGATCTGGACGATTTCTTTCAACAAAGTTTCAAATTGTTCCTGCATGCGTAGAATTGCGGCTTCGTCGTACACGCTTTGATTGTAGACCCAAAGGCATTCTTGTCCATCGTCTGGAATCACAATCGTCAAATCGCTTCCCGATGCGGGAACCCATGCCTCGGGCTTTTGAGTGGTCAATTGGCTCACTCGTTCGAGCACCACCGGTGAAGGCGCACTGTGCCAAGAGTGAACCGCAGTGCCAAGGTCTGGATGCCGGAGGATCAAATCCATCGCATAGGAACCATTTTCCTCCAAAAGACTCAATTCCTCTTTCATCCGGCCTTGAAATTCATGGAATTTGGGGTCGTCCGCCAGGTCAACGAATAAAGGCACATGCGACGCAAAAAGGCCTTTGACCAGGACCGTCTCATGATTGGAGGTATTACGATAGGGAATTTTGAATGTACTTTTGCCGCTGATTCGAGAGAGAAACAAAGCAAACGCCTTGAGTAGCAGGTCTCCTGCCAAACCTTCCCGCCCATTATTGAAGGTCAACACTGGAGCGGGTGAGGAAAAGGATAGTTCCCGGTAGGAGTTTGTTTTCTCTTCGGAATTCTGACGTTTGGCGTAGGAAATTTCAATAGAGTTCAGGTCCGCCAGGCGTTTGACCCAGAATTGTTCTTTGCGGCAAAACTTTGAATTGGTTGCGGTCAGGGCTTCGGCCTGGCCTGCATTCAGGATGGGCAAGGTGTCGCCCTCCTTGAGCCCAAAAGTTTCCGTGACATTTTCGGGATGCATTACAGCGCCGTCCAGCCCAGAAAACTCCACGATCGCGATCTCCTGAGTTCCGGTCGCGACATGGATCTCACCCTGTTCGATTTTTGTGATCGTCCCTGCCGGCACGGTGGCTTTTACGGGAAGAACTTTAGTCTGTTTGACAATCAGCGCCTGACTGTCCACCTCCATTTTCGCCAAACCCAGCGGATTCCAGTAGGGACCAAAATCTAGAGCACGGACCAGGGCGTCAATTTGTTTTGCCGGTTGGGTCCAGTCGATCAATCCTGCGGCATCAGGGCGTTTCCATTGGCCAAAATAGGCGCGACGAGAAAAATCCTGCTGGATGGGTTGAACCCGATCCTCCTCCAACTCGTCCATCATTTCGTTAAAACCCTGTATGCCCGCTTCATAGCATTTAAGGTTCAGGGTGAGGGACGTTTCGCCTTCGGCAGTGGGAAAACTTTTTTGTTTCAGAATATCTCCCTTATCAAGTTCCGCTGTCATGATGTGCCAGGATATCCCATGCTCGACGGCTTCGTTCATGAGCGCCCATGTGGGCACATTCAAACCGGCGCGATCTGGAAGAATTCCATCGTGGAAATTTATGGCATAGTTACGCGGAAGGGCAAGCAGTTCTTCAGAAATGAGGGTGAAGTTGGCTATGCTGAAAAGAAGGTCAAAGGGCTCATTTCTTAACTGGCCGACGAGATCGGAAGCCGGGTCGAGACAACGAATGTTTTTTCTTTCCGCCCATTTGAGAATGTCAGGTTCGGCAGTGATGACAGCCTTGATCGAGTGACCTTTTTCTAACAACCGTTCGGCACATTGAATCAGTAAGGACTGCCCTCCGATCAGGACACTGCTGAATTTTAATGGTGCGGACATATGCTCCTCCATTCCAAAAAGTTATTCTATGGCTTCGAACCTCCGACTTACGGAGGTTTATTTTCTCGGACTTGGAATCTCTAACAACTCATCAACCATTTAAAATTGTGAGGTGAGTAGACCAGTAGGAATGGATGAGCTTCAATAGGGGAACAACAAGTCGATGAACCTCTTTGAATTCAAACCAATTTCCAAAAATTACTATGAAGTTCGCTGAAATAGAATAAAAAAAGCTCTATTTTGCGAAAAATTATATGCATTGAGGATCAATAGGATATAGATTTGCGCTCCTTACTTCAACAAGAAATTTTCATTTCGGTTCGGAGTGGATATAAAAATATCGGAATTATTAAAATAGTGTATTTCATGTAGGCGAAAAGGGGGGGGGGTACAATATTGAAACAATTTTAAAAAAACAATAATAACCTATAATTTTTAATTAGTGTTGTCGCTAAAATACAGATTTTGGATGTTAAAGTTCTACTCACCGGAAACCCGGACGCATCGCAGTCACAATAAAATCAATAAACTTGACTGGAGGAATGACCATTTTCCCGGAATTTGCCCATCCTTGTGAAGGAGCGCTATCACAGTTGTTTGTGATAAAGGTCGGTTATTGAAAAAGTGGGAGGCCAGGTTGGGGAAGGGCCATTAAGTAAATAGAAGAAACCTTAAAACCCGCCAACGGCAATAAAAAAGCACCTGCAGGATAATTCCCGTAAGTGCTTACTTTATTTGGTAACGGGGGCCAGATTTGAACTGACGACCTTTGGATTATGACCTTCCTTGGCTTTCCCGTTTATTCCCATGTATTGCAAAATAATTTTTTAAAGGACTTATGTGTTTTCCTGGGAAGCCGTGGGAATGTAAATGGGTTGTAAATGTCTGAAGAAAGGCCAGGGCGTGGGCGGCATTGGAACATGCTCACGTCCACGATCTAAAACACACCCTGGGGGCAGGACTGAGAGCCGCCGGAGTACCTCGTATATATTCAGTTGATCGAGGTCTGATACCCCGAAAACTGTTTTCAACGCCATGATATCCTACCTTTACCTCCGATAACTTTAACCAGGTTTCATCGTGAAGATGATTACGAAATACCTTCTTGCATGGCTCATTCTGGCTATTGTATCGATAGCAAATGGCATATTGAGGCAAATCACTTATGGCAATACAATTTCCGATCTTGCCGCTCACCAAATTTCGACTGTTACTGGGATCCTTGCGATCGGTGCAGTTGTTTGGTGGCTTAGCCGTCTGTGGGTGCTGGAATCATCGAGCCAGGCATGGACTATAGGAATTGTTTGGTTGATTTTGACAATCGGGTTTGAATTCGGTTTTGGGCACTTTGTGGCTGGAAACTCATGGGAGAAGCTCTTAGCTGATTACAATATATTAAACGGGCGAATTTGGACATTATTTTTATTTTGGGTAGCAGTGATGCCCTTTGTCTTTTTTAAGCTAAACAATCATGACACTTAACAATTCTTTGAATTTTACGGCAAGTTGGAACAAATAATTCGTGTCTGATTCTTGCCGAGAGCCGTCGTAAGACTTTTACAATAATCCTATAGTTGAATGCGATATACCGAATTAATAACGGGCATCCTTGGGTTTGCCTCCCTTTGGCCAATCCTTGGATTTATCTGAAAAATCAGGACGCGGTTGGATTGTAAAAAAGGAAGCAATATCATAGGCTTCCTGGTCAGTCAGGCTTCCACCCTGGCCAAAAGGCATATTGTGTTTGATGAACGCTGCCGCGGTGTTGAGTCTTGCCATGCCAGCGGCAATATTAAACGAATGATCTCCCCAAAGAGGAGGAAACAAATAAGACCCATTCGAGTTTTGGCTCCCCTGACCATCTTCTCCATGGCAGTGAGAACATTTAGAGATAAATAGTTTCTGGCCGCGTTTTGGATCGGGTGGATTTGATGGGGGCGGCAATCGTTTAGCGCCCCGTCCTTCCACCTCTAATCCGGTCGGGATACTCTGCGACAACCACGTCATATAGGCGACGATTGCTGTCATCTCGGGGCTGTCCAGCTCCAGCGGTTTGCCATTAAGTGAGCGCCTGAAACAGCCGTTGATCCGTTCCTGAAGGGAGTCCACCTTTCCCGACCGCCCCCGATATGTGGGAAACAAACCGGAGATACCGACAAAAGGCATGGCATTTGGTGTGGTGCCTCCACCCAGATGGCAGTTTCGGCAATTCAGTCCATTGCCCACATAGGATTTGGCAAAGGTCTGTGTTTCCATTACCAAGTCTTCACCAAACTGGATGGCCTCGCCCAACGGGCCATCTGGAAATTCATCTTCCGGCAAGCTGAATGGAATCTTCAAGGAAGAATGAGACTGCGCCGCCGCAAAGGACAAAATACCCGGAACTATTGCAAATGTGACCACCCAACACATTATCAGCAAGACGAATCGATAGGGCGTCATGACTTCACAAATTGTTCGAGAAGTGGAATTTTTTTGGTTACGGATTTCAGGTTTATAAAGTTCATGTTGTTGCGCAGAGACTATCTCCACCTTTTTCTCAGCTTTTAATTTTCCGAATATTTGGGGTATTACCGCAAGCCACACACGGAGATTGATGTCTCCATGAAATCCTGCGTTTTCTCCTCCCATACAAGTTATCCCCCGTTTTAGCTTTAAAGAACTCAAATATTTTTTTCGCATAATTACTCGGCCCTACCAACTCTTTCGGATTAATACGAATTATATCATGCCCGACACAATCCCTATTTTGAAAGTTCCCTCAGGTAGAGAACCAGTTGCCATATTTGTTTTTCCTTCAATTTGTCATAGGCCTGCATTTCGGTGTCTTTCGAACCATTTTTGATGATCCAGAACATTTGGCCATCTGTGATTTCATTCATTGTTTTTGCGCAAGTAAAATTCCTCGGCGGAGGAACCATATTGACGGCCTTATACCCCTTCCCATCTCCCTTCAAACCGTGGCAATGTTTGCAGGCCAGCGGTTTGGCCCTGCTTTGGAATAGGACCTTGCCTTTTTTCAGATTCTTTGCGGATGGTTCCAGAGGATTCTTCATGTCATGAATATTGCCTGGCGCGCGATGCGTTTTACGGACCTGCGGGCAGGATCCCAACTGGGTTGCAACCTTTCCTTCGGGCGCAACCCTGGCGACTTTTTCACCGCCTTTAAACGTGTTTCTCATATAGGCGATAACGTCTGCGACACCTTGTGGTTTGAGCGTGAGACCCCAGTAGGGCATGAGCGGAGATTTGCCAACATTTTTTCCTCCGTAATAGACCACGTTATAAAGATAGTCCACCGGTTCATTATCAAGAGCCATCTTTGCGTGGATGGCTGGCTTGGGCTTGAGGTCCAAAGCCGCGGGACCATCTCCTTCGCCGGACAAACCATGACATTGGGCGCAGTATTCTTTATAAAATTGACCGCCGCGTTTCACATCCGCGTTTTTGAAAATTTCATCTTTCCAGGGTTCATAAAATTTAAAGTCGTCCACACCCAGGGTCATGATGTATCCCGTGACGTAACGCAGGCCCAATTCACTGACATCGGCGACAAATTCGCCGCTGTGCGGAACAAAGTCGGGCGGGTCCAGGTTAAAGCGGTGGATCCAATCTACTTTTAGACGCTTTCCCGCGTTATGAAAGGAAGTGCTTTGCGAACCACCGGTTGCTTTTCCATCTTCCTTGATTTGATGGCAGGCGATGCAGGAGTGTTCCTTAAAAATCTTTTCGCCAAATGAAGCCTCCATTTCGGTGAAATGGGTGAGGTCCAGAACATTTTTTTTCACCCTGGGATCATTCAACTTTTTACTAAAATAATCCGCGATTGCCTCAGCTTCTTTCTTCGCCACAACCGCATGCTTGATCGGTTTTCGGGAATTGTCCCATCGGTATCCTTTTTGATAAAGAGGATCTTCTTTTCCCGTAAGGTATCTAACCAGCCAATCCTTCTGAAACTTGCTCCCGCCCCACATCAGGGAGGGGGCTTTGAGATTAAATCTGGACTCGGCTTGTCCCTCAAATTTGTGGCAAGAGGAACATTGTCCCTGAACCAATTGTTGCCCCAAATCAGTTGCCTTGGCTGGCATTGCAGTTGCCAAATAAGAGCCAACTAAAATAGCGACCATAAATGTATAGACGATGAATTTCTTCATTTTTTTTCCAAAGAATTGGTTTAAAAGGAAAACTTAGAAAACATTTATTTGGAAACCATGAAGGTAACGGAATCCACTCCGGTGTTTCCATTGTTAGGATCATAGGCATAGACCATGACATCATAAATGCCTGGTTCCTTCACTTTTACCGTTCCCGAGAACTGACTGGTTGCGCCGGCAAAGGATAGAGATTCTGTTTCAATGGGCTTGCCGTTTCTCTTGACAAGGGCTTTGACTTCAAGTCGATTGGCGTCCCACAGTCCATCCGGTTTAATAGGGCAACCGCACATCATCCTCACATTGGCTTTAAGTTTCACCATCTGTGGAGTCCCCTTCAGCTTCAAGGGCGCCGGGGGTTCTAACACATCGACCACGAAACCGGGCATTTCAAGAAGCCAACCATCGCCACCGGTCAGGTGTTTTCCAGGTACCACCCACTGGGTTGCGGAAACACGATTGGCGGACTGCAATTGCGCCATAGGACCAAATGCGGACACTTCTATCAAACGTGGCTCATTCAAATCAAGTGTTGCGGAGAACTTGGCTGAGCCCTCTGAAGATAATGGGAGCCCTCGCTTATGGTCCTCCTTTATTATGCGGTTGACGTCCCCTGTACTCCCCTGGGTTTTGCCACGGGCAAGCAGTTCTCCCGTTTGCGCATCCCGAAGCAGTATCAGCGCCCCGCCCATACTGGAGCCGATAAACTTCGCGTCTTTACTGATTACGCGGACGGTAATATTCGTGGGTTCCGCCCAGCAGGTCTCTGCCAGGCAAAAAATCGCCATCATAAAACCAAATACTTTTAAAAGAGTTCCTTTTTTCATCGTTATTCCCCTCCAATTGATCCTAGTCTTATTTCAGAAAATTCTCACTTTAGGGAACCCAAAGCTTTTACTTCCGGATTCCCCGAGTAGAAAGAGTTCAAATTTTTCGCAAGCTTTCCTTTTACTTAGCCAACTCCCGAATATAGTGAATCAATTGCCATACTTCTTTGTCCCTGAGATTTTTGAAGGCAGGCATTGCTGTACCGGGAGAACCGGCCTTGATAACGCCGAACATTTGTCCGTCGGAAATATCTTTCAGGGTCGCCTGGCAGGTGAAGTTCCGAGGCGCGGGTTTGACGCCCGCTCCTCCGGGACCTTTGCCATCGCCCAGTTTTCCGTGACAGAGCGCACAGTTCATGGGTTTGGCCGTTTTTTGATACAGAGTTTCTCCCGCTTTCAGGTTGGCGGGCGTCGGTTTCAGGGGGTTTTTCTTGCCCTTGTATTTGAAAGAAACCTCTTTGGTGTTGCGTTTTTGTGGACAGTCTCCCGATGATTTCTTCCCTGGCGCCGCCGCCATCTCTTCTGTGCCTTTGAATGTTTCTCGCATATAAGCGATCACGTCGGCTACGCCCTGCTCTCCAACGGTAAGCCCCCAGTAAGGCATGTAGGGGGATTTTCCCACCGCCTTGCCGCCGTAATAAACCACGTTGTAAAGATAGTCCATGGGGAATTGATCCAATGCCATCTTGGCGTGAATAGCGGGTTTGGGTTCCAGACCCTCTGCCGCCGGTCCGTCGCCCTCACCCTTGGCGCCATGACATTGCATGCAATACTCCTTGTAGATAACTTTTCCACGACCGGCATCCGCCTTTTTGAAATAGTCACTGTTCCAGGGCTCATAAAACTTAAAGCTGTCGTTCCCCTCGGTGGCCAGAAATCCGGTAACGTAGTGAAGCCCCAGTTCGCTCACATCCGCAACGAATTCCCCGCTATGCGGAACAAAGTCGGGCGGCATTGAATTGAAGCGGAGAATCCAGTCCTTGTCCAACCGTTTTCCCGAAGTGAACATGGTAGTGCTCTGAGGACCACCGACTTTTTTGCCGTCATCCATGATCTGGTGACAGCCCGTGCAGGAATGTTCGATGAACAATTGCCTGCCAAAGGAAGCGTGTAGCTCTGTGAAGTGGGTGAGGTCGATGGCGTCTTTCTTCACTCTGGGGTCTAGCAAATTCTTCTTGATATAATCCGCCACAGTTTCGGCATCCTCTTTGGACAAAGACAGATGTTTTTCTGGTTGGCGTGATTCATCCCAGCGGAAATTTTTCTGATAGATATTTTTTTCATTACCAGCCAGAAAACTTACCAGCCAGGGCCGCTTGAACTTTACTCCCGCCCACATTAAGTCCGGCGCTTTGATCTCAAACCTGGATTTTGCCTCCCCGGTGATCCGGTGACAAACAGTGCACTGGTCTTTAATTATTTTTTCGGCTTTTGCTTCGTTACTCGCCGAAGCAAAACTGGGCATGATTAGGAATATAAAAAAGAAATATGAAAAAATAAACCAGGTAATAATTTCCCTTACATCTATTGGCCTGCTAATCATAGCTGACTCCTTCCAATATTAAGAATCGCCCGAGAAATTAATATTCAAAACTTTTATGCACAAATGTAATTTATAAAACTGCGAAGTAGCGCATTGCTAATCCCTGCAGTACGATCGAAGTCCCTGAAAATGAAACCACCAAGGCCGCGTGTTTTTTGTTGATCTGATAGGCCACGACAACAAAATTTAAAAACATGGATGCAAATAGGAAGTAAAAAGGCATGCTGTTCATTTTTTGACCTTTCAGCAAAAGCTTCGCAATTTATTTTGCATTGAAAAAACCTGTGCAAACTTATCCATGGGGCGGTGGAAGTTCTGGAATGGAAACAATGATAGGTTCACCTTCCAAGGCTTTCATGAATTCTACGAGATCCTTTTTCTCCTTTTTGGTCAATTCCAGCGGGGTGATGAAAGGACTCCGGTTTTCCGCCACATCGCCGCCCCGGTCGTAAAACTCGACCACTTCTTCCAATGTCGCTTCACTGCCGTCATGCATGTAGGGACCGCTCCGGGTGATATGCCGCAACCCAGGTGTTTTGAATGCGCCCTTGTCGAAATCCTCTTTGGTCACGTTGTACCGCCCCAGATCTTCCTTTAGAGGCCCGTGCTGTTTGACTCCGATATTATGAAATCCGCTGTCCGAAAAAATAGGTCCATTATGGCATATTGAGCACTTGGCTTTCCCGAAAAACAGCTTCATGCCGTTTAGAGCTGAAGAAGACATCGCCGATTTATCCCCGGCAAAGTATTTGTCGTAAGGCGCATTTTTTGAAACCACCGACCGCTCGTAGGTGCCAATAGCCTTGGCTATGGTTATCTTATTTATTCCTTTTTTGGGAAACACTTTTTTGAACAAACGGACATACCCTGGAATAGCTTTAAGCTCATTGACCAATTTCCCAAGATCCTGTTTCATTTCAACCTGGGAACTGATTGGCCCCAGAGCCTGCTCTTCAAGAGATTTGGCGCGGCCGTCCCAGAATTGAGCTTCAAAATATCCGCTGTTGATGATCGTGGGAGAATGGCGGTCCAGTTCTTTTTGCCCATGACCGTTCGGGCGGGGAAGCCCGTCCCCCCATCCCAGTCCCGGATGATGACAGGTCATGCAACTGATCCAGTTGCTTTGAGATAGCCGTGGGTCAAAGTAAAGCATCGCTCCAAGCTCTTCTTTTTCCTTTGACCAGGGATTATCCGCGGGGTGTTTCATCTCTGGCAACGGTTCATAAAATTCCTTCAGGTCTTCAAACTCACCGGCTTCAAGATTCATTGAAAAAGATAAAAAGAACAGGGCTATTAGGGTGCCTTTTATGATCTGCATGGACTTGATCCTTCTCTTTTAAAAGCCTCAAATGCTTCATATGAGGAGCACTGATATTGAATCAACCGATCCGAGACGAATCAGTTTCTTGATTGAAAATTGATAGAATAGACCCCTCTCAGATCTCCGGCAGAAAACCCGAACGCCCGGTCATCGGGATACTTGCTTTTTATAAAATTGGGCCGTTTTTCCTTTTGCCCATGACAATTCAGGCAAGCGGGCTCAACTGCAATCCTTTTAAAATAACGAAAGCCATCTTTCCCGGACCTTGAATCTACCGTCCAGAATCCCTGCAACCCCGACTCTCCTTCAAATTTCTCCATCGCTTTCACAGTCTGGGGATCCGCCTTGTTTTTTGGATTTCGGTATTTTACGGCCAACTGACGAAACTCCCAGCCCTTTTCCTGGGCGATTTTTTTGGCCCGCATGCCTACGGGTTTACAAACCATTGAAAACGTTTCCTGATCCACTTCCATTTCGTTTGGATCAATAGTTTTGGCCAATGCGGACCGCATTGCATCAATTTCCTCGGCCACCCGAACTGCATCTGCCAGCACTTCCGCATCCACTCGTTTTTCCAATTGGTTGGAATAGGCTAATGTCATGAAAGGTGGAAAGATAAGAAATAGAATGAACCAAAAGGGCAAACCAAAAACTGATTTAGAGACCGTTTTTAATAAAGTCATAATAGGTACTCAAATTAGTGAGATGAACGAAGTCCTTATTAACGTCTATAAACCTGATGACAAACCACACATGCCTTTAAAGTCTGCTCTAGCGATGGAAGGATTTGGTTAAGGTTTTTTGAGGGGATGACCTTGACCAGATCCTCCGCTGCATGGTGATGAGCCATTGCAAGGTCGTGATACTCCGGAGGAAAATCCTCAGGATTCTGTCGCTGCATGGCTTCTCGGTGTTTCGCAAACCCCAACTGGTTTTCTGTGATTTCTTGTGCCTGAGTGAAATCCTCACGGGACAACGATGCCACAATTTGATGAATCGCTTCTAAATGTTCGCGCATGACAGCCTCATGAGCATTCCGCGCGTCCGGGCTCAAACCAAGTGAGATTCGTTGGTCGCCTTCAGGCTGCCTCTCATGGGGGGATGGGCTGGACTCCGACATATGATCCCTATCCATATGATGCGGATGGGCAGTGCATCCTAAAGCCAGTGCCGAAAATATTGTGAGCGCAATAAATAAGGTCGCGACTGATTTTCTTTTGAAAAACATGAGTTCAAACCATTTTTTCATTTTATTCATTTCTAAAAATGAGGCGAGGTAATTGGCCTCACCTCATTATTTTTAAAATTTTGTTAGCCGAATGACCGCTTTTGGCCGAAAGCAGACATATCCGGTAACGACCCAAAGCGGAGATTGGCTTCTCAGAAAATATCTCTTAACTTTCACCTCAATTGATCCTCTTTCAGCTGATGCCAAACAATTATCTTCATGGACTTGAACCTTTCCCAGGGAACTGTAGCCGACTGAACAATTTCAGTTGCCCACAATCCTCCAATTCAAAACTCTGGCTATGGGTGCTAAATCCAAACCAGGAATTTAACGGCGTTTGATGATGCCACAGGCATCTCTCGATCCTCCCGCACAACCCTTGCTCAACTCATCATCCTGATCACAATATTTATCTTCATTGGTATGGATAATGAATGAAGCGCCATCCTTATCAAAGATGCTGAGACGTCCATCCGAAAGGGATATGCGGCTCGTGCTCGTTGTCATGACCCCCAACCCGTTATTGACGTCAATATTTACAAGGTCTCCCATGTGGTAAGGATGGTTAAAATCGGGAGCATCTGGCGCTGTATTGCTGTTTGGACCCGGATCGTGGTGTCCTTTTGCCGCTGAACAAGGTTCACAAGCGGCTGACTCGTGAATGTGGACCGCATGCTGGCCGTCTTTCAACCCTTTGACGATTAGCGATACATCCACCTGTTTGATACCCTCGGCGGATTCCCGTTCTATCAAGGTTCCTGTTCCGTTGATGTTCTTATCTGTGCAACCCATGATATCCGCAGTCGCTGTAATATCTCCCGCATTTGCCAGGATTGGTGTTAAACCCACTAAAACCAACAATCCAAAAACTGCCATTGCCCCAAAACCTATCAAGTTTTTCATGTTGCCCTCCTTAAAAAAGTTGAAAATATAAAATATTGCCTATCCTGCTAACATAATTTTTATATCTTCCCTGCCGCCAGCAAAGTTAAAATTCTCTTTTTTGGATTCCGGTTCGAAGGAGATATCCTTACCAGCCGCCACCAGTCTGGTGACTATTTCGACCCGTTTTTCTTTCTCCACCGGTTTTACCAAATAAACTTTAACCCCCCTTTCTTTTAAATTGTTTGGTAATTATTTAGCTAATGGGATTTCAAAAAAATCCCAAGAAAGACTATTCGAATGTAGTGGTTCCTTGAGGCGACTGTAGAGATTTAGCCACGAATAGAGCAAAGTGAAACTTTTGAGGGAGTTGCGCGAAGAGATTGGAGATTGTTTCCTTAAAAAATTTTTAATTTTCAATTAATAATTTTTTAATCGAAAGGTTTTATTCTAATAGCGAAAGACGGTGCGGCAAATTTTGCCCAAAAATACCAATAAATGATAAATCTCTTGTGGGAATACTTTGGTGCGAATTTATGAATGATGCCCAAATGGACAATCCGGGACACTCTAAATAGCAGTCAACATCCACTTATTTTAAAACGTAATAGATGAGAATTAATAATCCCGGTATAAATTATTTTTAATCGTGAATTCGTTTCTCTTTAAATATTGGAGCTAGGAGAAGTATGAAAAAATCCTTATTTTTAATGGTTTTATTTGGTTCTTTATTTTTATGTCTAGGCAAAGGATTCGCCTACCAGGAAATAGAAGTGAAAAACGGCGGCACCATTCGGGGGAAAGCAGTTTTAACTGGAAAAGTTCCTGAACCTCGTATTTTTCATCTGGTCCTTTTTCCCAATCTGGAACTGTGCGCGAAGGTAGACACTGATGACAATATGAACCGTCTCTTGAACGATTTTCAAGTTTCCTCGGACGGTGGTTTGAAGGATGTGGTGATCTCCCTTCAACATGTGGAAGCGGGAAAACCTTTTTTGAAGCAACCGGTAAATATTCTTTCCAAAGACTGCAAGTTCACACCGGGCGTCACGGTTGTTCGACAGGATGAAAAATTTAAGGTAGATAACGTAGATCCGGTCATGCATAACAGCCAGGTCTACCAGAGTGAGCAGGGAAAAATTATTGTGAACATTCCGATCCCTGCTGAGGAAGTTTCTGTTGGAAAGATTCATTTTCAGAAAAATTATGAAATCTTTCAAATGGTCTGTGGAATGCACGAATTCATGCAAACCTGGGGATATCGCGTTCAAAATCCCTATTATATTATTTCCGGTGAAGACGGGACTTACCAAATGGAAAATATTCCGCCAGGAGATTACGTGGTCAATGCCTGGCATAATTCAATAAAAATCAGAAGCCAACGGGTTCGTGTGAAGGAAAATTCGGTGACCGACCTGAATTTTGAATTTGACGGCAATGAGGTGGTTCGATCGCATTACGAGACTATCGCCTCGGGAAGAATTAAAGAAGAGGCGTTTACATCCAGAGCTAAGATGCTGAAAGGGGAATAATGCGTCTGGCAGGCGAGGACTCCTCATATTTTATCAAAAAGGAGGTATTTGTTTTTTCATTCCTCCATCATAATTTATGGAATATCCCTAATCGCACGCACTCCACCGTTGTTACAAAGTTCAAACCTTCTAAATTCGATCAAACCGTTCGCAAAGTAAAGCGTTTTGGCGCAACTTTCAGTGAATGCCGTTCCTCCGATGTCGCTGGACCAATACCAATACGCTGCTCCGTCAGCAAATTTTTTGTCGAGGGCCAAAGGATATTCGGGATGATGATCCCAAGCCATGACATTTTCTTGTGTATCGTCAAATATAGAGGCCAATTCCTTAATAGTCGGAATTCTCCAATCAATATGTCCTGCGGTTTTTAAATTTTGGACATAATTCAGGGACTCGGGCCAAGTCAAACATTTATTCAAATCAGCATAACTGTCCTTTTGACTCCACATCAATCCCCTATCCAGGTCGGTGATCGTACCATCTCCATTATCTTTAAGATGTAATTTAGATATTTGAGGTTTCAGAGGAGGAACAATGTATTCCGGTGCTTCGTAAGGCGGCTTAGGACGACAGGACATTTCCTCTGCCCTGGCAATATCGGCCATCGCTGCAATTAAATAAATTCCCACAGTTAGTAACACTATGGCGCTTTTGCTTTTTATAGAGGAGAAATAATCGCACATGAAAATATTTTTTCTCAATCACCGGTTTTTTAAGTAGTAAAAATTAAAAACTGCATTCAGTTATAGAAGAAAGCTCCTGCAAATCTTTATAACCCCTATAGCGCTTTATCTCCAGACCGTTTTCCTCTCTCAGCCATGTAGGGGTGTATCTGATTTTATTTTTCAGACAAAGTTCCACCTGTGTATCGGGGGCGTGAGGATTACATTCGATTATTTTTAAATGGATGTGGGCTGGGCCAAACAACTCCAGCTGTGCTCGGCAGGCGGGACAGGTCACCGAAGAATAAATAGCCCAACCATTTTGGGTCATGCACTTTGTGAGTTCTACTAATTGGTACTCTGAGACGGAAGTATTTTTTCGAGGGTTGCCGAATGCCGCATTGGATAGGAAGACCCACATCAAGAACGCCAGAAAAGAGGAAATTATAATTTTATGATTCATAGATACCAACCCAATCGATAAAAGGCAATCAATAACGTTCCTAAAGAAATCATAAGCAGGCCGCTGGCCAGGTTCATCCATTTTCGCCTTTCAATGCGCCACGCCTTCATTTGTAATGTCGAAGCACCAAAGTAAATCAGGAACAAAACACCAAGCAAAGGTAGAATAAAAATGAAATTATAAACGCAAAGGTAAATAAACGCCTGCTGGTCGAATGATTTTGCGAGGAGGGCCGTAATCGCCAAATACGGCCCTCCCGTACAAGGTAACTCCACAATAGCGACAAATCCGCCAATCGCTATGATCCCGAGAAAAGAAAATCTCTGAGCCATTTGAGTGAGCCGTTCTCTGTTCCCCGGTGATATTTCCAGGGAAATACCCTTCCCATGCCAGAAGAAATCCTTGATTTCAATGAGTCCGAGGAGGATGACCAACGACCCCACAACGATCCCCGTTATTTCGGCAAATCCCTTGCCGATCAAAAAATTCTGAAACCAGATCAACCCAAGCCCGGAAAGCAGATAAACAATGTAGACAGTTACAATGTAGGTTACGCCGAGGCGTAAAAGTGTTTTTTTCGAAGAAACCCTGAGCAAGGCGCTGGATAAAAAAAGAATGACACCTAAGGCACATGGATTAATGGAGTCGACAAAAGCGGCTCCGATCACAAGTGCCCAGGTGAGATCGTCGTACAAAAGGTTCCCCTTATTTGAACAAAGTCATCAATCGGCAAAATGACGGAGGTAGTGGACGAGTTGCCAGATTTTTCCATCTTCCAGATTTTCGTAAGGCTTCATCCGGGTGCCGTGCGAACCAGTCTTGATGACCCAGAATAACTGTCCATCAGACACATCCTTCATGGTCTGGTAGCAGGTGAAATCCCTGGGGTAAGGTGTCATTCGCTGGAATATAGCGCCAAAGCCGTTGCCTTTAAACCCGTGACAGATTTCGCAACGGACAGGCCCCGCGTCATGATGGAAAAGAAGTTTTCCTGATGAAATATTCTCGTTGCTTGGAGGCAGAGGGTTGGTCATACTTGCATAAGGTTCCGGTGCGGGTATGGTGCCGCGCGTCTGTGGGCATAGCCCCGTTGGGTTGGCGGTCTTTATTTTCGCCACCTCTGTGCCAATAGAAGGCTGGGAGGTTTCTTCCACAGCGGTACAACCCGCCAACAGGACCATAGCGCAAAGCAAACCACTCAAAAAAACCTGAATTTTAATATCTAAAAAACGCATATTACCCTCCATCGTATATTTATCCTTAAAGTTTGGCATATACAATATAAGAGCAAAATTCTTAATAAAATATTCCCCCAGAAAAGAAGTGTTTCCCCCTCAGTACCTGAGGAACCAAAGGGGATGAAAAGTTTTTCGCCCCACCGCCGATATCCTCCCAGACAACCGAGGAAAGAAACGGAGAATCTTGGTTTTAAATTTTATTCAGCCTTTGAGGATGGAATGGTCAAAGCTCATATTGACTTGCAACGGATCAAGGGAAATACGCCTTGAGTACGTACTGCTGAACCATCCGTTGTGTATTAAAGAACGAGCCGTTCAAGGCGATGGCATGGCGCATGATCTCGATGAAGCGGCTCCGGTTGGCGTAGTACAGGGGAAGAATAGCATGCTCCAATTTTATATAAAGTGAATCGGCGTCTTTTTGACGGTCGCCGGGTTCTTGCTGAGTATGACCGTCCGTCCGGATTGCCCATCCTGTCACCCCTTCAATGCATCCCTCGATCCACCAACCGTCCATCACGCTAAGAGACGGGACTCCGTTCAAGGCGGCCTTCATGCCACTGGTTCCGGAAGCTTCCATGGGCGGTAAAGGTGTGTTAAGCCAGACATCGACCCCCGCCGTCATCAGTTGCCCAAGTTCCATATCGTAGTTGGGCAAATAAGCGATGGGAATTTCATCCCCTAAAGTGTTCCTGATTTGAAAAATCCGTTGAATGAGTCCTTTTCCATCTTGATCCTGTGGATGTGCCTTGCCGGCGAACACAATTTGGAATTTTCCACCTTCGCGGGCAATTTTCTTTAAACGCTCAACATCTTCAAAAACGAGATCAGCTCGTTTGTAAGGCGCGGCCCGGCGGGCAAAGCCGATTGTCAAAATGTCCTTGTCGAACCCGGCGTTCACCTCCCGATTCGCATAATCGATGAGAAGACGTTTGGATCGCTGATGCGCCAGCCATATTTCTTCATCCGGGATACTCAAAGCGTAACGCAGACTGAAGTTATCCTGCCTCCATCCTGGAATGTGAAGATCGAAAAGCTTTGCGAATGATTCGGAAACCCAGCTTTCAGGCCGCACTCCGTTGGTGATGGAATCCACATCATACGAGGTAAACATATGCCGCGATATCTCCCCGTGCTTCTTGGCGACGCCATTGATGTAATGGCTGAAGGTCAGGGCCAGAAAGGTCATGTTCAGCCGACCTTCATGGCAGATTGGATCGGAGATATTGCAAGTTTCACGATTCCCAAGAACTTGATTGACCAGATCGAGGGAAAACTGGTCATGTCCCGCAGGCACGGGGGTGTGCGTTGTGAATACGCATTGCTTGCGAACCGCTTCCATGTCGTCCGGCCCAATTTCGGTTCGGCCCTCTTGATTCAAACGCTCCTGCAATAACTCCAAAGTCAACAAGCTGGCATGCCCCTCGTTCATGTGAAATCGCCGGAGATTATTGTGACCAAGGGTCCGTAAAATCCGCACCCCGCCTATACCCAGAATCACTTCCTGACATAACCGGTAGTGGGAGTCTCCGCCATAGAGAAAATGAGTCACGGTCCGGTCCCAGGAAGAATTTTCCGGGAGATCCGTGTCCAGGAAATAAACGGGGATTACAAAACCGCTGGCGCCTACCACTTCATATTTCCAGGCGCGAATGCAAACCTCCCGGCCTTCTAGCAGGACCTTGGCGCGAACTCCCGTATCTGTCATGAAATCGTCGATGATCCAATGTGCCGGTTCCTCCCGCTGGCGTCCACTGGCGTCGAAACGCTGGAAGAAATATCCCTTTCGATGCACCAGCGTAATGGCCGCCATAGGGACCTTAAGGTCGGCCGCCGACCGAATGGTGTCGCCCGCCAGAATTCCAAGCCCCCCCGAATAGGTTGGAATTTCGGAATCGATTCCAATCTCCATGGAAAAATAAGCGATCTTTACGTCATTGGTCAGCATGGATTTACCGTTGGCTTCATAGGCGCTCTCGATTAAAAAATAAAATCAGTGGAAAGAAAATTCGACTTACGCTCCAATATTATTTTACTTAATATTTCCCGATTCAAATCATTTTCTTTGGCTGCAACGAGTGTCCTTATGGAAAAAACCCGTAGGGCATCCTGCATCGATCCTTCCCAACGGTGAAGTTCGACGTTCATCAGATATTCGTCTTGAATAACTGAGGATAGGGGGAAAAGGTTTTGGAAAATTCACCTTGATTATCCTTCTTCAGAAATTTCGCCGGGATAAAGCATTATTTCCCATTTTTGGCCCGATGATACTTGTCATTATCAAGAGATGAAAACCAGCGAAATTATTCTCATACTGAAATCTTAGATGATTGTAGGGTCCTCTTACTATCAATTAATCGGGAGAAAATAAAGTTCCCCTTTTTTAATTTCGATACTTTATAATTTCCTTATCGAGCCTCTCTTTTAAATCAGTCTTGTTCTCTCTTGATGGCAGAGCCTTACCCAGAAGGGGCATTATTCATTCTGGAAATGTAAAGGCAGATATTGCCTGAGTTGGCAGGACACGATGAAAAAACCTATCAGGTCTGGTAAAACTCCTTCTACCACCAAGTCCAAAAAGCCTAGCAAGACACCCTCAACCGCAAAAGAGCGAACGCCTGCAAAAGCCAATTCCCGAAAATCGCTGAAAGAGCAAGAGTATCTGGATATTGTTGAAGCGATGGTGATTGTTGTCGGCAAGAATCAAACGGTCTTGGAGATAAATAAAAAGGGATGTGAAGTTTTAGGTTTTCCCAGGAAAGAAATTCTGGGGAAAAACTGGTTCCAAAACTTTATCCCAAAAAAGTTAAGAAAAAATATACAAAATGTTTTCCTGCAACTGATGGCGGGAAAAATAAAATCCGTCGAGTATTTTGAAAACCCGGTATTAACCAAAGCAGGAGAAGAGCGGATTATCCATTGGCACAATTCCTATTTGATTGAAGAAGGAGAAATTGTTGGAGTTTTAAGTTCGGGAAGCGATATTACTGACCGTATTCGGGCTGAGGAGAATTTACGGGAAAGCGAGCAAAAGCTTTCCACTCTGGTCAGCAATTTATCTGGAATGATTTATCGTTGCCGCAATGATAAAAACTGGACCATGGAATACCTGAGTGAAGGCTGCACTGCCCTTACCGGGTACAAACCGCAGGACTTGATTCAAAATCATCAGCTTTCTTTTGGACAGGATGTGATCCATCCCGAGGACAAAGAAAACGTTTGGGAGAAGATTCAATTTTCCCTGAAAAATTCCGAACCGTTTCAGATAACCTATCGCATTCGAACATTTTCCGGAGAAGAAAAGTGGGTTTGGGAACAGGGGCGTGCCATAACAGCCTCTAATGGCGACCTTGAAATGCTGGAAGGTTTTATCACGGATATTACGGCCCAAAAACGCGCGGAGCAAAATTTCGAAAAATCGCGGGAAGAATTACGAAATCTCAGTCGCCGGCTACAGACGATACGGGAAGAGGAGAAAAAAAATATTGCGCGTGAAATCCACGATGAAATGGGTCAGTTTTTGACGGCCATGAAAATGGACCTAATCACATTAGAAGATGACTTGACCGAAGACCAGAAATCTTTACGCGAGAAAACTCAGGTCATGGCCGGGCTGGTTGACTCGACTCTAAACTCCATACAAAGGATTTGCATGGAGTTACGTCCTCAAGTATTGGATGTTTTAGGTCTTTCAGAAGCCATTGAATGGCAGGGCAAGGAATATGAAAGAAATACGGGAACCAAAGTTGATTTGATTATGCCCAGGAAAAAACTCAATTTAGATCAAGACCGTTCGATCACCTGTTTCCGTATCCTGCAAGAATCCTTAACCAATGTGACCCGCCATGCCGAAGCAACTCACGTCAAAATTAAGGTAGAAAATAAAAAGAACCATCTGGTTCTTAAAATTGAGGATAATGGCAAGGGGATAAATGATGAGCAGTTATCCGATCCCACCTCGCTGGGTTTAATTGGCATGCGGGAACGGACGATTGCTTTTGGTGGAAATGTCACTATTGTCGGGTGCCCAGGGAAAGGGACCACATTAACCGCTGAAATTCCACACAAGTAAAACCCACAGTACGAAAATGGATCAATCCAATTCAAATAAGATAAAAGTTCTGATCGCAGATGACCACGCTGTGGTTCGTCAGGGCCTTATTCAAATCATAGCAAAAACTTCAGATATCGTTGTCGTGGATGAAGCCGAAGACGGAAACGAAGCGCTGGAGAAAATCGGCAAGCTAAAGCTGGATTTGGTTTTACTGGATATTGAAATGCCCGGGAAAAATGGTTGGGATGTCCTGTTGCAATTAAAGAGTTCATTTCCAAAATTACCCGTTCTCATTTTGAGTACGCATTCTGAAGACCAGTTTGGAATCCGGCTTTTAAAGGCAGGGGCATCAGGCTATTTGCCCAAGACGAGTGCTCCCCGGCAATTAATTGAAGCAATTCGGACGATTGCCCAGGGCGGAAAGTATGTCAGTCCCGCCCTGGCCGAGCTATTGGTTTCGGACCTTGGAAGAAAAACAGCAGAAATTCTCCATGAAACTCTATCCGACCGGGAGTTTCAAATATTCTGCATGATCGCCTCAGGGACAAAATTACAGACCATTGCCAAAGAACTTTCTGTTGCACCCACAACTGTCAGCACCCACAGAAGCCGTATCCTGGAAAAGATGAATATGGACAGCGATGCCAAACTAATCCACTACGCCATTAAACACGGGATTATAGATTAAAAAAACCGGTTTTCCGCTGTTCCTCTCCTGATTTAATCACTGTTTATGTCATTCCTCACCGTGTCGTATTTATACGACACGGAGTTAGTTAATATCCGACCCTAAAATCGACCATTCAACGATTTTTTACAAGTTCAATACCCGCGATAATCCTTCCTATTATTAATCAACAAAAACACTGTTGGAACATATGAAAGTTTTTGTGATTGAAGATTCCGAGCTTTTGAGAGAACGGTTCATAAACCGGATCTCCAGGATCCAGGGGATAAACGCCGTATATGGTGAGGCGAGCGTGCTCGCCGCTATCGATCCAATTCACGAGATAAAACCGTACGTTGTGTTGCTGGACATTTACCAACTGCCTGATTCGGGAGTCAATATTGAGAAAGACATCAAAAATGGCAAGTCTCTTCCTAATGTAATTCTTTTGACCGATCATCCAAAAAAGGAAAACCATGTACAGTTCATAAAAGCGGGTGCGGACTTTGTATTCAATAAATCATTTGAGTTTGAAGAAATTGTTGAAACCTTAAGGAAGTTGAATGAAGAATTTGAAAACAAACCCAGTTCTCAGCATTAATTTCTACGGCAACCAAACCAAGAGAGAACATGATGTATTGCCAAACAAACACAGAAAGCAATATCGAGAACATTCGTCAATATCTCAGTGATAATTATTCCGGGAAAAATATCAATGGGGCGAAGCAATGCGCTTTGGTCAGTGGCAAGGAACTTTGTTTCGGTTTATTGATCAGAATTGAAGATAAAGAGAAAGATCATTTGGTCCTCCCCTTGAACAAGTTCCTATATGAAACCTCTGTTGATGAAATGCCTGAAATTTTAAGGAAAAACGATTTGACAGGCCTGATGGAAAGAGCTGGGGGCAGAGTCGTGAGGTTGAAATCAGATGGATTTGATATTTGGGAACCTTTGCTTTCAAAACACTCTCACTGACAGTTTCCTTCGGGTTGGAACGGAAGAAGATGTCCATGTGAATTTTATTTTTTATATGGAGAAAAAACTTATGTTTTATCAGGTTCGCATTTTAAGTCCGAAAGGCGCCGTTAAAAAAATAATCAGCAGTGCGGAATTGAGCAAAATACATTGGAATAAACTCCAGATCCCAAAATGGAAAAAAGAAATGCACGGGGTGGATACTGGCTTTCATCTGCAAGAAAAAGGGCTCAGTTTTTCAAGGCCACCAAGATCAGCAGGTTAAACGGCAATCAAAAATTAACAACCGTGTTGAACACCAAAAATACATTAACTCTTAAAACGATAGCTACGATGATCAGTCCCACAATTCAAATTTCAAATACTATTTGTACAAATGAAATCGAACGGTTGATACTTCCTCACAGGAAGTTAATGTTTAATCGGGCGCTGAAACTGTGCAAGAACCCCGATTTCGCAGAAGATTTGGTTCAAGAGGCAGTCTATCTTGGAATGAAAAATATAAAGCAATTAAAGGATCATTCTAAAAGTAAATATTGGCTGTTAACCATTCTTACTAACCAATTCTTTAAGGAATATTCTAAAAAAAAGATAACGGAAAGTGGGAACGATGAAGAATATCTATGTAATTTGTTGGATAAAAAATTTCCTGAAAAAGAATTTTTAGAAGAGGAACTTGACCAGGAAATTCGTTTTCTGGTTGAGAGTTTGGAAGAAAAATTGAGGACTCCAATAAAGATGTTTTATTTTCAAAATTTTTTGTACAGAGAAATTTCAGTGGAATTAAATATTGCGATCGGAACAGTTATGTCCCGTATTTCAAGAGCAAAAGCTTGTTTGAAAATGAAACTTTTGGAAAGATCGGATTTTTTAAATTAGCTCCTTAATGTCTATGGACTTGTCAAATTGGTTGGAAGAAAGGTAAAAAGGCCGGAAGAAACTCAATATTTAGCTGATTTCTCATAACTAGCTGGACCAGGGAATAAATCGTTTTATTTAAATATCTTAGTTAGATGAGGGTAAATCTATTCGGTCGCATTGTGAAAAAACCTGAAAGGAGGGTTCACCGTGTTGAGGGTCAGATTTCATGGACGTGGGGGCCAGGGAATAAAAACCGCCAGTCAGGTCTTGGGAACGGCGGCATTTTTAAGCGGTTTTCAGGCCCAGGACTTTCCCTTGTACGGCGCCGAGCGCAGGGGTGCGCCAATTGTTGCTTTCACACGGATCGACAAGGAGCCCATCCTGGAACGCGGTCCGGTTGCCTTTCCCGACCTTATTTTGGTCGGAGACGAGACTCTTCTTGAAGATTCCCAGGCCGCTCCAGCCTGTGGGGCCGATGCGCTGACAACCCTACTGGTCAACTCCACAAAAGCCCCCAACTCCCTGAAGGATAAACTGAACCTTCTCACCATGCCTGTTACCTGCGGACTCACCAAGCTCTGCCTGAAACATCTGAATGCAGGAATGATCTTGAGCACAGCTCTGGCCGCGGCCGCGGCACGCTTGACGGGCCTGATCCCTCTCAATCATCTCCTCGAAGCGGTGGAGATAGAACTCGCGGAATTTTCTCCGGAGCAGTTGCAGAAAAATCTCGACCTGGTTCGGGAAGTGTTTGAGCTGCTCAATCCGGTCGTTTTTCAGGAACGGGAAGAAGCCGGGTTATTCCCAAGCAAGTTGATGGCCCTGGAGCAACAGGAAGTCCGGGACGCGGCTCCGCTCATCACCGCGACGGGAAATATGAACCTTAGAAAAACAGGAAACTGGCGCATTCACCGGCCGGAAATCGATTATGAAGAATGCAATCACTGCATGATTTGTTATGCCCGCTGTCCAGAAGGAGTCATCAAGGAGGACGCGGAAGGAAAACCGGAAATTGATTACGATCATTGTAAAGGATGCATGATCTGTGCTCAGGAATGCCCCAAGCACGCGATAAAAACTTTGTGGGAAATGGATTATGAACATCAATCGCAGTAATAAACGAATGTTGACAGGCAACAAAGCGGCGGCCTGGGGCGCGAGGTTGGCGGGCGTCGAATATGTTCCGGCATTTCCCATCACTCCGCAAACAGAAATCGTGGAAACCCTGTCGCAATGGTTTGCAGGCGGAACCCTGAAGGGCAAGTTCACCAATATGGATTCCGAGCACTCCATGTTTATGGCGGCAGGGTCTGCGGCGGCGACGGGGGTTCGCGTGTTCACCGCGTCTTCCAGCCAGGGAATTTTGTACGGTATGGAAAGCCTTTATACGGTGACCGGGTGGCGCGTTCCATTTGTGATGGTCAACGTGTCCCGGGGGCTGGCCACGCCAATCACCCTCGAGGCCGATCACAACGACGTGATGAGTACCCGCGATTGCGGTCTCATCCAACTGCATGCGGAAACCTGTCAGGAAATTCTGGATTTTGTGCTTATGGGTTACAAAATTGCCGAGCATCCTCTGGTGTCGGTGCCTGTTCTGGTGAATATGGATGGCTTTGTTTTGTCTTTCAGCCGGGAGCCGGTGGTGATCCCCGATGAAAAGTCCGCCAGAGATTTCCTGCCTGCTTTTCAACCGGCGCAACCGGTCTTTCAGGCGTCCCTCCCGATGGCCAGGGCGTCGGCGGTGTTCGGCGGCGGGACCTACACTTATTTTCGTATTCAACAGGATCTGGCCGTGAGACAGGCGGAAACGGTATTCAATGAAACGGCTGTGGAGTTCGCGGATCGGTTTGGGCGGCATTATGAACCGTTGGAACGTTTTCACCTGGATGATGCGGAGGTTGTTTTCGTGATGAGCAACTCCTTTGCCACCAAGGGAAAATCGGCAGTTCTCAGGCTTAGGAAGCAGGGGGTCAAAGCCGGATTGCTGAAAATACGAATGTTCCGGCCTTTCCCCGACGAAGCCGTTGCCAACGCACTTAAAGGCCGGGCAAAAGTGGCCGTGATCGATCAGAATCTGGCCCCTGGAATGGGCGGCATCACCTACCCGGAAATCGTGGCCGCAATGTATGGACGGGATGACTGTCCGCAAAAAATCCTTTCCGTGATCGGCGGGCTGGGAGGAAAGGATATTAAGGAAAATGATTTTTTATCCATTGTAGAAAAATTGAACGATCCCGAATCCAAAGGTCCGGTTTTCCTTTACGACGAAGGCGACTGGAAACAGTTTCAGCAAATGCAGAAAATCGCACAGCTTTGAAGAGAGGATTGGCGTCATGACAACCACTGCCGAACACCACAAAAAAATTAAAGACCTGCATCCCCAGGAAGGGATGGCCCCAGGATCGCCGCTATGCGCGGGTTGCGGCGGCCTGGAGGGAATCCGTCTGGCCCTTAAGGAACTGGGCGACAATGTCCTCGTCTGTAATGCGGCGGGTTGCTTTACTCTTTTGTCGGTGTACCCGTTCACCCCCTTCAAGGGTTCCTGGCTATACACCACCATGGCGGCCCCGGTCCCGGCGGCTCAGGGTGTTCGCGATGCGCTGGATATCCGGCGAAGCCATAACAGGTTGGCTAACGAGGATGATTTTCAGGTGATGGTGGTGGCGGGCGACGGGTCCTCTGCAGACATGGGACTCAGCCCAACGTCTGCCGCCATTCACAGGGGCTTGGATTTCATTTATTTTTGCTACGATAACGAAGCCTATGGGAACACCGGATTCCAACTCTCAGGAACCTCACCCTTTGGAAGCGCGACCCAAACGACGCCGGTAACGGGGGAACATCCCGCTGGATCGGAAATCAGGAAAAAAGATTTGTTTGAAATATGGAAGGCCCAGAATCCCCCTTACATCGCCACGGTGTCGCCAAGAGAGCCGATTGATTTGTCCAATAAATTTGCCAGGGCGAAAACAATGAAAGGCCCGCGATTGTTTATTTGTCTATCGCCCTGCCCGACCGGTTGGGGAGTCGACCCCAAAGACAGTTTGTTGGTGGCCAAACTTGCGGTGGATACAGGAATCTTCCCTCTCAAGGAATATGTGGACGGTCAGGTGATCCACAATCGCATTCCCAGGAAACGGATTCCCGTTGAGAAGTATCTGGAACCGCAAAAACGATTTCATCACCTGTTTGTGCCAAAGCGGCAGGACGATATCATTGCCAAAATTCAGGCGGGCGTGGATCGTTACTGGGAGCGTTATGAATGACACTAAGACATTCAATGCCAACTCAAGAAAAGACGCTCCGAGAACTTCAGAGATAAAAAGTCTGGAGCCGTTTTTTGCACCCCGGTCGCTGGCAGTCATTGGCGCGTCCCCCAAGCGGGGGAATCTGGGGGGAGTGATCGTCGCCAGCCTCACGGCCCAGGGCTATAAAGGCAGAGTGACCGTGGTGAATCGCAGTGGCGCTAAGATTTCACCCCATGAGACGGTCCAGTCTCTCCCGGAATTACCCGCTGGAACTGAGCTTGCCATCGCCGCCGTTTCCGCGGAACAGGTTCCAGGCCTCATAGAGCCTCTCGCCCGTCAAGGTATTCATCATCTGATAGTGATAGGCGGTGGATTTGCGGAAACCGGAGAGCCGGGACAGAAAATACAGCAGAACCTCAAGGACACGGCCAGGGAATTCGGCGTGCGGGTGATTGGCCCTAATGGGCTTGGTGTGTTCAGCGCGCCGGATCATTTCAACAGTTTTTTTCTTTCTCCTGAGGAAATTCACCTGCCCAAACCGGGTCCTGTGGGCCTCATTTCCCAAAGCGGGGCGTTCTTGTCCTTAATTCTGGACCAGATGGCCGGAATAAATATTGGCGTTCATCGAGCGGTCAATTTTGGAAACCGGGTGGATGTGGACGAAACAGAAGTTTTGGCGGCGTTTGCCAAAGATCCTGCGGTTAAGGTGATCGGGTTGTATCTGGAAAGTTTTCAAGACGGCGCTCGCTTTGTCGAACTTGCCCGCAAGGTATCCGGGAAAAAACCCATCGTGATCTGGAAGGGCGGCCATGCCGGTCGTGGCGGGGCAGCAGCTCGTTCTCACTCTGCTTCACTCGCCGGTTCCTACCCCGTTTTTCAGGCGGCCTGCGATAAAGCGGGGTTGATAGAAGTCCGCGGGTTCGAGGAATTCCGGCTGGCCCTGCAGGTTCTGGCCACGCTTCCCGTGCCTGAGGGAGAACGGGTTCTCATTGTTAGTAACGGTGGCGGGATGGGTGTTTTTTTGACTGACCTTTGTGAACGTTATGGATTTCTGATTCCGAAAACTTCCGAATCTTTGCAGTCGTGCCTCAGAAAAAATCTTCCCGAATATTATTCGTTGAATAATCCCATTGACTTGACCGGCTCCGGGACCAATGAGCAGTGCGTGGAAACGGTGAATCATCTCATGAAGTCCGGAGAATTCGACTGCCTTTTGATGACTCTTCTTTCCGGGACCCAAGGCATCAACGCTAACCTGGGTCCTCTTTTAGACGAGCGGATTCCAAAAGAGCAACCGGTGATAATCGGCGCTTACGGAGAATCTCTTTTTGTTTCCCTTAAAAAACAGGTGAATCCACTCCCTGTTTTTTCATCGGCTGAAACAGCGGCCACGGCGCTTTCGATTTTGATTGAACGCAAAAGAATCCTGGATCGGCACGCATTAAGACGAGAAGATAAAACGGTTCCCACTACTTCAAACTGGGCGGACAAGTGGAGAAAACAGTTCCACCAGGCTCCAGGCGAAATGGAGATCAAAAGCTTCCTCGAAAATCACGGTGTGTCGGTTCCGGCAAGGCGATCACTCAATAAACCTGAAGACCTTGCGCAAGCCGCTGGTGAGCTGGGGTTTCCCCTTGTCATGAAGGCAATATCTCCAGGCTTGTTGCATAAAACTGAATGCAATGCCGTGAGACTGGGAATAAAAAGTCGGGACGATATGGTCAATCATTGGAACGAGATGCAGGAAACCTGGCCGCATTTTATTTGGGCGGAGGAACAGATGCCTGAAGGATTGGATTTGATGGTGGGGTTTCATCGTGATCCGCAGTTCGGTCCAGTTCTGGTTTTTGGCTCCGGCGGAAAGTACGTTGAGGTATTCCAGGATGTCCGGCGCATTCTCCTTCCCGCAACCAGAAAAGAACTTTCGCAATTGATCGACCAGACTGGAGCGGGAAAAATCATACGGGGAATCCGCGGGGAACTATTGTTGAATAAAAACGATCTTCTCGATTTTCTGGAGAAGGCATCGCTATTGATCGTGCAGATACCGGAGATAGAATCCCTTGATTTTAACCCTGTGCGCCTTTATCAGGAACGACTGATCGTGCTGGATGCAAAAGTCACGTTAAGGGGCAATTATTGGAAAGGAGATCGGTGAAATGATGAGCCATTATATTGATAATTTTGCGGATGATCTGGGGCCGGAAAAGGTCGTGCATATTTATGAGCCGAAATCGAAATTGCGTGCCATCGTGGTCATAGATAATATTTCGTTGGGACCTGCAATTGGTGGTTGCCGGATGGCAAAAGACGTGACCACCCAGGAAGTATTTCGTTTAGCGCGAGCCATGACACTTAAGAATGCGCTGGCCAGTCTGCCGCATGGAGGCGCAAAGTCGGCTATCCTGGCGGACTCCGGGACTGACGAAAAGGAAGCCCTTATTCGAGAGTTTGCCCAGGCAATCAAAACACTCACCGATTACACTCCCGGACCGGATATGGGGACCGATGAGGAATGCATGGCATATATTCATGACGAGATAGGCCGGGCGGTGGGACTTCCCAAGGTGCTGGGCGGTATCCCCCTGGACGCACTGGGAATGACCGGATACGGTTTGAGCGTTGCGGCAAAGGTGGCGGCCAATGACCTCTCACTGGCACTGGAAAACTCTCGGACCATTATCCAGGGCTTCGGTAACGTCGGCAAGGCCGCCGCGAAATACCTCAGTGATATTGGAGTGAAGCTGATCGCCACCTGCGATTCCAAAGGAGGCCTTCATAACCCGGAGGGAATTGACATTCCGCAATTGATCAAAGCTAAAGAATCAGGAACTCCGGTCTCGCAGTCCAGACTTGGAAAACCGGTGAGCAATGAAGAACTATTAAAAATCGAGTCGGATATCTTTATCCCGGCGGCACGGCCAGACGTGTTCACGGAGGCCAATCATGAGCTATTGAAAACCTCACTTGTGCTTGAGGGCGCTAATATTCCGATCACTCATCCTGCGGCCAAACTAATGCACCAGCGGGGAATCATGGTCGTTCCAGATGTTATCGCAAACTCCGGGGGGGTGATTTGCGCGGCGACCGAGTATCAGGGCCTCAGCGAATCTGACGCTTTTAAGCGCGTTGAGGCCACCATCGAAAGAAATACCGATGAATTAGTAAAACGCGTTTTTAAAGAAGGCTTACCGCCGCATGAGATTGCTCACAAAATGGCTCGGGAGAGAATCGCTAAAGCCATGTCCTATCGGGCCCATATGTAGCAATGGTTTTCAAAGTTGAGTCTAAGTTTTAACTGTGAAAACTTGAACTTCGGTTGACCCAACTAAATAACAATGATCACTTCCGATCCTTAGAGCTTTTTGTTAAATAGCAGGCCGACCAGGAGATATTATTAGAAAAATTGGAAAGTTGGGCTAGGGAAGGGGGCTTAATTTTATAGAGAAACTTGAAAACTCACCAACGGGCAATAAAAAAGCACCTACAGGATAAACTCTGTAAGTGCTTATTTTATTTGGTAGCGGGGGCCAGATTTGAACTGACGACCTTTGGGTTATGAGCCCAACGAGCTACCGGACTGCTCCACCCCGCAGTAAATTTCTGTAAAAACAATTGGTTATGGAAATCTTTTACAAGAGTATAACGACAACCCGACCTTTGTCAAGCAACTCCGGCGAGAAGCGGCTTTATTGCATCGGGACTGGGGTGAGGCGCTCAAATCAATGAGAAAGGACCGCCCCTGAATGCCCAAGTTGAAGTTTTCGAGGCGCCCGTTATCTAAAGGGAGAAACGCAGGTGACAACTATTTCCTGATATTCTAAAGGTAAATAACGGCTTATATGGAATAGTGACTTTCCATACAAGCCGTTGTTTTATCAAATCAAAGGTTTGCGTTCTTGCGATCCGGGTTTCTGAACAGAGAAGTTTCATTGGTCAGCTCCTCCAAACCGGGGAACGTATCATCAGGATGAAGCTTTTGGGCTTTTTCCAATAATTCCGCTTCGGTTTCTTTGTTGTCTTCGTCAGGGATACAGCAATCTACCGGGCAAACTTCCTGGCAGGCTTCTTCACCGTGAAAGCCAACACATTCGGTACAGAGGTCAGCGTCGATTTCGTAGAAATCCTCCCCTTCGCTGATGGCTTCATTGGGACATTCCGGTTCACATACGCCACAGTTGATACATTCATCAGTGATTAGTGTTGACATATTTCTTTTCCTTTATCTCTAATATTATTTTTTCAGAAAAACGGTTCAAAACCTTACTAAAACCTTATCAGGATGTAAATGTTTTTTAAACTAAAAATTAAAGATTACCTGAATCTACAATATAAATAACAAGTAACTTCTTCCATCGGAAACGATGGGGTATAAAGCTATATAGAGAGAAATAAATAACAAGTCAAGAATTTTTTGAAATATCCTTACTTGATAACAGCCTTCTCATTATACTGAAGGGGAGGGTTGGGGTATACCTCTTAATTTCAATAAGATGGCAGGAGAGGCCTGATTCAATAATTGTTACTGATCGGGTGAATTATTTTGTTATGATTATCCCGGAATGAATACCAAACGAATTCTAATATTTTTGCCTCTGGGTCTGGTCCTTTTTCTGGTGCAATCGTTTTTCTGGGTTCCCACCTACGACAAACAGGCTGTGGGCAATCCGAATCGGCTGGTCAAATATATCCACGGGTCGGCGGCGGACGCGGAAATCCTGAATCCCATTCTAAGCGCGGACACCACCAGCAGTTCCATCAATGGGCTGGTTTTCGACGGCTTGATCGACCTGGACGATAAACTGGACTACCGGCCCCGTCTGGCTTCCTCCTGGACTCAATATGAAGAAGCTTATCTGGTGGTTCCTTCTAATAATTCCGTGAAGAATATCACCTCAGACGCCCATGAATTCGCAAACTGGATTCAGACCGCCTTGCAGTCCAATACAGCCTGGTCTAAAAATCTCAAGTCCGTCGAGGTGGTTGCCGGGGAAAAGGTAAAAGGACAAGTCACGGTTCCGGTTCTGGATGGGGAGGGGAAAGCTGTCATGGAGAATGGCCGACCGAAAACCCGACAAGTGGATTATAGCCTGAAGCGGCCCGACCGGCTCAAGTTCACCCTTAACCAAATCGACCAGGATTTTTTTAAGCCGATAAATAAATTGCTGGGGGAGGAATTTTTTCAATCTTTTCCGTATGCGCAATACATACACGCGAAAGACTCCCCGGAGCAGAAAAATCTGGCGGGCCATTATCAGGAAATTCTTCCCCTGACCGAGCACAACCCCATCATTGTTTTTAATCTTCGTAAGGGCGTCCGGTTTCATGACGGGCATCAGTTCGATTCAGGAGATGTGCTGTTCACCTATCAGGCGATCATGAACCCGAAAAACGCGTCACCGAGAACCTCCGATTACGAGCCGATTAAATCGGTGGAGCCACTTGAATCGCATAAAATAAAAATTGTATACAAACGGTTATTTTCACCGGCCATCAATTCCTGGTTCATGGGGATTTTGCCCGAGCATCTTTTGAATGACGCGGCTTTGAAAAAAGAAGCCGGTGAACGGGGAGAGGACATTGAATCTTTCAGCATCCGTGACAGTGAGTACAACCGCCATCCAATTGGAACAGGGCCTTTTGTGTTCACCGAGTGGCAGTCCGACGAATTGATCCGTCTGTCCGGCAATAAAGATTATTGGGAGTCCTCAGCAGAGTATGAGGAATATGTAATGCGCATCGTGCCCGACGCTTTGACTCAGGAAATGGAATTTTACGCGGGCGCGGTGGATAACTATTCTGTTCAGCCGCATCAGGTGGCGAGGTTCAAGGAGGATGAAAAATACCAGGACTTTTCCAGTGTCGGTTTTTTTTACTCCTATATTGGTTATAACCAGAGGAACCCGCTTTTTAAGTCCGCGGAGGTGCGCCGCGCCCTGGGGATGGCCATTGATGTGAGCCAGATCATCGAATACATCCTGTACGGGGAAGGGGAGCGCGTGACCGGTCCGTACCCTAAAATTACTGACTGGTACGATCCATCCGTACAACCTTTGCCCTATGATCCGGCGGGGGCGTTGCGGATACTGAATGACATTGGCTGGCAAAAAAATGAGGACGGGTTTTTAGAGAAGGACGGCAAAGTTTTTGAGTTCAACCTCATCACCAACGCCGGCAACCCCATCCGCAAAAATATATTGACCATCGCCCAGAACAGCTGGAGAAAACTGGGCATCAAATGCAACACCCAGATATTCGAATGGGCAGTGTTTCTGAAGGATTTCGTCAATGCCCTCAAATACGATGCGCTGGTTTTAGGGTGGAGCATGGGGATCGACCCGGATTTGTATCAGATCTGGCATTCGAGTCAGGCGGGACCGCAACAGCTCAATTTCGTGGGTTACAAAAATCCGGACGTGGATCGGCTGATCGTCCGCATCCGGCGTGAATACGACAAGAAGAAGCAGGTCAAAATGGCGCATGAACTGCATCGTCAGATCGCCAAAGACCAGCCGTACACCTTTCTTTATGTGGCCAAGTCCACGCAGTTGCTGGACAAGAAAATCGTCATCGTCGACCGTCAGCCCGATGGGTCGGAAAAGTATTCCAAAATTTATCCCACCAAAGACGGAAACATCCGCTTTTATTTCAATAAATGGAAAAAACTGGGGCAGGCGCCTCAGTTTTCAGCAGGGGGTTGATCCCTCACGCAGAGGGCGATATTCTGGGGCGATAGGATGTCTGGAAGGGGACGGTGAACAAAATGAAAACAGCGAAAACAATTTTTGTGAGCTTGGTTGTCATTGTAGCTGTCCTGGGACTGGCTGAACTCGGGATTCCGCTGAACAAAATGGATCGGCAATTGATCGAGGCATCTAAAAATGACGACCCTGCAAAGGTTCAGCAACTCTTGAAAGCAGGAGCCAATGTCGATAGCCAGGATTTGCGGGGACGCACCGCCTTACTGGTAGCGGTTGCGGATAACCATATAGAAGTAGCCAGACTTTTAATCGAAGCGGGCGCAAATGTTAATAAACAGGATCGCATTCTTGACAGTCCCTTGTTGTTGGCGGGAGCCGAAGGAACCCTTGAGATTTTGAACCTGATCTTAAAGGCGAATCCTGATTTTAGCCTGTACAACCGCTATGGCGGAACGCCTTTGATCCCGGCTTGCGAAAGGGGGCATGTCGAAGTTGTCAGAACCCTGCTCAAAACGGATGTGGATATCAACCATGTGAACCATTTAGGATGGACGGCCCTGATGGAGGCCATTGTTCTGAGTGATGGAGGCCCGAAGCATCAGGAAATTGTCCAATTACTGGTTGATGCTAATGCGGATGTGAATATTGCGGATAACGACGAGGTCACTCCACTTCAGCATGCTGAGAGGAAAGGTTTTAATGAAATTGCGCAAATTCTGGAATCTGTTTCAGCACGATGAGTCGATCTCAACGTACTAGAGATAATTTCCCACGTAGGGGAAGACAGGGTTTTGCCAAATTAATATTCATAAAAAAACTCCGGTGTTTTTTTTCTAGTTTGAAACCTCTTCAATACAGTCTTCTATTTTTCCTTGCTGGCTGATTCGATTGATTATTGCTTCCTGTAATGGATCGTCAAAAGAATTGATTCCCTGCTCAGAACATCCTGATATTTTCCATTCATAACCTTCAAATATTTTTTTTCCGGCGCACAATTGGTTGACTTCATTGACAGCGTCTTCCATATTTTGGGATTTCAGCTGGACTTCCAAATCTGTTTCTACACGGACGTGAGCGACGTTTAAATCGAAATTAGCTTTGAATCCATCCCAGAAAATATTTTCCGCAGTATCTTCCTGCTCGATTCGTTCTAAAATGTCGTCACGTAATTTCTCATTGAAATCCTTAATGCCGCCTTCTTCGCATTCTTCGATTTTCCACTCATAGCCTTCAAATAGTTTTTTACTATCCAGCATTCTTTCGACTTCTTTATTTGCTTCTTCCTTTGTTGTTCTTGATTTCAACTTGACCTCAAGATTTGTATAGACAGCCACGCCGCTTACTTTTAATTTAAGTCCCATTTGTTAGTTTTTCTCCTATTTTCAATACAGAACTAAGAATTCTGTTGAATTTGTTATTCGCTTGTTCATACAAAATATCCATAGTGCTGATAATTACACCGAGGATCAAGTTCAAAAGCTCGAACTCCTACAATATCCGTCTCCTGAGATAAATTTCTACCGTGTTGCGGGCGTTGCTGGAGACGGCGATGTCCATCATGCCGTCGTCGTTGTAGTCGCCGCTGGTGATGGCCAGGGGAGTGCCACCTGCGACGACGTAATCACGGGTCGGGAATTTAAACAGGCCGTTGGGGTTCTGAATAATCAACGAAAAATTGCTGGAACGGGAGTTGGCGACGGCTACGTCCATACGGTCGTCGTCGTTGAAATGTTCCGCGACCAGAGCGATGGGTCCGCCGCCGCCTGAAAACGTGATTTCTTTTTGAAACGCTCCGTCCCCGTTGGACACGAACAGGTGCATGTTGTCGCCTTGTCCCGTCGTGCAGACCAGATCCATCGTGCCGTCGTTATTCATGTCTTTTTTGAGGAGCGCCAGCGGAACCAGACCTTTCCCGATAACAAAAGGTTTTTTGAATGTCCCGTCGCCGTTGCCCCAAAAAATTCGGATCGAGCTTGCATTCGAACTGCTGGCGGCCAGAGCGATATCTGGAAAGCCATCGCCGTTAAAATCGTGGGACACTCCTGAAAACGATCGCGACCCGGTGAGATAGGTTTCGCCTTTCTTGAAAAAGCCGTTGCCGTTGCCGAGATAAA
Organism: Nitrospinaceae bacterium; assembly: GCA_029261655.1. Lineage (GTDB taxonomy): Bacteria > Nitrospinota > Nitrospinia > Nitrospinales > VA-1 > JADFGI01. The sequence goes on along the minus strand of JAJDAY010000006.1, from coordinate 6,189 downwards.
GTTCCATTTTGTCGAAAGTCAGGGTGACGGCGATGTACATTTTCCCATCCTGATTGAAATCGTCCGCGATCACGGCCAGGGGAACCCGGCCCGTAGGGTGCTTCTGGGGAGACCGGAAAGTGTCATCCCCTTTGCCTAAAAGAGTGACAAAGGCATTGGCTCCTCTGGCATTGACCACAAGGTCGGGAATTTTGTCTTGATTCAAATCGGCTACCGCGAGAAAAGTGGGTTCCATCGGGACGCGGATATCGAGCGGGGCTTGAAAGGTTCCGTCGCCTTTTCCATAGAGTATCGTAAGGGTGCTGTTTTTGGCGTTGGCGGAAACGATATCGGCCTCGCCGTCCCGGTTCAGGTCGGCGGTCAGGAGATAGGCGGGGCCTTTTCCCAAAGGCATGACATTGTATTTGTAAAACAGGTCCGGGGGCGGGGAGGGGAGCTTGAAGAAATCGCAACCGGCGGTAAAAATGAAAGCCAGCAACCAGAATCTGGCGAGGCTCCAACAATAACTTTTAGCGTTTTGCTCAGGATGCACTAGGTTTCCTAACCCTTTGTTTTTATGAATTTTCGTGTCATGATGAAAAAATTCTGTGCGAAAGAGGGTTTAGCCAGCCTCATGCCCATAGCACGTTAACACCGGGTCCAGCGTCACGCTGGTTAATTCCCTTGATTTTACAGGGTTCCTGTGTAAAAATCGCTGAAAATTAATGTTATCAACCGTCCTCGCTCTAACTCGTGTGAAGTTAGGGCTGACCTTAAACCCATGAGGAGGTAAAGAATTGCGTTCCTACCAAAGTGTCTTGATCCTGAAGCCCGATTTTGATGAAGCTCAAGTCGGCGAATGTCTCGAAAAAATCACTGAATTAATCCAGGGTCATGGCGGCGCCATCCTGAAAGTCGATAAATGGGGCAAAAAACGTCTGGCTTATAAAGTAAAGAAAAACCGGTTTGGATATTACCTCAATATCTACCACACCTGTGAAAACGAACAAGTCCCGTCCCTCGAAGCCAAATACAAACTCTATGAGGCGATCATTAAATTCATGGTCCTGCGTTTGGACGATAAAGAACTGGAACGCGCCATGAAAGGTGAGAAATCATTAGTGGATGATGACACGGCAGATGACAAGGCAGGTGAAGAAGTGGAAGTTGTCTCAGCATCAGACGATGATGATAAATAGTTGTGAGGGACCAGTCAATCCAACGAGAGCGGGGTAATTAATGGCGTCATTCAATAAAGTATTACTCATGGGCAATCTGACCCGCGATCCGGAACTGCGTTACACGGCCAGCGGTGCGGCGGTCGCAAGCTTTGGTCTGGCGGTGAACCGGAAGTACAAGGCGGGCGATGAATGGAAAGACGAAGTCTGCTATGTGGATATCACGGTTTGGGCGAAGCAGGCCGAAAATTGCGCGGAATATCTGCATAAGGGAAGCCCTGTTTTCCTGGAAGGTCGGTTGAATTTTCAATCGTGGGAAACCGATACCGGGCAGAAGCGCAACAAACTTGAAGTGGTGGCAAATAATATTCAATTTCTGGGTCGTCCTGGTGAAAGCAAGGGGTTTGGTGGGGGGGAGTCATCTCCACCTCCCGATGCAAAGGATGATATCCCGTTTTAAAAATTAATGTTAATTACAAAAAGAGTGAATAAATAATGGGAACAGCAAGTACACGAAAGCGGTCGTTTTTTTCACAAAAGATTTGCCGATTTTGCGCAGATAAGGCCGATCACATCGACTTTGACGATATTAAAGGTTTGAAACCCCTGATTTCCGAAAGAGGAAAGATCGTGCCTTCACGGATTTCGGGAAACTGCGCGAAGCACCAGAGACAATTGACACGGGCAGTCAAAAGGGCGAGGAATATCGCCTTGTTGCCGTTTGCCGTCGAGACCTGATCTTGTCCGATCCCTCTCAACCGGGAAAAATGGTTTTACCCGTCCTCCTGATTTTAGCGGCGGTTTTTGCGGTGATTTTTTTTCCACCGTTGGGTGCTTTGGTCGGGGTTCTGGCTCCCGCTCCCCTTATCTTTGTTTATCTGCAAAGGGGGCAGGTCCCGGGTCTGGTGCTGATGGGGCTGGTTTTTTTAGTTCTCATGTTTTTGGCGGGTCCCCCGCAGGCCATGCTTTTTGCGGCTGAGTACGTGATCATGGCCACGGTTCTTGCGGAAACCGTGAAAGCGCAGTTGACGATGGAAAAATGCATCTTCCTCAGCGCCCTGGGTTCCATGGTTTTCGCGACATTGACTCTGTTTGTTTTGTTTGGCGGGGAAGCTTCGTTGATCGAATTTTTCCAGCAACAAATCATGAAGCACTTTGAGCTTTCGATGGAAGCTCTAAAATCAATGGGGGAAAAGCAGGCCGATCTGGAGTCCATGCAGGGCGCCTTTGAGGAAGCCTCGCGGACATTTGCTTCCGCTTATCCGGCCTTCATCATGGTCGGTTCGCTGGTCACAGCGGCGGTGAATTTTTTTCTGGTTCGATTTGTCTGGATCAAGCTTTACGGGCAGACCCTGTTTCGGCAGGAAAAGTTTTCCGAACTGGTTATTCCGGATTTTCTGGTGTGGGTGCTGATTTTATCCTCGGCGTCGCTATTTATTCTGGAGAGTTCGTTAGGTGCTCTGGGCGTCAACCTGTTTGCTTTGGTTGTATTGGTTTATTTTTTTCAGGGGTTGGCGGTGACCGTCCATATCCTGGAAAGCAAAAATGCCCATTTTATTATTTGGGCACTGGTATTTTTTCTGATTGTGATTCAACCCTTCCTCATGGGCTTTGTGATTGGGTTGGGTGTGTTTGATATTTGGGTGGATTTTAGGAAAATACGAAAAATAAATACTGAAATTTCCGAATAATATTTTATATCTCATATAAAAGGAGTGAAAAGGCGGGATGAATTTATTATTAAAAGAAGATGTCGATGGGCTGGGGTTTTGTGGAGAAGAAGTGAAAGTCCGGGATGGATATGGGAGAAACTATCTCATTCCTCAGGGGAAGGCCATTCTGGCCACGCCAAAAAACGTCAAACAGTTCAACCATCAGAAGATGGTCGTGCAGGGCAAAGTAAAAAAGATCATCAATTCCGCCAATGAACTTGCGGAAAAGATCGGCAAGGTAAATTGCACGATAAAGAAGAAAGTGGGCGAGCAGGGCAAGTTGTTTGGCTCCGTCACCACTCAGGAAATAGCGGAAGTGCTCAGGGCGAACGGGGTGGAAGTCGATAAGCGTAAAATCCAGCCGACAGAGCCTATTAAAGCGCTTGGAGATTATCAGGTTCCCATCAAACTCCACACCGAAGTGATTGGGAAGATCAATGTTTCTGTTGTCCCCGATAAAGAGCCGGTGAAAGAAGCGGAAGCTTCAGCAGAAACGAAAGATAAAGAAACGGCTGAGAAGAAAGAAAGCGCCACGCCGGAAGAGACAGAAAAAAAGGAATAATAGGGACTAGCATTTTTAGAGGATTCAAATTATATTAACTTTCAAGTAATATAATTCCTTTCCTTATCCTCTTAAAATTCCCGGTTATGGCGCAGGCCGTCACAGACATCTCCTTGAACAAACTCCCTCCCTATAATCTGGAAGCGGAGCAAAGCGTTTTGGGAGCCTGTGTGAAATCCCTTGAAGCGGTTGCGAAATCGCTTGAGGTGTTGACGGCGGAGGATTTTTATAAATCCAGCAACCAGAAAACCTTCCTGGCTATTCGCGAGCTGTTTGAAGCGAACGAGTCCATTGATGTCCTCACGATCGCCGAAAAACTTCGTAAAAAAAGTGAATACGAAGCCGTCGGCGGAATGGATTACCTGGATTTCCTCGAAGGTTATGTTCCCACCGCCGCCGCAGTTTTTCACCACGCAAAAATCGTCCGCGAAAAAAAGATTCTGCGCGATCTGATCGAAACCGCCACCGATATCGTCACCACCAGTTATAGCGATGCCGAGGATGTCGAGCTCATCCTGGACCGGGCGGAACAAGCTATATTTCAAATTTCAGAAAGAAAATCAAAAAAGAATTTTTTTGATTTAAACGGAATCATTCGGACAAATTTAGGGGACATCGAAAAACTGATGTCGGAACCCGGAATGGTGACCGGAGTTCCCACCGGGTTTGAGGATTTGGATCGCCTGACCTCCGGGTTTCAGCCTTCCGACCTGATCATCATCGCCGCCCGCCCAAGTATGGGGAAAACCAGCTTTGCCCTGGACATCGCGCGTCATGCGTCCGTACACGAAAAGATATGCACCGCCGTTTTCAGCATGGAAATGTCAAAAGAGCAATTGGGTTTGCGAATGATGTGCGCTGAATCCAGGGTGGATTCGCAAAAAGTTCGTACAGGGTATCTGGCAAAATCCGATTGGCCCAAACTGACCAAGGCCTCAGGGCGATTGTCTGAAGCCAAACTGTTCATTGACGACAGCCCGGCGTTGTCGTCATTGGATGTTCGCGCCAGAACGCGCCGCCTGGCGGCGGAGCATGACCTTGGCCTCATTATTATTGATTACCTGCAATTGATGCAGGGGCGCTCTACAACTGAAAGCCGGCAACTGGAAGTCTCGGAAATTTCACGGGGGCTCAAAGCCCTGGCCAAGGAGATGAATATTCCCATAATAGCTCTTTCCCAGTTGAGCCGCGCGGTTGAAAGCAGAACGGACAAGCGGCCCATGCTTTCGGATTTACGCGAATCGGGAGCGATCGAGCAGGACGCGGATGTGGTGGCCTTCATTTACCGGGACGAAGTGTACAACCCTGACGGGGATGATATCGGTACGGCGGATATTCTGATTCGTAAACAACGAAACGGGCCCATTGGCGAGGTCAAACTGCATTTTGAGAAAGAATACACCCGGTTTTATAATTTCTCCCGCAAGGAGGACAGCCCTCCATCTGAATCCGATGAAGAAACGCCATTTTGATCGCCGAAGGTATCAGGAGGGGTTTGTTTGTATAGGCTTGCTGACTTTCCTCCTCTTTTTCCTCATTTCCACCCCTTACGCGGGAGCCAGCGAGAATCCCGCACATCCTGAAGAACCCACCCTTACCTCCAAACAAAAAGCCGATTTTTTACTTTCCAGCAAGCGATATGAAGAGGCCCTGGAGGCCTACTTTAAATCTCTCGCAGAGGAAGAAAGTGAGGATAGTCGCCTGTTTCGTGGCATCGTGAAAGCCTATGCGGGCGCAGGAAGGCTCGCAGAAGCGGAGAATTTCATCGAGGGCTTTTTATCCACTCACCCGGAGTCTTCGGCGGCCCAGTATGGATTGGGCTATTTTCACTATCTGGAGGGCAATGATTCCGGGGCTCAAGACCGTTTTGCGGAGGCCGTGCGCTTGCAGGCGGGCAACGCACTGGCGTGGAATAACTGGGGAGCGTCGCTAGCACGCACAAAATCATACACTTTAGCGGTGGAGAAGGTCAAGGAAGCCATTCGACTGGAATCCTCTAACCCCATGTACTATAATAACTTAAGGATTATTTACGGGGATATGGGCTCGGCTGGCCTGTTTATTGCAGATTACAAGCGATATGTCAAGGAGGGACCCCGACTCGTGGCGCAGGGTTATGGCCGACTCATTGCTAAAACCCTGCGTCAGGAATCGTTCAGGCATTACTCCCAGGGCAACCTGGATCAGGCGATAGGGAAATTTGAAGAAATCATAGAGATTTATGAGGAAACAGGGAGTCGAGTGGGTTTAGTTCCCGTATATTTTGGACTTGCCGTGTTGCACGAGGAAAAAGGCGATGAAAAACTGGCCCAAAAGTACTTTAAAGAGGTTTTGTCGATAAATCCCAATCATCTGCAGGCCCGTGAAAAGGTAAAATAAATTGAAAAATCGACCCAAAAGTGGCAAAAAAAGTAATGGGTGTATGATTTAAATTTATAAAAAATTATAACAAATTTTATTGAAATTTAAATTAAATAACCACTTTTTTTGCGGTAAGTTCAAAAACAATTAAGGATTGACAACAAAAGGGTTCACAGTTAGGATAAAAAAAATGCGCTTACTTAGGAAGATTATGAGGAGAAAAGGGTGAAAAAAAATGACGTTACCCTGATGCTTTTCCCGGGCGACACAGGGGCTCCCAAAAAAATTCGACTGCCGAAAAAACTGGTCAGAGCTGTTTTGGCTGTTTCTGTTGTGATGTTTGTTTCGGTTGTGGGATCTTCCGTATATTTTGTGAAAAAATATATTCAGCTGACCA
>JAJDAY010000005.1 GCA_029261655.1 Nitrospinaceae bacterium | reverse complement strand
ACCAAATCAATAAACTAAAATTAGAGAAAGAAGGAAAAATAAATTGACGAACATTTATTATGAAAAACAGGCGGATCTAAAATTTATCCAAAATAAAACTATTGCCATTATAGGCTATGGAAGCCAGGGGCATGCACACGCGCGCAATCTTCACGACAGTGGCATCAAAGTCGTGGTCGGCTTAAGGGAGAAAAGCGCGTTCTGGGATCGGGCCAAAAAAGATGGGCTGAACGTGATGACCGTGCCTGAAGCAACGAAGGCCGCCGATATCCTGATGATCCTGATCCCCGATGACAAACAAAGGGCCATGTATGAAAAAGACATCGAACCTCATTTGACCAAAGGCATGGCTCTGGCCTGGGGACATGGGTTCAACATACATTTCGGCCAGATCGTCCCGCCCGAAACGGTGGATGTGTTCATGATCGCTCCCAAGGGACCGGGTCATCTGGTGAGACGAACCTTTGAGCAGGGCGCGGGAGTTCCCTGTCTGATGGCGATCTATCAGGATCCTAGCGGAAACACCAAAGACATCGCTTTGGCTTATGCCAGGGGAATCGGCGGAACCCGTGCGGGGGTGCTTGAAACCAGTTTTCAGGAAGAAACCGAAACCGATCTATTTGGCGAACAGGCAGTTCTCTGCGGCGGCGTGACTGAGCTCATTCGCGCCGGTTTCGACACATTGGTCGAAGCGGGCTATAACCCCGATCTCGCGTATTTTGAATGCCTTCACGAACTCAAATTGATCGTGGATCTCATTTATGAGGGCGGAATCGGAAATATGCGGTATTCTATAAGTACCACTGCGGCTTATGGAGATGTGACCCGGGGACCCCGGCTCATCACCCAGGAAACCCGCTCTGAAATGAAGAAAATTTTAAAGGAAATCCAGGATGGAAGTTTTGCCAAGGAATTTATTCTGGAGAATCAGGTGAACCAACCCGTATTCAACGCGCGCCTCAAGCAGGATGCGAACCACATGATCGAAACGGTCGGCGAAAAATTACGCAGCATGATGCCGTTTGTCGGGGAAAAACTGAAATAAGGATTTCTTTTCACCTATGATGGAACTCATTGCCGATCTGGCGTCGTTGTTACAAAAAAAGATTCTGAGCAAAGTACCCAATTTTGCGGAAGACGCCTTCCTGTTTATTTTTCCATTGGGGATACTGGCCTTTGTCCTGTTGGTCGTTTCCTGCACTTCGGCATTTTTTGGGTTTTTGATTTGCCTGGTATTGATCGCCCTCATCATTTGCTTTTTCCGTGACCCGGAACGAACCATTAAGGACGATGCGCCCGGCGCTCTGGTGTCGCCCGCTGACGGAAAGATCAAACACATTATTGAGAATGAAGACAACCCCTATACGGGCAAAAGCGGTACGCGGATCACCATTTTTCTGAGCGTTCTGGACGTTCATGTCAACCGTATTCCCATGGCGGGAACGATTGAAAAAATCGACCTCAAGAAGGACGGGAAATATCTGGTGGCGGACCGACCGGCGGCGTCTGCGGAAAACGTCCAAAACACCCTGGTGATAAAAAACGGGGACACGGTCGTCGTCGTAAAGCAAATTGTGGGTTTGATCGCCCGAAGGATCGTTTGCTGGGTCCGGGAAGGCGATACGCTGGAAAGAGGTCAGCGTTTTGGTTTGATCCGGTTCGGTTCAAGGGTGGATATTCTCGTTCCGGGGGACACTCAGATAAAAGTCAAAGAGGGCGACATGGTTGCGGGGGGAGAAAGCATCATCGGTTTTCTGGCTCCAACACAATAAAGAGGGACGGCCTTGGACACTGGAGAAACTAAAGACAGGAAAATTCATTTGAAAAAGGGGATTCACATCCTGCCCAGCCTTTTCACCACGGGCAATGTGTTTTGCGGGTTTTACGCCTTCATCGCCGTTTTCAACGACCAGCATTATGTGGCCGCCTGGGCCATCGTGATCGCCCTGATTTTCGATGTGCTCGACGGGCGCGTTGCCAGGATGACCAAAACCACTAGCGCCTTTGGAGCCCAGTACGACTCCCTGGCCGATGTCATTTCCTTCGGCATGGCCCCGGCTTTTCTGGCCTATTCCTGGGTCATGAAACCCTTTGATCGCGTTGGCTGGATGGCAGCCTTTTTGTTTCTACTGTGCGCGGCCCTCAGGCTCGCCCGGTTCAATATCACCAAACCGGACGTCAAGGGCGACCATTTTACCGGCCTCCCAACACCGGCGGCGGCGGCTGTTGTCGCCTCCCTCGTCATCGGGTTTGAGGACCTGTTTTCCACTCGCATCAATCCGATGGTGATGGTCGGTGTGGTCTATGGCCTGGCCTTCCTCATGGTCAGTAATATCAAATATCCTGCCATGAAGAGGTTTGATTTCAGGAAACGCGTGGCGTTCTCCCGCTTCTTATTCGTGATTCTTTTCATATATATTCTGGCCACCATCCCGCGGATAGCCCTGTTCGTCCTTAGTTTTTCCTACACCGTCATAGGTCCCATCAGCCATTTTATCTCCAGTAAAAAACTCGAAAAGGCCGAGAAAGCTAAAAATATTCCCACCTCTTGAAAAGAGTTGATACAATAATAACAATAGGTTACACTAATTTTTGACAACCTCCCCACTCTTGGGGGCCACCCGATTTTCTCCAGGAACGCGCTATGTCGTGGTTTGATAAGCTCAAGGTCAAAACCGGACTCGGACCTAAAATCGCTAAACCGGAAATTATCTGGATTGAGTGTAAAGGGTGCGGGGAACAACTCTACATCGCGGAAGTCGAAAAAAATCTCAAAGTCTGCCCTAATTGCGATTACCATTTCCGTGCCGATGCCAGAGAACGTATCAGCTATCTGATCAATCCGGGGACGTTTGTCGAGCACGACGGGGATCTGACCTCAAAAGACCCGCTGAAATTTAAAGATAAAAAAAAGTACAAGGAACGGCTGCGTGCCACTTTCAAAAAAGGATACTCCCACGACGCGCTCATCTCAGGCTCCGGAGTTTTAGGCGACCATCCGGTAGAAATCAGTGTTTTTGAATTTAAATTCATGGGCGGCAGTATGGGCTCCGTGGTGGGTGAAAAGATCACCCGCTGTGTCGAGCGCGCCATCAAAAACAACAATCCTGTCATCGTCGTCAGTTGTTCCGGCGGGGCGCGCATGCAGGAGGGGATTTTATCGCTGATGCAAATGGCTAAAACCTCATCTGCCTTGAAGAAACTCTCAGATCATAAACTTCCCTATATTTCGATTTTGACGGACCCGACCACGGGAGGAGTGTCAGCAAGTTTTGCCATGCTGGGAGACGTGATTTTCGCCGAACCGGGCGCGTTGATCGGGTTTGCCGGCCCCAGGGTCATCGAACAAACCATCAATGAAAAACTACCGGAAGGTTTTCAAAGGTCGGAGTTTCTGGTCGATCACGGGTTGATCGACAATGTCGTGCACCGTCGCGACATGAAAAAGACTCTGAACAATCTCTTGAGCATGCTGGCCAATAAACCCATCCTCAAAACAGTCGAAACCCACGATTAGTCAGACTTCAGCAACCCAGGCTGTTCACCGCGTCTTCCAGAGACTGGGCAATGCAGGTGAATATCGGAGTGTCCTTCTCTACATAAATACTGCCCTGCGTCTCCCTCAAGTCCATGACCAGATCCACAAAGTCCGAAGGATAGTCCGTCTCGAAAGCAACCACAAACTCATGATCGTCGATACCGAAGGAATACGAGGTATTTAATTTGACCGACGGGTATTTGTTGCCGACATAAATATGTTCGTCCATGATTCCCTGACGGGTGAACTGGGTCAACAGATACCATGCCCTGGTTTTAACGAAGGGATAGATGAAAAGGTATTTGGCTTTTCCGGGAATGATATGGGTGCGGTCTTCCTCGTGTTCCGGGTTCAGCATGTCCTGATACATCGACCGTTTGGTCTGCGACAGATAGGAATACGTGGTGTCCAGATATTTTCCCAACCCGGTCCTGAAAATGCGGGTGGACATTTCCTGAAATTTTTCCAGCTCATAGCTGATGCGCCAGAGCATGATGTCGGTATCCGGGCGAATCCCCACCATCGAATAGCTGAGGACGATCATGTCGTCATTGGTGTCGTAATCTTCCAGCACATCCAGAAACTCTTGTTTGCCTTTTTCGCGTTCCGCTTCGGGAAGCCTGCGGAATGCCGGGTCGAGTTTATAAAAGCAAAAATTCACGAACTGGCGTTTGACTTCCTTTTCACCATCATCCCCCTTGGCGCGGGCTTCAGCGGCTCTCTTCGCCTGCGCGTTCTCGATGGCGGCCCCTTCCCGTTCCTGACGGGCGCGGGAAACCACGGCATCGTCCACGGTTTCGATACTTTTTTCCTTGGCAAACTGCTCAATTCCCCGGATCACGGCTTTTCTGACAAAAAACGGAACGTTCTTCATGCGTTCCACGGCATCGTCCGTCCAGTTTAATTCCGTGGCAGGCATAAAATCTTCCAGTTCTTTGTCGTCAATAGCCATAGCTGAGTTCTCGTAGAATAGGGGGAATAAAAATTTTAATTAAATAATAACCCCGGTTAGCCGGAAATTTCCGCTTCAATAAAGGGTTAACCCTTTAAGCATCAATTATCCACAGGGGTTTCATTGTCCCCCATGATAGACTGAGGATGAATAGATTTCAACCTCAAAACACCAGAAAATCAGCCATGAAGAGCGACGATTATATCCGATTGGAGAATAAATACGGAGCCAGTAATTATAAGCCACTGGATGTGGTTTTATCACGGGGTGAGGGAATCTGGGTCTGGGACGTGGAGGGTAGAAAATACATGGACTGCCTGTCCTCCTATTCGGCGGTAAATCAGGGCCATTGCCATCCCAAAATCCTATCTGCCCTCAAAGAGCAGGCCGAGAAACTGACCCTGGTCTCCAGGGCGTTCCACAGCGATCAACTGGGGCCGTTTTATCAGGAAGTCTGCGAACGAACGAAATCCCACTCCGTCCTGCCCATGAACAGCGGAGCCGAGGCGGTAGAGACAGCCATCAAAGCCGTGCGCAAATGGGGCTATCAGGAGAAAAAAGTCGCGCCCGGTCAAGCCGAGATCATCGTCTGCGAGAATAATTTTCATGGCCGGACCCTGACCATTATCGGATTCAGCACCGAGGAGCAATACAAGGACGGGTACGCGCCGTTCACTCCCGGATTCAAGATCATCCCCTTCGGCGACGCCGAGGCGTTGGAGGCCGCTATCACCCCCAACACGGTGGGATTTCTGGTGGAACCCATTCAGGGCGAAGGCGGGGTCATCGTGCCGCCCACGGGATACTTAAAATCCGTCCGGGAAATTTGCGATCAAAACAACGTCATGCTTGTCCTCGACGAAATCCAGACCGGGTTGGGCCGAACGGGCAAACTGTTTGCCGAGGAACACGAAGACATCGAGTCCGATCTCACTTTGATCGGGAAAGCCCTATCGGGCGGGTTTTATCCCGTGTCCGCCGTGCTGTCCAATAAAGAAGTGCTGGGAGTTTTCAAGCCGGGAGATCATGGAAGCACCTTTGGCGGCAATCCTCTGGCCTGCGCCGTGGCCCGCGCCGCGTTGAGCGTGTTGTTTGAAGAAAAGATGATCGAAAATGCCGCCGTCCAGGGCAAGTATTTTCAAAAGCGATTGAAGGAAATCAAGTCACCGCATATCAAGGAAGTGCGCGGCAAGGGACTATTGATCGGCGTGGAACTCTTTCCCGAAGCGGGCGGCGCACGAAAGTTCTGCGAAGCCCTCAGGGATAAAGGGATTTTATGCAAGGAAACCCACACCCACGTCATCCGCCTCGCCCCTCCCCTCATCATTCAGCAGAATGAACTCAACTGGGCGCTGGAAAGGATAAGGGAGGTTTTGACGAAGGGTTGAGGGAATTTTAAAAATTTAAGGCACGAAAAAACCACCCTGAAAAAAAGTATAGACTCATGGTTGTTTCATTTTGGTTTATTCTTATTTAAATAAATGAGGGCTTTTATAGATATGAAAGCGTGTTTAATTCCTTGCCAAATAAGTTTAAGTTCAGTTTTAAAAGGAATTAAATTCCATAAATACTTGCCGATGTCATATATCAGAAAAAAAGTTCGGATTTTGATTCCGTTTACTACGGCCTTCTTGGTCATGCCATGTTGCTCTTTGGGACAAGGTTGCCGATGAACGTAGCGCACTCCTTTATAATCTCCCAAAGTTACTTGATGATCCCTTTGTTTTTTTCCACAATAGGAGCAATTTGTTTCCCAATCTCCATCATAGTTTGTGTATTGAATTATCATCCCTTTAATTATAAGTCAAATAGATAGTCTATTCGGGCAAATACCTTCACCCCTTCCCGCCAAGCCCCGAATGTTTGAAGATTTCGCCCATCGCGTCTAAGAACTTGTCCTGCTCCTTGGCCTGCACTTCTTTGGCGTGTTTGTCGATGTCAAAAATATTGAGGCGGATTTCCTGGGGCCGTTCCAGGATATTGGTCAGGGCTTTGCCGGACTGCACCGGCGGGTGGCAGGTTTGTTTCTGGCAAAGGTAAACGGTCGGCTCTCCCTTGACTGCTGTCTTGCCTTGGGTCAGCGGAAGTTCGTTCTGTACCTTTTCGTTTTCACTCCACAGCAAAATTTTATTGGGACGATAATCTTCCTGAACGGCGGCTTGCATTTCCTTAAACGCCGGGTCGTCTTTGGGTCCGGTAAAAATAACTTCCGTAGGTGAGGATAAATAAGAATCCAGCGCCGACAATAAACCGGTAAACGCCGCCGGGCTTTTTTCCAGTCGCAGTTGAAACGCTTTCAATGTTTCCTCGGCTTTTTCCCGGTACTCGTCATTGCCGGTAATGTGCCCCAGGGTGACGAGTGAAAGAACCGCTATTGCGTTGGCCGAGGGAATGGCTTCATCCGCCGGATTCTTGAGCCGTGTGACCAAGGGGGCTTGGGATTTTCCGGTGATATAGAACCCGGCACCTTCATCATCCCAGAATTCTTCGATCATTTTATCGGCCACTTTTCGGGCCTTTTCGATCCACTCAAATTCGAGGGATGCCTCGTACAACGACAACAATCCTTGCAGGAAATACGCGTAATCGTCCAGGCACCCTGGAATTTTGCTCACCCCGTCTTTATGAATACGCAAAAGCCCCTCATCGTTCCACTGATGATCCCAGATAAAGGTCGCGCCTTTTTGGGCGATTGTCAGATACTCCGCTTTCCCAAGCACTGAAGCGCCCAGACTGAAAGCCGTTATCATGAGCCCGTTCCAAGCGGTGATAATTTTTTCATCGGTGGCGGGTTTTTCTCTTTTACTCCGGGCTTCCTGAAGGGTTTCTTTGCCCTTGCTCAAAATGTGCTGAACTTCAAAGATGGCGATGCCTTCCGCCTCGGAAACTTTTTCCATGGATTCCTTGATACGAAGCACATTTTTCTTGCCGATGTTCCCGGAGGGCGTGACGCCGTAATACCGGGCAAACACTTTGGCATGGCGCGGCCCAAGCAGGTTCAACACTTCTTTCAATTCCCAGACATAATACTCGCCCTCCCCGCCTGCGGTGTCTGCGTCCTGACTGGAATAAAATCCGCCAGCGGGCGAAGTCAATTCAGCGCGAACATAATCCAGGGTGGCGCATGCGGTGTCTTTATAGATTTCCTGCTTGGTAGCCTGGAACGTTTCAATGAATAATTTTGCCAATAGTGCGTTGTCATAGAGCATCTTTTCAAAATGCGGCACGGCCCATTCCTTGTCGGTGGAATAACGATGGAAGCCTCCGGACAGTTGATCGTTGATTCCGCCTTCAGCCATGCGGGTCAAGGTTTTATCCAGCATTTCCAAAGGAGGTTGCATTCCGGTTCTCTGCCAATGCCGCAAAAGGAGGGTATACACCATCGGTTCGGGAAATTTCATGCCATTGCCGAAACCGCCGTGGTCCACGTCGAACCGATTTTCCAGCATATCGACGGCCTGATCGGTCAGCGTGATATCAGGAAGATTTCCTTTCGTATGCCCGGATTGGCTTGAGTTTAGTTTATTAAGAACCTGATCCGCGCGCGCGGTGACTTCCGAATGTTGCCCGGAAAATCTCTCATGCACTTGAGTCAACACATCGGCAAAACCGGGACGGTTGTATTTTCTCGAAGGAGGATAATAGGTTCCGCCAAAAAACGGTTTCTGGTCCGGGGTCAAAAATATGCTGAGGGGCCACCCGCCGTGGCCGGTCAATTCCACCAAAGCCTTCATGTAAACCGCGTCCACGTCCGGGCGTTCTTCACGGTCCACCTTGATATTGACGAACCACTGGTTCATGAGTTTGGCGGTTTCCGCATCTTCAAATGATTCGTGCGCCATGACATGGCACCAGTGGCAGGCGGAATAGCCAATGCTCAGAAAAATGGGTTTATTTTCCTCCCTGGCTTTCTCCAGCGCTTCCACTCCCCAGGGAAACCATTCCACCGGGTTGTGAGCGTGTTGCAAAAGGTAAGGACTGGATTCATCGGCCAGTCGATTCCTGTATTTAGGTGTTTCCACAGAAAAACTCCTTGAGCTATGAGAAAGCCAAACTTCGGGCTATTTAATAATTGGGTGGTCCACAGGATACAAAATGTGGCGCAAAGAGGAAACCTTTAAGGAAATAAAAAGAAGAAATTCCGGGAAAGTCAGTTCATAGAACCGATATAGAGCAAATTTAGCGGAGAGGGTGAAACGGAGGCGACTACTCTTTTACCAACCCTTCACGGTATTGATGGTAAAAATCGCGGACACTTTCATATTCGTCTATGGCGCTTTCCCCCAGCGCTTTTTTATCGTCAATGATAAAGGAAACCTGATTCGTGGTTTCTCCGACCGTGATCCCTGAGCTAACCAGAAATGACGGCGCAAAGAAAATACTGGGGCTGAGAAATGAATCCACCACGCGACCCGCCGCATTCCTGGCGGTGGAAGGACCAAAAAATGGCAGAACAATGTAAGGACCGGTGGGAACAGCATAGTGACCCATAGCCTGATCAAAATCCTCGTCGACATTTTTAATATCATATTCCTGCCCGGCGACATCCAGCATTCCCCCCAGGCCCGCAGTCGTATTGATCAAAGCCCGGCTCAACACCCTGCCTGACTTTTCTAAATCTCCTTGAACCAGACTACTGACAAGTTTCACCGGGGATAAGGCATTGTCAAACGCATTTCTGATCACAATTCGGACATCTTCCGGCAGGATAAATCTCCACCCTTTGGCCAATGGCTCCATGACATAATCGTAGAGTCCTTCATTCACGTCGAACATGAAACGGTTATAGCCAACAAAGGGATCGTTCAATACCGGAATTTCGTCGCCCTTGGCAGGACCGAACGGATCTTCCAGCTCTTCGTAAAACTCAACGGAGGGGGCCGTTCGTAACGTCGAAACAGTTTGCCCTACTTCACCGGTGACCTCACCTTCCCCTGATTCATCCGTAATCAGTCCGGAATTTTGGGAGGGCAGATTTTCTTTTTTTTCTATCTTGGGCTCTTCGGGAATTGCATCTTTTTCATCGGAACTAGGGGGAAGTTGCTTCTCAAGCAATATGGTTATTTCCGAGCTTTGGGCAACAAGGGTTCCATCGACTTCATAGACAAACTGAGGCAGATCACCTCCGGTTTTACCAGCGCTGTTCTGAGCGGGCACTGCATTGGCGTGGGGCACATTCACTGTTAAAAGAATGAATACCCAATGAAACACGAGGCAAAAAACCATGCCGGTATTTTTATTTCGCCAAAACTTGTCGAACATTTTGCCTCCCAAATAATATCGAACTTTTTAGAAGCCAACTGCCTCTTGGTTATAGAGTTTTTCAACTCCCTCTAAACAAACAATAACCGTTTTAAATTATATCAAACAATACCCTAAAAATCGCTGGAAATTATATCAGACAATATCCTAAAAGGGAATCTAAAATTACAGTGGCTTACCCAAGGACAAAGTCATTGAAAAACGTCTCCTTGAACTGAATAAGAACGGACTGAAAGAATGTAAATTTTATCCACCCTAAAAAAAAACCCTATTTTTTTATCGGACGGGGCATTGATTGAGATAATTCCCCGACCAAGTTTTCAGGAAGTTTGACATTCTTGTTTTCGGCCCGGTCCACCGCCTTCCAGGCTTCTTTGTAATTTTGCGAATGAATCAACGCTTCGGTCAGAACTTTGTATGCCGTTGAGTTATTGGGGTCAATTTCCAATGCCTTGTTTGCGTTTAGCACCGCGTCTTCGAAATTAAGCAACTGGTCGTAAGACGCTCCCATATAGGCATACGCATTGCTGTGTTCCGGGTCCAATCCGATCACTGTTTTATATTTCTCAATGGCCTCTATGAAGCGGCCATCCATCGCCAAAGTCAGCCCCCAGTATATGAACGCTTTCGAGTTGGTCGAATCCAACTGGGTGGACCTTACAAATTTTTCTATCGCGGCACTTTTAAAACCACCTTTGACAAGGGATATTCCCCACCAGGCAAAAACATTGGCATTATCGGGGTTGTTCTCCGATATTTTCTGAGCCAGATTCGCGGCCTCTTCGTACTTGCCGAGAGCGTTGAGTTCCATAACGTGTTTGACCGAATGAACCGTTTGAACTACTTGCTCCTTTTTCATTTCGGTCATTTTTTCTTTTTGAAGCGCTCTCTCCTGATTTACTTTATCAATAGCTTCATTATCCAGACGGACTTCTTCCATTTTTGTTGTATAGGCCAAGGATATGAACCCCAACACAATCGCTATATTGCAAAATACCCAAAATAATTTAACTTTGGTGGGCATGAATAAACCTCGACAAAAATATCTTAAACAATTTCCATGAGCCGGTTGAAAGCCCGATAAGCCTCAAAAACTCAATCCGATCAACACAAACACTCCAGCAATGAGGGAGTATAGCCTTATAAAATTAGCGGATCAAAGTTTCTTTAGGATTTTTTTTGCGGTGGCGACCATCCTGGGGTTTCCAGTGTCATTGTCAGAAATCGAAAGATACGCCCGCAAATGTTTCCTGGCTTTCGCGGAATCGATTTTCTGATACTGAATCCCCAGGTAATAATGGGCTGGCGCGTGATCAGCATCCAACTTCAATGCGGTTTCATACTCAGCAATGGCCCTGGAGGAATTATCCTGAAACCCATAGGCCAGTCCCAGATGAACCCGAATCTCGCTGTCTCCCCTGTACCACTCAAGAACCTCACTCAAAACTTCCTCTGCCCCGGCGGGCCTTTTTGTGGACAAATACAGCTTGGCAAGGGCCACCGACCCGAAAACATAATAGGGGTTTATGGCCAGGGTCTTCCGGTAAGCTGTTTCCGCTTCGTCATATCGTTTGAGAGCTTTCAGCACATTTCCCTGATTCAAGTAAGTCATCACGTGTTCCGGGTCCAGTTTCAGGATTTCTTCATAATGTCCCAGAGCCCGCAAGTAATCACCGGAATTAAACGCTGACATGGCTTGGTCCAAAAGCCGGTCTATCCTGGCATGGCGTTTGATTTCGGCAACCTGACTTTCCGACCGCTCGACGCCGGAAAACTCCGCAAGAATTCCAGGCCGCAGGTCGGCCCCAGCCGTACTGATTTTGATGAATGAAGGGTCCGCCTTAATATATGGCGTCAATTGCCGGACCAGAACGTCCCGGTCATCCTTGTAAATATATTTCGGGGCATTGAATTCAAGCAGGGAATTATCATCGGTGTGGATGGGAGCCTCTCCGCTGAAACGAAGAATCTGGTCCCGGCTCATTATCATCAAACTGAACAGATCCCGCACGCTGTGAACCCCGATGCGTTTGAGGTCTCGTCCGATAGAATCTTTCTTTAGTAAATCATTCACCCGTTCGTAGGGCAATCCATATTCATTGGAAGAACCGATCAAAAGATAATCGTCTCCCACAATGGATTCCCACATCGTCACATGAGGAAAGACCGTAGAAAAGGATCGGGTGATGGATTTAAAACTCTCCGGCGACATATTGGTGTGCACCCAAATACAAGCCACGCCTTTTTCGGTCAATCTGTCTTTTAGCAAATGAAAAAAATCGACAGTGAACAAAGCGCCCACTCCTGATATCCACGGGTTGGAAGGTTCGGAAATGATGACGTCGTATTTCTTGTCGGTCAGAGCCACATGGTTCCTGCCGTCTTCCAATATAGTGGTCAGGCGGTCATCGTCCAGCGCCTGATGATTGAAGGGGCCAAAAAACCGCGACCCTTCAACGACCGTGGGCGATATCTCAACCAGGTCGATTTCTTTAACGGCTGGAAATTGTTCGACGGCCCCCAGGGTGATCCCACTGCCCTGCCCTATCACCAGAACAGATTCCGGGTCTTCCTGAAAAAACATAGGAAGATAGCCAGAGAGAAGTTGCGTGCGCATGTCCAAAGCCAGCGAAGCATCGGTTTTCCCGTTCACGCGCAAAAAGATATTTCCCGACACCGCAAGCTCGGTGGTCACGGTGGTGTGCATGCCTTCCCGGTAAAACAGAATTTTGTTGGTTTTTGTTTCAGCTTCCCGCAAATCCTTGATCCGGTAAGGCATGAAGGAACCGCTGGAAATGACCGCTTTATCCCAGGCATTCATGGAAACCCCGCCCAGCAGGCAAACCAAAAGTATCAGCGGCAGGCCGTAGTACTTCATCGGGTTGGTCAAACTTTTTGACATGGAAAGCAGTCCAACGGCCAGAAGGATGTTCACAAACACCGCCGTGAGAATCGAGTTTTGAATACCCAGAACTGGAATCATTAAAAACCCGCCCGCAAAGGAACCGACAATCGTCCCCACGGTATTGGAGGCATACACCCGTCCCACATCACTCCCAAGTTTCTCCAGTCCGCGTGTCAAAAGTTTCACCACAACGGGAAACTGAGCACCCATAAAAAAGGTCGGAAGAAAAAGTAAGGAAAAGATAATCAAAAGATTTGATATTTGAACCGTGGCAAAATCGATATTCCAATTCTGGTAAACCCAGCGATTGATAAAAGGAATTTTTCCAAAGAAAGGCAACACCGCCAATGCGGAAATCCCGATTCCAATCTGCAACAAGCCAAAAACCTTGACCAGATCCCGCATACGGGTGACAAAGCGGGAAAAACAAACGGTTCCAAGCGCCAGGCCCAGAATAAAAATCGACAGGATCAGGCTGAAGGCATAAACCGACGACCCCAGCAATAAGGACAATATCCGGTTCCAGCTGAGCTGATACACCAGGGCGCAAAAACCGGAGACTCCAAAGGCAAAAAGCAGGAACCGGTCTTTCCATACGCCCGACTCGGCCCCCCGGTTCAGGGATGGGTCCCTGCTTTGACGGCTATCAGAAGTTTTTGCGTGGGCAACATCTTCATCGGCGGCCAGCGCGGCGTTGTCCGCAAACTCATTCCCGTCTAGGGCCTGTCGGCGCCATCCAGGGCGAAACACCAGAAAAATGATAACGGCGATGCCAATATTTAGCCCCGCGGCCAGTTGAATGGTGGCGGACAATCCTAAAAGCCGCATGAAAATGGCCGCACTCGCGGCGGCTCCGAAGACCGCTCCAAATGTGTTCACGGCATAAAGAGTCCCCACATCCCGTCCGATGAATCCCGGTTCACCGGACACAAATTTGCTGAGAATGGGAAGCGTCGCCCCCATGAAAGTGGTGGGGATGAGCAGAATGGACCCGCAAATTAAAAAGCGGTAAAAACTGGCTTCGGTATAGGAAGACCCTGAGTTGAGATAAATGGATTTGAAAAGGGGAAACGCCCAGTCGATGAGCCCCGGTATGGCGAGACAATAAAACCCGATCGCACCTTCGAGCAAAGCGTAAAGGGCCAGCGGATTGAAAAACCGGTCGATGACTTTGCCGCCGGCATAACTTCCCAGAGCCAGCCCGCCCATGAAAGCGGTAAGTACTGTGGCGATGGAGTAATGCGTGTTGCCCATGACCAGAGTCAACAATCGGGTCCAGACCACTTCGTAAATCAGGCCGGTTGCGCCGGAAATGAAAAAAAAGAGAAAGGCCCAGAATCTGGATACGGGGTTCACGGAGGACAAATTAAAGAGGGGAGCAGATCACTCGGTCGCCGATTTAGAGCGACCGCAACGAAACCCGACAACGGCGTCCTTTCGGCCTGGCGTCGCGGCAAACCGTTTGGCAGCGCGGATATCCACCTTTCGGGAATCCCAGGAACCGCCTCTGAAAACTCGATTCTTTTTATTTTCCGCTCCCGTGGGGTTCATCATGGGGGCGGATTGATAATAAAACTGGTCATACCAGTCGTCCACCCATTCGGACGCGTTGCCGGACATATCATAAACGCCATAGACACTTCGGCCCGTCGGAAAACTTCCAACCGGAGCCATGAATTCATAACCATCGGCTTTGCCCGCTAAATTGGCCCTTTTATCCAGCACGGTATTCCCCCAGGGATAGGTCAGGCCGTGGGTTCCGCGCGCCGCCTTTTCCCATTCCGCTTCCGTCAACAGCCGTTTACCGGCCCATTTACAGAAATTCACCGCGTCGAGCCAGGAAACCCCGACCACCGGATTTTTGGGTTCATGCAAAAGGGCGTTGTCTCCTTGAAAAAAAGGCACCGATGGTTCCACATAATTGGCGGCTTGCCTGAATTTGCCGTAAGACTCAACGGAAACTTCATATTTATCAACATAAAAAGCATCGAGGTAAATTTCCTGTTCCGGCTTCTCGTCGAATCCTCCCGAATCGGAACCTCTGGTAAATACGCCCTCGGGAATCAGAACCATTTCCCGTCCATCATCGCCAATCGTAGTCTCAAAAATACTGAAGTCCCGATTGTCTTCAACTTCTACCTTCTTAATGTTTACCGCCATTTTTGCTACTTTTTTATCGTGCTCGATCGAACCCTTGATCTCCCAGATAATCACAAGAAGAAATAAGACAGTTATGGCAAAACAAAAAATAATGCCGATCATCAGGTTTTTATCTTTCATATCAATTCAATTCGTGGAGAATAAATGTTAGTGTGAAAAAAATTTGATTATAGTGTAAACCATTATTAAAGCAAACAAAAAGAGACCTGCGGTTGCCCTTATCAATCAATTGAAAACATTGCCCCTGCTATTCAGATCTCAGGCCGTGCCGGAGCCGCAAAATAACCTCAGGCGGATATTTCCCGCAGATTTTTCTGGGATCAATATTTTATGAACTTAATCAAAGCCAAAGATTTCGCCTTATCCTGCCTTGAGCCTGCTGAAGCTGAAATATTAAAACTATTCCGCAAAAAAGATATTGCCGTGGAAAGTAAATCGGATCTCAGCCCGGTGACCCTCGCGGACAGAAACACCGAAGAAATTCTGCGGAAAAAAATCACCGGAAAATTTCCCGGCCATGGCATCATCGGTGAAGAGTTCGGTGAAGAAAACAGCTCTGCTGAATGGGTCTGGACCATCGACCCCATCGACGGAACCCGTTCATTCATAAGAGGGCTTCCCCTGTTCGCAACCCTGATCGCGCTTCTCCACAAAGGAAAGCCGGTCATGGGCGTTATTTCCCTGCCCGCGCTCAGGGAAACCGCCTGGGCGGTCAAAGGCCAGGGAGCTTATAGCGGTAAAACCCGCTTGCAGGTTTCTTCCTGCAAAAATCTTTCGAAAGCGATGGTGGCGGTTGCGGATTTTTATTGTTTCAGGAAGAAAAAATGCGCCCGCCTGTTCAACCGGCTGGATAAAGAGTCTGCGATAATGCGGACCTACCCGGACGCGTTCGGGCATCTCATGGCGGCAAGAGGGGTTGTCGATGTCATGGTGGACCCACTGGCTTATATCTGGGATTACGCGCCCTGCAAAATAATGGTCGAGGAAGCGGGGGGCATGTTCGCGAATTTCTCCGGGAACCAATCCAGCATTTCTGAGGAAACCGCCATTTCGGGCAACCCGCAATTGGTCAGGCAAATACGAAAAATGGTCGCGGAATTAAAAAGGAAGTGACAGGCCAACATTTTCGGGGCTGGCTTCATTTAAGGGGTCGCCGCCCCGCAAACCCCGCGTGAATTTCGTGCCAAAATCTGATCTCTTTTTCGGGAGCCCTCCAGCACAGATAAACTTCGCGTCCCTCGCGAAGCGATGGAAAATCCACCAATCCTTCTTTGATTCCTTTGATGATGCAGCCTTTTGATTCCAGCTCACTCATGATGCGGTTGAGCTTAAGAGCCGTTCCAAGATATTGGGTTCCCTGCGCACTGCCGCCGTTGTATTTGTGCTTTTCCCAAGCGTTTTTAACGTCCGGGTATTTAGTCCTGAGATCCGACTCCAATTCCTGAATTTGAGGGACATTTTGCAATAGCTGAGGAATGATGGCATTTGCCTCATCCAGAGTAAAAAATTTTTTTTCCGGCATAAACAAGCTCCCACCCTGTTCTGAAATAGTGTCACTGAAAAAGCATTAAGTTCCTATCATTTCATCCGATTTTCTTTGTTATCAGCGACCGCACCCACAATACCCGATTTTAGATAAAGGAATCAATTTTAATAAGAAGTTAATGTTTTCAACAAATTATACTTATTCCGCAAACCCGGACCGACCTCGAATATAACCCGGCATAAAAATCCCTCTGGGTTTTAGACAAATTTCGGCCAATGCGACCTGCGGTTCCCCGCATTAATAAGATGCCCTGATAATCTCTCATTCCCTGTCTAATTGTTGTTTTTTTATTGACAAAAGGCCAATAAGGTTATAAATTCTGGCAACCTGAATAATCTGCCAATTATCAATAATAATATATAGTTAATTGGCATTATATAAAACGATTGACAGGTTAACCGGATATGCGGGGGGAGGTGGATAGCGGTTACGTAGCAACTGTAAGTAATAAATCTCTTACTTGTTACAGAGTATAGGTTTTGTTTGTATAAATTTTTTGATGGGGTAACTTTTCCAAACTTTATACTGGGGAGGCAAGGAAATGAAGAAATCAGTAAGTTTAGTTGCAGTGTTTGCTTTTTTGATGGTAGTGGGCATGGGTTCGGTAGCGTCCGCTGATGATGTTCTTCCTGGAGCTTATGTTCCGGTTGATCAAAGCGTGATGGGTGTTGGCAAAACCATGATGCAAATGGGCGCAAGAGACCGCGCCATGACAAACGCAGTAAACAATATGAGCCGGACCATTATGAGCGCTCCTGGCGCTTCTGTTAATACCGACTATCAGTTCGGTTCATCTCAGACCGACCAGTCCTGGAAAGCGGCTCGAACCGTTGAGGATGCAGGCGTGGTTGTTGGTTTGGTACCTGGCGACTGTCGAGGCGACAACTCCAGTGATGCTTATCGCAAAGCAATGGGCCAGAACCGTGACGGCTATATGAAAGAGCCTCTGGTTTCTCAGGCTGACTGTGAAGCAATTCACCCAACAGTAAAATAAGTTTTCGTATTTCTGGCGGCTAACCCCGCTTGTAAAAATTAAAACCGATAGAATGTTTTCATTCTATCGGTTTTTTTTTGCCTCTTTTTGATAAACTAATTCAGGTCAGTCAAACAATCACCTTGATATCATCGTAAATAAAATGCCGAATCACCAAACCATCACTGTTGGCCTCATCCAGGCATCCTGTTCGATTGATCCCTCACAAAATTTACAGAACGCTGTCCTCAAAATTTCCGAAGCCGCATCCAGAGGAGCGCAAATCATCTGCCTGCAGGAACTGTTCCGGTCGCGGTATTTTTGTCAGGTTGAAAACTCTGAATTGTTTTCTCTGGCAGAACCGATTCCCGGCCCAACCACCAATACGCTTTCAGATCTGGCGGCAAAACTCAAAATTGTAATAATCGTTCCCCTGTTTGAAAAAAGGACCCAGGGGATTTATCACAACAGCGCTGTGGTGATCGACGCCGATGGAACCATCGCCGGGAATTACAGAAAAATGCACATCCCGGACGATCCCTGCTTCTACGAGAAGTTCTACTTCACTCCCGGAGATTCAGGGTTCCAGAGTTTCCCGACTCGCTATGGCCGCGTTGGAGTGCTCATCTGCTGGGATCAATGGTTCCCCGAGGCGGCGCGTTTGACTGCCCTTTCAGGGGCCCAGTTCCTGTTTTATCCCACGGCTATCGGTTACCAGCAAGCCGACGCCGGGGAGGTCGAAAAACAATTCTCGGCCTGGCAAGCGGTACAAAAAGGACACGCGATTGCCAACGGGGTCTTTCTAGCGTCCGCCAACCGGGTTGGCACGGAAGATGCCCTGACATTCTGGGGCGGCTCTTTTATCTGCAATCCCTTCGGCGAAGTTCTGGCCCAGGCCGACCGATCTTCCGAAGAAATCCTCATCGCTTCCTGCGACCTGAAAGACATTGAAACCACCCGTCAGAATTGGCCTTTTTTACGCGATCGAAGAATCGACGCATATCAGAGCATCACCAAAATCTATAACGACCCTAATGACTGATTTTCAATATCCCGCCGACCTTGGATACCGAATGCCTGCGGAATGGGAACCGCATTCAGGAACCTGGCTCGCATGGCCCCATAATCGGGGAACCTGGAATGCCTCCGTTTTACCCATAGTGGAGCAAACCTATATTTCGATCCTGCGAGCTCTTGCTCCTGGAGAAACCGTTCACATTCTGGTAAATGATACGGCCTCGCTGGAATACGTAAAAACAAAATTAGCGGACGCGGGGGTACTTCTGGACTCGTTACGATTTTATATCATTCCCACCAATGATGCCTGGATCAGGGATTATGGCCCGAATTTTCTGGTGTCCGGCGATTCATCAAACAGACAAATCGCGTTCAACAACTGGCAATTCAACGCATGGGGCGACAAGTACGACTTAGAGTCAGATAATTACGATGGGGAACTGGATAACCGGGCTGGCAAAGAAATCGCACGTCATCTCAAATTACCCACTTTTGAGCCTCAAAGAGTGCTGGAAGGGGGGGCTATTGATGTCAACGGTTTGGGCACCTGCCTCACGACGGAATCCTGTCTGCTGAACGACAATCGAAATGAAGGATTGGATCAGGATGCTATAGAAATTATTCTAAAAAATTACCTTGGGGCAAAAAATATCATTTGGTTGCAGGGTGAAATTATTGAGGGCGACGATACCGGTGGGCACATTGACAATCTGGCCCGTTTTGTCAATCCCACCACGGTGGTCTGTTCCTGGGAAGAGGATTCCACAGCCGCAAACTACAAAAAGCTGAATGAAAATTACCAGACACTGTTATCGGCGACAGATCAGGATGGAAATAGTTTAAACGTCATCCGCCTTCCCATGCCTGGAGGGGTTAAAGAAAATTCCATAAGACTGCCGGCAAGCTACGCCAATTTTTATATCGGCAACAAAACCGTTCTGCTTCCCGTATTCAACGTTCCCAATGATAAAAAAGCGGTGTCCATTCTGCAAAATCTTTTCCCGGACCGGAAGATCGTCCCCCTCCCCTGCCGGGAACTGCTCATGGGTTTTGGAGGTCTTCATTGCATCACCCAGCAACAACCCGCCTGAAATTTTTTTACTCTTTTAAATTATAGATCCATTTTATTCAGAGAACGAATCCCCCGGTCAATGGGTAAGTAGGCGACTGTCAGGGAGAGTATAAAAATCAGGGCGTAGCAAATGGGAACGTCGATCCCGCCCAGGGATTTATATAAAAACTTTTCATTGAAGTGCACGTACATGGGACGGCCCACCAGCATCAGAACCAGTCCGACAAAACCCAGACTCATGGTCATAAAAAGTATTCCCCCCGTTCCTGCGGGGATCTCAGATATATTGTCGTGATTGAACGAAGGATAGACCGCTCCCAGCCCGATACCCATTCCCACAAGTCCCAAGGTGAGCAGAAAGACACCGGCAAAAGAAACCGTCATGACATAACTGTCCACTTGCAGAATATAGTTGGAGACCAATAATAAAAACTCCGCGATTATAAGAAGGGGTGGAAAAAACATCCAGAACTTGCTCCAAAGAAACTTTTTCATTTCTACGGGAGCGCTGTATATAGCCCACATGCTTTTCCCCTCCAGGCTGGTTGCGGAAAACACAAACCGGGAAACCAGGGCCGACAGTACAAACCCGATCAAACCAATATTTAAAACAGAAATAACATTTTTCAGCACCACATTACTCAACGGCAGATTCATGATGTTGAAGATGTAAACAAAAACCAGCGCGCAGAGAATGAAAATCTGAGACCACTGTTCAGGGTCCCGCCGGAAAATTTTCATGTCTTTTTCAAGCAGAACCCGCTGAATAGAACCGATGGGAAGCTTTTTCCAAAAGGCGTTTTTGGATTTTTCCCACTCTTTTTTGAGTGATGGGGCTTGGTTAGATTCCTGCACCAGAGTCCAGCCCTTAAAATATATTTTTCGACCGGTGGTCCAAAGAGCCCCCAAACCCGCCAAAGATGTTGTGTAAAGATAAAGCGACTGCGTCAGCGCGATTTTAAAGTCGCCTCCCACCCAACTCGTAAGCCCATACGACATCCAGCTGTTGGGAAGAAATTTGTAATCAGGAACCTTCAAGCTCTCCATAAACAGAATGATTCTTTCGTCCGAGATTTCCTGACCAAAAAATTTTTCAGGGGAAAGAAAGCGCAGATAAACCACCGCCCCCACTAAAAATATCAGCCCAAGAAATGAAAGCGTCTGATGGGCTTTTTTAGCGGGAAAATAACGCATCAAGCCCATAATGACTATGGTTCCAAGCAGGCAGGCCAGAATGATAAAGGGCAATATATTGAAGAGCAGATAAAAATAATAAGTCCAGGGAACCTGGAAGTAATACCCGTAGGCAGAAAAAATGGGCACCGTGAACAACAGAACCATCCAGGAACTGTGAATCACTCCCTGCTGGAATCGGGAAAAAATAAAGGGCTCCAACTTGACGGGCAGGGAATGAATAAGCTCTAAATCCTTTGACATATAAAAAACGGACAAAGATACAATGAGACTGGAAAACCAAACCATGACGAAAAGCGTGAGGAATATAACGTTTATCATTTGCGCGATGATTTCCTCTCCAATTTGCACGGGAAGTCTGTCCAGATAACGAACGATGCGCAAAAAAAACATAAAATCACCGTAAACAAACAACGCCGCCATCACAGAGATCACCGACCAGCGGATTTTTTTCTCGCGTGTGGGACGGGAGAAATTATTTTTCCAGGCAACCCGGCGGTACCTGAGAAGAATAAATAATTGGTCCATAAACGGCTCGCTATATTTGTCCAGGGGTGATTTGGATTACAGGAATAGGAACCAGAATCGCACAGTCCACGGCCATATTCAACAATAAATCAATAAGTTAAGTTAGGATAAAGAGATCCCGCAGAGGAGGTTTTTCTCAAAATCATTGAAATACCGCATCTACCCGGAAGAGGTCCGAGGCATGAAAATTTTCCGAAGAATTCTTAAGGAATTCGTTTTATATAGCAGGAAATATTGCAATCTGACGATCGACGGCAATAAAAAAAAATCCGAGCCACAAGTGGCCCGGATTTCTAAACTTTTAAAGACTACCTTACCGTCAAGGACGATTAATTTAAACCTGCCTTTTTAAACGAAAGGTTTTTTAACATCTCGTCCATCTCTTTTTGGCAACGATTTATTTTCACAGAGATCAGGGACACAATTTGGTCGTCTTTCATCACCCTGAAGTGGGTTCTATGATTTTTTCTATCCAGCAGATTCGGCCAGTTTTTTCCATTAAATGAAATAGTTTTTCCCCGGACTTTCGCATTGAATTTTTCGGGTTCATCCACTTCCACACGAAAGGGCTTACGCAGGTTTTTTGCGTTAATGTGGTAGGTTTGAAAGGCGCACATTTTGAGATCGCTATAGGACTTCACCAGAAATGATCGCAAATAATTTGTCAGGACTCCAATTTCATCGTCTGAAAATTGGCCAAACGCCGGCATGGCGGTTCCTTTCAAACCATTATGAATGGCTTGCTCCATGCGTATGGTGGGCATACGCTTCATCTCTTCATAATCCTGAAAGTTACGGGGCTTATTATTTAGCCCTTCCGCAAGAGGACCGTCTCCACGGCCCTGGTCACCATGACACAATGAACAACCATTTTCCTGATACAGTTTTTTACCAGCATCAACGGATATTGGATCGGGCAGGTCGGTGTATTTTTCCTGGAGAGGCGCCGCAAAAGCGATTGACGGAATGAATAACAGAATAAAAATAACAGTTTTCATCAATTTTCCTTGTTTTAAGTTTCGGTTTAAAGTTAATAAAGTTTGCAACTAAGTTTCTTCTGAATGATTGTTTGGGGACACACTGATCCTGGTAAAGCACCGAACTCCATGCACCGAATCAAAGCTTTTTCCCGGAAAATATTCATTTCCCGTTGTATTTTGAAAAAGATTCCGAATTTTTAAGACAAGAAGGAATGCAAAGAAGATACCAATTCTAAAATCGTTGAATTTCGGATAGTTATGATGAAGGTCCAAACAGGAGGAACTACATTGTTAATCAAATAATATCAAATACTTATAATAATTGATACACTTATTATGAAATACTTTAAAATACCCTCCGGTGTGGGGAATTTCAGGCGGAGCCGGAGGTGGACTTTCTGGAAACCGCCCATCTCCAAAGAAACCAGATCCAGGTGGCGATGATGCCAACCCATCCGACAAATCGGGTTTTGGCCGCTATAGCGGTGTCCTGATCGATCAATCCAAAATGAAGGAAAAGATTGCGCCAGTCATGAGCGTCTTCCCCCAATCCTCCGATCAGGGGCAAGACCAGCGCCCGGGCATCCGCCATATAGACGGCGACATCGAGCAGGTTTTCAAATAGCCAGAACAGGCCAAACGCGAAACCCACCGTATCCCTTTTGGTCCAAAAGGCAATCGTCACAATCACCGGTATCAATACCTGATTCAGGCTACCTCCAAAAATCGTGAGGGTTCTGTTGCCAAAAATCCCGAATATCCAATGGCCCGCTTCGTGGAATACCAGGTTCACATTGTGGGTCAGATACAATATCGTGGAATCGGAACCCATTAAATTTTTGCTGGCCAACAGATACACCATAATGGCAAAGCCGGCTGATAGAGCCGCCATCGCCGGAGTCGAAACAGGTTGCCAGGCAATCAATCGTGGATGAAATATAGTATTGAAAAAAGTTTCCGTTCCGTTGTCTAGAGTTACGGTTTGAGGTTCACAGGCTTCGGCAGGCGGAGGCTGCTTCTCAAATTTTCTTTGCTGAATTTCGCGATATTTAGCAAAGACGATTCCGCATTGCAGGCAGGTATCATCTGGACTTTGCTCATGACCACATTTGGGACATTCCATGAGTGCCTATCCTAATAGGTCTTCGGAGAATTTAACACTGAGGGGCCTTTTATTTTTCTTTATCGGAACCTTCTACCATAAGTTTAATTTAAATTAAACTCGTCAAAACCGAAACTTAAAAAGCGTTGGAGGGGTGGTATAGTTGCCTTGCTTGTTAGTTGGGGAATAGGGATCCCAGGTTTCTCGATCCTCAACGGAATCATAGAGAGGGGATGATTTTTTCTTAATTCGGCCTTTTTGGATTTTTAATTTATTTTCTTCCATTTCCCGCCAGAGTTGTTTTTCCTCTTCAGGCGTTCTCCATTCTTTGGACGGGTCCAATGCCCTCTCGGATAAAGGAACTCTGGATTTTTTTTCCTCGAATATTTTTGTGGAGGGACCCGCCGAAACAATCACGTTTCCCCACAGAGAAATCCCAATGGCCAAAAGACTGAACAGAACCCATTGGGAAAAGAGTTTCCCCTCTAATCTGAATGAATTAAATTCTACTTCCATTTTAATGACTCAAACCAATAGTCGTGGGTAGATTCCAGCCAGGTATCCGCTTCCCGGGAAATGATCCAGGAATTCAGGAAACTGAGAAAATCCGCGTCTCCCTTGTTGATCGCGAACCCAGTCTTGGTTATCAAAAGCGGTTCGGATAAAGGGACATCCACTTTTTCAGGATGCTCCAGGGCAATAAAGCGCGGGATGGGTTCGGATTCCATATAGGCATGGATTTTCCCATTTACTATTGCGTCTTCGGCTTCTTTGCTTTTTTGGAAAACATGGATCACAGCTTTATCAAACACTTGTCTGGCAAGACTTTCCGAAACGGTTTCTGAAACCACGCCAATCTTAATGGATTTCTGGTTGAGTTCTTTCACGCTTTTTATGTGTTTCGTCGCCTCCGTATGGGTCGCCAAACCGGTTCCCGATGTTGCATAGGGCAAACTGAAATTTATTTTCAAGGCTCGTTTCGGGGTGATCGACATTCCCGCAATAATAATATCTATCTTGCCGTCAATGAGAGCGGGAATCAGTTTTTCCCAGTCGTAGGAAATAAATTCAGGTGTCACTCCCATATCCTTTGACAACTTTTTGGCAACATCAATTTCGAAACCCGCTAATTCTCCATTTTTTTTCTTCATAACCCAGGGGGTGAATAAGGAAACCCCCACACGAAGAACTCCCTCTTTTAAAATTTTATTAAACTTGGGAGAGGGAACGGATTCATTAGCCCATGTTGGCTGAAAACTCCCACAAATTAGAAAAATAAAAAAATATACCCAAATTTGCAGCGGGTATGTGTTTATTGGTTTTGCTCGTGTCATAAAATTGTGGTCTTTCTTAAACGAAGTTTCTTAATTGAAAGTCAATCCCTTGGACAGACAGATCGTGTTTAAATTTTGATAACGCTCTATTTTTGAAATTATAACATGCTGTACCTGTAAAACATCTAAAGGGATTCCCTTATAACTTGTTCGACAAATTTCAAACTATCTGGTTTGAACAAGTCTGGCCTGTTCAATTTCTTCTTTGATCAAAGAAAACGTCGCACAATTAATCAACGTTATCCCAACGGTTTTTTGACTTCTACTTTTATGAAACAATATTTTCCTTTATCAGATTTGACCTGCATCTATTCCCGCCTTATCATAATTAGGGTGTCTGTTTGAACTATGATTTTAAGTTAAAACATTTTGGGAGCTTCTTCCATGAAAACAACCTATGGATCTTTGAGTGCCGGTTTATTAGTGGTCGGAGTATTATTAGCGGTAGCCGTTTTTCTAGCCGTTGGTTTCAAGTACGGGGCATTTCATTTACTTGGGGAGTGATATCTTCTGTATTTGGCGGGGGTCAGAAATTTATTGAGATGGCTCGTCGTTTTTTTGAGAGTCCAATTCCTTTACATATTCAAACTCACAGTGGGAATATAAAAAGTTCATGGTTTTTTGGCCTAAAATTTTGGAGCTGGTCTGGCTAAGAGACTCCGCATTGGCCATCATCCCTCTTTTGATATCTTCGGTTTTTTGTTTGGTCTGTTCCGCAAGTTTTTTATATTCCTCATCCAGGTCGGTCTGGGTCACGTGAATATTTTCATTCCCGGCGATGGCTTCCAGAATCATATAACCTTTAGTGTTGAAGGTGGCTTTTTCCAGCCACTCTTTCTCGGCCTGTTCAGGCTCGAATCCGGAATCTTCCAGTTTCATGCCTGACTGCTGGATCTGGTACTTCATTCCCTCGATCATGAACTTGAGTTCCCGTTTGATCAATGTTTCGGGAGGATCGGCTTCAGTGTCCTTGACCAGTTGATTGAAAATATCCTCTTTAATGCGAAGTTCTTCCTGTTGTTCCTTTTGGGCCTGAAGTTCAGTTTTGACGCCCCGGCGAAAGGCGTCTACATTAGCAAACCCCTCTTTTTCGGCGATTTCATCGTCGAGCTCCGGCAAAATCTGTTGCCGGACTTCCTTGATTTTCACCTTGAAAACCGCCTGATCCTGCTCCGCTTCCGAATCGGAGCCAGGGATGGGCATGCTGACCCGCCTCACTTTATTATCCCAGTTACTGGGCAGGATGACCTTGACTTCAAACTCCTCACCCAATTTGTGGCCGACCAATTGATCCTCAAAACCTTCGATCATCTTTTTCTCGCCAATTCGGACCTTATAGTCCTTAGCCGAACCCTTGTCCAACGGTTCTCCGTCCAGAGAACCCTCAAAGTCCATGAGCAAAAAATCGCCTTTTACGATTGCATGATCGTCATCTTCGTAGTGCTCAACCACCCCATGCGGTGCGAGAATGCTTTGGATCGCGCTTTCCACTTCTTCTTCGCTGACCTTAGCTTCCTGCTTTTTGAATTTCAGTCCTTTGTAATTTTTTACCTGCAGGGTCGGTTTGACATCGAGAACTACGGAAAACTTAAACGGAGCGTTTTTTTTGAGGTTTTCCAGTTCAGTATTTTCGATCTCCGGTTGTCCCGCAGGAACAAGACCCGTTTGTTTAAGGGCCTTGTCGTAATAATCCTGCATCATTTCCTGAAACATTTCGGTGAAAGAATGGATCGGCACCTGCTTTTCCAGAATGTTCTGCGGGATTTTTCCCGGACGGAAACCCGGCATTTTGATTTGCCGGTTCAATTCTTTATAAGCCTTGTCCACCTTTTCGGACACAACATCCTCAGGGACGGTGATCTGCAACTTGCGTTTGAGTTTATCCAACTCCTCGACAACCAATTCCATTTTCTATCCCTCTTTACCCCACAACTCGGGGAGGAAAAATTTAAGGCTTCGCTTTCGAGCCCCTAAAAGCTATAAATCCATGGCGCGTTCATATTGGACCCAGCGTCACGCTGGCCCGGTCGGCTCCAACGCCCCGAAACGTTCCTGAATAATTTGATCGACTTCTTTTTTCAACTCGCCCAGAATTTCATTATACGCATAAGACCCGAGTTCCTCGGTGCCTTTTTTCAAGTTCACCCTGGACGGTCCGCACCACAGACCCAAATCGGCGTCGTCCGTCTCTCCCGGCCCGTTGACTCTGCATCCCATCACGGCGATGGTGAGTTTGTATTTGGCCGCGTACTCGGTCAATTTGCGTACGTCTTGCGCGAGATCGACGAACTTGTCATTCTCCACCCGCGAACAACTCGGGCAGGCGATGATGTTGATGCCGTCGAAGAAATTTTTTGGAACCGAGCGAAACCGGCCTTCGCTGATGTCCTTCAAAATTTCCCGGCCCACGTCGATCTCCTGGCCCTTTTCCTCATTGGGCAAAGTGAGAGACACGCGGATGGTGTCGCCGATTCCCTCCGAGACCAACTGCTCGAAAGCGATCCTAGTTTTAATGACGCCCTCAGGCGGCAGCCCCGCTTCCGTCACTCCCAGATGAAGAGGAACATCGGGCCGCTCTTTCGCGAACCTGCGGTTGGCGTCGATGACCTGATTGGTGTCCGAATCCTTGAGCGACACAACATAGTTTTCAAAACCCATTTCATCCAGCAGTTGACAGTGATCGACCGCGCAACGCACCATCGCCTCGGTGGAGTCGTCTGGATATTTTTCCTTATAATCCGGAGCGACCGAACCGCAATTGACGCCGATGCGGATCGCGCAATTATTGGCTTTGGCGGCATCGACGATGAACTGCACTTTTTCCCGAATGGTCTTTTCTTTTTCCAGATGGAACAGATGCCCTGGATTATAGCGGATTTTATTGACCAAAGGGGCCACTATGGGCGCAAGTTTGTAGTTTTCCTGCAAATCCACCGACAAAACGCAGTCCGGGAACTGTTTTCTGAGGGTCTTGAGAGCCTCCACATCCTTGTCACTATCGACGGCAATCCGAATAACATCGGCATGGGCATCTTGCAGAATTTCGATCTGTCGGGCGGTGGCTTCCAGATCCTGAGTCTGCGTAGCCGCCATACTTTGAACGGCAATGGGCGAATCCCCCCCTATAACGAGGGAGCCGATCTTTATTTTCCGTGTGGGTCTGGGTTTCATGGGTTATCCATTGATATAGAATGAGATAGCAAATCCCCATCGGGGGACTAATAAGTGTTTAAAACATGGAATGTTAGCAGAAATACCAGTTTTAAACAAGGATAGGGAACCATTGAAGAAAACTTGAAAATAGTGGTATTAGTTATATAATATATATTATTATTCTGAGTACACTGGAGAATTGACCTGTGAGTACGAATAAAAGTTATACCCTTGGCGAACATTACGAGCAGTTCATAGCCAATCAGGTGGCCGAGGGGCGTTTCAACAATGCCAGTGAGGTGGTCCGTTCAGGTCTCAGAATGCTGGAGGATTATGAAATCCGCATGAAGGAACTGCGCGGCCTGATTGACGAAGGTGATTCAGCGATTACTGCCGGACGAGTAAAGACCTACGCCAGCGCCGACAAATTAACCGATGAAATTATTAAACGGGGCAAAAAGCGATTAAAGCAAAACGGCTAGACATTTCAGAACCTGCCCAAACGGACCTCACCGAGATTTACCTCCATATCGCCCAGGATGACCCCGAAGCGGCAGAGCGTTTCCTTGCCGACCTTGTCCGGCAAATGTTTAAAATTGCCCGCCTTGAAATACCCGGTGCGCCGAGGGACTGGATACGCCCCGGCCTGCTTGCGTTTCCCTATCGCCAACGGTGTATTTATTTTAGGAGTTATGAAGACCGGATCGTCGTTGTCCGTGTCCTGCATGGCAGACAGGATATTGGCCAACAGGAGTTTTCAGAGAAAGACTAAAATTTCATGAATATCAGGAATCCTCAAAAGGCAAGAAGTCGGGCCAACGCAAGGAAACATGGATAACAGCCACGATTTGAATATTATTTTCCTTTAGATAGAACATAACCAATAAGGTTATTTTTCCTTGGACCCACTTTTTGATACAAAATATGGATTGTCTATCTCATCGAATTTTATGGATATTTCCTTAGCTTCATACAGGAAACAATTAATTTGTTCTGCTGAATCAATATCAAACAAGGCAATATTACAACCAGTTCCTAACAAGCTTTTATACTCCACGCCATCATATCCATTATTTTTAAAAAACTCTGAGATTATTTGCGTCGGTACGTAATCAGCCCGGTCATCGCTCGGTGTTACAGGACGAGAAAAAGATTCATCTATATTAGACCATACGGCCTCTTCTTTTTTGTCATCATCTGGTTCCTTAGAGTTTGGACCCGGAATATAGCGAATAAATTTATCATGAAGTAAAGAGCAATTTATTATGGATAAATTTTTCTTTATCTGAAACTGACCAACTGAAATCGCGGAACCCTTCCAAGGCCGTAGCTCTGACATGGCAGTTTCTTTGTTAGTGGCTAAGTAAAGGTAAGGAATTCCTTTAGGATTTGCTCTTCCTTCCGAGGCTAAATAACGACGAGGAATCATTCGTTTTTGGGAATGCGGGCAAGGCACTTCACCAGTTTCCTCACCTTCCCAAACTTCTGACCTCCAATCATGCCCCATTTGAGATCTCCAATATATTTCCCCTTTTTCTATAACCTTTTTTCTTTTAAAGCTTGTTCGAAGCACTTCCGAAAGAAATTGTTCTGCCTCTTGATCATAGAAATATCTTTGGCCATGCATAATTTTACTTTTAAACTGCCCGTAACTACTCCAAGAATTGAAGGCCATAAACTCCCCTCTATAGTTAAACCACTCGATCCCCTTTCATTCTTCAATACCATACAAAAACACATAATGAATCATGCCGGAAGGATGCTTGGCATTGACTTCAAAAAATTCGGTTTTTTCTTCACTGAAATTTTTACACTGATAAAGGTTGATGTTCTTACCAATCACACTGTAATGCCCACTTTCCAACGCTTCCTGGATTTCCGGGCTTCGAGTCAGAATCAGCATTAGTATATGGGAATGTAATCTTTCTCTTTGCTCATCCGGGTCCTCGCTCCTTAATTCTTCGTGTTCCATCTTCCCCTCCCTCATTTGTGATTATTTAAGATGAAATACTTTCATAGCCTCTTTCTACTTGCCCGACTCCACCAAACCGGCCCTGCCCAGCGGAAACGGGTTTTCCGATTTACGAAAATCCGGCAGGTTGTGCAGTTCATCTTCAAGGTCCTGGGTGAATACGGTCTCGATGCCAAGATCCCGCGCCATTTGGAGAGCCTTTTCGTATTCTTCCGCCAAAATCCTTCTGGCAATCCGGGAGTCCTTGCCCGCTTTATGAACGGGCTGATACTGGCTCATCAAACTCACCGGAACTTTGGTGGACAGTTCCAGCGCAATGAAACACAGAGTCTCCCAGGTTCCGGCGGTGTTATCAGGCAAAACCAGATGCCGGATCAGCAACCCCCTCTCGGCCTGCCCGCTTTCATTTAGAGTCAACGGCCCCACTTGCCGGTGCATTTCCTCAATAGCAGAACGGGAATGATCGACATAATTTTTGATGTGGGAGTATTCGCGCGCCAAGTCATTTTCGGCGTATTTCAGATCGGGAAGATAAATGTCGATGACGTTTTCAAGCAGTTTCAAGGTGGGAAGAGCGTCGTAGCCGTTGGAATTATAAATGATCGGCAGATGCAGTCCCTTGTCTCTGGCCAGCGCCAGACTTTTCAGTAAACCGGGAACCACATGCGATGGCGACACCCAGCCGATAAAATGAACTCCCTGCGCCTGCAAGTCCAGCATTTGCTCCGCAACCTGGGCATAGGAGTATCCGTTCCCCTGCCCTTCCTGAGAGATCTGGAAATTCTGGCAATAGTCGCAACGCATATTGCAGGACGTGACAAAAATATTGCCCACGCCTCTCGTTCCGGTGAAAGGAGGTTCTTCGCCAAAATGCTGGACCGACGCGCCCACGGTCAACCGGTCGCTCTCACCACAAACGCCTCTACCGTCTCCCGTCCGGTCCACCTGACAGGCATGCGGGCACACGGTGCAATCGCGGTACAGGTCATACGCGGCTTGCGCTCTTTTGTCCAGTTCCGTTTGAGTTAGATTCAGATAGCCCGCTTGCATTTATTTTTCCTGAATATGGATACTGGTTTTGGTTCCACTCCCAGTGTTAATATGGATGAGTTAAAGAAATGCTATAAAAATATAACCCAATAACTGAAAAGATACCTCCTAAAATGACGCTAACTAAAAGACTTCTGCTAGGCACCCTGATCATATCCCTGAACGCGATGGCGGCCTTTGCGGAACCTCAGCACGGGCTGTCCCTTTACGGGCCGGAGGGGTTGAAGTACAAAGCGGGTGAACCCTATGAATACGCGGACCCAAAAGCGCCCAAAGGCGGGCA
Organism: Nitrospinaceae bacterium; assembly: GCA_029261655.1. Taxonomy (GTDB): domain Bacteria; phylum Nitrospinota; class Nitrospinia; order Nitrospinales; family VA-1; genus JADFGI01. The sequence continues at coordinate 72,818 of JAJDAY010000005.1, read as the reverse complement.
TCTGGTGCTGTCCGATTTCGGCGCGTTCACCAAGCTGAACCCGTCGTCGTTAAAAGGGGTGATTGCGCCCGGAATTTCGGCTTTGGTGTTTCAAACGCCTATGGACAGTTCTGCCGATGACGACGAACCGTTTTCCCAATACGGCAATCTGGTGGAAAAAGTGGAACTGGCGAAAGACCATATGTCGATGGTTTATCATCTTTATAAAAACGCAAAATTTTCGGACGGGAAACCAGTTACAGCGGATGACTTCGTTTTTTCATTTGAAATCATTCAAGACCCTGAGTATCACCCGGTATACAAACAATATTTCCGCGATATTAAAAAGGTCGAAAGAATTGACCCGCACACGGTCAAATACCATTTCGCCACTCATAATCAGGAGCTTCCCCTCATCACCGGGCAGATGCCCATTTTCCCCAAACACATTTACGGTGAGGCGGGAAAATCCTTCGGTGCGGATTTCGACAACATCGCCGTCGGGAGCGGACCTTATAGCGTCGAAAAATATGAGTTCGGCAAATACATCACCCTCAAGCGCAACCCCGACTGGTGGGCCAAGGACCTGTCGAAAAATCGTGGCCGCTACAACTTCGACCGCATCACCTGGAAAATATTCCTCGACCCCGTAGCTATCCGCGAAGGCTTCAAGGGCGGCGGTTTCGATGTCAATCTCATTAATAGTTCGCGCGACTGGGCCCTGGACTACAAAGGGGATTTCGTTAAAAAGGGTTATTACATTCGCGAGGGAATCCCCCATCAACGCGTGACCGGCATGCAGGGGTACGCCATGAACACGAGAAATGATTTATTCAAGTCACGAAAAGTCCGGGCGGCAATTGCCATGGTTTTTGATTTCGACTGGAGTAATAAAAATCTTTTTTACGGGCAATACACGCGCAACGAAAATTACTTCGACAACAACCCGGAAATGAAAGCCCAGGGTCTGCCCACGGGCGAGGTGAAAAAAATCCTTGAACGATTGCGGGAGAAATACAAATCTCATGTACCAAAAACGGCACTGACCAAACCGGTGGGCACTCCAGGCCAGGGCCAGGTCATAGACAAAAGCATTCAAATTGCCAACGCCCTTTTAGATTCCGCAGGATGGAAATCGGGAGAAGACGGAATCCGCGTGAAGGATGGAAAACGCTTTGAAATCGAACACCTGCTCACCAGCCCCGATTTCATGCGAATTTCAGAACCCTATAAAAACAATCTTCGTAAAATTGGCGTGGACATGAAGATTCGGGTCGTGCAGATCGCGGAATATGAAGAACGGTTACGAAATTTTAAATTCGATATGGTGGTCGTCAATTTTCCTCAAAGCCGTTCTCCGGGAAACGAACAAAGGTATATGTGGGGAAGCGAGGCGGCAAAGACTCCCGGAACACGCAATTTCATGGGCATCGAAAACCCCGCCATTGACGAATTGATCGAAACGATTATTGACGCAAAGACCCGCAAGGATCTGGTCACCGGCATTCAGGCCATGGACCGTATTTTGACGCATCAGTTTTATGTCGTTCCGCACTGGTACATTCGTACCGACCGAGTGGTCTACTGGAATAAATTTTCCCGTCCGGCAATCAATCCTTCACAGGCTTCTATCTTAAATAACATCATCGAATGGTGGTGGTGGGACAAGGACAAAGCCGATAACTTGAAAAGCGCACGCGCTTCTGGTAAATCTTTAAAATGAAAAGTGCGCATCAGAATATTTGATTGACTGAAATTCCGTTACCTTCATAATCAATGAGTCACGGCAGGATCTTGCACCCTGAATCCTGTTCACCTTCTTCAGGTTTTAAATGCCCAGTTACATCATTCGCCGCCTGTTACTTATTTTTCCCACGCTCATCGGTATCGTGACCATCACCTTCATCGTGATACAGTTTGTACCCGGCGGGCCTCTGGACCAAATGCGCACTCTCCTCAAAGGCCATAGCGGCGTTTTAACCGAGGCCGGAGGCGCGGCGATCCAGAGACCGGGTTCTCAACCCGGACAGCTGGACCCTGAGCAAATGGATAAACTCAAAAAGATTTATCATCTCGACCGCCCCTTTTGGGAAAGGTACTTGCGGACTTTTCTCTGGTACACCCCCGGTCAATCAACGGAAACCACTTCGACCTTCAAAAAGGTTTTCAATCGGGATAATTGGGAGGGATTTCTTATCTTCAAATTTGGGGATTCCTTTTATCGCAACAAGTCGGTTCTTGAGTTGATCAAAGAAAAACTTCCCGTTTCGGTTTCACTCGGAGTTTCCAGTTTTTTCTTGACCTACATCACCTGCATTATTCTGGGAATAGCCAAAGCGGTAAAAAACAGCACCCGATTCGATACGATGACCAGCGTAATCGTCCTCATCGGCTACAGCATTCCAGGATTTGTTCTGGGGATTTTTTTAATCGTACTGATCGGTCCCGGCGATGGAGCCGTTGCCCACCTGATCCCCCTTGCGGGTCTCACTTCCGCCGGAACACCGGGTTATGAGGAGTGGTCTCTGATGGAAAAAGTTTTCGATTACCTGCACCATCTTGCCGCCCCGCTTTTTTGCTTTGTTCTCGGCGGGTTTGCCACGCTCACCATGTTGACAAAAAACGCCGTGCTGGAAGAAACAAAAAAGCAATATGTCATGACCGCAAGAGCCAAAGGATTGTCGGAGAAGGTCATTCTGTTCAAACACATTTTAAAGAACGCTTTGATCCCGCTGGTGACCGGTTTTCCTATTGGTTTTCTGACCATGTTTTTTTCGGGGTCCCTTCTCATCGAACAAATTTTTACTTTGGACGGTTTTGGCCTGCTTTCTTTCCAGGCCGTGATTCAGCGCGATTACCCGATCGTATTGGGTTCGATGTTTATTTTTTCACTGATCGCCCTGCTGGGCCAATTATTGACCGATCTCACTTACGTTCTCATTGACCGAAGGATAAGTTTTGAAGAAACACAGGGTTGAATTTTGCCTATGCACCTGAAAAAAGATCTTAAAACCAAATTGCAAATATTTCGCCGAGACCGCCGGGCGTTTTACAGTTTTCTGTTTATTTCCGCCCTGTTTCTTTTCACCCTTCCCGCCGAGTTAATTTGCAATATTCGTCCTCTTCTTATCGTTGTGGATGATCGCCCTTATTTCCCCATTCTATTTTCATACAGTGAAAAGGATTTCGGCGGCACTCTCCTGAGCGAACCGGATTATAAATCCGATAGATTTCGACGGCTTCTTTCAGGAGAAACGAGTGCGCCCGTTTCCCTGGGTGAATTTGAAGATGACGGCGATTTTGATCTGGGACTGGGTGATTTTGACGATGAAGAAGATTTAACAATGCAAAACAAAATTCCCGTTCAACAGAACTCCAGCGGCCCCAAAGATAATTGGATACTATGGCCACCCGTTCCTTATGATTACAAATATATCCCCACTCACTCGCAGTCGGGGCGAGTTGTTTTGGCGGCCCCTTACGAGTCCCGTTCAGCGGATGGGTCAAAAATCATCCCGTCGTCCATCGGTGACAAGCATTACCTTGGAACAGACGACCGAGGAAGAGACGTATTGGCCCGCCTCATATACGGGTTCAGAATATCCATGTTCTTCGGCATCTCCCTTGCGGTGTTTGGAACCCTCATCGGATGCCTGATCGGCGGCGTTCAGGGGTTTTTCGGCGGCCTGGTCGATTTACTCGGTCAACGCTTAACAGAAATCTGGGGTTCAATTCCCCGGTTGTATATTTTGATCATTTTGAGTTCCTTTCTGGTCCCTTCCGTTTTATTGCTGTTTGTCATTTTAAACCTCACAGCGTGGATGGGAATCGCGGCGTATATCCGCGCCGAATTTTTGAAAATCCGTAATCTGGAATTCGTGAAAGCCGCGAAGAGCATGGGGGTGTCCAATTTCAAGATCATGCGCCGTCACATTTTGCCCAACGCGTTGACGCCTGTCATCACCTTTTTCCCCTTCGAGGTCACAGCAGGCATCCTCGCTTTGGTGAGCCTGGACTACCTGAACCTCGGCGTACCAAGCCCGGCTCCCAGCATGGGCGAGTTACTGGCTCAGGGAAAAAACAATCTCCATGCCCTCTGGATTCTTCTGCCCACTTTCACGGTTTTGACGGTTGCCCTCACCGGTCTGACCTTTATTGGAGAAGGCGTCCGCAACGCCTTCGATCCCAAAAGGAACGCGTGATGAACTCAATCGAGACGTGTCCATGCTATTAGACGTTCAAAATCTCCGCACTCATTTTAAAGTCGGTTTGGACACCACCGCAAAAGCGGTCGATGGCATATCCTTTCAGTTAGAACATGGTAAAACACTGGCCATTGTGGGCGAATCCGGTTGTGGAAAAACTCAGACGGCAAATTCCATCATGCGTTTGATCGCAGGCAATGGATACAACCCCACCGGAAAAATTATTTATCAGAACCAGGATCTTCTGCAACTTTCAGAAGAGTCCATGCGCCAATTGCGGGGAAACGAGATCGGCATGATTTTCCAGGAACCCATGTCCTCGCTCAACCCCCTTTACCGCATTGGCAATCAGCTGGAGGAACCTCTCAGGCTCCATCAAAAAATACAAAAAGGACTCGCCAGAAAACGGTGCATCGAGTTACTCGACCGGGTGGGGATTCCAGAGCCTCAAAAACGTATCGACGATTTCCCGCATCAATTATCAGGTGGAATGAAACAACGGGTGATGATCGCCATGGCGCTGGCCTGTGAACCCAAACTACTCATTGCTGATGAACCCACGACGGCCTTGGACGTTACCATTCAGGCCCAGGTGCTTGGTCTCATGGCGGACCTGCAGAGCCAAACGGGCATGAGCATCCTTTTGATCACCCACGATATGGGAATTGTCAATCAAATGGCTGACTCCATTTGCATCATGTACGCCGGGAAAATCGTCGAACAGGGAACCCGTGAAAACATATTTCAAAATATGTCCCACCCCTACACCCGCCGGCTTTTCGACTCCATACCCAAACAAAACGACACCCCCTACCTGTTGAGCACGATTCCCGGTATGGTTCCACCCGCTACCGAATATGGCGAGGGTTGCCTGTTCGCCAACCGTTGTGAATTCGTCATGGACGTTTGCCGAAATAAGGACAGTTCCTCCTACACCTTAAAACCCGGCCACCAGGTCAGTTGTCATCTCTACGAAAGCGGTAAAACTCAAAATCTGGACACCCGGCATGAAAAGCTTGCCGCCCCTCCCCGTAATATTCAAGAAGAAGTGCTTGTTTCCGTGCAATCCATGAAAACACATTTTCCGGTCAGAACAGGCGTGTTCATGCGAGTGGCGGCCTATATCAAAGCCGTGGACGATGTCAGTTTGAATTTCAGGAGAGGTTCAACCCTCGCTCTTGTCGGAGAATCCGGTTGCGGTAAAACCACTTTCGGCGAATCCCTTCTACGATTGAACAGCCATTCCAGAGGAAAGGTTATTTTTCATGACCGGGACATCATGGATTTAGCCAGCCGGGAGCTGAAATCCATCCGCAAGCACCTGCAAATAGTTTTTCAAGACCCTGCGGGTTCGCTATCGCCCAGAATGACTATAGAAGAAATAATAGGTGAGGGGCTGGGCATTCATTTTGCCGATCGGCCCTCGGAGGAGAATAAAGCTAGAATAAATGATGTTTTGGGCGAAGTGGGTCTCGCACCCTCCGTGCTGGGCAGGTACCCGCATGAGTTTTCCGGCGGACAACGCCAACGCATCGCCATCGCCCGCGCTCTTGTTCTCGAACCTGAATTTCTCGTGCTGGACGAACCCACGAGCGCCCTGGATGTTTCCGTTCAGGCGCAGGTGTTGAATCTTCTCAAGGAACTGCAAGCCAGACATTCCCTGACCTATCTGTTCATCACTCACAACCTGAGTGTCGTGCACTATATGGCGGACACGGTGGCCATCATGTACCTTGGAAAGATCGTGGAGCAGGTTCCCGCAAAAGACTTATTTCAGAATCCCCGGCATCCATACACCCGCTCCCTGCTGGACTCGGTTCCCGGTTTGGGGGAAAGAAAACCCTTTGCACCTTTGACGGGGGATGTCCCCTCCCCGCTCAATCCGCCAGCGGGTTGCCATTTTCATCCCCGCTGTCCCATTTATCTGAGTGAGCCGAAAGGATCGCCATTGGCCATGAAATGCCGATCCACCTACCCCGAAAAAACGGGGTCGGAAACAACCTTTGTCGCCTGCCACGCCGCAGGTTGAGGTGAACCCCAAACCCTTAAAACTTCGGGGATAAATCAATTCCTGGAAATAAAATAAAACAATACCGTAACAACCACAACCCCGGCAACACCCACCCCAAGAATACAACCTAAAGACATGAACTTCCCTCCCCTCCGATCACGTTCCGCATATTGCCAAATTCTCTTTTCTTTATGATTTATCGGCCCATTAAACCACGTATTAAATTGAAATTCCGGTAGTTTACCCGATCTTCAATTTTTCTGACCATTATTTTGGCCCCGCAGATAAGGGGGTTTCAGAAGACAGCACCTTAATGAATCATAATTGCATAAAATTTGATGGAAATTATATCAAAGAAGGTAAACATTTTTTTCAAGCTAATCATTCAATTTAATAGCAAATCCCAATTTTATCCCCCTCCAACGGCCCATTTGTGATATTTTTACAAACCCTATTTCATACAAAATAAAATTTATCTTAAATGCGTCCAATTTTTGTCACCTGAAAGGTCATCCGGGAATTTTCCTTTGATTTATTGCTACATAAATTTGGCACAATGTTTGCTGATAAACTCTGTCAATGCCTGGAACTAAAAACACCTCTTCCAGAGCAAGTTCCCGAACTGGCTATCAATCAATAGAATCACGAACTGTTATGATCCAAAGAAACTTTCTGATCGTCCTTGTTTTTTCCCTGTTTTTTTCCGGTTGCGCAACGACCGATGAAAAACGGAGCGACTTGAATTCAGGTGAAAATAACCTGCATCTGGCAGGGCAAACCGTAAACTATTCGGTTGACTGGGTGGATGAAGCCACCCGCGGTGTGTTGGATAAAATGGATATCATGATTACCGGAGACAGTTCCCATCCTGAAAAAAAATCCATCAAAGCGGCGACCATTGACCAGGACATCCTGATCGAATTTTTATCTCTGACTCCAACCTCGACACGGATGAATATAAACATTCAAAGCCCGGATCGCCAGAAAACCAAAACAACCGCAAACGAAATTTTTTACCAAACCCGGCAGTTTTTATTGGCAAACAAACGCCCCAAAACAAATGCCCAGGAACTAAACCGATAACAGAATCTTCGTATCCCCCGGTCCCGCCCCACTCTTCAAATTTTTACTTTCCCAATATTCAAAAATTCACTTCAAATAAATTTCGTTGAAGGTGTATTATTGACTGAGCTTTGAGGCTTTATCGTTGCTTCCTGTTTTTTTAGAGGGGTCATCATGCACCTTTTATATCCTTTTGCCAAAAGATTCATTGCTGGAGAAGATCCTCACACCGCCCTGCAAGCCATTCGCAGACTGCATGATCGCGGTTTTTTATCCTCGGCAGATATTCTTGGAGAAAATGTAGATACCCGTGAGCAAGCCGATTCGGCCAGGGACCTGTATATAGAATTGATAAAGAAGTTTGAGACAATTGATATTCCCATGGACTTTTCGGTCAAGCTATCTCAAATGGGATTGAATATTGACAGGGGCTTTTGTCGGCAAAACCTTGCAACCATTCTCACTACCGCTGGCAGAAACACCGTCCGGTTTGACATGGAAGATTCTGATCACACCCAACCCACCCTCGAAATGTGCCTGGAGTTACATTCCCAACACAAAAATCTCGGTCAGGCGGTTCAGGCTTATCTTTTCAGAACCAAAGCCGATGTCGATCAACTGATCGAACGTCAAATCTCCGTTCGTTTGTGCAAGGGAGCCTATAAGGAAAACCCATCCATTGCTTATACATCTATGGAAGACATACGGGAAAATTTTTTAGTTCTGGGGTATAAATTACTGAAAGAAGGAAATATGCCAGCCATCGCAACCCACGATGAATACCTTCTCCAGAAAATTCTTTCGTTTGTTGAAAAAGAAAATATTCCTCCCCAATCCTTTCATTTTGAAATGCTTTACGGAGTGGCGAGAGACTTGCAAAACACCCTGCTGAAAAAGGGCTTTCAAGTCCGCGTTTACACTCCATTTGGCAAGGCCTGGCTGCCCTACACAATAAGAAGACTGTTGGAGAAAAAAGAAAACATCGTTTTTGTGGTGAAAAACCTTTTCAAGGAATTTTTTGGGCTCCGAAAAATCAAATAGTCGCCACCAGCTATTTATCGTTGCAGGGGATGAGGAAAGAATTTTTCAGACGTTTTCGTGCTTCGAAAGACCGCTTTCGGCCAATAGCGGACATTAACGATTAAGCAAACTGGCGCGTAACTTATACACGCCTATTGTTGAACGATATGTTATGCATTATTCACCACCTCAGAAACAAGACTTTTGCAGAGCTTAACTAGTTTTTGCAATGAAGCATCTCGAATCTTTGTCTCTACCGCACCATGTGCAACGCGGTTTCTAATATCTGCAATAAAGTCGAGAAACTCACCTTCTTTTTGAGTGATAAAACCATACATGACAGCGTCCCTAACCACTGATCGGGGCGAGCGAACAGGAGTCTTCGTCCTCCCACTGTAATTGTACATACGCAAGGTTCCTTCAATGATTGACCATGCCAAAAGAAGAATAGCCTGATCAAAATCATTACCATAGCGACTAGAAAGGGCAATAAGATTGGAAAGTTTTTTATAAGATAATCGAAGTTCTTCCAATTCAGGAATTGGCAGTTGAGCAGATGCGGCTGATGAATCTCTAGGGTTGGTCATAACCAAAATAAAATGCCATCCACGCTTTTTCTCGATCGCATCAACAATACTTGAAAGCTTTCTAAGGCTTTCCAATGAATCCCTAGATGACACTTCAATTACATATGATTCTTCTTGCGATTTAGCAATCAAATCTGGAGTAAAATTAAGATCTCTTATAAAGGCCGGTATTGCTTTCCCTTTAGGTTCAATTGAAACTGTGAAGCCTTTTTTCTCATATTCACGTGCAAGCTCTCTAGTTTTTTTGATCTCTCGTTGTGTATTAGTTTTTGTCATAGGAGCACACTCATATCTGGCGGGGTTGTTACTTGTATATGCACAAATGCATCCCGATTTGAAAATGCTAATAGTAATACAGCAGATGCGCCTCTTATTGTAAATGACCCATCTATCCGGACTTTTTCTGAAGTGGTTTTTACTACCTGTGAGTCATCATCATACACAATACCAATTAGGGCATCCTGAATAGGCTTAATAATATTGTCAACATCAGGCGTATCTCCTTCATAATAATACGTTATTCTTATTGCAACATCGTCAGTTGTAGATGCGTTACCAGGTATTACTTTTGCGTTCGCTGCTGCCGCTACTTTGGCTTTCCATTTTCGACGAGATGCACCTTTTGCTTGGAGTGAAATAGGCGGACCTTTGATAGTGAATTCGAATGGAATCATGTGCTCACATCTTTATGTCTAACTAGATATTCAGATAACATACGACAAATTTCTAATTTTTGTGATAATCAAATTTTAGTAAAGTTGATAATAGTTCTTTTTTCATATTTTGCCCTATCACTCTTCAATGTCCGCTTTGGGGTCGAATCCGGTCATTCGAGATCTGCCACCTACTTCAAGCGATTGACATATTCAATCGTCTCTTTAGCCGATGGGCCCGTGACACGATGGAGTTCTTTTGCGAGTTGATCCCACTCCGGGCGGTCTTCGCCTTTCAGCAAATCCAGGGCTTCCTGTATATTTTCCAATCCCGAATTAAAAGCGCCTGCTGCAAAACGCCAGGCTTCTATATCAGAAGCTCCCCGCTCGGAAAATTGATTTTGATACGACTGAAGTAAACGGGCGGTCGCGTCCAGATTGGATGCCGGATGCCAGACCGATCCTTCTTCCCGGTCCGCATCGGTGCGCAACCCCAATTTATTTGCCGTTTCGGGCAATAACTGCCCAAGACCCAGACCTCCCTGAGGGCCGATGGCATTGGGGTCAAAACCGGATTCATTTTGGATCAATTGTTGAAACTGGGATCCTGGAATGCCCCGAACACCCCCGGCAAGAGCGGCTAAATCGGACAATGACAATGATTGCGGACTTTCGGCGCCCTGGCTGTCGGCATCCAAAAAGGCCCGGCTGGATTCAACTTCATAGTGTCGGGCAATGAGCTGGGGATTGAGAGTTTTTTGAGGAACTGATGAGGAATTACTGTTTACATCATTCTGACGTCTTGCCTGGTCCAGTATGATTCGATACTCGTTGAACAGATTGACCGGCGCAGGCGAACTCTGACCGAGCTGACTCCAGACCGAGAGTCTTTGCATCTGGGCTTCAAGCAGGATGGACCGGAAAGTAGAAGCGTCCCGTCCTTCGGGACCCCCTCCCTGGGACGCTCTTCCCCCGATCCGTTCATAACCCTCGGCGCTGATGGAACTGATATCGACCATATGAGGACCGTTAAAACTTTGACACTACCTGTTAGCAATTTATTAATGAGCAAATACGATGCCTAAAACCCAATAGCGAATAAATTATTTTAGCAGGCCGATCTGCTTTTCGGCGCGGTACGAACTCCGCACCATAGGTCCTGCCTCAACATGACTCAGCCCCAAAGCTTCTCCGATTTCCTTGTATTCAGCAAACACTTCCGGGGGAAGATACTCCACAACTTCAAGATGCCGCAATGAAGGCTGTAAATACTGACCGATGGCCAGAAAATCGCATCCAATAGCCACCAGATCGCGCATGGTTTCGATCACCTCGTGTTTTTTCTCACCCAGCCCCAGCATCAAACTGCTTTTGGTGACAAGCCCGAATTCCCGGCGGGCCACATTGAGGGTATCCAGCGACCACTGATACCGACACTGAGGACGAACTTTTGCCTGGAGCGAAGGAACGGTTTCAAGGTTATGCGCCAAAACATCGGGCTTTGCCCGGCATACTTTTTCTATGTCAACCGTTTCCCCCTTAAAATCAGGGATCAACGCTTCCACTTTCATGTCGGGGCATTTATTTTTCACCTGCCTCAATGTTTCGGCCCAGTGGGAAGCGCCGCCATCGGAGAGGTCGTCGCGGTCAACCGAAGTGATGACGACATAGCCAAGGCCCAGTTTGGATAACATATCGGCGACCTCTTCCGGTTCTTCCCGACCCGGCAATTGCAGATTCCCCGTCGGGACATCGCAGAACCGGCAGGCCCTGGAACAGGTATCGCCCAGAATCATGACCGTCAAAGTTCCAGCGGACCAGCATTCGCCAATATTGGGACAGGACGCCGACTCACAAACCGTGTTCAAAGAATGTTTGCGGACCAGCGACTTCAAGCGAAAAAAATTATCTCCCTTGGGAAGAGGAGCCTTCACCCAGTCGGGGAGCCTTCTTTTTCGGGGTTCAGGGGCAATTGTATTTCCAGACATAAAACCCAGAGGAGGAAAAGTGAATTTCAATGAAGCCGGGATAGAGCTTTCCCAAAAAAACTAACTGGGCTTCCCGGTCCGAACAAATACTATAATTATTTCATAAAAAAGAAAAGTTTTTTGAATGAAACCCCGAACCGCCCATAAAGTGAGCTATAATCGAGCGAATCGGAAGTAGGAATGGGGAATCGACCTAAAAGCATTAGATACAACAAGGAGTGAGGTATGCAGACTGCCAAAGACATCATGTGTAAAACCGTCATCACCGTAGAAGAAAACACTCCCATCAGTGAATTGTCGGACCTGTTCATCGAATACAATATAAACGGCATTCCCGTTTTAAATGACGATAAAAAGGTGATCGGGATCGTGACTCAGGGCAATTTGATCGAACAAAATAAAAACCTGCACATTCCCACAGTCATCACCCTGTTCGACGCCGTCCTTTTTCTTGATAGTGAAAAAAAGTTTGAATCGGACGTTAAAAAACTCACTGGAAATAAAGTGTCCGATATTTACACTCCCGACCCCATCACCGTCAACGTCGACACCGAAATCAACGAGATCGCCACGATCATGGCGGAGAAGGACGTTCACACCCTGCCTGTCATGGATGGCGATAAACTGGTCGGGGTCATCGGCAAGCTGGACCTGATCCGGGGAATGGCCTGAAACGACTTTTCAGGAGCCTGAAGGTTTCAATTGGTTACTTCTGAACGCAATGCTTGCGGCGATGAAATCCCGGAAAAGGGGGTGCGGCGATCTTGGCGCCGATTTAAATTCCGGGTGAAATTGACCCGCCAGAAACCAGGGATGGTCTTTCAACTCGACGATTTCAACCAGATTACCGTTGGGTGAAATGCCGCTGATGTTCATTCCCGCCTCTTCCATTTGAATCCTGAACTTATTACTGAATTCGTAACGATGGCGGTGACGCTCGTATATTTCCCGTTTGCCATAAGCTTTATACGCGAGCGATTCCTTACGCAATTGACAGGGGTATTCTCCCAACCGCATGGTCCCGCCTTTATCTCCCTGCGCGTTCTGATCCGGCATCAGGTCGATGATTAAATACGGCGATTTAGTGGAAAATTCCGCGCTGTTGGCATTTTTTAGTTTTACCACCCCACGCGCGAATTCGATCACCGCGCAATGCATGCCGAGGCAAATTCCAAAATAAGGGACCTTATTGACCCTTGCGTAATGGACCGCCTGAATTTTTCCCTCAATCCCGCGATCCCCAAATCCACCGGGAATGAGAACGCCATCGCAGGTTTTTAATAATTCAGAGCCACCCTCCTTCTCCAATTTCTCCGCGTCCACCCAGCGCAAATTGACTTTGACGTTATTACCGATTCCGCCATGCACCAGCGCTTCGGTGATACTTTTATAGGACTCCTTCAAGTCGAGGTATTTGCCCACAATGGCAACATTGACCTCTCCGCCCGGTTTGGTGATCTTTTGATTGATTTCAATCCACTGGTCCAAATTCGGTTCGGTTACAGGCAATCCCAGTTTTTTGAGGGTGATCTTACAGATTCCTTCCTTATCCAGACTCAAGGGAACCTGATAAATGGAATCGACATCCATTGCCGTTATTACGGAGTCCATTTCTACATTACAGAACAAACCGATTTTCTTTTTAATGTCTTTGGAAAGTTTTTTCTCCGTCCTGCAAAGTAAAATATCCGGTTGGATACCGATCTCTCTTAATTTTTGCACGCTGTGCTGGGTGGGTTTGGTTTTGACTTCCCCCGCTGTCTGGATGTAGGGGACCAACGTGAGGTGAATGTACAAAACATTCTTGGATTTCATATCATATTTGAATTGGCGAATCGCTTCCAGAAAAGGCAAACTTTCAATATCTCCAACGGTTCCGCCGATTTCACAAATCACAATATCAACATTGTGGGCGACTTTTTTAATATGCTGTTTGATTTCATCGGTGATGTGAGGAATCACCTGAACCGTCGCGCCGAGATACTCCCCTCTGCGTTCTTTTTGAATCACATCATTATAAATCCGCCCGGTGGTGACGCTGTTATCCCGCCGCATCTCGGCATGAGTGAATCTTTCATAGTGACCGAGATCCATGTCGGTTTCCGCCCCGTCATCGGTCACATAAACCTCGCCATGCTGAAAAGGGTTCATAGTACCCGGGTCGACATTGATATAAGGGTCGAGTTTCATGATGGTGATTTTCAGTCCGCAACATTCCAGCAGACTTCCAATGGAAGACGCGGCGATCCCTTTCCCCAGTGAGGAAAGCACCCCCCCGGTCACGAAAATATATTTTACGCTTTTTCTTCTGGAATTTTTCTTCAAGGACTCACCCTATAAAATTATTTTATAAAATATTTTTCTCCCACCTTCAGGCGGAATTATCAAGACATTGTTTTTCCTAAAAACTTTTCCACCGCCGTCAGATCCTCGACGCGGTCCACACCAATGGAATCCATTTCTGTTTCCACCACCCGGATCGAAAACCCGTTTTCCAAAATACGCAATTGCTCCAGCTTCTCAATACTTTCCAACTTAGATGGCATCAAGTGTGGAAAACCCGACAGAAAGGATTTCCGGTAGGCATACAAACCGATATGCTTATAGGCCTTCACTTTCATGTCCCTTGGCCACACACCCTCTCCATCTTTTAGATCGCGCGTCCAGCCATCGCGGTCAAACGGAACCGGCGCCCTGGAAAAATAAAGCGCGTTGCCACGATGGTCCACCACAACCTTGCAGATATTCGGATCGACCAGAGCCTCCACCGAATCAATCTTCTTCATCAAGGTGGAAACCTGAACAGTCTCATCGTTTGCCAAAGGAGCGACGATCAGGTCGATATTTTCGGGAGGTATTAAAGGTTCATCTCCCTGCACGTTGACGACAATCTCACAGTCCCTGGATTCCACCACCTCCGCCACCCGGTCTGTTCCCGATAAATGATCGAGGGAGGTCATCACCGCCGACCCGCCAAAACCCCGCACAGCCTCCGCGATACGGTCGTCATCCGTCGCGACGATCACTGCCGACACGGAACGCGCCTTTCCCGCCTGCTCAACCACCCACTGTATCATGGGTTTGCCGCGAATGATCGCCAGAGGCTTTCCGGGAAACCTGGTGGATGCCCATCGGGCCGGAATGACAGCAATGACTTTGGGGTCAGTAGGCATGCCGATTTACAAAACCTCTCCAGAAAGTCATCAATATGATCTTGAGGTCAAACCACAGCGACCAGTTTTTTATGTAAAACAAGTCGCATTCAATTCTTTTCTCTAACGACGTGTTTCCCCGCCAGCCATTCACTTGTGCCCACCCGGTCAAACCCGCTTTCATCTTTAACCGCAACATATAATGCGGAATCGACTGTTTGAAATCCTCAATAAAGACCGACCTTTCCGGACGCGGGCCGACCAGACTCATCTCACCTTTCAATACATTGAATAATTGCGGCAGTTCATCCAGACTGGTTTTTCTCAAAATTTCACCGATCCTGGTTCTTCTTTCATCATTTTCTTTAGCCCAAACAGGCCCGGTTGAGCTCTCCGCCTCTTCTTTCATCGAGCGAAACTTGAGCATTGAAAAAACCTGCCGGTCCAGCCCCACCCTCTCCTGCCGATAAAATACGGCCCCACGGGATTCCATTTTAATCAGGAGCGCGATCAGAAACATGAGGGGCGCCGAAATCAAAAGAGCAAAACTCGACAAGATAATATCCGACGTTCGTTTGACAACAACATTCCAGCCATAAAGCGGAGACTCTGCGAGATTCACGATGGGCAGTCCATCCAACTCTTCCACCCCCGATTGAATATTCATGTAATTCATAAGATCAGGGACCACTTTGATGTCGACGGTCTCTTCCCCCAGGTTATCCAGAATTTGTTCCAACCGGTCGTTGGCCTGCAGAGGGAGGGCGACAAACAATTGATCTACATTAAACTCCCGAATCACCTTTGAAACATCCTGATATTCTCCCAGAACTTTACAATCCTTAAAGCTCTTACCAATTTTTTCAGGATGCCGGGTCAAATACCCAACCACTTGAAATCCGATTTCAGGATGCAGGTGCAGTTTCTCGACAACCAGTTGTCCAAGATCCCCCGCGCCGACCACCAATACCTTCTGCAAATTCCAGCCTTTTCCGCGCACCATTTCCAGAATTTTTCTCATCAACCCGTGGGAAACCATTATCAAAACAGTGGCTATGCCCCAGAAATAAACCGCCACGATTCGCGAATAACTGAACTCCCTGAAAAAGAACGTGACCGCGGCCAATATCAGAACGGAAAAAGAGGTGACTTTAAGGATAAGAAAAAATTCACTGGAACCCGGTTTGCCCCGCAGAGGCCGGTACAATCCGAACATTTTCATATTTATCCAGAAAACGATCCAGATCGGAACAATGGCTTCGATGTATCGCTCTAATGGAGGAACCCCCAATGTCACTGGAACAAACTGGAGTTGAAAGCGGATGCTGTAGGCCAACAACCAGGAAGAAAAGATGGCTAGACTGTCAGAAATAAAAAGGGCGGAAAGGAAAAGTTGGCCGTGCTTCTTCAGCATTGATGTTTTCTTAGTCGATACCGGTCTTCAATAAATTCCCGTATGTGGTCGGAAAAAATATTCAATTCAAACTGAAGCGCATGGGTTCTTATCGTTTCAGCATCAAACAAACCCTCTACTTTTTCAAAATGCCTGATAGCGGAAATAAGTGCAGCCGACGTTTGTTGATGAAAAAATACCCCGGTCGGTTGACCTGTTTTTTCTTCACTGATTCCCGTTTCCGCTGTCCAGGTTTGGCGTTCAGGAATCACAGTTTCCAGCAAGCCGCCTTTTGCGAAACCTATAACGGGCTTTCCCATGCACTGAGCCTCAAGTGGAGTGATGCCGAAATCTTCCTCCCCGCAAAACACAAACCCCCGACAACGTGCGTAATGGGATCTAATTTCCTCGTTGGAAAGCCAGCCTTTGAACTGAATATTGGGACCGGCAATGCTCCGTAAATACCCGGCACTTTGCCCTTCGCCAATAATGACAAGAGGATAGCCTAATTCAGTAAAAGCTTCAACCGCTAAATCCAACCGTTTGTAGGGAGCGAAGGCAGATACGATTAAGAAGAAATTTTCTCCCTTTTCTGCTGTCGGCGAATAAAAACCGCTGTCCACAGGAGGATAGATCAGGGCGGATTCTCTCTGGTAATATTTTTTGATCCGTTTTTGCACATGGCGGGAAATGGCGATAAACTCATCCACCCTCTTGCTGGAACGCACATCCCAACGCCTGAGAAAAGGCGCGATGAGGCTCATGGCCGTTGAGGTTATAATTCCGCTATCCGCGCGGTTGAAATACTGTTCGTACTGATCCCATATATACCGCATGGGGGTGTAACAATAGGCGATATGCAAAGCGTCTTTTTCCGGGATGACGCCCTTGGCAACGCAATGACTGCTACTTAAAACCAGATCGTACCCCGTCAAATCAAACCTTGTTATTGCCCAGGGCATCAGCGGCAGAAAATGGCGGTATTTTTTTTCGATAAGGGGAAGGGACTGTAAAAACGAAGTGTGAATTTTCCGGTTTTCAATAACAGGAGAAACACTGCCTGGAATATGCAGGAGGGTGAACAAATCCGCTTCAGGATAAAGGTGACAGAAAACTTCGAGGCATTTCTCTCCGCCCCGCATTCCTGTCAACCAATCATGAATGATCGCAATCTTCATTTATGAAACAACTGGCAATCGATCGGCCACCTTTACGGGATTAAGAATTTTCCAGAGTATTTATCGTGAGGCAAAAAAGAGGATTGTAATCGTTTTTCAGAGGGGAATCAATACTATGCCCAACCTTTCGGTATTCCCGGACAGTTCGATTTTCCGGCCAACCCGGAAATTAAAAAGCCAGGCCCCGAAGGACCCGGCTTCAGAATTTTTAATCTGTGATCGAGCTTATTTATAAATCGCCACGCTGATCGCGCCGCCCAATTCGCCCACTTTCCCTGCCGTTTTTCCGGCATGAATGCCAGCGCCTTTTGCACCGCCGTGACAGCCCATACAGCCTGCCTTATAGTATTCCGGCAATATCAGGCGGAAGGCCTTCTTACCATCATGAGTCGCCATTTCC
The DNA here is from genome assembly GCA_029261655.1 of Nitrospinaceae bacterium. GTDB lineage: Bacteria > Nitrospinota > Nitrospinia > Nitrospinales > VA-1 > JADFGI01. The sequence goes on along the minus strand of JAJDAY010000005.1, from coordinate 55,190 downwards.
GAATGCGTGGATCCTTTTTTCCAATCCGCATTGAGGAACTTGCCGTCAATAACACCCTTTTCCCACGCGTCCGCCTTGTTGGATGCGTTGACCAGATATTTATCCTGAGTGGTCAGCTTTAAATACATTTTCCCGCCGGACTCTTCACCAAACCGGCTGGCGGCTTTTCTTGCGAAGATCGCCGGAAGAAAACGCCCGTTCGGATCAAGTTTGGTATCTTTACCGCTAACAACATCCCCCACCACTCCCTTAATGGCATCGATCAGTATTTTTTGGGCCTGACCTTTAGCGCCATCTGCCATACTAAATTTGCTTCCGACCATTTTTTCATAGTTGGCCATTGTGAATTCCATGAACTGATCAACGCCAATTCCGGCTCCCGTAGGGTTTTTGATGAGCGGCTTGTTTTGAACCAGAACCGCACGCGATGCTTTGAGCAAAATTGTTAATTCCTTGGCGGTCGCTTCATCCTCACTTGCCCATGACGATACACTTCCGATACCAAATATAAACGTAAACAAAACCAGAAATACACTGTACTTTTTAATCACACGGCACCTCCTCAAGGTATAGGTGAAAAAAATTTGTACTTCTCCCGTCATTTGAGCAGAATTTTTATTATTCTGAATAGCTCCTGCGCAAAAAAGAATCCATTCAATATTATTCTGTCTGATGGGAACGACTCATTGTAGGAATTTTCTGATAAAAGTCAACTAATGTAAGTAACAATAAATAGAATCACAAGTTCCTGGGAAGAGTCATTCATAACATTCAGGTTTTAGCGGTTTCCGGGAAAGTGGATAAAGTGAAGGCGGAAATCATTCCCGGTCTATGGAAGAAATTTTGGCATTGTGAGGTTGTTGAAAGGATACTTTGCGGCTATGTCACCGTCACACAGAAAATCTTTAAACAAGCTCAGGACAGAAAAAGTACTGAGCATCTCATTTTTACAAGGTCCAAATTCGCATATCCCAAGCATTGAGGATCATTCACCTGACCTCAAACCCTGCCCGCTCCTGTCATAAAATATCGCGTCAATTGTGAGAAAACCCTGACTATCCCTTAACCGAACGTTAACAAAATAATGGCATCCTGTGAAACGAAGGATGCGAAAAAATGAAAGAACCATCCCACCGCGAGAGGGCAGAAATAAAAGCCCCTGGCGGGATTTAAATTCAGGCGGAAACCACTTATCGCAATACAGGGTAAAAACCTCCCCCAAAGGCCCTCTCCAGCGAGTGGTTTCCGCCAAACCCACTCGTTCCACGATGATCCCAGGGCGACCTCGATGTTCTAAGGCAAAGATCTCACCAAAAGGAATGATTTTGCGACGGGAATCATTTTCTCATGCTATTTACAACAAAAAAAGAGGGGTGCTGACGCATCCTGCATCAAACACCCCCCTTCACCATTCTTCTCACCTTACTCATCGTAAAATTCGAATCAAACCTTTAGCTATCAATATGTTATAGCCGAATCACCTTGTTTTTTCCCTGGTTATCGCGTCAGGAACCCCAGGGTGGGAGCTAATCTACAACCGAGATTCCACTTCCTTGATGAGTGGATGTAATACCTGGCCCTCTTTTAGCACCACCCTTCCTCATTTTATTAACACCCTTTTGCTCAATACTACGAGCTGAATCACCCTGGAATGGATTAGCATTTTTAAAATAGAGTCACAGCCTGGGCTAATAATACCCACCCGTGGAACTTGCACGCCCTTTTTCGGAACCCGATTTTGATTTTTCATAAGATGAGGATTTTGAATTCTGTGTGCTTGAACAACCGCCCAATGCCAGCGGCGCGACGAATGCCAACACCATTGCAAACATCATCATTTGCTTTACTTTTAACCCACTTTTTTTGGTGGTTTGCTTTCGGGTTCGTTTTAACTCCAGGAGCTTTGTTGGCCTGGTAAAATACATTTGTCCTGAGATTTCCCTATTAATCCTAACTGTTTCTTCTGAGAGCCAATCCCCAATAATTTTATTTTTCATAATAATTATCCTTAGACGAATTCCTATTGGGGGAAGGATATCATCATCGATCTTATTCACTAATGGAAGACATCACAATCCATTGTGACCGGAATTACAAAGTTGAATTCTGCATCAGATGCTTTATTGAGGGAGTGAGGACGCGCGCGGTCAGTCAAAAAAAAACAGTGGCAATAAAAAATGTTTTTCAGAGGTGGCTTGGGAATTGTCCCATCAAAAAAACATTTTATTCTTAGAAAGGCGCAGGCTATTGAATCTCACTCAAGGCACATTTTGGCCACAAAAACTATATTAGTTGTTTATTTACAATAATTTATATAGGTATCAAAGCTGAAATATTTTTTTAAATATTCTCTCTGTCCCAGTATAGTCCCACTTTTGCAGGGTTTCCCCTAGGATTGTCGATAGGAGGCATTGCGGTTTTGAAACTGACAACCTATATTGTCTGGGTAAGGTAAAAGGTGATTAACCTGAGCAGTTCAACGAGGTTATCATGACTACACAATATTTCACCCACCACGGATTTCGATACGACAAAAAGGTCAAAGAGAGGCAGAATTTTGAAGCTGAGATACGTTCATTTACCGATTGGTTATTACTTATCTCAGTTATGGGGGTAATAGCATTCTTCATTATCTCATTTTCTCTCCTGTGAGAAGGCGGGGTAATGTCCCGGACCCTCAATTACCCTCCCCCTTGGTTGCCACAATCACTTCCAGTTCATTCAGAGCTTCTACCCCTCTTTTGGTAATAGCGAAAAATAATAAACCCGACCACGAATGACCGGCGTCTTTGCTGACTCTTGAATTACTCCGAATAGATTTACCAAATAAAAAAACATGGGGTGATTTTTGGATTTGGATTTACGCTATATCAGTTTTTGGTGTTGGAGGATTTATCTTAGCAGATATCCTTTCCAAACCAGAAAAGAACGAAAACCGCCATACAAACTAAAGAAGAAGAATACTCTCATGAATTTGGACGGAACTTTTTTGCGCAGTCATCTTGCGGCCAGACTGATTTCTCAACTGGCCTCTTACGAAGATAAATTCAATTTAGGGAGGATTTTAACGAATTGGTTCAAAGCGATCCTGATACGGCGCAAAGATGTAATTCTTTAGCTTCTCTAGAAAAACTCCAAATAGAGATTAACCGGCGTTATTCAAACAATTGCAAACCGGGGGCATTTTAAATCAGGAAAAAACGAGAAAGCCTGCAATGAAATGGGGGAAATATCGCACTGAAAAATGTGTCAAAACCTTAATTTATTACAAGCCAGAGTCCGTAGCATCCAAAAGATATGAAAGAAAACCCTAAAAAATAATTGTAAAAAATAAGAAATTTTTGTCCGAAATATTTTTTTAACAGTGAATGAGAATATACATGAGAAAATTTTTTAGGTGGATCGACGAGCATCGGCCATTTTTTATTTGTCCCATATATTTCAATTATCCCCAAAAATATAATTAATATACAAACCAAACTTTCAAATAATACTCTCATAGTTAAATCTCAAAAAATTGAATTACCCTAATTTCAATTAAAAATATTCGGAATAATAATACCAAAAGGGATTCCAATAGAATGTCCAACAGAAATACTTAAACCTTGTACATCTATTTTTCCTGTCTCTAGATCAAATTTCACATTTGTTCCAAAACTATTCTCCTTTCCTCTTCCAAAAAATATTGGATAGAACCCCTCGCATTTGTCAGGTGGGTCAATATTAATACTCAAACCAGCCCCAGCAGAAACCGGAGGAAATACTCCATTAAAAGTGAAATCTAAACCATCTTCATCAAGGTCGATTTCAATGTTAATTGGTAAAAAGGTAAAACTTAACTTGAAATCTACGTTATGTCCGAAAGCATCAAATCCTATTAGCCCAATTGGATCGAAAAAATTAATTGGATCATTAAACACGTAACCAAATAGATTTGTATCTCCTCCCGAAAACCGAATCGGATCTTTACTTATCCATCTTCCAATCTCAGCGTCATAATCCCTTGCACCAAAGCGAACTAATTGTGTGTCAGAATCAAATAGACCACCAGCAAAACCGAAAGGCTGAAATTCAGGGTTGGTATCCGCAATAACATCACCCCATTCGTCGTAATCCATCACCTGGGCAACGGTTCCAGTAGTAGTGTCAACAACTAGTCTTGGACTTCCTAAATGATCTGAAATTATTCGATATGTATTTCCTCCCTTGGTGATGAAGTCCGGCACGTTGGCGCGAGTGGCGTAGACGAAACGAGAAATCACTGTCCCCTCACCATCCAGCTCAGCAACGGGGTTAAGGCCATCCTTGTACAGCCACGCTCTTTCCAGTGTACCATTTACTTTTTTACCGATCCGACGATTTCTCCCATCAACCAAATATTCAATGGTTGTGCCGGAGGGCAAAATCACCGAAATCAGGTTGCCAAGTACATCATAGTTGTATGTGGTGGTTCCTGAGCCATTTGCCTTGGTCAGTAGCTCACCATTTGCTGTGTAGGTGTAGGATGCGAACGGTAGATTTCTTATTTGGAAGGGGCAAAAAAAATTATAGCTACGGGAAACAATTTTGCTTTTGAAGGAAAACGGTCAGGTGAATACCGTAACTGTGTATTTATTCAATTTTAATTAACTCGATACTAATTTTTGATTTCTCAATGAGGATTCTATTGCTTATATTAAAACCATCCGCAACATAACCAATCTCCTCACTTAAGGAGCCTCCTCCAGAAAACTGAATTTTAACTTCGTAATAGCAATCAGAAGAAATTTTAAATTGCCCCACGACCCTCTGATTCGGCTCAATATTTTCGAATACCAAAGTTTGATTACAAACTTTTATCTCCGCATGAGAAATCAATTGTTCAGCATTATTAATTAGCTCAATCTCGCCTTTATATTGAGTGCAGGCAAGGAGGATTCCTAGAAACCCAATGAAACAATTAGTAATAAAATTTTGCTTCATTTTTCACACACCGAAAAGAAGTTGCTAAATTTTAAATACGAATCATAGATTGAATTAAATGAATTGATAGTTTTCAAATCATTTGAATTAACAGATGTTCCATTTCTTCCAGCCTCTCTACCAACCGAGTTATTATGTAAATCCATGCGCATTTCATTCAACGGTTGTCCCTTGAATAGGCCTTTTATTTCATAGCCTGTACCTGCAGCCCAAGCTGTAAAGGTATTAGTCTCTTCAGCTGTTCTCCTCATCCACTCAGAATGTCTCTTTGCATCCCCCATATCATTGCGTGAAAGAGGTCTTTTTGCTAATTCCTCTTGTCCAATTTCTTTGGCTCTGTCATAGTTTGCTGGCACATCCCACCAATCTCCTGTAGCCAATCCGCTTGGATCAATAAAGTTAACGGGGTTATTCAACGTATAGCCATATAGATTTGGGCCGTCACCAGCAAATCGAATCGGATCTTTATTGGTCCATCGACCTGTTTCTGCATCATAATCTCGTGCGCCAAAACGGACCAGTTTGGTGTCAGCATCATATAGCCCACCTACAAATCCAAAGGGCTGAAACTCAGGATTGGTATCACCAGTAACTTGGCCAAACTCGTCAAAATCCATAGATTGAATGACAGTTCCAGTAGTTGTATCGACCACCAAGTGTGGACTGCCAAGATGATCGCTTACAACCCTATAAGTATTTCCTCCCTTAATAATGAAGTCTGGAACATTCGATCTAGTAGCATACACAAACCGAGATACAACTGCGCCGCTGCCATCCAACTCGGCGACGGGGTTTAAACCATCTTTGTAAAGCCAGCTACGTTCCAGTGTACCATTAACTTTTTTACCGATCCGACGATTTCTCCCATCGACCACATATTCAATGGTTGTGCCTGATGGCAAAATTACCGAAATCAAGTTGCCGAGTACATCATAGCTGTAAGTCGTGGTTCCTGAGGCATCCGTCTTGGTCAGGAGTTCACCATTGGCCGTGTAGGTGTAGGTGGCTGTCCCTTGAGATAGCAGGCGATCCTGATCGTCATATACGGCACCGTTGTTCAAGCGGTTTCCGTTGCTGTCATAGGTGTAGGACGCAAACGGCAGGCTGTCTCTATCCACATCAGTCAACCGCCCTGCGGTGTCGTAGGTGTAGTCGAACACATGCGTCACACCTTGAACGGTTTCAGTTTTCTGAGAAATCCGTCCCAGTTTATCCCGCACAAAAGAGTTTGAGAATACGGGAGAACCACTGACGTTGGCGGTGTAACTATTCACTTCCGCAAAGCCGTTGTAAGTCAAAGAATCCGTCACTATGCCCAAGGTAGTCCCTGTAAGAAGACCGTTGGTCGGATCATAAGCCAACGTTTCTGCCCCGGCTACGGTCAACAAACTGTCATTGTCATAACCGAAGGCAATCGTATTTCCTCCGTTGACGCTTCTTGATGTCACGCGGAAATCGTTGTCATAAGTACGAGTCACGCTACCTGCTACCGTACCTGTCCATGTCGAACTATTCAGTAAGGACCCGTCATAAGCAAACGTCAACGTGCCTGCATCGGGTGCTGTGATGGAGGAAAGGTTACCTGTGGTCGGAAAATAAGAATAGTTGGTCGTGCCACGAGGGATGACCACATTGCTGAGCCGTCCGCCCGTGTCGTAATTCAAGGCGACAGTCTGGGCATCGGGCCGTGTGATCAACGTGAGTTGCTTGTCCAAGTTATATGTGAAAACGGTGGCGTTGGTGCCGGAACCTGTAACCACCGGCGGAGTGTAGTCGGATTCCAGATTCACAGCCGTGTAATTAAACACGTGAGTAGGTCTACCGGGAGGTGTGATCGACCCAACATTGCCATTAGCATCGTAAGTGAAATTGATCTCGCGCAAGTCGGGCAGAATCTGTTTGGTGACCCGGCCCGTAAGATCATATTGAAAGCTCACAACCCGTGATTCAGGGTCAATGATGCTATCAATAAAACCTGCCGTATTGTAGGCAATCGAACTTGCCCGCTCGGTCGGTCCCGTACTTTGTGTGACCGTGTTCAAACGACCCCGCGTATCGTAACCAAATAGAGTGTCATCCAGATTTGGAACCTGTTGCGTCAGAATACGACCTTGACTGTCCACAAATGCTGTGGTCGTCCGCCCCACTGGCGTTATATCCGTGACCTTGAGCAGGTTCTTATCAAACACACTGGTGAATGCACGTCCATTCAGATTGAGCGTGTCGGTCTGTGTGAGAAGGCTGAGCGGATCGACAGGGTCGGCGAGGGTCACATTTCGCGTGGTGGTGAGAGTTGAGATAAGACCGCCGGGTGTAGTAACGGTTAGGTTACTGATGGGGGCCTGCATGCCGAAGCGCGGATCGGGGTTGGTGGTGATTAGCGTTTGGGTGCCATCGGGTGTGGTGATGGCTTGGCTTTGATCGGTGCCCAATAATGTTGTGGTAGAAAACCCACTGGGATCGGTGGTGGTGCGCAGGTTCTCGGCGCCCACAATGTCGTTGTCCACTCCAAAGCTTGACACGCGCCCCATGGCTGTGGTGTTGGTGACGGTGTAGTTGTCGTTAGTCCCGGTACGTGCCAGTGTTTGCGTGCCACCTGCAGGATCAAGATCCTGGGTCAACTTGCCCTCAGAGCTATAGGTGTAAATGGAATCGTTGAGTCTCGGATCGGTACGTTTGGTCATCAGACCATAGGCTGTGTACTCGAACAAATTGGTTTCGTTTGCCGGGTTGGTGATGCCGTTCAGATACCCATTTACATCGAGTGCAAGCACCGTGGTTTGACCGTCTGCGGAAGTTATTCCCGTGGGGTTGCCATTCACATCCCGTTGGAAGGTGGTCACGTCGCCATCACCATCCGTGATGGTTGTTAAAAGACCCTCCGTGTCGTAAGCATGCACCCAGACATCTGCACCAGTAGAGGAGTTGATTGTTTTGAGATGTCTTCCATTAGGGTCAAACAGGTACAGCTCGGTGCCGTCTTCAGAGGCAAGAACGACATCGGCACCGGAAAACCCTGAAAGAGGATTCACGATTCTACGAATCCTGCTACTTTGCTTTTCGGCAATAAACAGGTTGCCTTCGGTATCAAGCGTAATTTTGTTCGGAAAGTTAAATTGGGCGTTTGCTGGAGGGCCGTTGTCTCCTACACCACTCCCCCCACGGGTTGAACCACCTACGGTGTTGACAATGCCTGTTGAATCGATAACACGAATCCTATCTCGAGTAATCCCTCCAACATAAATAGAGTCGGCAATAAACAGGTTGCCATTTTCATCAAAAACCATTCACAGTGGACTCAAGACAGAATCCGTGGCAAGGATTCCGTCGCCATAAGGACCTGTTGTGCGGTCATCTGGCCCGGTTCCCGCCAATGTAGAAATGATCCCGGCATTGTCCACTTTCAAAATCCAATATCCTCCACCTATGATCAGATTGTCATTTGGATCAATGGTAATGGCTTGGGGACTTATTTTTGCATCGACCGCCGGGCCACCCTCTCCATAGATTGAACTACTAGGATAAGTTCCGTCTCCCGCTACCGTAGAAATGATACCGTTGGTATCCACCATGCGGATTCGGTAATTATTAGTGTCTAAAATATAAAGGTTGCCAGCTGAATCAACGGCCACATCAGTAGGATTGTTCAGCCTTGCGCTAGTGGCAGGGCCACCATCTCCAGCGAAAGCCCCCGCCCACGAAATAGCGAGGCCACTGCCCGCGATCGTAGAAATGATACCGTTGGTGTCGATCTTACGAACTCGCTGGTTGTAGGTATCCGCAATATAGAGGTTTCCCTGAGAATCCAGAGCCAAACCTTTAGGGTTATTCACCTTCGCATTAGTTGCTGGTCCACCGTCTCCAGTAAAACCACCCCCAGCAGAGGTAATTCGCTCTCCAGAGCCATCTGCATTCAACCTCACTATAATGGATTGATATGTACCGGACGCATACACATTTCCCGCATCGTCGGCCACGACTCCTTCGGGATAAATAAAAGATACGCCCAAAGGGCCCTGCTGCTCGATACTTGATGGATTAGAACCTCCACCGCCTATCGCGGTGGTGATGATCGAGTTCATGTTTTCATCGCTTCTGCGATCGCCATTGCCTAAATACAGTATTTTTTCCATGGGATTGTAATAATGATGTTGATCCAAAGTCCAGCCGCCCAGCCCCATGCCTCTGAAATCGGAACTATTGAATTCCACCTCGTATTCCCTAGCGGCCACGAAGTTGGTGTCAAACTCCATTTCAATTTTGATAACGGCCTCTACTGGCCCAACTACCGGATAGCCCTGAGCATCCAATCCATCCCAGGTGAAGGGTAACGTAATATTGGGAGCGGGCAGTTGTTCAAACTCGAATATTTGGCCCACAACCTCAATCGTTACTTTCGAATTTATGACATTGACGGGAACCGTGGGTCCGGTGACAGGAATGTTGACAGTGGAATTTGCCCGGAAATCGAAAATCCGTTCGGATACATAGTTCAGACTAAAAGGTGTCCCCACAACCGGAATCCGCTCGCCCAAAACCTGCGTTTCCACATGGATAATACATCCTGGGCACTCTGCAGCTTCACCATTTTTCACTTCGTCGTTCTTAAAAGGCGGGGTTTCCGCAAAGGTGTTGTACGGAATAGTATTCCCTGTCGCTGGATCAATTTGAGAACCATCAGCAAACCGGAAAGCCATAGCCTGCGAATCGGCATCAGGGTCGGGTTCAACAGTCGTATGATCGTAAGGATGTGCGGTTTGACAACCAATACCACACCAAATATGTGCCTTGTTTGTTGGTTGACTGGGCATATAAAGGCACATGTGGGGATACCCTGCAGCGTCCCATCCAGAGGAATAAATTGCCGTTGGTGGTCTAGGATTCTGTCCGCCCGTCATGACAAGGGAATACCAAGTTAAATTTTTAAGCATTGACTCCCAGGTTATATTTCCAGAGGTCCAATACCGACCAGGGCAGTCAACGGCCTCCGTCCAAGTGCCAATATCGGCAGAAACTTTGGTGGGTGTTGAATAAAAAAGAACCAAAGCAAGAAGTGCAATTTGAAATAATTTCATTTTCATCAGCCTTAGAAATAGGATTAGTTAGAGAGATTATCCAGATTAAAAATCTTCTGCCAGATGCCGTGCCCAACTCTTATCTTAGGTGGAAAAATGATTCATGGGCACTCGCCACAGGGATTGCCCTGTAGTGTATTGCGTGGGCAGGAAGGCGCGGCAACGGTTCATCCTCAACCCTGCAACAAAGGTGGAAAGTAAATTAACTGAAAATATTCAGTTGTGAACTTCTTCAAGAAAAACCAGAACCCGGAAAGCAATTTGATGAAGGATGGGTTCTTGAAAACGGCAACCCGTGATTTAGGGAAATTAAAGTTGCCTTGTAGAAAATTTATGTCATAAAACAGATATTGGCATGTCGAAAATATTCTATCGGCAAAGGGATGTCAAATTAGAATTATGTTAGCTTTAAAATTCAGGTGGTTATGTCGAGGGATAATTTAGTGAGGAATTTTTCAGTGTGCAAAACGCGTGAGGAAAGTTTGTCAGGTGTTAGTAGGAATGGTGGGAGGAAAAATCAATGGTCCTCAACTCAGGAATTATCAGGATCAGCTCCCACCAAAAATCCTTCCAAATGTGCCCGCTTGCCTGCGTCACCCCTTCGATAGACACGAACGACTTTTTCAATCAATTCTTTTAAAATTCGATCACTCATCAACTTCGCATATTCTCGTGGAAAATTTACTTCATTGCCGAGGTCCCGTTCCTGGCGGATCATTTGACCGCGCCCAGTGAGTAACCAATTTAAATTTAGATTGGAGAAATTACATAAATTGGCGAGGGTCGTGGCGGAAGGTAATGATTTGTTGTTTTCAAGATCAGAAAGAGAACCTTGGGAAATACAAATTTTTTGAGACAACTGCACCAGTTTAAGCTTTGAATGCTTACGCCAAATTTTTAACCGCATTCCAACTGTCGTAATTATGATATTTTCTTGCGAGCCATTGCTTTTATTAGATGTAGGTCTCATTAGCTGAATTTCCCAGAGATAACATGATATCGGACAAAGGATATCAAGCCAATTGCTTTTCACTAATGAAAGACATCACATTCTATTGTGATCAAAGTTACAGAATTGTGTTCTGCGTCAAACGCACTAGTTGGGTTGCTTGGGGCGGGTTAGATAACTATCTGATTTCGATAGAAACCTCAGTCAATACTGAATTGGCGATAAAACACGCATGGTGTGCATGCTCATGCATCTTTTCAATCTCTTCAATCGTAGGTGTTTTATGACCTCCCCAAACCACCTTTGGCCGAAGCGTTGCGCGAGTGACAGCCAGCTTACCGTTCGTATTCTTTTCCAGGAATCCCACAGCCTCATCCTCATAGCAGTCTACTATCAGGCGTTTTTTAGCGGAAATCGCCAAAAAAGTCAGCATATGACAGCTGGATAGCGCCCCGACAAACGATTCCTCAGGGTCAACATAGTCGGGATTCCCCTGAAACCCCGGAGCCGCTGAGGCTTTAATTTTGATGCCGCCCTCATAGGTTAATGCATGATCGCGATTATAAGATTCATAGGTGAAATCATCCGTACTACGATCCCATTTCACTTTTACTCGATGCTCAGACATTTTTATCCTTTCCACAGTGGGAGCCTATAAATTATATTCGCAGAAAAACCAACCTGTCAAAATTTGTGATCCTTCAACCGTCCGGTATTATCGGACAGTTCTATTCCAACATTCCCGGACTTTATGGACAAAAGGGCAAAAGGTCTATTGGGGACCTTATCTCCTGCCTCTACTAGGTTCCGGTTTTCGCGGTTTTTCCCTTTTAAGCAGTTCCCTTTTTTGAGAGCTGGAGGCATTTTTCATGGTTCCGGAATCATGGCTTTCTATCTGACTCTGCAATCTTTCCTTCGCTTGCCGCAACTTAGCCTGATTTCGAGCTTGGTCCTTTGCTTGCGCGGCAGGTAATTTATTTTTAGTCTTGTTGATCTTTGAATGAAGTCCATTAATTTTTTGATTCAATCCATTTATATTATTTTGAACTTTTTGGATTTTTTCCTGAATCTTCTTTTTTGCGGAATTATTCGGCGCATTTTTCAACTCATCCTTTAACTCTTTAAGAATATCTATTTCTGATTTCAGTTGGCTTTGCAAATGCGATATATCTTCTATCAACCCACTGATCTTGTCTTGCAGGATTTGAACATCATTCGAGCCTCTTGATCCAGAAAAGGATGGCCCTGATGATGAACTAATAGACTGCGCCCAGAGGAAATTATAAAAGGAGAGAAAAAATAAAATAAGACCGCTGGCAAAAATAAAATGCAAAAATCTTCTTCGAGATAATTGGCTCTTATCCTTTTTCACGGAAAACTCCTGTTAAATGTAGGGTATAGAATGGATGAATTAATTGTATGGTAATTACACACACGAGGTCAATCAGGAATACCTGCATAGACGTAAGACCTTGAATGCCCATTCCTCAAACACTTTATTTGGGCTGCTTGGTTGGGGTGAGGTGATTTAACCAGAATCATGCCATGTTAGGCACGCTACAGAATCAGCATGACAAGCTGGACGGGTTGGTTGGTTCAGTCGCACCAACGCGCTGGTAGGTTGCATTATTTTAGTCGCATCGGTCCGTTGTCTTTCATAGTTATCCCTCCCACCAGGAAATCAATTTCTAATTATTAAGATCGACGCATACTGCAACAGCACTAAAAGTTCTGGCGGCGGTGGCGTCGTTCTTTACCCTCACTACCCATGAACTGATGGTATCTGGGCGAGACCTTTGTATTCTAAGAAATCCTGTTCCTGATTCCAATCCCCCTGAAATAGCCACTTTCCCAATGGGGCAAACAGCGATAGAAGTTGCAAAAGCCCCTGCACCCACATTTTGGGCTGGTCCAAATACCGTTTCATATCCAGTAACACCAGAAGACCCACTTGGTCCAGGCGGTCCAGGAATGCCTTGTTGGCCTTGAATGCCCTGTGGTCCCGGAGGGCCTTCTGCACCACGCTGACCAACTGGTCCAAAAGGTCCTTGCGGTCCGGGGTCACCTTGCTGACCGGGCAGACCAGGTTCTCCTTGAACACCCTGATCACCTTGAGGACCAGGTTCTCCTTGCAATCCTGGAGGACCTTCAGGACCCGCAGAGCCTAATGACCCCACGGTAAGCACAAAGGTTGTTTCTCCCCATTTATTTTTTAACTTTAGTAAGTGATTCCCATCCATTAGATCATCGGGCAATCCTTTAACGATAATTTGCTTTCCTTCCGAATCCATTTCCACTACTTCAAGGCGAATCATACCGCCTAGTGTTACCTTAGGATACTTGTCTCTGCGATGCAGTCTTTTCCCATTAATATCGATGAACTTCATCCCATCCATCTCGCCGATAGTGGCATAGGTGATTAGGGGAGATTTATGATTGTGGTTGTGTCGTTGATCATCATGCCGATGATTTTCGTGGTGGTTGCTATTGGAAAATCCCGGTGGAGTCCAAATAAGCAATAGGGCGAAGACCATACAGAAAATGATTTTTAACGGATTCATAGTAGCCTCAACTAGAAGTATAAGATTTGTTCGCTAACTCAATTGTATTAGCGTAGTTTTTGAGGCAACACTTTAGGATAGAAATTTGTGGGAGGAAAATTATCGACCGGACACGTTCTATCTGGGATGATGGGTGGGGTGAGGTTAATACCCCAAGATTCTTCTTTTATGCTCAGGGCGTAAAATTTTTGAATTTTTAGTTTTATCCAGCAAATGACAAATATGTTGGTTTGAAAGTGATCCGACGTAAACCACTAAATCATTGTCATAATCCTGTTCAAAGTTTGCAAATTCTATATCCCGCGAATTATTTAAATCAATAAAAGTGTGATCTGGATCTTGGAAAAAATCTAAATCACCAGGAGGGATAACTATTATATCCATTTGGCGTGCTTTATTTAACGTTGGGATTTTTCTGCTTTTGTCGGTTGTTGTAATTGCAAAAAAAAGCGGAGTGGGATAAATTTTGCTGGAAAGATAAACAATATATTTTATTCTGGGCTTGTCTGCAAACAGGCCGTTGTCGGCAAACCGGATTGTAAAATATTTATCAGGCTTTCCTTGATAACGCCTGCTATCTGATTCTCGTACTCGAACTCCAGGGAATTTTGTTTTCTGCCATTTCGCCATTCTCCACTCCCATCCGGATCCCAATATAGTCCCACGGATTTCGTATAGGATTGTTGAATCCCGCCCCAGTCCCATTTCTACGGGATAATATGGGAAGGTTCAGGAGTCGGGAAAGCCTTGATTAAGGCTACTTGGAGTATATAGGGAAGTCAAGAAAGGCGCAGGCTATTGAATCTCACTCAATTGAGCCATGATCTTTCCTTTAACATCGGAGGGAGGATTATATTTCAAGGCGGTTTCCAAAACTTCTATCGCCCGGCTGGCTTCACCCTTTTTATAGTAACTGACACCCAGCATTAATCTCGAATCGTGGGCCTTGTTACTTCTGGGGAATTGATTGAGCACTGTGTCGAATTGTTTGATGGCATTATCGTACATTTCCAGCTTGACGTAATTACTGCCGATCCAGAACAAAATATTATCTTTTAAATGTCCCGGGGGGTTGCTCAACGCGAAATTTTGAAACAACAGTATAGACTCATCATAATTGCCCACCTGATAAGCGCTTAGAGCCGTATTGTATTGGGCCGGGGTTCCACTACTTTGCCTGACAGGGCTGGGCATGACCGGCGTGCCTCCGCCTTTGCCCATTTTCATCCGGGCGATTTCTTCATTCAACTGACTGACTTTTAATTTAAGCTCTTCCACTTCGGGTTCAAGAAATTGTGACTGACCTGAGGCCGCAGCCAGACTTCCTTCCAATCGCTCCTGGGTCGCACTCACCTTGGGTTCCAGGGTGACAAGAATTTCCTCCAGTTCCCTGACTTTGGAGATCAACGCTTCCTGCTGGCTTTGCAGGCTTTCAACATCCCCTTTTAAAACGCTGGAATCCGCCCCTTGTTGAAGACTGGAAAAATCACCGCCGCCGCCTTCAATCAACGCCCCTTCGTCTGCGAAAAAATCATCCTCTGCCCCGGAACCTTTAGCGCTCTTTGCGGTTTGTTCGTCTTCAAAAGGAAAATCCTCTTCGAAAGCGAGGTCTTCTTCATCGTCATCCCCAACCCACGGTAGATAACTACACCCACCAAGGACCAAAGGTGTGACCAATAAGAAAACTCCGAAAAGACGAAAAAGGTAATTTTTCTGGGACATGCTGGGCTCCGTAATAATAGAGAAAAGGATTGAATAACCCTTACTTATCAATGGATTGTATTATACGCTAGTTTTTTATGTCAACACAAAAAAAAGAAAGCTTTTTTTATGAGATTAAAATCACAATCTAAAAGTGTTCCAGTCACCCAAGAGCAAATGAGTTTTTCCGATTCAACGAAACAAGCCGGGCGAGGGTTTTTACAACGTGATCAATTTCATCTCGTGTGTTATCGACCCCCAGGCTGAACCGAAGAGAAGCGTTTATCCGCCGTGCCGGGACCTGCATGGCAGTCAGAACATGGGACGGCAAAGAGGAACCGGAACTGCAGGCCGAACCTGTGGACACGGAAATTCCTTCCACATCGAGACCGATCAACAGGGTTTCTCCATCCGCCCCCTCAATGGAAAGGTTGAGTGTATTGGGAAGCCGATATTCTTTGTCACCTAAAAGCTCCACCCCGGAAACCAAACTTTCTATCTGCTCGAAAAAATAATCCCGCAGGTTTGCCAAAGAAATCATTCCTCCAGATTGCAACCGCGTTTTCGCCAGCTCACAGGCTTTTCCAAAGCCGACGATTCCGGCGACATTCTCGGTTCCACCCCGCCTTTTCTTTTCCTGATTGCCCCCGCTCATGGTAGGAAACAAAACGGGGAGTCCTCGTTTCATATACAAAGCGCCGGCGCCTTTGGGACCGTTCAGTTTGTGCGATGACATTGAGAGAAAGTCCACGGGAATTTTTTTCACATCGACGGCAATCTTTCCCACGCTTTGCACAGCGTCCGTATGAAAACAAACCGAGTGTTCCCGCGCCAGTTCTCCGATCTTTTCAATATCCTGCAAAGTACCCACTTCGCTATTTGCTTGTTGCAGGGAAATCAGGACGGTGGAATCAGAAATGGCGTCCTTCAGTTGATCGAGGTCGATTCTGCCTTTTGGATTCACCGGCAGACGGTCAATGGTTATTCCGAATTGTTCCAGTTGTTTGCAGGGGTTCAATACCGAAGGATGTTCGACGGTCGAGGTGATGATGCGCGCGTCTTTCTTCTCCCGGCTGAGGGCAACGCCCAAAATGGCCATATTATTTGATTCCGTCCCGCCGCTGGTAAAAATAATTTCTCCCGAATTGGCTCCGATAAGGTCCGCCACTTTCTCTCTGGCTTCATCAAGAAAAACCCTGGCTTTACGTCCTTCGGAATGAACGCTCGAAGGATTGCCATAAAATTCCCCCAGGACGGGGAGCATGGCCTCAAGCACTTCCGGGTGCAAGGGCGTGGTGGCGTTGTGATCCAGATAAATTTTCCGCAAAATGAAACCGGAGTAGGAGGTTATTCGTAGCTATAGATGAACACAGAAAAACTCAGCCGGGGAATAAAAAGCTGATTATTCTTCCTGATTTTTTGTAGGAACAGGGTGTGATTCCTTTTGCTCATTAATAGCTTCTCTTAAAGAACGGATTTCCTTTTCCATTTTTGGCAGTCTGTCCAGCATGCATTCGATGGCTTTCGCAACCGGGTCCGGGAAGGATTCTTCTCCGGTTATCTGCTCGAGTTCCGATGAAATTCCGGAAAACACCACCCGACCAGGAACCCCGATGACGGTGGAATATTCCGGCACTTCCTGAAGCACCACCGAACCCGATCCGATTTTAGTATTTCTGCCGACGGTCACCGGTCCCAATACCTGAGCTCCCGCGCCGATGACCACATTATCTCCAATGGTCGGATGCCGCTTTCCGCTTTTGGTGCTCAGGCCTCCAAGGGTGACCCCATGATAAATAAAAACATTGTCGCCAATGACCGATGTTTCACCGATCACCACTCCCATCCCGTGATCTATGAAAAACCGGCGTCCGATCTGGGCGGCAGGATGGATTTCAATTCCCGTCAACCAACGGAAGAAATAAGATAAAACCCGCCCGGAAAACTTCCACTCATGATTCCATAACCAATGTGAAATCCTGTGGGCGACGAGAGCGTGAACTCCGGGATAACAAACAATGACTTCCAGTAAATTTCTGGAGGCAGGGTCTTTTTCCAGGGCCACCTGAACATCTTCTTTAATCTGATTTAGCATCATGTCTCAAACACAGCGTGCAGGGGAGTAACTTATTGTAAATCATATCATATAGTACTGACTTTCAAACCGCAAACACCATGCAAACCAAAAAAGAGGCGATCATGGAAATGACCGCCTCCCGTTTGCCAGGATCAAATTTTCACCCACCGTTTTTTCTTACCGTAAAGGGATAAGACCTTCAGTTGATCACATTGTGGCCCCGGCCCCGCATACAATTGATAAAAGCCTGCTTGAAGTTACCTTCAGAGCCGAATCCCTGCCTTGCCCCTCCACCAATCCCGCCAATGGCGGCTCCAGCGGCGGCTCCACTTCCGGGAGATCCAACAACGGCACCCAGGGCGGCACCTGCAGCGGCTCCAACAGCGCCACCCACCAAGGCTCCCTTACCGGTTTCGGTAGCGGTATCACCCCCGGCATTTTTTGCCAGTTGCCGACATTCCACTTTATCGCGTTCGATATTCGCGGCATTGGGGTCGCCATAGGGGTCAACGGTCGGCGACCATCCCTGACTGGCGCATCCTGTCATGACCATCGCACTTATCACCATCGCTGAAATTGTCTTAAACATGTCTTTACTCCTTCACAGCTATTAATTAATGACCCAGAGTTGATGGAATATTCTCAAAAAAAAATCTTTTAAAGCACATTATGCCCCCGGCCCCGCATACAATTTATAAAGGCTTGTTTATATTGATTGTTTACACCAAAGCTTTGCTCGATCAAACCGCCAATGCCGCCCGCCGCCGCTCCAACCGCCGCGCCGACACCGGGAGAACCCGTGACCGCACCCACTGCCGCGCCTCCTGCCGCACCCGTTGCTCCCCCGATCAATGTGCCTTTGGCAATTTCTGTAGCGGGGTTGCCCGCCGCCTGTTTGGCCAGTACACGACAGTCGATTTGATCCCGCGCAATATTCGCTACATTGGGATCTCCATACGGGTCCACCGTTGGTGTCCAGCCAGACTGATTAGCGCAACCAGAAAAAATCAACGCCACTCCTGATAATAATAACGTTCTTAATAACACTTGCTACCACCTCTCTACTAAGGATGTTTTCTCATTCCAACAGGAATTCCGATTAAAACCAACCTCAATATAAACATATAAACTTCTCCATAAAATTGCAAGTAGTTTTAATCTTATTTTATCCCAAAAATTTTACGGCACGCACCCAGGAAACCGTTTTTCCGTGTCAAAAAAAGCGGTCAGGACCCCTTGAGCCAAAGCCCGGTATCCCTTCTCGTTGGGATGCAACCAATCCTGAGGACCGTGAATGGGATCTTTCAGTGCGGCGGACCTGAAAAATTTTCTCGTGTCGGCAAAATCAAACTGGTGATTTCGTGCAATGGTTTCAATTTTCAGACAGAGTTCCTGGCTTCTTTCATGAATGGCGGAAGACTCAAATTTAACCAGACCTTGTTTGCCTGTTTGAATGGTCACGGTGGGCGATGCCCATTGGTAGGAAGACAGCGGGGAGGGAATATAAACGACGGCGATGGCGGACTCATGAAAATATTTTGCCAAAAACAGCAGGGACTGCTCAAACACATAAATGGCCTGCCTCGTTTCCTCGTCTGTCAAGGTCATCGCTGGATGCTGGCTGTTTAAAGGAACAGGAAATTCCTTCCCGCCGATCATCGCCATATCGTTATGGCTGGGTGCGGGCGGCTGGCTTGTATCATCCTGTTTTTCGACCTTTTTGCCGAAAAATTTTTTGATTTTCTTAAGACCCCTCTTGACTTCGTTGACCACATTGTCGCCCACGCTCTCTATAAGAAAGCGGGTGAAAAGGAAGTTTTTCAACGGGCCGTCCGCATGATACAGCGGCTCCTTTTCTAAAACCTGTTTCTGGATAAAATCTTCAAACAGGGCGGTGTCATAAAGGGCGTTAGTTTCAAAAAAGTCTTTGTACCGCCCTTGCAGGTCAATGACATTGTCATTCAGGTCATTGCCTTCAAAAAAATACACCAGAATCATTTTGGGTTGTTCCAGCTCAAAAGCCCGCAATGAGTTGATATGCTTAAAATGAGCGATGGGCTGAGACACCAGTCCACGCAGACTGCCCGAACCCAGAGCGCCATAGGAAATTATATCCCGCCCGATTCGGTTGTATAAAACGTGGGCGGAATGGTAGTCCCCCTGGGAAAACTTATGCTTTCGGACCGTTTCTTTGAACCAGTCTCCTGTTCCCAAGGCATGAGAATCACCCACAATCGCGATATAGTCTTTCGGGACCACCGTTTTTTTTGTGGATTGACCCAGCACCTTGTATCCGTCATCGAGACCGACATAGACCGGCAAGGGAACTTTGTGCAGGAGATGAGGAAAAATCAGTTCCAGAACAAGAATAAAAACGGCCACACTGCCAATCGAAATCGAAATATTAACCAAAAAAGATTTCAGTTTTTTTTTCAATTTATTCTCTGGAATCTGGGGCTATTTTTCGATTTCCGTAGCAGCGTGGTACTGCTCAAGGATTTGCGCTTGAGCTTCATGGTCGGCAGACAGGTAGAGGCGGATGGGGTCGAATTGTTTGGCTTGCTGGATGCGGACAAGTTTCAGGCGCATGGTTTCCAAAAGCGCCAGAAAAGTCACAACCAGTTCCTGCCTGGAATTTAGTACGGTGAACAGGGAATCGAAAGTGATGGTTTTTGCGGCGTTGAGTATTTCCAGAATATGCGCCAACCGGTCGGACACAGAGAAAACGGAAACTTTAATTTCATAGTCCTTCTTGAATTCTTTGCTTCTCAATATATTTTGAAACGCGTTGAGAAGATCAAAGGCGGATGCTTCCTGAATCATTTCCTCGCCGCTGTCTTCATCCCAAAGAATATCTCCGCCGCGCACAAACACCTGTTGCCGGTCGTGTTCCCGCACCCGCAACTCAAACGCGGCTTCTTTGTAACGCTGGTACTCCTGCAACCGGCGCATCAATTCCGCCCTTGGGTCCTCCCCTTCTTCACCTTCTTCCAGTTCCTGTTCCTGAACCGGGAGGAGCACTTTGGATTTGATTCTAGTCAATTCCGCCGCCATGATCAGATATTCCCCAGCGACTTCAAGATTCAAATCCTGCATGAGTTCGATATAGTCCATGTATTGCCGGGTGATCGTGGCAATGGCAATATCCTGAATATCCATTTTCTGCTCTTTGATCAAATGCAGGAGCAGATCCAACGGCCCTTCAAAAACTTCTATGTTACATCGATAGGTCATCGTTGATGATATTCCCTTGAATGATTAAAACTTTTGTAAATTTAGCATTAAAGAAAGAAAGAGGAAACCTTTTAACAGATAAAATTTGCGCTATTACAAATGTATTTGTCGACATCCAACCTGACAAACGGTCTCAGACATTCTCAAATCCCGAGAGACCGCTTTCGGCCAAAAGCGGACGTTAAGAAAGTATCTTTATTTCACCTTTAAATGGTATATTTTGCGGTACTGACCAACTTAGAATTCTATAAGTTTTATTTGTGACCATGACTTCCATAAAACTATTGAGGAAATCCGATACCGTTTACCGGTTTAACAAATATAAAATAATAATCAATGGGGAAAATATAGGGAAACTAAAAAATGGAGAAACCGTTGAAGTACCTTTAAATCCAGGGGAGTATAAACTTTTTATTAAAATAGCTTGGTGTCGTAGCAATAAAATAACTTTTACCCTTACGGAAGGGGAACAATTGCAAATTAAATGTCGCTTCACAGGTAATATGAATAATCCTCTCATGAAGATATATTATACCTATTTTAATTTCTTCAATTTATTACTTCTGGAAAAAGTTGATGATTTAGATGATTTAAAGGAAGCTTAATATTTAGTAGGCCAATTTTTACTGTCCGCACCAATGTCCGCTTTGGGTCGAATCCGGTCATTCGAGATCTGACACTGTCTACAAGGTCTGGATTATTATAAATGATAGCTCGACAAGATATAACAAAATCGACTTCCCCCTCGCGGGAGCGAGTCACATATCTCCCCAGCGGTTTTGTACAAGAGACAGGATGACGATGGGAGCGGTTTCCGCTCTGAGGATGCGCGGACCAAGGGTGATGGATTGAAACCCATACTGCCAGGCGGTCTCAATTTCCTCTAAGGAAAATCCGCCTTCGGGACCGCTCAAAAACGCGATGGTTCTGGGCGGGTTTGTTAGGGAAACATCTCTCAATCTGCAAGCGTCTTCTTCCTCCCAAAAAACCAGTTTGATCTCGGCGGTCCGGTTTTCCTGACAAAATTCCACAACTGTCTGGATCGTGGGTGAAACTTCGGGCAGATGACTGCGGCCCGATTGCCGGGCGGCCTCTCTGGCTATCTTCTGCCAGCGGGCTGTTTTTTTTTCCGCCTCGATCTCTGAAACCCGAACAATGCTCCGTTTGGTTTGCAACGGGGAAACACGGCCCACTCCAAGCTCCACCGACTTTCTAAGAACAGGATCAAATTTATTCCCTTTGAGAAGCGCCATTCCCATTTGAATCGCCAAAGGGGATTCCGTTTGAAAATCTTCTTTCGACTCTACCCTGCCGCGAATTTCTCCCGGCTTCACTGAGGTCAATTGAACCCGATAGCGGTTCCCAAGACCATCCACCACCTGAACCCTGCTTCCCTCCTGCAACCGGAGAACGGTTCGGATATGGTTCTCATCGGAGCCGCTTAGAACCACCTCGTCTCCAGAAATATTTTCCGGTTTAACAAAAAATCGGTGCATGGATACCCGCTAAACTTTGATACCGCTTATTTTTAATAGTTCGTCCAAGGAGCTGATTTCAAACTCAGGCTGGATGCCATCGGGTAGTTTTTCGTCCTCCCGGTTGATCCACACGGCCTGCATGCCGGCTTTTTGCGCTCCGGCTATATCATTCACCGGATCGTCTCCGACATAAAGGATTTCTTGCGCGTCGAGCTGTAATCGACTGGCGGCCAATTTGAATATTGAAGGATGCGGTTTACGGTAAGGAACTCCTGATGAATAAATGGAAAACTCGAAAAATGGGTCCAACCCCAGCAACTCCCGTTCGTAATCCTTCATGAAGGGAGGATTCGTGGTGTTCGAGATAATGGCGAGCGGTAGACCACTGGACTGCAAACGATGTAAAGCGGGCATCACATCTGGAAAAACGGTGCGGGTGGAATAAATATTTTGATAATAGTTTCTCAATATCTCTTCCATCGTGGTCTTGCCGGAGATGTCGATGGAGTAATTCAGCAGAAGAAATTTTAGCACCGAGTCAAAACAAGCTTCCCGGTGTGTTTGCTTTGACTCGCCGATCAATTGGTAGAAAATTGCCCGATAGACTCGATAACAATCGTCATGCTCTGGCAAAATCACGCCTTTTTGCCGTAAAAACTCGAACATTCCTGAAAATGCCCGCCTGTCATCTTCATCTCCCAGGTCCACAAGAGTCCAGGCCCAGTCAAAAATCACCGCTTTTATGGTTAAATTCATCTGTAAATTTTCTAATTTATGAAATATTTGCCGCCCCGAGTCTCAAAATGAGACAATCTGGAACAAACACAAATTTAAAAATTTCAATGAGATAGCTCTTAAAATCCCCACAAACCCAATTAAACAAATGGGTTCCGAACTCAAAAAATGGATTTATTTTAGGAAAGTCTCCCCCAAACCCGTTTCTGTCATTTATAATAGTCTTACCGTAGATACTCAGAAATAAGCAAATCCTTGCTGGCAACCATTTCGATTTTTAAAGGACATTCCTTCGTTTTGGAAAACTCACGTCCAATCCGGAACTGGAACAACTTAAGAAATGGAAAATAATATCATGGAATCATTAAAATCTAACATCAGACAACTGCCTCTGGAAATCAAGCCCAACCAGGAAATGGTTCAGGAGGCCCTCAACAAAGGGGCCAGCCGGGCGAAAATTATCTGGACAAAAAATATTGCGGTCGCAACCTGGAACAGGTTGCATTGTCAGTTTGGTTGCCAGCATTACGCTAAACTGCATACCTGCCCCCCGCATTCGCCAAACTCGGACGAAACGGCGGAGATTCTGGCCGACTACGAAAAAGCCTTGTTGATTTACGCGTTACCGAATCAGGATATGCGGGAAATCGTGGTATCACTGGAAACAAGCTTCAAGACCAAAGGTTTTTATAAAGCGTTTGGGATGGGTTCCCGTGCCTGTGACCTGTGCGAAACCTGCACCATAGACACTTTTTGCAAGTATCCCGAAAAAGCCCGTCCCACGTTGCAAGGGTGCGGCATTGATGTCCAGCGAACATCATTCATCAATGGCTGGGGAGACATCAGCCCCAACAAAGCCTGCGCGGACATGCAAAATATCGGAATGGTATTGCTGGACTGAAAATTCATCCCGGCATTCATCACAGGGAAAATTCTTCCGAAGAGTTCTTATAGTAGTCCAAATTATTTCACCCTCTGACCCACAAATAAATACCCATGAGTTACCGCTATGCCATCATCGGCGCCGGACGCCAGGGGTTATCCTCGGCCTACGATATAGGCCGGTTTGGAGACACCCAGACGATTCTCCTCTATGACGTGGACCCACAGGTTGCCAAAACGGGAGCCGCCAGAATAAACACGCTTCTTGGCTCCAACATTGTCCAGGGACAGGGTCTCGATGCCAGCGACCCCGCTCAACTACAAAAAGCGCTATTGGGGGTTCATTCCACTTTAAGCGCCGTCCCCTATCCTTTAAACCCCCTCATCACGAAAATTGCTATCGAGAACGGTTCCAGTCTTTGCGATTTAGGAGGACACACGGAAACCGTGCGCGGCCAACTTGCGCTGGACAGCGCCGCGAAAAAAGCCGGCGTCACCATCACTCCCGATTGCGGCATGGGGCCGGGGCTCAATATTTCGATGGCTGTTCTGGCGATGTCATTTGTTGAGGACCCGGAGGAGGTATTTATCTGGGACGGAGGACTTCCGCAAAATCCCCAGCCTCCCTGGAATTACTCCCTGACCTTCAACATTAATGGATTCACAAACGAATACTTTGGAGACGCGCTTTTCCTCAGAGACGGAAAAGTCACTCCGGTCCCCTGTCTGGATGAAATAGAAATTCTGGATTTTCCGGCTCCCCTGGGCCGTCTTGAGGCGGCAGTGACTTCAGGAGGGTTGTCCACCGCGCCGTGGACTTTCGAAGGAAAGTTAAAACGACTGGAAAATAAAACTCTGCGCTACCCAGGCCACTGGCAACAATTCACGGCCTTCCAGCAACTGGGGTTGTTCGAGGAAAAACCCATTCCCGTCAATGGTTCGTCCTTAGCGCCCAGGGAAATGTTTCATGCCCTTCTGGAACCCAAAATCACGGAAGATAAGATTCGTGATATTTGTGTCATCAGGACCCAGTGCAACGGGACGAGTGGTGGCAAGCCATCGTCCTGCACGCTTGAGCTGGTCGAAACCTGGGATGAGGCCACCGGCTTCACCGCCATGGAAAAACTCACGGGCTGGCATGCCGCCATGGTTGCCATCCTTGCCGCGCGGGGAGAAATCCCAAGAGGGGGCATTCCCGTGGAAACCGCACTGACAGCGGAAGCCCTGACAAAAGAAGGCGCCCTTCGCGGATGGGAATTCAAAAAAGCCCTGACACCCCCGGTTTGATTTCCTTTTCCATATACAACCGGCTAAAATACTTCCTGTAAAACTTGCTTCTTCCCTATTTCCAGGCCCTTGCGACGATGAAACTGTTCCGTCCCTTTACCTTGATCCCTTCTTCCAGGCTGTATGAAGACTATGAGGAAAAAGATATCAGGATAGACTGGATCTGCTATTTGCGGGATTTCCCCTTAATGCCCTACCAAAAAATGATAGAGAATTATGTGGAACTTAACAATTCCGGGGAAAATATCAAATGGATCATCGAACGCGTCAACAATTTTTTATCCGAGGCGGAAGTGGAGGAGTTGGGTTGCTATCTGGAACGGCGATACGGTTTCTCGCTGGATGTTGAGGCATTTGAAACCCCGCTGAACCTTGCAAAACTTCCCTGGTACAAGGAAAATCATATCAACAGCGCCATCATTTGCCGCGACCCTGGCGAACCTTTTTGCCTGAGCATCAGCATCCTTGGCATGGTATCTCCCATAAAAGACCTCGACAGTGTCCGAACCGTCAATGAGTTTTTAGAAGAAATCGACAGGCAGAACGGAAATTGAACAGGATTTCAAAACTATTTTTTTGGAGTCTGGTTCAAGAAATAACCACGACTCATTCAGGAACTCATCGCACATTAATACCCCCAGGTTTCGGAAACAGCGCCGATGTTTTACCAGTCACCCGGTACGCGATCAGACCCAGCCATTCGTGCAAACCTCTACTAAACTCAAGAAAATTGTATAGCCTGAAAAAATGCCAGTCGTATTTCCATTCCCCCGATGTCTGGTAATCCACAGGATAGGGGATGACGCTCCATCCTGTTTTCCTGAACACGCCGACCGACCGCGGCATATGAAAAGCGGACGTTATCAGGATCCAGTCGCCGACGGTTTCCGGTCCCCTTAAATTAAAGCCGTTGACAGCGTTTTCGAATGTATTACGGGCATTTGAGTCAAACTGAATGCGGTCGCTATTCAATCCGAGTTGTTTGAAAAGCTTTCGCGCCGTCTCGTTGGATTTATAATCTTGATTTAACAGCGCACCGACGCCCCCTGCGTATATGAGGCGGGCTTCCGGGTAGTGTCGGGCGAGATCGACAAAGGCGGTCAGACGTTCGGCGCTTTCATTTAACGAAGGTTGTCCGCGGGTCGATGAGATCACCGGTTTTTCCGCCCCGCTCAGGACGATGATTCCGCTGATATTTGCCGGCAACTCGGTAAGGGCTGGAAACCGTTCTTCCAAAGGTTTCAAAAGAAAAGTATTGATCGGCAAAAGGGTGAAGACAAGAAACACCCCCGCACTCATGGAAACCAGCCATCGACCCAGTTTTTGCCTCCGGGTCCAGATTAAAACCGTTCCGGCAAACAACAAAATCAACACCACCTTGTCAGGTGACGCTAAACTCCATAATAGTTTAGATAGTATCCAGAAAAAGGTATCCATTGACTGCTGTTTCCCTTAATATCCTGTTTCTGCAGAAAATAGAACCATCCGCATTGAAATTTAAAACATGGAAACCGTAAAGCACTGCTCGTTCAAAAGGATCATTGGCGGACTGTACGTTGCGTTCATTATCGCGATGTCACTGGACCCCAACGCCGTTCTGGCCAAATATGACCCTACTCGGCAGGATATTCTCTCTCATTTTTCAGCGTATTTCATCATGATGCTTTGGCATACCCGAATTTATCCCGCTAAATACCGCCCTCATTTTGCGGCACTATTTATATTATTGGGAATCGTTGTGGAGTGTCTGCAGGGGACCATGGAAAACCGCGAGTTTCAAGTGATCGATATCGTGTTCAATTCAGTCGGGGTAGGATCCGCCTGGTTATTTTCCAGATTTTATTTAACCCCCGCGCTTTCCAGATGAGCACGCCTCTGCCATCTCAAGAGCCGGGAAAACCCAGGTTATCTTTCCGCTTGACGAGTTCACGCAGTTCCTGAAGATCCTTTCCATTATATCCCAGAAAATAAAGAATCAATTCCAGGTTCGACCGGTTGATGCTGGCATGAGCGTGTTTCTGTACTATTGGCTTGGCGTTGAACGCAATCCCAAGGCCCGCCCGCGCCAGCATATGGATATCATTGGCCCCATCACCCACCGCCACCACCTGCTTTAAAGTAAAGCCTTCCTTTTCCGCCAGGGAAACCAATATTCGTTCCTTAGCGGCGGCATCGACGATCTCTCCTTCCAGTTCTCCAGTCACCCGACCATTTTCTATTTTCAAGTTGTTGGCAAAACCATAGTCGAGGCCATACTTCTGTTTCAGCTTTTCGATAAAAAACTGAAACCCGCCGCTGACGATCGCGATTTTATAACCCAGGTATTTCAAAATCGTCACCAGGTCGGTCGCACCCGGCGTCAGGGGAACACGCTCGAATAATTCATTGAGCTTTTCCCGGGGCAATCCCTGAAGTAGTTTCACCCTTTGTACCAGCGCTTCGGTAAAATCCATCTCCCCGGCCATCGCCTTTCGGGTGATCTCGGCCATTTGAGCGCCCTGCCCCTGGAGCTTACCCATTTCATCAATGACTTCGCATTGCAAAAACGTCATGTCCGCGTCAAAAACGATCAACCGCTTGTTACGGCGGAACAAAGTGTCGTCCTGCACCGCAAGATCGACCTGAAATTTTTCCTTGAAGGGTATCAAGGCGTCCAGCACATCCACACTCGAATGCGTCTGCCTGGTTCCGATGACAAACTCCATCACATGTTGATCGCCATAATCCAACTGCTCGATGCGGAGGATGTTTATGTCCGTCATAGCGAGGGTTCGGGTGAGTTCCAGCAAACCGTTCGATTCGATGTTTGCTCCCAAAAGAGTCACGACAGACCGGTGCTTATAGGGAGCGTCCGGCCGGTTTCCCTTTTCCCAGGGATAGATCCCGATTTTCAAGCCACAGCGTTCTCCATACTCCATCAGAGCTTTTCTTAAGGGTTCGACGCCGTCAGAATCGTTGCCGTCCAACAATATGGAAAGATTCAACAATCCATTGAACACAAATTGTTTGATGTCCACGATATTCCATTCACACCGAACAATGGATTCCAACGTCTCCGCGAGAATTCCAGGCCGGTCTTCCACGGAAATATGGATATGCAGTTGATTGGATTTTTCCAGCGATTCCATAAATCAACGACCCCGCCCTAAAAAGACGAGTGTCAGGCAAAAATTATTAATTAAAAGACGTAAAGGTAACGGGGAAATAAAACTCACGGGCGGGGTTTATCCCTGTGGCCGGTACCGCCATCCTTCCTTTTTTTTGCACGTCCAGCCATCGTTGACCTGGAACGTGGAAAGATTTTCAAGCATTTGGGAATCAAACAAAGCGACGACCCCTTCTCCCTTTATCGGATTATTTTTCAAATGCAGTCGCTTTAATTTCGCGAGATTTTTTGATTGCGCAAGAAATCGGATGCCCTCGTCGCCCACTCCGTTTTGATTGAGATTCAAATACTGGACATTGGTCAAATACTCGCACTTCGCCAGATCTTTTACGCCCTCGTCGCCCAGGTTGTTGTCATCCAGATCCAGCCAGTTGACCTCTTTCAACCTGGGCGAATTCCACAGCAGACGCGCTTCTTCAGGGCCGATGTGTATGCCGCTGAGCATTAATTGGTTGCCCCGCAACCTGCCGTTAAAAATATCTTCCACTGTTTCATATTTAACCGTTTTGCTCATCACTCGCTTCCTTCATTTGTTTTTTAACATGACTATGGGAATCTTTTAAAACCCCGGTTTGGATTTCTTGTTATCGGGAATAACATATTTTTTACCGCGCATCTCCTGGGGAAGATATTCCTGCTCGACAAAGTGATTCGGATAGTCGTGAGGGTATTTATAATCCACCCCGTAACCGTATTTTTTCGCGTCTTGATAATGCGCGTCTTTAAGGTGATCGGGAACAGGATAGGATTTTCCTTTATTTTGAATATCATCCAGTGCGCGGTCAATCGCTTTGATGGCGGTGTTGTCCTTGGGCGCGCGGGCGATATAAATGACCGCTTCTGAAAGCGCGATGCGGGCTTCCGGCATTCCCAAACGATCCACGGCGATGGCCGCCTGGTTGGCGATGACCAACGCTCTGGGGTCGGCCAGGCCGACATCTTCCGCCGCCGTGACCATGATCCTCCGAACGATGAATTTGGGATCTTCGCCGCCGGCGATCATTTTAGCCAGCCAGTAGATTGCCGCGTCCGGATCGGACCCGCGCAGACTTTTTTGCAGGGCGGATGCGTGATCGTAATGCTCCGTCCCCCCCTTCTCATATAGGGTCGCTGTCTGCTGAATGATCCCTTCAATCACTTTCCGGCTGACTTTAACCTTAACATCTTTAGTGCGGGCGCTGTCTATGGCCGCTTCCAGTACGTTTAAGGCACGTCTCGCGTCCCCGTTGGCCTGACTCACGATAAAATCCATCGCGTCGTCCGTCAAGGCCACCAATGAATCGCCCAATCCTTTTTCCTTATCCCCAAAAGCTTTTTTTAAAATAGCCCGAACGTGCTTTTCCTGCAGATAATCCAGACGAAAAATCTGACAACGCGATCGTAACGATGGAATCACTTCAATAGAAGGATTTTCCGCTGTCGATCCTATGAGCCGGATGGTGCCATCCTCGACAAAGGGAAGAACCGCGTCCTGCTGGGCTTTATTGAACCGGTGGATTTCATCGATGAATAAAATAGTGCGGCGCGTTTTCCCGGGTTTTTGAGCGTTTGCGATGACCTTACGAATATCGGCCACTCCAGCATTGACAGCGCTTATCTCATGAAATTCGCTTTCGGTCAAACGGGCGGCGAGCCTTGCAATGGTGGTTTTTCCGGAACCGGGCGGGCCCCACAAAATAAAGGAAAACCCGGAGTCTTTCTCGATCAATTGCCGAAGCGGACAGCCCTCCCCCACCACGTGCTCCTGCCCCAGAAAATCGTCCCAGCAAGTGGGCCGCATGCGGTTGGCAAGAGGCGAATGTGCGGTATCATTTACGGCGCCTTCATATTCAGGAAATAATTCCATTGAGTCGTCACCTTAATCCTCATTCATGTGTAACGTCTTTTCGCTGACAGGGAGAGGAGTTTTCAATCAACGCAAGTCGTCGCATTGAAGGATAATTATAATGTTCAGCGAGAGATTGCGGGGAATTCTTTTGAAAAATTATTTAATAGTATTTAGGAAGGAGGTTCGGCGCTAACTTCTATCAACGCCAACAGGGGCTTTCAAAATATCGGCAGGGGGCTTCAATCGGGCCAATTCTTGTTCCAGGCTTGCGATGGCTCGGTTTCTTCTTCTAATGGCCGCTTTGGATTTAACCTGACTGGCAAGCGTGAAGGTCCATGCCAGTAAAAAGCCCAAGACAAATGGAATCAGGCCCACAATGATCATGGGCGCTTCTATCATTTGTTTTGCCAAATGGAGGTCATAATAAAAAACCTCAACAGAATGCCGGTTCACCACAGCGAAGGCCGCGATGAAGATCAGAAAAAGGATGGAAATGATGAATTTGATCACTGACATAAATTGCGACGGGTGATTGAGGTTGGGTTCTATATAAACGGCGGCAACCCGCCCGCCTCCAGACTCATCCTGGAGGTTTGTTCAAATTGCTCGCTGAAAATTTAAGAGCGAAAAACGCGTTTACTCTTTAAGAAGCTCTTCTACGGTAGGAAGCTCTTCATCACCACCTGCCGCCTCATCTCCATCCCCTTCGGGTTCTTCAGATGCCTCTTCTTCAGGTTCTTCGATCTCTTCACTAGCGGATTCTTCGGTTTCTTCAGCTTCTTCGGTCGCTTCACCAGCGGATTCTTCAGTTTCTTCAGCTTCTTCGGTCTCTTCACCAGCGGATTCTTCAGCCGCAGGCTCCTCCGGGGCTTCCTCGGCAGATTCTTCAGCGGCTGGCTCTTCCGTAGCTTCTTCTACCTGAATTTCCCCGGCGGGTTGATCTGAGGCCGCCGCCCCTCCTCCGAGTTCACTCAAGAGAGAATTAATACTTGCCGCCACTTCGGTGGATTTGGATTGCACGCTGGCATCAGATCCCATTGAAATGCCCTGTACCATCGCCAGCGCGCGTTTCAATTCCATGATCGCCATGGATTTTTCGTAATTGCCAAACTTCCCCTTCAAGTTAGAGACAGTGGCAGTCACCGTTTTCAAATTTTCTTCGATGGCCTGGACGGTTTCCATACTGCCTTGAACTTCTGTTTTCAGCGGCTCGATAGCCTCTTCGACTTTTTTAACCGCGGAACCCATGCCGCCCATTCTCTCATCGAGGTCGCGAATAAAAAACAGTATAAAGACGATTGCCAGGGCGGCCAAGCCGAACCCTAAAAATGCCACGGCCCGCAAAAGATTTAAATCTTCCTTGGATTTATCAACTGGAGGAACCGGCGTTTCGAACTCTTCTTTCGTATTCATAGTAGACCCCTTATCACCCTGTGCGTAGTAGGAGCTAGCGTCCTCTTGTTCTTCTTTTTTAATTTCATCGAGCCGGTCCGCCGTCGTTTGCTTTTCTTCTTTCGGAGTCTCGCTTCCATTATCTTTATCGCTATCGCTCGTTGTCATTACTCCTCCAAAACCAATTACTGATTTTAATCTTCAAATTTCAGTTGAATAAACAGTTATGTCGAAAGTTGCAACCAAATTCATCGGGACGTAAAGGGATTGAATTCCTGAGTGGATTGGTTCACAATTATAAGCATCAAATGGGTGATTTGAGAAATTTCTGGCCCTGTATCCATCATTCTAAAAACCGGGTCCAACAACCTGAAAATTTCAAAAAAGACACCCCAACCGCAATAAATAGCGGATTTTTATACGATTGCACTGACCTCGGGGTATTAAATTTGAAGAAAGATATTACTAACGTTAACGGGGATTTGTCAAGAAAAATTAAGGCTTTCGTTCTGGCCCTTTTTCTGGCTAATTTTGCTCCGGGCCAACCCGGCCTCGCCATAGCAAACCCCCTCGAAACCCCTGTTTCTATTAATGTGGAGCAGTTGCGCACCTTCCCATCGGAAAAGATCGTTATCATCGACACCCGGTCCAGATGGAAATACTTTGTGAGCCATATTCGAGGATCCGTCAATCTTGCCGATTGGCAGGATTTCACCGAACAAAGGGCCGGCGTAAAAGGACTGCTGATAGAAGACAAGGGTTTGATCGTCAGTAAACTGCGTCCTTTGGGAATTGATCGAAATAAAACCATCGTTCTCTACGGAGACCCGACAGACCGCTGGCGAACGGATGGACGGTTTTTATGGATGTTTGAACGGTTCGGATTTGAGTCGGTTCGTATCCTGACCGGAGGACTTGAGTTATGGGAAGAATCGGGAGGCGAGATTGAACGGGGAAAACAGAAAAGTGTTTCTCCCTCCGAATTATCCCCTGAAGATATCCGCTTCGATGACAATGTGATGGCGACAGGCTCCTGGATTCATAAAAACCTGGACCGGCTTGCCGTCATTGATAACCGCACCGAAAAGGAATACAACGGCGCCACTCCGTATGGTTCCCCCAGAGGAGGACATATACCACAGGCGATTCATATCCCCTGGGAACAATTTTTTACGGAAAGCGGTGTGTTAAAAAGTAAACCGGAATTAAACGCCCTGCTGAAAAAAAATGGCATCGACTCCGACAAGGAGGTCGTCGTCTACTGCACGGGAGGAGTTCGTTCGGGCATGGCCTACTACGCCTTCAGAAGCCTCGGAGTTTCGGTTCGCAATTATGACGGCTCGTGGTGGGACTGGAGCCTGGACTCCAAATTGCCCGTGGAAGGAAATTCCTGAATGAGCGAGTGGATTGCCGTAGCCAAAGCGGCGGACATTCCGCCGGACAGTCGTAAACGGGTGGAGGTCGACGGCAAGAAAATCAGCATCTTCAATATCGACGATCATTACTACGCCATCTTCGACACCTGCCCGCATAAAAAAACAGCTCCCCTTATTCGGGGAACGCTGGACGGCACCGGCATCAAATGCCCCAATCACGGCTACCGCTTCGACCTGAAAACCGGCGACTGCAACATAGACCCCACCTTAAAAACCCAGGTCTTCCCCGTTGAGGTACAAGGGGATGAGGTGTGCGTAAGAGTGGGTTAGCTGGTCAAATTCAAGGACGGTGGAGGCTGGAATCTGTCGCAACGCTATGAATCTCACGATCTAAAAGAGTATGTTGCCGAGCAGACTTTAGAATAAAACACAAAATTCAATTAGATAATTTGGATACATTATGCGAGCAGCAGTTTACACACAATATGGAGGACCAGAAGTTGTTTCAATAGGCGAAGTTGAAAAACCAGTTCCCAAAGAAAATGAAGTTTTGGTCAAAATATTTGCCACCTCTGTAAACTCTGGTGATGTTCGTATTCGGGCTTTAAATGTTCCTCGTGGTTTTGGGTTTATTGTGCGTTTGGCGATGGGCATTACGGCGCCTAGAAATCCCATATTAGGCATGGAATTGGCCGGCGAAGTTGAAGTCATCGGGAAAGATGTTACCAAGTTTAAGGTTGGTGATCGGGTTTTTGCAGCACCCGAATTTCGCTGCCATGCCGAATATCGGGCGATTAAGCAAGATGATGCAATTGCTCATATTCCAGATGGTTTAAGTTTTGAACAAGCTGCAGCGATTAGTTTTGGTGGCGCGACTGCACTGCATTATTTACGCGACAATGGTAAGGTAAAAGCGGGTGATGAAGTGCTTATCGTAGGGGCTTCTGGCGCGGCTGGTTTAGCATCTATTCAAATCGCCAAAATTCATGGCGCAAAGGTTACTGCGGTTTGCTCAAAACCGAACCACGAATTGGTTAAATCTCTCGGCGCAGAAAATGTCATTGATTATAAGCAAGAAGATTTTACAAAAAATGGCAAGAAATATGACCTGATAGTCGACTGTATCGGCACGGCAGCTTGGGGTATGAGTAAAGCATCACTTGCCGATAAAGGGCATTTATTGGTAATGGCAGGCGATCTATGGGGTGTTTTTCAAGGTCTTTTTGTATCACGTAAAAATGGTAAAAAAGTAACCACGGGAGTTGCCTCAGCCAATGCTGAAATGCTGCAAACATTAGCGGGATTAGTCTCAGATAAAAAATTCAATCCCATCATCGATAAGACATTAACTTTAGATGAAATTGTCGAGGCACACCGTTATGTCGATAGCGGCCGTAAAAAAGGAAGTGTAATTATTACCATAGGTCAAAATGAAGCAAGTGATAATCATTAATAGCCCACTAAAGCTTCCACCAGGAAAACTTGCCGCACAA
Source organism: Nitrospinaceae bacterium (assembly GCA_029261655.1). Taxonomy (GTDB): domain Bacteria; phylum Nitrospinota; class Nitrospinia; order Nitrospinales; family VA-1; genus JADFGI01. Next base: position 20,994 of record JAJDAY010000005.1, on the reverse strand, counting down.
GTGGCTCACGGCTCTGTGGCCAGTTTTCTGATTTCCAACCCAAAACATCAGCAAGCCTGGCTTGACATTGGCATGCCAAAGGTCGTCCTGTCTGCAAGTAGTGAACAGGAAGTTATCGAATGTTACCAAAAGGCATTGACCTCCAATTTGCCGGGAAAACTGATTAAAGACGCCGGGAAAACCGTCATTAAGGCAGGAACCATTACTTGCGTTGGCATAGGCCCAGCCCCAGAGAAAGAAGTGGATCAAATCACAGGACATTTGAAACTAGTCAGCTGATCCTATAACCAGACCCCAAAAGGGTTCTAATGCGAGCCCTCTTCGTGTTCGTGTGGGGAGCCTTCCTGTCTGGGTGCTTCACCACCGGACCCTTCTCCGCTCATCATGGGGGTTCTTGGCCGGCCAAGGGATTCGGACGCGTGTTTGAGGGCTTCGTCGTAATGCTTCAGGGCTTCCTTGGCGTGTTTCAGGGACACCGCCGCATGGGTTTTAAGTTCATCACTGGCATCGGGCATTTTCAAGCTGAATTCCAGATGTTTGACCATCTCCTGAAGATGAAGATAGCCTTCCTCCCCATGCCCAAGGCCCACGCTTGCGTGTCCTCCTGCCTGCGCCCAACTGCTGGAAACAAGTGAAAGTGATAACACCATGCCAACAAACCCGATTGAGCAATATTTTAGGTATCGATTCATAATTCCTCCGTTGAATCCTTTATAAATAGAATAAATTTGGCAAATCAAAAAAACCGGTTATGGGACATTTTAACCCCAAATTGGCCTTTTATCGTAGGATTTATTCGAGGTTAATTTCATACCTTAGATAATGCCCCCAAAACACATAAAAAAAGCCTCCGGGAGAAGAATCTCCAGAGGCTTGGGGTCAGTTTGGTAAAGATTTATTTAAATCTGGGTACGCAGAACTTCCTGATACGCTTCGACGATTTTGTTACGCACCTGCATGGTCAAACGAAACGCCAGATCGGCTTTGTTGACGGCGATCATGGTTTCGGTGATATTTCGCGTTTCGCCGGAAACAAAGTCCTGAATGGCCGCATCGGCTTCTTTTTGCAGATCGTTCACTTTGTTCAGCGATGACGAGAGAGTCTCGGCAAAGGATGGGCCGCCGTCAGCACCGGAATCTTCCCGCAACTCAATCTTGCCTGCCGGGATGGCCCCCTGCAGAGCTTTGAGATTGCTTTGTATGGTGATGTCTTTCATGGCTTCCAACCTTATAATGACGTTACTGCCAAGTTAATGCTAAATGTTGTTTTTGTCAATCTATTACTATTGCGGAGTTTTCACCCGATATGATTAGCTGATTATTCAGTGATTATTGTTGCGGCACTTCGGTCACCGCGGCTTTGACGGTCGAACCTCTTTTCATCATCATCTGGCTCACGGCATTGAAGTCGATTTGATTCTCGGCTAATTTTGCCATTTCGTAATCAATGTTCACATTATTGCCATTGGACTTGGCTTGAAGTTCCTCTTCATGCGGAAGCGGCGCCAGTTTCTTGAGCGCCATCATCCCCGGTCCAAAATGATTTTTATGCGTGGTCTTTAAATTAAGATGGGACCCTGCCCCGACCGCGTCCCGGAGTTGGCTCTTAAAATCCACATCATTGGCCTTGTATCCGGGAGTGTCCATTTGAGCGATGTTGTTGGAAATCAGAAGATGGCGCGAGGAGTTAAAATCCAGGCTCTTCTTCATCATCATGGGAACAGTATCGGAGAATAATAGCTTGTCGATCAGCATGACGCCCTCATATAATTACTCTGTTATTTTAAAAAGCAATTAATGCGCCAAAATCACGGAAAATTCGCTATTTTTTTCAATTTTTATCTTCCTGAAATATAACGATTTTCTTGCGGGCCGTCGAAACACGCAAAACCGCCTGTCTTCTTCCGAGGGGTTGGTTTGGAAAAATTTGCTGATCCGGCACGCATTGAGGGTAAATTTTTCCAGAAATCATAAAATTCGAGGGTCCAGGAATCACTGAAAACCTTTAATCATACCTTTACTTTCTATTTAAATTAAAATAACATTATAATTAAACGAGTTTTATCTATTTTTCAAGTTATTGTGGACGAAATCGGGAAAAACATTTAAACTGTTCGGAATAGAGAAGGTTTCCCGCCTCTTTTTCGAAGAGAATATCCGTTATTATTGCTTAATAAAGGCTAATTTGGTCCAATATTGGTTGCCTGGTCACATTCGCACCCAAAACTTTTTGGACTACCAATTATTTCATTAATTCAATCCATCAACAAAATTATCAGGAGAGAAAAATGTCGACAGCCACTGCCGCTGAAAAATTTAAAATCAAAGATATCTCACTCGCGGACTGGGGTCGGCAGGAAATGATTCTTGCTGAAAAGGAAATGCCCGGATTGATGTCCCTGCGCGAAATCCATGGCAAATCCAAACCTCTTAAAGGTGCCAGAATCGCAGGCTCTCTGCACATGACCATTCAAACTGCGGTCTTGATAGAAACCCTGATCGAACTGGGAGCGGAAATCCGCTGGGCGTCCTGCAATATTTTCTCCACTCAGGACCACGCGGCGGCGGCTATCGCCAAAGCGGGCATTCCTGTGTTTGCCTGGAAAGGTGAAACGGAAGAAGAGTATTGGTGGTGCACCGGGCAAACCCTGCTTTTTGACAATGACAAGGGACCCAATATGATTCTGGATGACGGCGGCGACCTGACCTTTTACGTTCACGACAAGCATCCGGAATTGCTCGACGAAATCCAGGGAGTGACCGAGGAAACCACCACAGGAGTTCATAACCTGTATAAAATGCTGAGGGAGGGTTCTCTAAAACTCCCGGCGATGAACGTCAACGATTCGGTCACAAAATCCAAATTCGACAACCTTTACGGTTGCCGGGAGTCTTTGGCCGATGGCATCAAGCGAGCGACCGACATCATGGTCGCGGGAAAAGTGGTAGTGATCGCAGGTTATGGCGATGTGGGCAAGGGTTGCGCCAAAGCCATGCGGGATCTGGGCGCCCGTGTTCTGGTGACAGAAATCGACCCCATTTGCGCCCTGCAAGCCGCTATGGAAGGTTACGAAGTCACCACGATGGAAGAATCCTTAAAAGAAGCCAACATCTTCGTCACCACCACCGGATGCAAAGATATCATCACCATTGGCCACATGGAAGCGATGAAGGACGACGCCATTGTCTGCAACATCGGTCATTTCGATATTGAGATTCAGGTCGAGCAACTGAACAAATTCCCCGGGATCAAAAAAATTGAAATCAAACCCCAGGTGGACAAATACACGTTTCCCGATGGACACAGCATTATCCTGCTGGCGGAAGGTCGGCTGGTCAACCTGGGTTGCGCGACGGGGCATCCTTCTTTCGTCATGTCCAACTCTTTCACCAATCAGGTGCTGGCGCAAATGGAATTGTACAAAAACAAATATGAAGTCGGCGTTTACACCCTGCCCAAGAAGCTGGACGAAGAAGTTGCCCGGTTGCATCTTGACAAATTGGGCGTGAAACTAACCGTCATGACTAAAGATCAAGCGGAATATTTAAATCTCCCGGTAGAGGGTCCTTACAAACCGGACATGTATCGCTACTAGTATTAATACGATGTGAAAACGGCGTCCTTCGGGACGCCGTTTTTTTTTGAAATAAACATTCTTACTTTTTAACGGGGTCTTCCGGCTTGAATACCTGAATTCGGTGGTTGCCCCAATCGACCACATGGACCCGACCTTCGCTATCGACAGCAAGATCGGTCGGGCCATCGAACTGACCCGGTTCTTTTCCTCCCCCCCCTCGTTTAGCGATGAAACAGCCGTCTCTGGAAAACTCCTGTATCCGGTTATTATAAAAATCGGCCACAAAAACTCGCCCATTTTTGCCAACAGTTATTCCTGAGGAAACACGGAACTTCCCTCCCCACAATCCGGCACCGCCAAACTTAAAAAGAAATTTCCCCTGATTGGAAAAAACCTGCACGCGATTGTTGTAGGAATCCGAAACATAAACCCGGTCCTCCCCATCCACGGCAATTCGGGCCGGGTAATTAAACAGGCCCTCCCCTTCCTCCGAAAAAATAAAATTAAAAACGGATTTTAAAACCGAAACGGGATGATAACTCCCCCAAGAAGTGAGGAATTTTCCTTGCGCGTCAAATTTTTGCACCCGGTGGTTGTACATATCCGCCACAAAAATATTGTCTTCAGAGTCAATCGCCAACCCGGAGGGGGAATTGAACTGACCGGGAAGTTTTCCGCTGGTTCCCCATTCCAGCAAAAGCATCCCTTTCGGATTGAACTTCTGGATTCTATCCAGGTCATAATCGGCGACGTAAACATTTCCCGTTCCGTCAATGGCCAACCCGGAAGGTTTTTCAAACTGGCCAGAACCATTTATTTCACCACCTAATTGTTCGAGAAACTTTCCCTTCGCAGAAAATTTTTGCACCCGTTTGTTACGAGCGTCCGCCACGTAAACATGGTTTGATCGATCGACTGCTATGGCAAAGGGTTCGTTAAACTCTCCCGGCTTTTCCCCCTTTTGCCCGTAAACGTCGACCCTTGAATAAGGGTCGACGCCTCCACAGGCACTCAAAGAAAAAACAAGAACGCATATAACAAACAATTTTAAAGAGGAATTATTTTTCACTTATTATCCCCATTTTGCTTACGCGTAATGGTTGCGGAATCAAAACCTGCATCTTCAACAGCCGTTTGAATGACCGCATCGGTGACAGTCACTCCAGGCTTAATATACAATTCGGCGACCCCATGTTTCAGGTTCACCTCCACCTTTTTAAATCCATCCAATTTTTTTAATTGTTTTTCCAATCCATAAGCGCAAAAGGGGCAGTACAAGCCTTCCACTTTTATCATTATTTTCTGGGTGTCACTTTCCGCAAACAGAGGGAAGGCGGATAAACTTATAAAAGCCACCATTAAAAAACAACCAAACAATTTTCTTTTGAAATTCATAATAAATATTCCTTATTTTTAAAGACATTAAAAAATGTCCGAATGTTTTAAAAGTTGTAACGGAAGCTTAAAGCCAGAGAGTAGTCCGTTTCCAGCTGGCTCCCGTTTAAATCTTGGATGACCGGATACAAAAATGAAAACTCAGCCACCGCACGCTTGGTGACAAACTGAATCCCGGGAGACAGGTAGACAGTATTGCCGCCGGAACTGGCAACATCGTTTCCGCCTGATTCACTTTTTTCTTCATACACTCCATTGAGTTCCAGCACCGCATTCCACTGGTTGTATATTCCCCTATCCGGCAAAATGGATGGCCATATCCTTTTTTGATAAGCCAGGTTATATTTAAAAACATCGCCGAACTCAAAATTGTTGGCTTCATTGTTAAAAATATAGCGAAGGTCCATGTCGAACTCATAATCTAACGTTTGCAGGGTATAGGTCCCCCCCGCGATGACATCCACCGATCCTGAACCCAGTTGAATGCCTTTTGGCAACAGCCCAAGAGAATCCCGTGCGTTATCATCTCCTGTGGGCAACTCGAGACCCGCGATTGCCGACACTCTGGATGTACCGCCTTTAAAATTGTGGGTAAAAAACCGGTGTTTTCCAAGAAAGCTCACATCTCCCGTTCCGTGGTCGCTTCTGGAAGCTCCACCTGCAGTTTTCAATTCCCGATATATGAATGGCACTTTAACAAGAACGGAGGACTTTGCGGTGAATCCATAAACCCCGACAAAAGGAACCACCACTTCATCCACACTTCGTCCCTGATTTAATGGATCGTCCGATTTTCTAAGGTACCTGGCCTGAGTTCTGAAAATAAACTCTCCTTTATGAGGAGTCAGGCCCACATCACTGTTGATAGGAAGCGCATGAACGAAATGCGGCTTCAGGGCATATAGAGCTAATATAGAAATTAAAATAAGGCACAAGCGATTGCTTGACATAAAACACCTTCCTTTTTTAAATAAAATATTTCGAATAGAATCGATTGACGCGCGCAAACGAACGCAACAATATTTACGAAAATAAAAAGGAAGCTACTAAATGAGAAAAATGGAATTGAGCTGGAAGATGGGCGGAGAATGGGTACCGGAAACTAATCGAAATTCTGGCCTGCTTAAGTTGGGTGGCCCGGTATCAAATAAACTTTTGCTCACAACGATGAAAGCAAATGGGGCCGGCGTCGAAAGCACCTCTACATTTTGAGAGGAAATTTTTGTCCTGGAATGAAGGATGCTGGTCACAGAACAGGAGACGCAATTATCCTCGCAACAGGCAATCATCCCGGCGCTCTTTGAAGCCCCCATGACCGAGATTTTAGTCTCGGCTTCCATGCCCATCATGCAGTGACCTTTGTTCATGCAACACAATTTCGCTTTCGCAGAGGAAACCGGAGCCTTAATGGGAAGGATAAACCCGAGAAGCACTAAAAGAAAAACAAATCTCTTCAGAAAGTTTGTCTTGATAGTCATTCTATGAACATACAATGCCCGTTTTAATATGTCAAAGGGTGTTTTTGCAAGAACTCGCGCATCCAGGGAATGATTCTCTCGTAGGCGTCTTCCACTACAAAATGTCCGGCGTCCTCCACTTCATGAACTTCCGCTTCAGGAAAATATTCTTTCCAACGATTTAAAAAGTGATCGTTGAAGCAGAAATCCTGCTTGCCCCAGACGATCATCATCGGACGATCCCGAAACGTCTGCAAATTTTCTTCAATCTTTTTAACAACGGAATAACTTGGCACACCGGAATGCATGGGAATGTCCTGGATGAACCGCAAAATTCCCATTCGATTTGCATAGGTGTTATAGGGAGCGAAATATCCTTCTCTGACTTTTCTCGTCAATCGTTCGGGGTGAGCGCAGGCTCTCCATAAAGCGCCACGGACAAATGCGTTGAACAGAAGAATGGCTATCGGACCCAATACGGGGCGTCGGCAAAAATTGATGCTGGCGGGAATGTGATCGGATAAAAAAGCGGCTGTGTTGAAAACAACAATTCGGGCAATTTTTTCAGGATGACGGACAGCGAATCCCATGCCGATGGCGCCGCCCCAATCGTGTAAAACCAACGTGATATTTTTAAGGTTGAGGGATTCGACCAGGGCTTCCAGGTTGTCGATGTGTTGCGACAGGGTATAGTTATAATTGAACGGTTTGGAAGAAAACCCGCAACCAATATGATCCGGGACCACGCACCGGTATTTATCTTTCAACCCAAGAACCAGATTACGATAATAAAAAGACCAGGTAGGATTGCCGTGAAGCATCAACAGCGGTTCGCCCTGCCCTTCGTCCAGAAAACTGTAACTCAGCGCCCCCAACTCCAAAGACCGGGCTTTGTAAGGATAGAGTTCTTCAAATTCCTGAAAACGGATCACCACTCAACGCCAAGCATGAGACAGTTGAGTCCACTGCCGATTCCAAGCAGAGCCGCTTTGCTGCCGGACGGCAAAAACCCTTTGTCTTCTCCCATCGCCAAAGTGACGGGGAGAGATGCGGCCCCGGTATTGCCAAGAATTTCCAGCGTGGAGAAATCCTTGTCAAGACCCATGCCGATGGTTTCATAGAGAAGCTTTCGATGCATGGACCCCACCTGATGGCAGAATACCCGGTCGATATCCTCGTTTTTCCAGTTCATAATAGTCTTGAAAGCGTTCCAGGTGTCCCCCGCAAGCCTGCAACCTTCTCTCATCAGGGTTTCAGCATCCGTTTCCATCAAGGGCGACCAGCCGGATGTGCTTTCACTGTCATCATTTCCCCGACAAAGATCGTTGAATTGACTCGCGGCGAAGGAAACTCCGCCCAACAGTCGATGCCCTGTTCTGGAAATTTTTTTATGGGTCAGCAACACTCCCACAGCAGCGGACCCGATGGTCAGAGACGCAAAAGAAGATTTAATTTCCTTGCGGGTGACCATTGGCTTGGACAATAGAGTTTCAATGGTATGGTGAACCAGAGGACCGCCGTTTTCGCCAGCCACCACCAGACCCGCCTCAATGTGACCCAATTCGATCATATTGGCGACATGCACCATTCCATTAAGAACGCCCAAACAGGCATTTGATATATCAAGCACCTCCGCATTCCCTGGCAACTGCAACTTATTGTGGACCACGGAAGCTGTGGCGGGCTCTAAAAAATCTCTACAGACAGAAGCGCTGATCAGGCACCCGATCCGCGACCGGTCAAAGCCGGTTTTTTCAAGGACCTTTTCTCCGGCGATCGCTCCGACTTCGCTTGGCACGACGCCCTCGTTCCAGAACCTGCGCTCTCTTATCCCACTCATCAACTCCAGGCGGCCCACCGGGAGTTTCAACCGCTCGTACAACGGCCGCATTCTATTTTCCAGATCTTCCGACGTGACCACGTTGTCGGGCAAATGCTGAGCCACGGCTTCAACGCAAACATTGCTAAATCGCATCTTTGGATATTTCCTTTAGGTCCTCACTTTTTTCATCGACATTAAACATCTGCATCTCAAAATATTTTTGGTACAAACCACTGTTTGATAGAAGATGTTCATGCGTTCCCGACTCAACGATTTGGCCTTTTTCCAGGACAATGATGCGGTCCGCATTTTGGATGGTGGACAGCCGATGCGCAATGACAAATGTGGTTCGATGTTCCATCAGGTGATGCAACGCGTCCTGAACCAGTTTTTCAGACTCCGAATCCAGGGCGGAGGTGGCCTCGTCAAGCACCAGAATTGGCGCGTCTCTCAAGATGGCCCTGGCAATGGCGACTCTCTGCCGCTGTCCGCCGGAAAGCTTCACACCGCGTTCGCCGATCATGGTATCGTATCCATCGTCCATATGTTTTACGAAAAAATCCACATGCGCCGCTTTTGCCGCCTGCAAAATTTCTTCCTTCGTGGCATCCGTTTTCCCGAACGCGATATTGTTCCAAATGGTATCGTTGAATAAAAATGTTTCCTGCGTGACCAGAGCCATATTCCGCCGCAGTGACTCGAGACGGTATTCACGAATATCTTTTCCGTCGATTAAAATTTTTCCGGAAGTGACATTAAAATAACGGAATAACAAATCAACAAAAGTCGTCTTGCCCGCTCCGCTCATTCCCACGATGGCCAGGATCTCCGACTTTTTGACGGTCACATCTATATCTGACAACACCATTGTTTCTCTCGATGGATAGCGAAACGACACTTTCTGAAACTCGATTTGATCCTTGAACTGAACGAGTTCCTGTTTCCCCTCATCCATTCTTTCTTCTTCCTGGTCCAGAATGGCGAAAACGCGTTCGGCTCCGGCAAGGGAAATTTGAATATTCGCATAAATTTTAAATAGCAACCTCACCGGACCATAAAGCATGAACATGGCCACCACAAAGGCGATAAACGTTCCCTGGCTCACCTCGCCCGTCAACACCTGATTTCCTCCATACCAAAGAACAACGCCCGCGCTCACCACCCCCAGAAATTCCAACAGCGGAGACACGATTTCAACGTACTTCACATTTTTCTTCATCACTTTCAGGAAATTTCCGCTGTGCCTTTCGAATTTTTCCCGTTCTACGGATTCCAGCCCAAAAGCCCGGACAATTTTTATTCCTGAAAAGGACTCCAGAATAGTGGAGTTCACGTTTGCCAGAATCTCCTGGCCTTTGTGACTGAACTTTTTCAACTTTCTGGAAATATTGGAAATGGGAAACGCCATAAAGGGAAAAACGATGATAGCGATGATGGCCCATTTCCATTTCAAATAAAATAACCAGAATAACAACCCGATCGCCATCGCGCTGTTTTGCATGAATTCTTTCATCAGGCGCGTGATGGTGGATTGCATGATGTTCACATCATTAATGATTCTGGAAATGAGATGACCGGTTTCGTTATTTTCAAAAAACAGGAACGGCAGGCGATGGATGTGGGCAAATAGTTTTTCCCGAACGGAAACCACAAGTTCCCAGGAGATCCCAAAAATAATCAGGTTTTGCGCATAAGTTAACACACCCTTGACAAGAAAGAGCCCGATCAATGCCAGGGGAATCACTTTCAGCATGAATAAATCTTTTTCGACAAAAATTTTGTCAAAGGTTTTCTGGATGATTGGAATGGGAGACGTTGAAATGGCTCCAACGATAATGGAAAAAATAATCGCCAGAATGACCTTGGGAAGATAGGGCTTTAAATACTGAAACAGGCGTTTGTATAACGTAAAAGACATGAAGGCCAGTCAAGAGTTACAGTTGGAAAGATTATTTCAATATCAGGAGGGAAAAATCTAGTTATTTTTCTCTATTTTAAAGGAGACAACTTTTTGAATGGCCGGAATTCTCAGCAGTCTCCTCCACCCCCGCCACAATCACCGCCGCCATCGAAGGAACCGCCTCCCACGCCCCCACTTAAAAAACTATATTTTTCGGGCGACTCCAGCATGCGGACACAAATTTTGAGTAACAGGAAGCCATATACAATGAAAGCCCCCATCAACCATTTCCAGCTGAATTGGCCCAACATGGGATAGCGGAAGTAAGCCCATACCAAAGCAGGAAAACTCAGTAGAGTGATTAGAGTCCGCATAGAAATAACCTTTATTTAACAATTAGTTACACTCTATTCTAAGGCTTTTCCAGCGGGAAATCTACTTTTATTCTATTTTCGGAGAAAAGTGAAAGAGAAAAGCCCCTCGTGTTGATTCTCATCAACAGCCAAGGGGCTTTTTAAAATTTTTACTACGCAATCAGTAAAGTGGAGACGTTGAGTTTAGGAGTTTCAGGCTCCCACCTCTTTTTTTGGCAGAAAATCGTCCAGGCCAGCGCCGTTGGCAATGGCTTCTTCCATTAGTTTTACAGATTCCGCAATGCCTTTTTCACAGACTTCAATGGAAATGTCCTTGATGTCGTTGGCCCCGGCATAACCCATAACGCGAACTTCTGTGTTGTCACGCATGAAGCCTTTGGGAACCCGTTCCAACCGCTCAAGAGCTTCCTTGGACCAGTTGAAATCCTCCCGGTCGAATGACGAACCAAACTCCATGACTTCCTGAATGGTTTTTGGATTGCCGTTTTTCTTCCCGTTGCCATTCACGTTTTCCTTTACGGCTTTTTCATTGACCGTTTTGTTGGCGAACGCTATTGAGATGGCGGTTATCTTTTGAATCCGGGCATTTTTTTCAATTCGCGCTTGGGCTCTTCGGCGCACATGCCCTTCAGGAAATTCTTCGAGAAAATCCAGAGCTTCCTGGGTCCAGCTGACCTCGACATCATCGAAGGTCGTAAAAGTAGTGACTTCTTTTTCTTCTGTTTCGTCCGGCTTGAATTCTTCCTTATCAATCGGCAGGAACCGCTCCGCGGTCGCGTCGCAAACTCCGCACCGAACGACATCGCCTTTCAAAATACTACCGCAGCTGGTGCATTTGAGAGTGACTTCTTCCGCGCTCTTGCCCGTGTGCGCTTCCATCATTTGTTCTTTCAGTTTTCCAAGAACTTCCGGGCTGTCCGGGTTCATGCCTTCTTTTTGCATGTTTTCGCCAATTTGTCGCATGGCCTGCATGGCTCCGGCGGGAAGAATATTTTCCACAGCTTCTGTCATGACACTTGAAGTGATCATGCTGTGCCCTCTTTCCAGAGAATAACGCAGGATGGCACTTGTTGCCATGGGCAGAACAAAGCCCGGAATTTTTTTCAACCGCTCTTTGGCTTCCGCCGTCCATTCAATGCTCTCCTCAGCCTCCAACTCAATCGGCGGCTTGAACACTTTACTGGACAGGTAAACATTGCAAGGCACCAGTCTGAGCAGGTTTTCTGTATTTCCGCCGATGTCCATATCGGGTGCGCTGTGCACGCCAATCCGCCCCAGAATCAGCAGGAAGGGATTTTCTTCTCTGGCATACTGCAATACTTTTTCAAAAACTTTTCCATCCAGGAGACGGATGGTACATTCCAGCCCTTCTTCCTCGACGATTTTCCGGGATATCTCTAAATGAGCCTGATAAATCTTCGCCAGACCTTTGTCGATGATGTCTTCATGCAGTTTTTCCTGTTGCTCGAACTTGAAGACCTTTCCCGCTTCTTTTGTCAGAACGCCGGTCAGACTGTTGAACATGGCGTAATGGAAATAGGGATCAAAAGTTGAAATCACTTCCAAAGGCCGGTTGAGATTTTTAGCCATCTCGATGGCGGTTTTCAATCCGCCATAGGCGTAACCACTGCCATCGACCGCGACCACGATTTTGCCGCTGGACGGTCTGTCCTCATGCAGGCCGGGAATATGCTTGACCACCAGGGTATCGGTTTGAATCCGGCGGATGACCCGCTCGGAGACCGTTCCGATTTGACTGTCTCTGATAGCGCCCAGACCCAACGCACCTAATATAACTAAATCGTAATCGGATTCCTTGATATCACGAACCAGTTCGATCCAGTTTCGTCCTTCCAGAGATTTGCCGACGAAAGGAACGTTAGCCTCCTTACATCTGGCTTTAGGCACTTCGAGATAAGAGTCGGTGATGACCTCCATGCCCTTGGTGATCAACTGATCGTGGATATTGCGTTGCTTTTCAAGCTCCTGTTCGTCCTGATACTCCTCAGGCAGACCGCTCTCCATTTGCCGAAAGCGGACATCGTGCATTTTAGCCGCATACACATGGCTGGCGGTAACAGTCGTCCCGCCCGCTTTGGCGAACTCCAGAGCAAGATCAATGCAGGTATTGGAAAAGTCTGAATTATCTACGGGCAAATAAATATTTTTAAACATTGATTTTATTTCTCCCTACAACTTCCTCTTGACAAGGAGTTGGATCGTCAAGTTACGAAAAGTTTTTATCGGGTATACGATTAATTCTTTAATTTAGTAAAGAATATAAAGTTGGAAATCAATACGGCTTTCTTGGGAGGGATTTTAGCAAATTATCTCTCCCTGTCAATGATAAAAGCCCTTGAGTTAAGACCGTATTTCCAATCCTTTACTGCCATTTCCAATATCCCCCACAACCCTCTGACACAGGATCTATTCTCATTTTTCAATACTTTTTACAACATATTCAAATATTATGATTTTCTTTCATCCCGGTCAGGCGGTGGAAAGTCTTTGAAAACTAGTGTCATATGATTTTTACCCGGAACAATATCAAAGATACTTTGCCTGCTGATGTTTTTTTAGCTAATATACATACGTATATTATGGTGCCTCATGTACCTGAACCAACGACAACTCTGCACACAAAATTTGATCACATTCAGACAATCGAGTCAGGTTCTTTAGGCTTATCCAGATTAAATTCCCCGTCAAATTAAACCCGCTTTTGCAAAATTCCCTGAGGAGGGTGTGATGTTATTCGCCAGTAAAGAAGAAGTTACCGATCAACTAAAAGGGATTTTGGGACAGAACAACGGCACAGTCACTCTGGAGAACACCGAAAAACTACGCGGGGATCTCATCGACATCCTTGTGGAGAACTCCATATTTAACGAGTCCAAAGAAATCAAGGGGTTTTCAAGATACCTCATCAAACAGACCGCGCTTGAAATGGGGATCGTGTCTTCATCAATACAGGGACTTTATGAAGCGATGGGGCGCGGGGAGTACGGCGGGTTCACCGTGCCGGCTCTCAATACCAGGGGGATGACTTATGATATGTGCCGGGCCATTTTCCGGTCAGCGCATAAAGCCAATTGCGGAGCCCTTATTTTTGAAATCGCCAAGTCTGAAATCGGCTACACCTTCCAGCCGCCGCATGAAATCGTTCCGGTGGTTCTGGCGGCAGCCATCAAGGAAAACCATAAAGGACCCGTCTTCATTCAGGGAGACCATTTTCAGGTCAACCCAAAAAATTTCGCCCTCGACCCCGACAAAGAGATCAACGGTTTGAAAGACCTCATCCGCCAGGGAATCGACGCGGGTTTTTACAACATTGATATCGACACCTCCACGCTGGTGGACCTCAGCCAACCCAACGTCAAGGAAGAACAGCGGCTGAATTTTGAAGTGGGCGTGAAATTAACCCGCTACATCCGGCAACTGGAACCTGAAGGAATCACTATTTCCGTGGGCGGCGAAATCGGCGAAGTGGGCAAGCAGAACAGCACCGAAGAGGAACTGCGGGCCTACCTCGATAATTTCAACGCGAAACTGGCGGAAAAGGAAGGAAACGCCAAAGGCATCAGCAAAATTTCCATTCAGACCGGAACCAGTCACGGCGGCGTGCCTCTTCCCGATGGAACCGTCGCCGAGGTGACTCTCGACTTCGACACCCTGGAAAAACTATCGCAAATTGCCCGCGAGAGCTACGGCCTTTCCGGAGCGGTCCAGCATGGCGCGTCCACCCTCCCGCAAGAAATGTTCAATAAATTCCCTGAATTGAAAACCAGCGAAATTCATCTGGCGACCAATTTCCAGAACATGATCTACGACAGCAAACATTTCCCCGCCGACTTCAAAGAAAAAATCTACAAGCATCTCCGGGTCAAATTCGCCGATGAAATGAATGACGGAATGACCGACGAGCAGTTCATCTACAAAACCCGCAAAAAAGGGTTCGGCGAATTCAAGGCCGGGTTCTGGAGTTTACCCAAAGAAGTCAAAACTGAAATAGGCAGGGAACTTGAAAAGGAATTCGACTTCCTGTTCCAGAAATTAAATGTACAAAACACCGTCGAAATGGTGGAAAAAACCGTGACCCTCGTTCCCGTCAAACCCAACCTCGAAAACGAGATATCCGCCTGCCAGTAAATAATCATGTTCCCCCTACAATACGGGGGGATTAGAAGCGCTAAGGAAAAAATCCCAGCCATTTTTACCGCAAAGGCGCAGAGAGCGCAGAGAAACCACCCATAAAAATCCCTCGCCCCTCTGGGGAGTACCCCTGCGGGGCATGAAGGCAAAGGTCAAATATCACATACTCCTGCGGGGTATGTCGAAGGGTGAAAAGACTAGTTCAAGTTATTAATTTCCCTCTCACCAGTAGCAACCGCCCCTCCCCATCAGCCATTAACCTAAAAACAGCCATCAAATAAAGCATCGTAAAAAAACCCTTTACAAATCCCCAATATTTTGATATTTCTAGAAATATGGAAATATTAATCGCGGTATCAGCTTTATCGGCCATCGCTCAGGAGAGTCGTCTCGAAATCTTCCGGTTTCTGGTGCAGGCCGGAAAGAATGGCGTTCCTGCCGGAACAATCGCCCAACGGCTGGACCTGCCGCCATCCACCCTGTCCTTTCATCTGAATCAGTTGAAGCAGGCGGGGTTGATCGAATGTCGCCGGGAAAGCCGGACGTTATTTTGTTCCGCCAATTATGATTCCATGAACGACCTGATGGCGTACCTAACAGAAAATTGTTGTCAGGGGCAGGCGGAAAACTGCGACTTGTCTGGCGCATGCGTTCCAGACGAAAAAAGCAAATAAACACATCCTTCAAGGAGAAACTCTCATGAAACGATTTCATATTCACGTTTCTATTGATGATTTAAAAAAATCCGTCGGCTTTTATTCTAAAATGTTTGGCTGTGAACCGACAAAGCAAAAAGAGGACTACGCAAAATGGATGCTCGACGATCCAAAAATAAACTTCGCTATTTCCTCCCGTGGAGCAAAGCCGGGCATCGATCATCTTGGCTTTCAAACTGAGAACGCCGAGGAACTGGACATCATGCGCGAACGTTTGAAAAATGCGGACCTCCAACCTCTGGAAGAAGGCGAAACCACTTGTTGCTACGCGAAATCCGATAAAACATGGGTGGAAGACCCAAGCGGCATTGCCTGGGAAACGTACCGGACGATGGAGGACGCGGATATTTTCAGTGACACCTCTTTGGAGGAAACCGCGTGTTGCACCCCTGAATCACCAGAGCCAGAACAGGCTGGGTGTTGTTGATGGCCAAACCATTAGCCATTCTCATCCTCTGCACCGGCAATTCGGCGCGCAGTATCATGGCGGAAGCGCTCATCAATAAATACGGCGGCAAACGGTTTAAAGCCTACAGCGCGGGAAGTCATCCCGTCGGCCGGGTCAATCCCGTGGCCGTCGAATTACTTTCAGCGTATGGCCACCCCATGGACCATCTCCGAAGCAAAAACTGGGATGAGTTCACCCTTCCCAACGCGCCGGCGATAGACGCGGTCATCACGGTTTGCGATAACGCGGCGGGCGAGGTTTGCCCGGTCTGGCCGGGAAACCCGGCCACGGCTCACTGGGGCCTCGAAGACCCCGCAGCGTTTAAAGGACCCTTTCACGAAAAAATGAGCTTTTTCGAGAAGGTCTACCGGCAATTCGAGCGACACGTCGAACGGCTCGTAGCTCTTTCGCCAGAAAAGCTCAGTCCAGCGCAATTGCAAAAAAGTCTTGAGGAAATCGCAAAATGAGCGCGGCGTGTGAAACAGTCAGCCATCAAAATAAAAATGCCGGAATGGGCGTTTTCGAGCGTTATCTGACCCTCTGGGTATTTCTCTGTATCGTCGTGGGTATTGCACTGGGTCATTTTACACCGGAACCGTTTCACGCCATTGGCCGGGCGCAATTGTTTGACGTTAACATCCCGGTGGCGGTCTTGATCTGGATCATGATCATTCCCATGTTACTGAAGGTGGATTTCGGGGCTTTGCACGAAGTGCGTTCCCACTGGAAGGGCATCGGCGTCACCGTTTTTATCAACTGGGCGGTCAAGCCGTTTTCCATGGCCCTGCTCGGCTGGTTATTCATCTCCAATCTGTTCGCGGATTACCTTCCCGCAGGTCAAATAGACTCTTACATTGCCGGGCTCATCATTCTTGCCGCGGCACCTTGCACGGCGATGGTATTCGTGTGGAGCAACCTCACGGACGGAGAACCCAACTTCACCTTGAGCCAGGTAGCCTTGAACGATGTCATCATGATTTTCGCTTTCGCGCCCATTGTGGCTCTACTTCTGGGGCTCTCCTCAATCATCGTCCCCTGGGACACCTTGCTCCTGTCCGTGAGTCTTTATATCGTGATCCCTGTTCTTGTGGCGCATTTCTGGCGTAACCGCCTGATAAAAAGCAAACATGAAGCAGTTCTTGAAAAAACTTTGAAAACTCTGCACCCCCTGTCGTTGCTGGCGCTTCTCGCTACCCTGATATTATTATTCGGTTTTCAGGGGGAGCAAATCATCAAACAGCCGATGGTCATTTTCTTCCTCGCCATTCCCATTTTGATTCAGGTGTACCTGAATTCCGGTTTGGCGTATCTGCTCAACCGCAGGTTCGGCGTCCCCCATCGCGTTGCGGGGCCTTCCGCCCTCATCGGCGCCAGCAATTTTTTTGAACTGGCAGTGGCGACGGCGATCAGTCTGTTCGGGTTTGAATCAGGAGCGGCGTTGGCCACGGTGGTCGGCGTGCTGGTGGAGGTTCCGGTGATGCTGTCGGTGGTGCGAATTGTCAATTCCACTCGCGGTTGGTATGAAAGCTCCATGCCCCTCAAACCAAAGCAAGCGTAGCCAGAACGCTGGACCCAATAATAACGCTCGATGGGTTTGTAGTGGGGCTAAACGTGCCAGCGTCGGGCGGCACTGGCAAACTGCAACCCCCAATAGGCTTGCGCGCCAATAGCGGCGGGGGCAAGCAGATACATCAAAACTCCCCCTAGGCTCAGCACCAGCACAATGAAACAAAAATCACTGCGGACGGTCCGGGCATTCAGCACAAACCGGTCCATATTGGTGTCGTTTTCCTGACGCCGGGATTCCTCAGGCGGTAATTCAGTCGAGTGAGGTTCCGTTTTATTTTTGTAAAGTTCAAGACCATAATTAATACTGCCGCCCACAGCGGCGGCGACGCCCAGCCAGAACCACCAAGCCTGCCCGGTGGTGTTGGTTGCGCCCCACCCCACGCAAATAAAAAAAACCGCGTGCACCAGCCAATCGACAAAAGTGTCGAAGCGCATGCCGAAACGACTGCGCATGTTTTTGAGACGGGCAATCTCTCCATCGCAGTTATCAAGGACATAGCCAATCAGAAACAGGATGGCCCCGATCAATATCGAAGCATAATCTCCTTTCAGGCAAATGATTCCCCCAGCCAAACCAAACGCCAGGGACAACGCAGTGATATGATTTGGGGTAAGCGGCGTCTGCACCAGCCAGCGGGTGACGGGGTAAGAAAAATGCCTTATCAAAGGCAAAGGCGCCACCGGAATTTCAAATTGGTAGGGAATGTTTGAATCATACTCCGACGCCATTAAGCATTCTCCTTTGGGATGGACCTGCGATCTGATTCAGGCAATCTTACCAGACCTTGCTACTCCAGCCAAACGAGGACTTCGCGCTCCGGATCTTTCAGGTCGAACAATGTCTGGGGTATAAAACCGGTTTCATGAACGCGTTTCTGGATGGCGACGAGATCAATCTCCTGACGACGGATGGACTCCATCACCGGGGGGTCGATGATCGCTTCGATATTGTCGGCGACCCTGGCCGGCATGGTGAGCCTGACTTTGTTGCCATTGGGTTTGGCAACGTTGACTTTGAGATATTTTGCGATTCCGTCCAGTCGAAGCACATTATCGCAAGAAACTTCGGGAAGGCTCACCGCCTCGGCGTCAGGATATAAATCGGAACACAATTGATCCAGAATGAACCGCCAGGAAATTTTAGCATCCAGACGACTGAGCATGGTGGTCAAACCATGCAGGGTCCGCATTAGAAAAATCAGGTCGGGCGGGGCCGAAGACCTAAACCACCATTTCATTTCGCCAACAATCTGGTCAAACCTCTCGCTCATACGCCAGTCCTTGATATCGTAGGGCGCTTCTATGAGAAAGGGTTCGAACAATACATGCAAAAGAGCGGGAAGAGTCGCGCGTAAATCCTGAAGTTTATCAGGGTCGAACCCGATCAGACTGAGGCAGGCCAGCGGGTCCAGTGGTTCGTGCTTTTGCAAAGCCAGTATGATGCGCAATAAGCCCAAACGGACTTCATCTGGAATCTCTAAAACACAGCCATAATCGTAAACAATCAGGGAGAATTTTTCCCGCCCGGTTTGGCGAAACGCGAAATTTCCCGGATGCGGATCGGCGTGCACAAACCCGTGCCGGAACAGCATATGCAAATAATGTTGTATCACGATCCGGCCCATGGCTTGACGGGACTTTGGAGCGAGACTCTCGGCTTTTTCCAGACCGAAACCTTCTTCCAGGCTTTGAACTAACACGGTGGTGCCGGATAGATCGGGGAAAACCCTCGGGACAATTATATTTTCTATAGGAGACGCAAATTCCGCGTATTTTTTCTGGTGCTCGATTTCCTGGCGATAATCCAATTCCTTCTTAAAATTATTCCAGAACGCGTCGCGGTACCCGTCCATGTGAAACCCCCACTTGGCGACAGGCCCCACTTTCGGCAGAAAACCCATGAGGTCCATTTCCGCTTCCACGCTATCCGCGATCTCCGGGTACTGAACCTTCACCGCAACTTTTGTTCCATCCTTTAATTTTCCGAAATGAACCTGGCCTAAAGAGGCCGGACGGCAATCCTCACCCAGGGTCTGGAAAACAGAATTCAGCGGTGCCTGGTATTTTTCTTCAAGGAGGGAAACAACCTGCTCGAAAGGCAGAGGCGTGATGGCGCTATCAAGAGTGTCTTTGAGGCTTTGATCTTTTTCGCCGAAAATCAGGAACTGGCCTGCTTTCGCAGGCAAGCCCCGTGACTGTCCTAAAACCTCAATCAGGTATTTTTTTGCCCATTGACGTTTGTCCTCATCGGCAGAGTTTTTCAGGGAATGAACGGCGCGGCCGACTTTAAGCAGATTCGCTCCCCGTTTCAATAAAGAAACAATTTTCATGAACCGCTTTCTACGGGAACCATTCTTTGGGCTTCGGCCCCTCGCCGGTTTTTAAACTGACTCACATCAGAAATAACACCCTTCGGCAATGTTTCTTTATTGTCTTTAGATCGCATGAGAAGCACCAATTGCGGGGTATTGCTATCCAGCAACCACTTTCGGCCCGCTTTGATTACATCTTCCTTGGTCACTTTTTTTATCATCTGCACAAGTTTCTTTTTATAATCAAAATCTTCATCTTCCTCTGTCGCCAGGTAGTAGATTTCGCCCAGAACTTCTGCGATGCTTTCGCCTTTTTTTTCAAGGGACACGATTCGGCTGGCCCGGTGACGCTCAAACTCTTCATCGGTCAGTTTGCCCAGCAAATCTCCGGCATGCTTGAGCCAGGCGTCAACCCTGCGTTTCAGTTCAAACGAATCGTGATTCGCCGATTGAATAATGAAACGCAAAAACATACGATCTTCCATGGTCTGCTGAAAACTCCAGACAATATAGCCCAGTTGTTGTTTGGTCCGCATTTCCGTGTAGAAATCACTTTCGATGATCGCCGCAAGGAGTTGCGCCTTGGCCTGACGTTCCAGCGTTTTTTCGCCGATTTGCAGTCCGTAAGCCAGAGAATTGTTATTGTCCAGAATTTGTCTGGAAAACAGGATCTTTTCGGCAGGGGCCAGAACCTCCACCACTTCCTGATAACGCTCAGCTTTCGGCAAAGGCTTGCTTTGAAGTTCGTCCAAAAGAGCGCGAACGCTTTCACTCACCTTGTCATCCGTCCAGTTACCGTATGCCGCTCCGGTGATGAATACTTTTTCATAAAGCTGATCCGCATAGGTTTTAACGTCATCCAATGTCAAAGGCTTGAGCGCGGCGAGGCTTTCTTCTTCGTCAAACTGCTTCTCCAGCAACATCAGCCGATTGTAATAACCGCCTCGTGAATAGGCCTTGCCGTGTTTACTGTTTTGCAAGCCGCGAACCGTGGCCTCCTTGAGGTTTTCAAATTTCTGCTCATCGATTTTTATGGTCTTTAGATTTTGGGTCACAAGACGGAGCAAGTCCCCCACCCTTTCCGAATACCCGCCAAAAGAAAGAGTGATTCCTTTCTTTCCAGAACCCAGGCTGTAGGACAGACCCGCGATTTGAATCGGATAAACAATTTCATTCAACCCCTCCCTGACCGCGGAAATATACAGACCGGACAATTGCGCGTGCTTCACGCTGTCGTATATACGCGGGGTTTCGATGCGAAGGCTCAAAAA
>JAJDAY010000004.1 GCA_029261655.1 Nitrospinaceae bacterium | reverse complement strand
CAGCTTTTTTTCCTTCAGTTTTTTGGTCACCTGATGTTCGATGGGCAACCCATGACAATCCCAGCCCGGAATGAACGTCGCGTCAAAACCTTTCATGGTCATGATTTTGACAATAAAGTCTTTCAGTAGCTTATTGAGAGCATGCCCCATATGAATATGCCCATTGGCATACGGCGGGCCATCATGAAACACATATTTGGGTTTCCCTTTGGATTGCTTGCGAATCTCTCCATAGAGATCGGCGCTTTCCCAACGGGCAAGGATTTCCGGCTCCCTCTTGGTGAGGTTGGCTTTCATGGGGAAATCAGTTATGGGGAGGTTCAGCGTTTCTTTGTAGTCCATTGGAATTCTTAGTACCGTTAAATATTAAAAAAATGACGATTCCGTCCTAAATTTTCATACACGTTTTCACTTCGCGAAGTGTCTCACTGGCCACTTTTTGGGCTGTTTCCGTGCCCGCGCGCAAAATTTCTTTGACTTCTTTTGGCTTGTCAGCGATCTTCTGACGTTTTTCCATCATCGGACGCATGCCCTCCAGCATGGAATCGACCAGTTTCAATTTGCAATCCCCACAGCCGATTTTCGCGGTCCGGCAGGCGGGAATGATTTCCGCCTGCATTTCCTTTGAGGAATACAGTTTGTGGAAAGGAAACAGGTTGCACACATCGGGGTCACCGGGGTCTTCCCTCCGGGCGCGTTGCGGGTCGGTCAGCATGCTCTGGACCTTTTTTCTGATTTCCTTTTCGGTGTCAGACAGGTAAATGGCATTGTTATAACTTTTACTCATTTTGCGCCCATCAATGCCATTGAGCTTGGGAATATCCGAAATCTTCGCGGCAGGCTCCACAAAAACCTTTTTCTTGTATAAATTATGAAACCGGCGGACGATTTCGCGTGAAATTTCCAGATGCGGCACTTGATCGATTCCGACGGGAACATAATCGGCCTTATAGAGCACAACATCGGATGTTTGGAGGACGGGATACCCCAAAAACCCGTAGGAACTCATGTCCACGCTTTTGACCTCCACCTGTTTTTCCTTGTAGGTGGGGTTTCTTTCCAGCCAGGGAACCGGAACGATCATCGACAGAAGAAGGTGCAGTTCGGCGTGTTCGGGAATATCCGATTGCACGAACAAAGTACATTTTTCCGGGTCCAGACCGGAACTCAGCCAGTCCACCGCCACTTCAAACGAAAACTGCTTAATGAGGTGAGGTTTTTCGTAGAGTGTGGTCAGGGAATGCCAGTCGGCGATGAAATAAAAACAGTCGTAGTCCTCCTGCAGGGCCAGCCAGTTTTTGAGAGCGCCGTGGTAGTTTCCCAAATGCAGTTTGCCGGACGGCTGCATTCCACTTAAAATTCTCTTTCGTTTCATGGGTTCTCTGCCATTTCGGGTGTCAGCCAAAACTCGCTCTTAAAATATTAAACAGCATGGGAGCGGATTCCTGGGTTAAAAAAAAGACTGAATAGTTGATCGGTTTACCCAGGATCATCCCCAGGATGCCTGTATGCGCAAAATGGTCCATTAAAAAAACCCCCAGTATGAGCACCGCTCCATACTTGTCGTATCGGGAAATGGTATCGGCCATTTCGTGGGAGACCAGCCCTTTAATTACGCTTCCTCCATCCAGAGGCGCGACCGGAAGCATATTGAAAATAGCCAGCGCCACGTTAATGAAAACCCCGAAACTGAGCAAAACGAAAACAATCAAATTGTCTTCCGGGGAAATCATGCGAATAAAAAAACTGCACACCACCGCCAGGGCCACGTTGGACAGGGGACCCGCCAGAGCGACGTACATCATGTCGCGGCGGGGATTTTGAAAGTTGCGCCAATCCACGGGAACCGGCTTGGCCCACCCGAACCCCACAAAATAAAAGAACACAACTCCCATTATGTCCAGATGCTTTAGCGGATTAAAGGTCAATCGCCCCAGACGTTTGGCGGTGTCATCCCCCAGAAGAAAAGCCACTTTGCCGTGAGAATATTCGTGTACCGTCAATGAAAATAATATAACGGGAGTCATTAATATCAATAACTGGGTTTTATCCAAAACATCCTCTAATAAAACGGGTGAACGCGTATGGGTCGATTGAGATCGGAGATGCTGAAATTGTCTCTGGAGGAGCCAAAGGCAATAAAGAAAGGCATTTATCCCGCAAAATCCACAAACATTGCCTGCCATTTTACCGTAAATCACTTCTATTTCATAACCTTATAAAAGCAATTCCCTAAAATGGCGCTGGCTTAAAGTTTCCGCGTCTTGGCGTATTTCAGATAAGTATAAAACGCCGCCGACACCGCCAGAAACATCCCCAGAAATCCTTCACGGAACCCCTGACGGACGATGAAATTTTTGAAAAAGGCCCAGGGAGGCCGAAGATACAGGTGGGCGTAACCCGCTGTCCACCCGGAACGCCCTTTCTCTTCAGCAAAAAGGGTGGAGTAACGGTTCAGCCTTTCCATGTAGTCCGCCAACCCCTCATAGGAATAGTGAAGCAAGGGCTCGTCAATGAGACCGGGATCGCTATCCGGGTTCAATCTTTCGTGCACACTGGATTCCGTGAACGAAACGATGGTTTTATCGTAAAGCCTTGAAATTTTATCGGGATACCATCCTCCAAACCGCACCCACCGGTTCCCAAAAAAATTCTTTCGCGGAAACTGATACAGCGGGTTTTTTTGTCCATTTTCTAATTTTTTCTGAATCGCTTTGGCGCATTCGGGGCTGACAACTTCATCCGCGTCAATATTCAGTACCCACCGATGGCTTGTTCGCTCAGCGCAAAGATTTTTTTGCCTTCCGTAGCCCTGCCATTTTTCCTGGAACACCTTTTCAGTGTATTTTCTGCAAATTTCCACCGTCCGGTCAGAGCTGAAACTGTCTAAAACCACAATTTCATTAGCCCATTGAAGGCTTTTCAAACATCTTTCAATGTTTTTCTCCTCATTGAGAGTGATCACTGTCACAGAAATTTTTTCCATGGATATGCGAACCCAGTTTTATGGATTTATTACAACCGCCAAAGGATTATAATATTGTCGAGAATTTCAAAATTTCAAACCGGTGCTAAAAAACCTGTGCTCTCATCATGCCACCAAAATCTGTTTTGGCGATCGCAAATTTTAACATATATCAAATGCAGGTGGCCTTCGTTTAAGATTCAATTTTCTGAATGAATATGTTAGTATTAGCCATTATCAAATCGAACTATATTTTTTTAAATTCAAATCTTTCGGCTCAAGCAGGCCTTTGAAGGAATTTTAGAAAAATTGCCGACCGTTAAAATTTTTGATTCTCTGGTGACACCAAAAAATCATGATTGAAAAAATTTTGGAAACTATAAACTTTCGGGAAAACTGGGAATCATTTATTCTTCAGGTAAAAACCTTCCTCGACCTTGAAAGTTTCTTTTTTTGGGATACCCTTGTCCTTTTTTTTAACACGGTTTCAAATAACCCCCTGGCATTCATAATAACTTTAGCGGCTTTAGTTGGGTTGCCCTACACTTTATTCAAAGCAAAGCAATCCAACACCGAAGCGAATGACCGGCTGGACCAATTAATGGAAGAAATGCAGGATTATGAATTTGAGAAGCCTTTGATCGACTTAAAGGAAAAATTCAAAGGGGGTTCGATTGACAATTCACCCGTGATCGATTACGACCAGGATGTTCTCGAATTGAACCTTGATAAGATCGGTTATCCTTATAGAGATGAAGATGATTCTATTTCTCAGGATATGGAGTCCACCACCTTTGTAAAACAAATAACTCTTGACCAGGACGTGACGGACGATTTCCTTGCCGCAGGATCAACCGATAAGAAAACAAATCCCATTGATGAAGAACTCGATTTATCCTCTTTGTCGGAAGATTTTTTCGACGAGAAACAATTCAACCCGCCAGCAGAACCCGGCATTGCTGAAAAGAAACCGATAGACTTTTTCAAAGAAACTCCCGCAATCACGAATGAAGATCAATATTTTGGGGACTTTGAAAAAGAATTTTCTAATGCCATGGATATCAATTCACCGGTTGAGTCGAGTATTGAAGAAAAAGAAACCCTCATTCCTGAGGAAGAAGACCTCGAAACCATAATGGAATTCAGTTCACCGGTTGAGTCAAGTATTGAAGAAAAAGAAACCCTCATTCCCGAAGAAGAAGACCTCGAAACCATAATGGAAACCACTTCACCATTTGAGTCGATTATTGAAGAAAAAGAAGCCCCCGTTCCCGAAGCAGACGACCTGCAAACAAGAATGGCGCAGGCTATCGAAAAACTCAAAACCAAATACGCTCCCCTTGAAGAAAAAGTCGACTCAGCAGGGCCGGTTCCCTTGAATATCAATAAGGTGAAGAAAATTGCCACACCTAAAAAAAAAAATATGGATGACTTCGGCAACGACGCCTCTCTAACTTCAACGGCATCCGCCTCCCCTGGTTCTCACATTGGGAAACAAAGTGATTCACTCAAAAAATCACATGTCATAACCCATTTGAAATCATTCAAGAAAAATTTTGAAAATCAACTTGAAATGAACGGGGATGAATTTAAAAAAAAAGAAAATAACAGCCAACAAGAACAAAATTCTTCCTTCTTCGAAGCTATTTCCAAACCAGCAAAAACAACCCACCTGAAAAAAACCAGGACCACTGATGAAGAATATCAGCGATCACTCGAATCATTCCTGTTTTTAAAGAATCAGGAAAAGTCTGAGTAATTTTCCTTTTCTGATTGAAAACTCATATTTGCTCCAAATTCCATATCGAATATTGGGACAATAAATAATGGCTTCACCAGAACACATCATTGCTGTAGGAGGAGGCAAAGGCGGTGTTGGCAAAAGTATCATCGCCACCAATATTGCGGCGGGCCTGGCCTCAAGTGGAAAAAAGGTTGTGCTTGTGGATACGGATTTCGGGTCATCCAACCTGCATGCTTTGCTGGGAATCTATAATCCGGCACATGGTTTCGCCAATTTATTTCAAACCACCGCCATCAATCCTCAATCTCTTTTACTGGACACAAAAATCGACAACCTTCAGCTTATATGCGCTGCGGGAGACAACCCCGGAAGTTCAGACGTCGATTTTGAAACATTAAATATCATTAAAAACAATATCCGCTCCCTCTCCGCGGATTATGTGGTGTTAGACCTTGCTCCGGGTGTGAGTTATTCCGTGGTTGATTTCTTCAACCTCGCACATACTGGCCTGGCAATCACCACACCGGAGTTGACTTCGGTCATAAAAACCTTCAGCTATATTCGTGCGGTGCTATTCCGAAAAATTGGCGACGCTTTCAGGGGCAAGGAAAACCTTTTAAGACTGGTGGACCACTCAAACCCGACACATGCGGATATGGAGACACACTCCATAAAATTACTCAAAGAAAAACTGCTGGCCATCGACCCAAAACAGGTGCTGGTGGTCGAGACCCTTGTGGATTCTTTCAAGCCCTGCCTGGTTGTCAATCGGGTTCGCTACACAAAAGACTTAAAAGCGGGGGACAACCTCATTCAACTGGCAAAAAAATATCTTGGCGTGGAACCTGTTTATCTGGGATATTTACTGGAAAGCGACCGGGTCCGGGATTCTGTGGATGAAACGCTCCCCTTCTTTATCAAAGAACCCGACAGCAAGCCCGGAAATAATATTCACAAGATTATCGATGCTTTAACAACGAAGGTTTCTTAAAACTCAATTCACTCTGAATGAAGGTACGATTTTCAATATCGAAACCCCTCCCATGAGCGCCCTTACGATTAAATATTTGCGGATACTTGCGAAGATTGCTTCCGAAAGTCACGTCGTCCTTTTTCTGGTCGGCGGAACCGTTCGTGACCACCTTTTGGGAAAGGAGTGTTCTGATTTTGATTTCACCGCCACAAATGTTCAAAGCCTGGCGAATCAGTTTGCAGTCGAAACCCGATCTCCCTGTGTTTCTTTAGACGCAACCCCGGGCCGGAATACGTGGAGAGTTATTATTGAAAAACAATTTCATTTCGATTTCACCGATATGCAGGGCGACTCCATCGAGGAAGACCTCAAGCAAAGGGATTTCTCTATCAATGCGATGGCCCTCAGGCTCACAGATTTCCTTGAGGGCCATGAAGTCGTCAATGCAGCCGTCATCGACCCCAATCAGGGGCAGGCGGATTTGCGCAACCAAATGATCCGTGTACTGCCTGGCCCCATTTTTTTAACCGATCCCCTGCGCATGCTGAGGGCTTTCAGATTTTCGAGTTCCCTGAAGTTTGATATCTCCACCGATACCCTCCGGCAGATTGAAGTTGCGAAATCTCACCTGGAAAAAACCGCCAGGGAGCGTATCTATTATGAGTGGATACTCTTTTTGAGCGGAGAACATATTTTTGAGTTATTACAGTTGATGAACCGAACCGGTCTTCTCGATTGCCTTTTTCCCGAAATAGCTGAACTCCATTCATCAACCCCTGCCGGCTCCTGGGAAACCAGCCTACATTCTTTTAAACGGCTTGAAGATATTTTATCAATTCCTGAAACCACTAGTCCCGCAGAAAATCATGCCGGTTTTCTTGCGGGAAGAAAAAAGGCATTGTTAAAATTCTCTGCGCTGTTGCACCCATTGAACTCGGCTTGTTTGGAGGCGAGTTCTAGTTTCAAAGTCAAAATTGACGAGGAATCGAAAATAGTTCGATTATTAAAAAAACTGACCGCCAGCAACGCGGATATCCGTTTTATTTTCCGAACCATCCAGTGTCAGCAGGAAGCCCTTGATACCGGCCTTGAATTTGCCGGTGCCAGGGACAATGAATCCGCTATGTATCGTTTCACAAAAAAATATGATACGGAATTGATGACTGGCATCTTTCTGGCCCGCGCGGTACAATCCGCGACTGAAAAAAAATCCGGGACAGAGTCGTTTTTACAAGCGGCGCACCGGATGGCCGAGTTTTATTTCCTGCGTTATTTACCGGCATTGGAAAACGAAGCCCTCATCACCGGGGACGACCTGATTCGGGATTTCAAAATCAAGCCCTCGCCTTTGTTCCAATTGATATTGAACGAAGTGGAGGAAGGGCGGGTTTTAGGGACCCTTCAATCGAAAGATCAGGCAACGACAGCCGCCCGACAAATCATCGCAACCCATAACAAAGAACAAGAGACATGACTGTTAAATACACCAACGCAGAATGGCAGGGAAAGAAAGTCATTCTGGGCGAAACAGAAATAGAGAGTGGGCAACCGGTAAACCTTGTCATTGGTTTTCACGGCGCCGAATCGACACCGGAGAACATGCTGGTTTATGGCAATAAATTAAAACTTAAAAATACCCACCTGATCTATCCCGAAGGCCCCGTCGATGCGGGAAAGGGCTTATGGAGTTGGTGGAAAGATGGCCCCCGGCAAAAGGAATCCGTGCAGAAGTTTCTAACTTTCTCATCGGATATGATCGCCACCGCCCACAGCCATGTTAGCGACAAGTTGCCCGGCGCAACGATCCAAGTCTGCTTATGGGGTTTTTCCCAGGGCGGGGCCGCTTCTCTGGTGCACACACTTTTTCATGGCTCCCCTCCCCTCCACAAAGTCGCGTCCATTTGCGGTTTTCTGCCGGAGCTTCCGGACGAAGCGCCTCCTCAATCTTCCCCGGTAAATATTCTTGGCATCTTTGGAGCCAATGATGACGTCGTTCCTTCCTTTCTGGCCGATCACGCTCTCGATGAAGTGAAGGCCAAAGGCCATCGACTCACGTCAAAGGAAACCCAGCAGAGGCATGAGATCACTCAGGAAAACCTGCAGGAACTGGCAGATTTTTTCAACCCGCCGGCGTCACCCTGACCCGACAACGAAACCACTGAGCATAGAAGTTATCAATTGACAGCCCATCTGTTTCTGCTAACATCATAGGCGACTAAATATGACGCTGTTCGATGTGAGGGAAAACGGTGCAAAACCGTTGCGGACCCGCCGCTGTAACCGGGGACGAAACCTGTCAAAACCACTGTTTGTTTTGCAAGCGGGAAGGGACAGGGAGTAGAACGATCCGGGAGCCAGAACACCTTTTCGAACGGCATTTTTACAACTCTTCGTGGATCGAGGGCTAAAAGGTAAGACCACTTTATCCCATTCCTCACGGAATGGTTTTTTTTGCCCTCTTCTCACTGGAACGAGGTTTTCCGGTGAAACTTTCAGATCGATTGATCGCTCAAAAAGAAACCGCCCGGTTTTCCGGGATGGCTGACCGCTCAAAAACCACCCACCGTGTTTTTCTGCAAACCCTGTTCCTGTTTTTCCTGATTCTATTCCCGGCAATCTCACCCGCCGGATGGGCCGAATCAAAGGAAGTTTCTTCTCCTCAAAGAATCGTTTCACTGTCACCGGGGATCACCGAAATTTTATTTGCCATTGGAGCGGGGAATCGGATCGTTGGCGTAACCGATTTTTGCAATTTCCCCGAAAAAGCCAAATCGCTGTCAAAGGTTGGCGGCCTGTTGAATCCAAGTTATGAAACACTCATCACTCTCAAGCCCGACCTCATCATCCACCAGCCCAACAAACACAAGATCAAAAATTTCACCGACAAACTCGGCATCCGTAATTTACCCATTTCGATGCTTTCTCTCGATGAAATTTTCAACTCAATTAAAGAGATCGGCATCGCGGTCCACCGGGAAAACCCGGCGGACGAACTGATCCAATCCATGCAAGATAAAATTGGTTTTCACCGCAAACGGCTGGCCGGTGTTTCGCAAAAATCCGTCCTGCTGATATTGGGGATCAGCAACGACACCATGAGGGAGTTATACGGGGTCGGTCCAAATACCTATTTAGGAGAAATGCTTGCCCTGGCTGGCGGAAAGAATATCCTTGCTGAAACTCAGGCCCAATACCCGAAAGTTTCCAAGGAATTCATCATTCATGAATCCCCGGAAGTCATCATAGAGGCGGGACCTAAAGATATTCTTTCCAGGGAAGCGTCAAAAAAAAGACGCCTGGGATGGCAGAAATTTTCCACCATTCGCGCGGTTAAGAATCAGAACATCCATTTTATCGGCTCGGACTACATCCTCATTCCGGGACCCAGGCTGGTAAACATCATCGAACTCTTCATAAAAGCCCTCCACCCGGAAATAGTTTCCGGAAAATCTTCCATTGACCAAAAGTCGGAAGTCGCCCGGCCATGACAAATCCCATATTGCAAATAAAAGACGTTTCCTTCGCCTACCAGCAGGATCCTGTCGTGAAGCGGGCATCCCTGCAAGTTGAACCGGGCGAGTTCATCGGCATTCTCGGCCCCAACGGATCGGGCAAATCCACATTGCTGAAATTGATGGGAGGCATTCTCGGCCCCGACTCGGGGACCGTTTTGTTAAAGGATAAGGAGCTTCACGATTATAAGAGAAAGGTTCTGGCTCAATCAATCGCCTGGCTTCCCCAGGAACATGACATGGCATTTTCTTTCAGGGTCGGTGAAATCGTATTAATGGGCCGCCATCCTTATCTTTCTGCCCTGACATTTGAAAGCCAAAAGGATTTTGATATCTCGAATCAGGCGATGAGAACAACGGAAACCACGCATTTATCCGAACGGCAATTCAACGAAATCAGCGGCGGCGAAAAACAGCGGGTGATGATGGCCTGCGCCATTGCGCAGGAACCGGAGGTCCTCCTGCTGGACGAACCCACCACCGCTCTCGATATCAAATATCAGCTGGAAATAATAAATATTCTGGACCGGCTCAACCGGCAAGACGGCATGACGTTGATACTGGCCATGCACGACCTGCATCTCGCGTCCAAATATTGCCGCAGGTTGATTCTCATCGACCAGGGAAACATTGTTAAGGACGGCACGCCAGAGGAAGTCCTGCAAAAAGAAATTCTTGAAAGCGTTTATGGGGTGAAGTTAAAAGTTTTTCACGACCCTGATGATGGAAGCATCTTGATATCACCGGAGACATCATGCATACGTTGAGCTTGCCCATGATGAACCGCAGAAGATATTTTTCCGCCCTGGCCTGGTTCACGGTTTTTTTTCTGGCAACCTTGGCGATTGCCCCGCTGGTTGGCGCGACCAGAATCAGTCTTCTAAAAGCCTTATCCAGCGAGATCGAGTTCGCCGAAAACGTGGACGCTCATATTTTATTTCTGGCGCGATTGCCCAGAATCCTGCTTGCGGCCATAACGGGCGCATCCTTATCCGTGGCGGGCGCCGTGTTTCAGGCCATATTGAGAAACGATCTCGCCGCGCCGATCACCCTGGGGGTGTCCAGCGGAGCGGCATTTGGCGCCGTGCTGGCAATCAGTCTGGGTTTTTCATTCACCGTTTTGGGTTTTTCAAGCATTCCTCTGGCCGCCTTTTTGGGAGCCATGCTGGCGGTCACCCTGGTATTCAGTCTGGTGAAATCCAGGCAGGGAGAACTGCCCACATCCATCGTCCTTTTGGCGGGGGTCACGGTCAATTTCTTTTTTGCGGCTCTGGTCATGTTCATCCATTACCTTTCCGACGTGACACAATCCTTTCGGATCGTTCGATGGCTGATGGGCGGGTTGGATATCACCGATTACCAGACGGTTTTTTCAATTTGCCTCCCGGTTTTTCTGGGAAGCGCCATTTTGATGGTCATCGCCCGGGATTTGAATTTAATCAGCTCCGGATCTCATTCCGCTATGAGCCGTGGGGTCAATGTTCCCAAAATTCAAAAATTAGGCCTGGTCAGCGCCTCCTTGATTACGGGCGCCGTGGTGGCGATCAGCGGCCCGATAGGGTTTGTTGGCCTGGTGGTCCCGCACATCGTTCGCCTGCTCATAGGGCCGGACCAGCGAATACTAATTCCGGCTTCCATGTTATTCGGAGCGAGTTTTTTAATCATTTGCGACACGGTTGCGAGAACGGTGATCGCGCCCACTGAAATTCCTGTCGGGGTCATCACCGCTCTGATCGGCGGACCGTTTTTTGTGTGGTTGCTGAGGCGAAGAAAGTCGGGTTAAAACTATGCGGGCTAAAACATTGATGATTCAGGGAACCGGTTCCGGCGTGGGTAAAAGCATCATCACCGCTGGATTCTGCCGGCAGTTTTTTCTTGAGGGCTGGCGGGTGGCTCCGTTCAAAGCGCAGAACATGTCGCTCAATTCATTTGTCACGGCAGAAGGCGGCGAACTGGGCCGGGCCCAGGCTTATCAGGCGGAAGCCTGCGGCATCAAACCGCATGTCCATATGAACCCGATCTTACTGAAGCCCAGTGGCGATAATATGTCCCAGGTCATCGTCATGGGAAAAGTGACCGAAAACCGCAACGCCAAAAATTATTACGCCAACCACAAAAAACACGAAGCCCAGGTGCAGGAAGCTTTCGACCAATTGAGCCAGGAATACGAACTGATTGTTTTGGAGGGCGCGGGCAGTCCCGCCGAGATCAACCAGAAGCAATGGGATCTTGTTAATATGCCAATGGCCCGAATGGCCAAAGCGCCTGTCTTGATCGTGGGCGACATCGACCGGGGGGGCGTGTTTGCCTGGATGAAGGGAACCTACGATCTTTTAGAACCGGAGGAAAAGGACCGGGTCGCGGGATTCATCGTCAATAAATTTCGCGGTGACCTGGACTTGTTGACGCCGGGTTTGCGTCAATTTGAAGACATGGTTCATAAGCCGGTCCTCGGAGTCATTCCCTATTGCCGCGACCTCTTTGTCGATGAGGAAGACGCGATACCCACGGAGGTAACTCCTTCGGTGCAAAACACATTGGGCAAACTGGATGCCGCGGTCATCTGGTATCCAAGAATATCCAATTTCACCGATGTTTCGCCCCTGATGGCGGACCCTTCTGCGACTGTGCGGTATGTGTCCAACCCGGCTCAATTGGGAAACCCGGATCTTATCATTCTGCCGGGAAGCAAAAATACTCTGGAAGATTTGGAGTTTCTCAAACAACAGGGGCTGGCCAAAGCAATTTGCGAATGCTTTCAATCGGGATCGATCATTTTAGGCATTTGCGGGGGATTTCAAATGCTGGGCAAAACGGTCAGAGACCCTGACAATATGGAAAGCCGCCTGACCGAGGTTTCGGGTCTTGGTTTGTTGGATTTGGAAACCACTTTATTGACGGTTAAAAACACCCGCCAGGTTTGTCAGGCCACTTTATCCGGCCCTTTGTTCCCGGAAGGCCTGCCCGTTGAAGGTTATGAAATTCATATGGGAAAAACCAAGTTCCTGTCGCAGTATATTTCATTATTTGGAACTCAAAATGGAGACCACCCTCTTCACCCTGGCCTCACCAACCAGAAGGGAACCCTGACAGGAACTTATGTTCATGGTTTTCTTGATAATGAGGAAGTGAGACATTCTTTTCTCAATCACATAAGAACCCTGCGAAACCTCCCGATACAGGAGGAGACATTTATTTACAGCGCTTTTCGAGAGCAGAATTTAAATCGTCTGGCAAAATTACTGCACGACTCCGTGGATATGAAACAAATAAAAGAAATCATCCAGGGAAATTGGTGATATTTAGATGAAATCAAAATCAATTTTCAGACATCTCAGGAATAATATCCTCAAATACGCCGTCACTTTTTCGGCGGTGGTGCATTTGATCGGTATTTTTTTATTTCCCACCTGGGGAACGGTTCCAAACGTTATGAAAGAAAAGATCATCAGAATAAAAACCGTCGTGATCCCCCCTGAAAAGCCGGTTCAGCCCAAGCTTTCTGAACGGGAAAAGGTGGTTGAACGGAAATCTTCCAAGCAAATAATGAAACCTCAATCCATCCCCCCTCAAGTGAGGAAAAAGACCTTAAGGGTAAAAAGCACTGCCGTCGTCGCCCCCTCCCCGGCTGCAAAAAAACTTCCCGCACCCGTTGACCGGCCAGCTCAATTATATAAACCTGTGAAAGCGATTCTTAAAAATTCATCTAACCCCCACCCGAAGGCAACATTCCAAAAACCGGCTGAAATAAAACTTCCCCTCACTCACCCGACCGGGCCAACCCCGGAGAAAACCAAAAGCTCTCACATTGCTTTATCCACAATACTTAGCCAAAGACAGGTGTCGAAAACCTTTTTAAATACCAGCCAGACTAAATTGAATCGTCCTGCAAGACAGGTAACATCCACTTCTGAAATTTCATCACCGCGTTCAATAGCCCTAAAAAAACCATTTGCCAACATGGCTTCAGCCAACGATTTACAAATATCACCCACCCCTTTTTATAATTCGTCCCGGACAACGGGTCATAAAATTCAAAATTCTATTCCGTCCATTCACCCGCGCAAAATTCAACACCAAAAAGCAGAAGCTTCTTTCGTAGCCACCGGGATGAAAACTTCAGTCTCAACGATAGCTTCAGTCCAAAAACTAGAAGTTCAGGCGCGATCTCCCGAGACTTTAGTATTACCAGTATTTTCGCCCTCCCAACAGGCAATGCCCGTATTGGAGCAAGCCAGCCTCCCTCCACCGGGAACAATAAAGTTCCTGCAAATGTCTGCAATACCCTTGGGGTTTGGCGAGGAAACGGTCAACCAGAATGGAGGCGCCCTTTCTAAGAACGGGATGTCCACAGATAAAAAAAATGAAATTTCAGCAGACCGGCTGGGGGAAATCAAATTAGCATTTTCTTCACAAGTCAGGACAAAAATTGCCCAGACAAAATTTTACCCGCCCACGGCACGCCGGCGCGGGTTCGAGGGGGAACCTGTTGTCGCGTTCATGCTGGGTTCGACCGGCGACCTTCTGGAAATTTCTATCAAAAGCCCATCTCAACATAAATTATTGAACGATGCGGCTCTCAATGCGGTGAGATCGGCCAGCCCCTATCCACCCATTCCCGAACTCCTGAAGGTAAAAACTCTTAGGTTCAAATTGCCAATATCCTTTATACTGGAGGAGCCATGAAATCTAAAATAAAGGTCACATTAATATTTTTATTCCTGACAATGTCCATCGGGACCCTCAGCGCCCACGGCGAGGTCCTTCAGGTGGACAGCGATTTCAATGGGAAAATAGACCAATGGCATGAAATATCTGAGGATGGTCAAGTCGTTAAAATTGAATTCGACACCAACGGGGATGGCAAACTGGATCAGGTCGATATTTATGAGGGAAGCAAAAAACCCCGGATGGTCAAACTGGACAGGAATTTTGACGGGGTTTTAGATCAATTCCAGTTTTACTCAAATTCTTTTATTCTGGAACGGGTAGAAAAGGATTCCAGGTTCAACGGAATGGTGGACAGGAAAGAGTTTTACGATGCCAGTGAAAAAATGATCCGCATTGAACTGGATGAGGACCTGGATGGGAAAATGGACGTTTTTCAATTTTTCGATTCCGAGTCTAACCTGATCCGGGTGGAATATGACACAAACCGTAACGGGAAAATAAGCCGATGGGAATATTATAAAGGCGAGCAAAACCTTCAATCAGCCGCATTTGATTCAAATGAAGATGGCAAGCAGGATCAATGGCAATACTTTTCCGAATCCATGAAACCTGAGAAGGTTGAATTTGACACCAATTTTGATGGAAATGTTGACCGCTGGGAATATTTTAATTCCCCCGGAGACTTGCTACGCGTTGAACTGGACAGAAACTATGACGGCATCACGGATATGGTCAAACGTAAATAAAGAGAGGCATTAATGAAAGTAATGTACTGGAGTTTCCTTGTTTTAATTTTTTTTATGGCCTCCTGCGCCCCCCAACCCACTAAAGAAGTTCCGGCAGAGTTTCAAGCGGGACAAAAATATTTCCATAAAATCTGTTCCAATTGTCATGGACCGGACGGGATGGGAAAACACACTCAAGCTCCCGGACTCATTGATGCAGAATACATTCAGGAAACATTTTCGGATGAAGAAATTTTTGATACGGTGGTCCACGGAGTCAATAAAATGCCTTCCCAGCGAAGCAAAGTTTCGGATGAAGAAATAAAGGAAATCATCAAATACCTGCGATATTCCCAGAAAGCGGCAAACCTTGTCGCGGTGAATGAGGAAGAAGAAGAAATTCTCATGGAAGAAGATCTCGAAAAGGCAGAGTGACTGATCGTAAATGCCCTGCGGCCCTCCCTTGACACATACCTGATTTTTCGCTAAGTTTATCCATTCATAAAACAGGCTTACATCCAGAACACCCGGAATTTTCTGCTTCCGGAGAAAGAAAATACAATGTCCGATACTGAAAGTTATATACAATCCCTTTTCGCAAAACGCCTTGGGGGGGACCAATTTGGCAAAGACACAACCGTTTATAAATTTGAGAAAATAAAACGCGCAAAACGCGCGGCACTAAAAGCAAACCCGAACAAGGAATTATTCGACATGGGTGTCGGAGAGCCGGACGAAATGGCCTATCCGGGCGTTATTAAAGTTTTACAGGAGGAAGCGGCAAAACCGGAAAATCGGGGTTACACGGACAACGGCATCCAGGAGTTCAAATCGGCCGCTGTCAATTACATGAGAAATGTATTTGGGGTCAAAAACCTTGATCCCGACAAACACGTCAACCACACCATAGGTTCCAAACCTGGTTTGGCGATGACTCCAGCCGTTTTTATCGACCCAGATGACGTCATTTTAATGACTGTTCCCGGCTACCCGGTGATGGGAACCCATGCCGGTTTTCTGGGAGGCGAAGTCGTAAACCTGCCCTTATTGGAAGAAAACAATTTCCTGCCCGACTTGAAAAGCATCGACCCAAAAATCATTGAGCGTACAAAAATACTCTATCTGAATTATCCAAATAATCCCACCGGTGCAAACGCAACGCGTGATTTTTATGCAGAAGTGGTGGAATTCGCAAAGAAGCATAAAATTGTTGTCATCCAGGACGCGGCCTATTCCGCGCTCACATACAATGGCGAACCGCTGAGTTTTTTGTCTATTCCCGGTGCAATGGAAGTGGGGGCCGAGTTTCATTCCCTGTCGAAAGCCTACAACATGACTGGGTGGAGAATCGCTTTCATTGTCGGCAATGAGCTGGTTGTCAAAGGTTTCGCCCATATTAAAGACAATGTCGATTCGGGCCAATTTGCCGCAATTCAGAAAGCGGGAATTTATGCCCTCGATCACCCTGAAATCACCCGGGAAATTCTCGAAAAATATCGACGCCGGTTGACCCTCATGGTGGATGCTCTCAATTCAGTTGGATTCAATGCAACGCTTCCGGGCGGTTCGTTTTTTCTCTATGTCAAAGCCCCCACGGGAATTGAAGGAGGAGAAACGTTTGCAACCGCTGAGGATTTTTCTCAGTTTTTGATAAAAGAAATGATGATTTCCACAGTGCCCTGGGACAATGTGGGAAACTACGTTCGCTTTTCGGCCACCTTTGCGGCCAAAAGCACGGAGGATGAAACCCGAATCATGACGGAAATCAAAAATAGACTTTCCTCCGTTAAGTTTGTTTTTTAGATTTTTTAAAACAGCACGGTTTAAAGAAATTTGGTGAGGCTTTAAGATAAATTCATCATGTCCCATCTGGCATACATTGGAATTGGTTCCAACCTGGGGACGCCGCTTGAGAACTGCCAGCGGTCCCTGAATCTGCTTGAAAACCATCCTGAAATTTCAGTCCTCTCCCGCTCATCATTTTATGAAACGGAGCCTATTGGCCCTCAGGATCAAAACTGGTTCCTCAACTCTGTAGCTGAAATTTCCACGGACATGGAACCCATTCCCTTGCTGGATGCGCTGTTGGCTATTGAAGTGGCCATGGGGAGAATACGCAAGGAACGGTGGGGTCCTCGAATCATTGACCTTGATATTTTGCTATATGGGAATAGCGTGATAAAAACCAGCCGCCTGGAAATTCCTCATCCTGAAATTAATCGAAGACGTTTTGTTTTGGCGCCTCTGGCTGAGTTGGTTCCGAAGTTGATCCACCCCACCGCCAGGAAAACCATCCAACGGCTTTTGTCCGAATTGCCCGAAGACAAAAAGGTTGTCCGGCTTTAACCCTCCTTTGCCGAATCGAGATCAATCACCTCCGTATTGTCCATTGCCTCCTGCATAAGGTCCTCCCACTGGAACCGGGTTTCATCCCTTTCCAGTCTGTCCACCCGGCTTTTGGTCGCGGGCCTGGAAGGCATAAAAACGGAGCAACAATCAGGCGCAGGTTCTATGCTGGTTTCATAGGTTTCAATCTTTCGCGCCTGAGCAATGATCTCCTGCTTATCCATCCCGATCAAAGGACGGAAAACGCTCATGGGCACGACGCAGGAAACCGCCGCCAGATTTTCCAGCGTCTGGGAGGCCACCTGCCCCAGAGATTCTCCGGTCACCAGTGCCAGACACTTGATTTTTTGTGCCATCTTTTGTCCGATGCGGTACATCATGCGACGGTACAACACCACTCTGTTCTCAGGGGTGCAATGATCGCGAATGGCCACCTGAATATCCTGAAAGGGAACCACATAAACTCTTCCCCTGGACTGGTAGCGGTTAAGAATCCTGGAAAGTTTAAGAACCTTATCCAACCCTCCCCTGCCCAGAAATGGCTGGTTATCAAAAAAAATAAAATGCACCCTGCATCCCCGGCGCATCATATAAAATGAAGCGACCGGGCTGTCGATCCCGCCTGAGAGAAGGCTCAACACATTCCCGGAACAACCCACGGGCAACCCCCGGATCCCAGGGGTTCGATGGTCGAACAAAACCGTTTCTCCGCGGCCAATCTCAATTTCAATCACAACTTCCGCTTGCTTGATATTGACCACCAATCCACGTTCTGACAATGCCGTCATGATTCGTGAACCCACTTCAAAATTAATTTCCGGCGATGTTTTATGAAAATTTTTGTCGGTTCTTTGGGTAC
This sequence comes from Nitrospinaceae bacterium, assembly GCA_029261655.1. GTDB lineage: Bacteria > Nitrospinota > Nitrospinia > Nitrospinales > VA-1 > JADFGI01. The sequence continues at coordinate 3,352 of JAJDAY010000004.1, read as the reverse complement.
GAACACAAAATTTCAACTCACCCTCAGCGCGAAGACTTGGCTCAACCAACTTTATGCCCAGCGCCGCCATTTCCTCAAAGTCAGGATTCACCGGATAACCAATGCTGAAAGAAGCGATACCGGGGACAAATGCCAGACGCCTGGCGCATTCATCAGCCAGCGACGATGGCGTATCAACCATGATCCTGCCTCGGGGAATACGAAAACGAACGTCGTCCAGGCCACTGAGTACTTGTTTGATATTATTATAAAGGCAGTTCTCAAAGAATTTTCTATTGCGCCCTTTCAGGCCAATTTCATCATATCGTATCAGGAGGGTTCTTAATTCGGTCATCAGTCTAATGTGCCTTTTCCTTTAAAAGCGGGATACAGGTTTTCGTAAGCCTTGGCGAACTCTTCGAGAAACCGGTCTATCTCATTTATAGTATTCTGACGACCCAAAGAAATTCTCAAACTGCACCGGGATTCTTCCACCGTCCGTCCGATTCCGGTGAGAATTTTAGAGGGTTCTTTAGAGTGCGCACTGCATGCGCTTCCCAGACCTACAAAAATATTTTGTTCTTCCAGATGATGCAAAAGCACTTCACCTTCAACAGGGGCAAAACTAAAATTGACGATTGCCGGAGATTGAAGGCTCACATCGTCCGTTGTCAGGGAGTTGAATTTTAAATTGAATGTCGGCAATCGACTGGATAAACTTTTCAAACCTTCAATGAGATGGTGAAATAATTTTTTCAAATGAGTTTGCGTTTCCTCCGTCCGTTCCACGGCCAACCGAATGGATTTTGCCAGCCCCAGAATTAGCGGAGTCGGCAACGTACCCGATCGAACACCATGTTGTTGTTTTCCGCCGTGAATCTGGGGAGCCAATTTTAAACGGGAATCATAGATCAATAAACCGATTCCTTTGGGTCCGTAAATTTTATGACCGGAAATTGAATAACCTGCCAGCCCGGACCAGGTGCCTGAAGAAATAAAAAGTTTTCCAACGGCTTGAACTCCATCCAGAAATATTCTGGTTTGTGGGGAGCCTGCTTTGATCGCTGATGCAACTAACAATGGATCATTGACGGTCCCCAATTCGTTATTCACATGCGACAGGCAAAGTAAACGGACACGGTTTTTATTGAGCACAGGGACGGCCTCTGACAGATCGAGCCGACCCTCTTTCTGAAACCCCAGCAAGCTCAACGGTTCATTGCCAAATTGCGAAAAATAATTCAGTGTGGCAGTGACGCTTGGATGTTCCAGCCCAAGAAAAGCCGTCTTTTTATCAGGAAAACAAATCCCTTTGATGAAAAGATTGTTCGCCTCACTGCCGCCGCTGGTAAATATCAGGCTGTGAGTGGAAGGTATGTTCAAGGCGGAGGCAATTTCTTCTTCGGCCTTTTCAATGCGTTTTTTTGCATCGAGGCCGATTTTGTAAACCGCGCCTGAATTGGCGATGTCTCGCCGCATGGACTCTTCAACAACTTCAATCACCTCTGGGTCCATGGGAGTGGTCGCCGCGTTATCTAGATAAATCATTTCAGGTGATTTCTTATGATTTATAGGGAGGCATCAACTCCTGAGCCACCCCGATTTGATCCATGATTCTGGCTACCATGAAGTCTATCAGATCATCCATCGACTTTTGTTCCTGATAAAAACCCGGTGACGCTGGCATGATCAACGCTCCGGCCTGATCGAGAGTGATGAGATTTTTTAAGTGAATCGTGCTGAAAGGAGTTTCTCTGGGCACAACGATCAATTTTCTTTTTTCCTTGAGGGTGACGTCCGCCACCCGTTCTATGAGGGTTTCTGATACGCCGGACGCTATTCTACCTATTGTGCCCATACTGGCTGGAATAACTATCACGGCGTCTACCGGGAAAGAACCACTGGCAACCGAAGTATTGATGCGGGAATTTTTGTAGGCGGTGACATTTTCGCCAGTAAAGTAGGAAGCTTTCAAACCCAGTTCCAGGTTCAATAATTCCGCTCCACGCTCGGACACGATGACATGCAGTTCCGCATTCGATTTCAGACAATCGAACAGGCGCTTCGCATAACACACCCCACTCGCCCCGGTTACACACAACACAAATCGTTTCATCACGAATCCTGTCTATTTATCAGCGCATCCACTTTACCGCGTAGTTTTTTATGAACTGCGTCGGGAGGGGGCGTTGTATCAATACGGCAGATGAAAGGGTCTGAAAAGGACTCAAAAATATGTTGAACTTTTTGCAGGTAATCCAACATTTCAAAAGAACTTTGCTCCGTTCGGGATTTTTGAATTCTCTCCAAGCATTCTTCCGGCCTGGTGGTGAACAGGAACACAATATCTGGTTGGGGTGCAAAGGCTTCGTTCTCCCGGCAAATCCATTCGGGGTCCAACCCCAGCGCTCCCTGGTAAGCCGCCGTGGAATAATAATAGCGATCCAGTATCACGACCTCGTTATTTTCCAAACCGGGTTTGATATTATTTTCAACATCCTCTCTGCGGTCATTCATGAACCAGGACAATTCCTCATCGGGGCTGACGTCTCCCCTTCCCTCCTTCAGGATTTTTCGGATTTTCAACCCCCACTTTCCCTTTGTGGGCTCAAAAAGTCTCCGAACCCGCACTCCTTTTGATTCCAAATAGTCCCCAAGCAGTCGGCAATGGGTGCTTTTACCCGTGCCGTCAATGCCCTCAAACACAATCAAATAACCCCGGTCGAGTTTCAAAATTTCCTCTATTCCAATTGAAACGGAATATTTTATACGAGTCTGGTTAATAATCCTAATAGGAACAACTGGTATCGGCATTCGGAAAATAAAAAGCCGCCCACCCAAACAGGTGGACGGCTTTGAATGGTATTGAGCTAATCAATCATTTCATTGATATCAGTAGGTAAAACGATTGACAAGATTTTGCAGGTTCGTAGCCATTCGCGACAGTTCCGTGGCCGCCTCTTGTGTTTGGCCGACCCCGGACGAAGTCTCTTTAGCCGCCTGAGCCACACCGGAAATATTTTCACTGATCTCGGTGCTCCCTTTCGCGGTCTCTTCAACGTTGCGTCCGATCTTTGCCGTCGTCGCTGTCTGCTCTTCTACAGCACTGGCGATGGTATTGGAAATATCATTGATCTGATTAATTACCGAGGTGATCTCGCCAATCGCATCGACCGAGCTTTGGGTATCGCTTTGAATGGCTTCTATTTTCTCGCTGATCTCCTCGGTCGCTTTGGCGGTCTGGTTCGCCAGTTCCTTGACTTCGTTGGCGACAACGGCAAAACCTTTTCCGGCTTCACCTGCGCGCGCCGCCTCAATCGTGGCGTTCAAAGCCAACAGGTTGGTCTGCTCCGCAATGGACGTGATGACTTTC
>JAJDAY010000003.1 GCA_029261655.1 Nitrospinaceae bacterium | reverse complement strand
GGCTCACCGAGGTCAATTCTTCAGAAGAACTGCTGAGGGTCTGCGCTGTGCCCGCAATCTCGGAGATACTATTCCTGAGGTCCTTGAAGAATTGCGATAACCCTTCGCCCATTTTCCCAATGGCATCGTCTCCTTTCACGGTGATCTCCTGAGTCAGATCCCCCTTGGAGGCGGCGCTCACCACACTCAGCATGCTGTCCACCTTCTCCTTTAATTCCTTTGCCTGGCGTTGATCGCGCTCGGTCATTTCCTTAGCCTTTTTCTCACTGGCGATTTTTTCTGTGACCACCTGCCAGGAAAGCAACGGACCCATAAAATCACCTTCCTTACCGAAAATTCCCGCGACCATGACCTCAAATGTCTCATCACCAAAAGAGAACATTTCCTGATAGGGCGGTGTGTTGGCATTTGTAGAATCTTGTCGCCTGGCCTCGGAAATACTACAAAAAACATCCACGGGCTGACCAACAAGCTCCTCTACCGAAACCGAAAGATTCTGACTATGTTCGGAAAGAAGTTTCTTCGCCGCCGGGTTGACATATTGGATCCGCCAATCCTTGTCCGCGAACATCATGTATCCAGGGTTGTTTTCCACCATACCCGCTACACGGGACATCCGGTCTTCCGCTTCTATTTTTTCGGTCACAATTTCCCAGGCAACCATGGGTCCAAGGTATTCATTATTCTGATCGTAAACGGCACTGATAATAAGATTTACCTTTTCCGGGCCCACTGATATCAATGTTTTGACAGGCAAATTTTTTGGATTGGAAACAATTTTTCGCTGGTGATCCGGATTCTTGTGAAATATGTCGATGGATTGCCCAATCACATTGTCAATGCCCACCGGCAGAAATTTTTCAATCTTTTTCATTATACTTTTCGATTCCTCATTCAGATACTGAATCTTCCAATCCTTGTCCGCAAACATGGTTCCCTGCGGAGTATTTTCCATCATCGAAACTATTTTGGCGGTTTCAGTTTCCGATTTTTTCATCGAACGAAGGAACATCATCACTCCCGCAACCATCAGGGCCACCAGGATCAAACTGAATGTGGTGATACCAATGACACTGGTCAACATGGAACTGTTTGCAGCCAGTTGAGTGTCGATGGGAGAAATGACCTCGAGAACCCCACGCACGTCATTGAGCTTCCAATCGTTTTTCGGGGTGTCCGCACGACTATTGTGACAATTGACGCAAGCCTGAGCGACCATTTTATCCGCAACCGCGACACGGACGACTTCCTGGCCACCCATGGTATCTTGTTTCACATAGGACTGGTCGGGAGAGGCTTTAAAAAATGCGAGGGCTTCCTGGCCAAAACTGTCCAGTTTTCTGTCCTTACGATTTGGAAAGGGGAAGTCACTGTAGAGTTTCAATTTGATATTTTCTTTTCCCTTTTCGCCCAATAACTCACTCATGTCATGAATCAACGTCGCCGGGAGAGGAATGGCGTCGTCCATGGTTTTATGATCGTAGGAGATTTTCAGGCCGGTGTCATTACCTTTTACTTTTTTGATAACGCTTTTGACGTAATAACCGCGCAGAGTTTTGAATTGATCAATGATAGACAGGGCGTTGAGCTTACTCGCCTCAACGGTATTGCCAAGACTGGAGTTGGAAATATAAATAATAAGCCCCACAATGCTGAGGGCCAGGATTCCCACGACCGAAAACATCATTTTCGCCATGTGTTTTTTTAAAAAGTCCTCTCGCATTATTCCCTCCTTATTAACGTCCTATGAAATCCTGAGCTTGGGTTAATACCCTGAGCTTGGATTAATACCCTGAGCTTGGATTAATTCCATTAGCTTGGGAAATTGATTCCTACCCTGCGTCAAAAACACACCAAATTAAAAATAAATCGGTTCCTTCACATCCTCTATAAAAATGGAACTCTGAAATCCCAATCCACCCATTAAAATCAGAAACAGGTTGGCCCTATTCTCTGTAGTCGGCACTTTTACTTGCCATTGATTGATGGAATGAAACGAATCTCCAGAATGCAAAAATAAACTATGCGAATTTCCACACAAAACTGACCTCAGCCACTAAAAATTACATACACATTATATTATAATTAATTAGATTGTCATTGCAACTATATTTATATGTTTTTATTAAAATTATGCTAATTTAATAAGAAACTATCTATTATTTTATGACTTTCTCCCTTTACGTTGTATGTAGTAATCCGGTTTTTCCTCTTCGGTTGCATTGCCTGGGTTTTTGTTTAATAATAGGCATTCCGAAGCGGGTGTTGATAAATTTCCAAGCCGCATGACATCAAAGGGTTCGCGTAAAAATCCATTCAACTCTTTATTTTTAACTAAGTAGCTATGGGAAGACGGTTGAAATGAAGCGTTACTTCAAAATTTTCGGCTGGATTTGTCTGGGCATCTTTTTACAATTCAAATTCAACATCCTCTACGGGATCGTTTTTCTGGAAAACCTGAATTTCCACGACCGGACCTATATCGTTGAAATCAAGCTGAAACCGGTCAACAAAACGACTGATATCCTGAATGTCAAAACCACGGTGCATCACTCCCTGGGAGAGGATTATTTCGCTACCGTGTATATTCCAGACCATATCCGGGTAATGAACCTGGAACCTTATAAGGGAGGCGAAGTATTGACAGGCTACCTCGCCTATCAGATGAATATGAAACGCAAATACAGGGATGTTCTGGCCAGTGCGGATTTCATCATCTCCCCACAGGAACACCAACCCGAAAATAAAGACGACCCTGTCCCCATCGTAGTTCATTTTGAGAATCTCAAACAGCGGCTCCACACCGATAAAGCCTATCTCCTCGCTCTAAAAAATGCGACGATCCGGCTGGAAGGCCCGGAAAAGTCGGAATCCATATATCCGCAAAAATATGGGATGTGAGGAGCAATTTTGAGATACGATAGTAGTTATGAACCCCCGTAGCGCGCCGCCAAAAGATTATTACAAGATTCTCGAAGTTCCGGGTTCGGCCACGGGACAGGAGATCAAGAAAGCTTTCCGCCGATTGGCGCTTAAATACCACCCTGACCATCATCCCGACAACCCAAAAAGCGAAGAAAAGTTCAAGGAGATCACCGAAGCTTACGGCGTCCTGATCGACCCTGCCAAAAGGAAGGAGTACGATCTCTATCGAGCCGGCAGACGTTCCTCAGGGCCGGGAGGACAAAATCCGTTCAACTATTCCCAGCAGGATATCTTTGAAAACATGTTTAAGAATGGGTTTGGGAACGATGTTTTTGAAGAGTTGAACCGGGAGTTCAGCCGGTCCGGGATGCGGTCGGGCAACACTTTTTTTCAATCCATGCTATTCGGCGGCGCCATTGGCGGCCTGTCCCGTATTTTAAGGATGATACCCGGCCCGATCGGAAAGATTGGTTATGGAATAAAAATCGCGCAGATGGTCGGTTCGTCATTCATTGCTTACAACAATATACGCAAAGCGCAAAACCCTCCTTCCCCGGACGGTAAAAACAAAACGTCGCCTGACATGGTGGACTCCATTAAGGGAGTTTTCAAAAAGGGCATGCGCGTAGTTGCTCCGCCTCAAGCTAATCCGTTGGACATCCATCTTTCCATCACCCTGCCCCCCGTAGAAGCCCTGACGGGGACACGAAAAAAATTGTCCTATAAAGCCGGCGACGAAACTGAGCAGATCGTGGTGCGCGTTCCTGAAAAATTTCCGGCCAATGGGAAACTGCGGATCGCGGGCAAAGGAAACACGAAGAACGGAGCGCACGGCGACTTGATCCTCACCGTAAAAATTGACTCTAACAATATATCGGACACTCCCCCGCGGTAGACCCGCCAAACGATGATGGAAAAACCTCAAATCTTCCAATACTGGCAACGTTTTTTTAGCGACCTGTTCCTCGGTACGTTTAAAAGACTCTTTCTTTATAGCCTCGCGGGACTGGTTGTGGGCATCATCACTTTGTTCGCATTCAAGTTAACAATGATTGAAGAACTGGATTGGGATGGGTGGATTAAAACCCTGGTTCTGCTGTCCAGTTTACTGTGGTACGGCGGGTTTGGAGTTTTACACGCTCTGTTCTTTGCTCTGGCCAAGATCATGGAAAAAAAGTTTATTGAGGCGGTTCACGGATTGCATGATCTGCTGGATCTATTCACACGGGAAGTCATCGTCAGGATTCCCAGGTTCAACAAAAACACCCCCAGGGAGGAAATGGAGAAGCAATTTGATAATATCGGAAAAGATTTTCAAAACAAACTACGCTTGAAGGGCGTCACCGGCTGGATCTCCAGCATCATTTTCTGGATCATTCTCAAGGCGTTGAAAATTTTGTTCCTGGACAGTGTGGCGGAGGAGTTGTTAAGGAACCCTTCGGACCAGATCACCTCAAGCGACATCGAACACGCCGTCCGCAGGGTGGGCGTGGAAATTATCTTAGCGCCGATCACTGACACGCTGGTGCTTCTGCAAATTGCCAACGGAATTTTAATGCTCCTGACTTTCTCCATCCCGTTTGCAATTTTCTGGTTGACTTAGACTTTTAGTTCAGTTATTTGTAGACCATGTCTTTTTTGTCAAAAAATTTTAAATCGTCTCTACCCAAGCTGGGGGTCTTACTCCTTTTAATGAGCTTTGGGGTCATGACGGGGTTTTCCACCGTTCTCCATGCTCATGAGTTGGATTTCAGTGAGGCCCATGACGATTGCGCTCCCTGCCACTGGAGCCAGTCCAACAAAACCGACACCTCTGACGCCGTTGAGGCTGAAACCCCTTTCCTCTTACAATCTTTTCAGCTAATTCCTGTCGAAGCCATCGACAAGCACCTTATTAGCAAGCCATCCAATCGCGGTCCCCCGCCCCTTTCATAAGTACACGATCCAAATCATCCAATAAACTTTAATTTTGAAGACCCTAGGTTCTCTCGTCTACACGGGTACGTTCTGCTGTCGTCTTCTGCACGGATAATTTTTCGGGATATCTCTAAATTGAGAACAGAATATTTCTGCTCTCGATTATATTGATACCGTTTTCTATTTTTCTATAAATTCAGAGCTAAAGTCTTTCACTCATACTGATATGCTTATTTTGGCTAATAAATTTAAACACCATCTTCCCAAATTGGGAGTTCTGCTCCTTCTAGTCAGTTTTGGGATCATGACAGGGTTTTCCACCGTTCTCCATGCGCATGAGCTGGATTATAGCTCGGCACATGATGATTGCTTTTCCTGTCACTGGAGCCAATCCAATCACACGAGCGAACCAGATACCTTAAGGATTGAAATACCCACTCTTTTTCAATCTTTTCAGCTAATTCCTGCCGAAAGCTTTGACAAACTTCTTATCAGCAAGCCATCCAATCGCGGTCCTCCGTCCCCTTCGTAAACACTCACTAGAAAATTACTAATTATTAATTTTTGAAGACCTTTCAGTTCTCACCTTGGGAAAGGTGCGTTCTCCCGGGGTCTTCTGTATGGAGAGTTTTATGAAATCCTTAAAAGTACTCCTCTTGGTATTGGCTTACGCGCTGATTTGTTCAAATGCCTATGCCGAAGAGAAACAATATTTTCAAAATCGCATCGATAAACTCGAAAATCGAGTGGAGGAACTGGAATCGGAAAAATCACGAAATTCATCTTCGACACAATTCTCCCGTGGACTGTCTTCAAGTTCGTCCACGGCAACAGGAGTTTCCCGCACCTTCAACCCGGCTATCAGTGTCAATGGATTGCTATTGGGAACCTATACCGATCAAGGAAGGGATGATAGTTCCCGGGAAGTAAAAACCGGAATGAAAATTCAGGAAGTTGAGTTACGATTCACCGCAAACATCGACTCGTATCTTCACGGCGATCTCACAATAGCTTTTGAAGGAGACGAAGTTGAGATTGAGGAAATCATCGCCTCACTACTTGCAACGAACAATTTGTCATTTAGAATCGGAAAGTTCTTCACACCCTTTGGCAAACATAATCAATTGCACACACACGCGTTCCCATTCATTGACGCTCCTCTGATTAATGAAGAAATACTCGGTGAAGAAGGAATCAATGAAGTCGGTGTCGGCGCGGCATTGCTATTGCCAACGCCCTGGTTTTCTGAGATCGACCTTCTAATGCTTGAAGGAGAAAATGATCTTTTTAACGGTCCTCTCAATGATGATTTTCTTTACATGATCCATTTGAAAAACCTTGTTGAGCTCACTGATGAGTTGACCGCCGAACTGGGGGGATCTTTTGCCTACGGTCGCAATGATCTCGTGAACGGCGCTTATAACTCCACAAAACTGTTCGGCGCTGATTTAACTTTCAAATGGAAACCGTCTGGCCGAGAGCTGTACCGAACATTGATATGGCAAACCGAGTTCATCCAGTCATCCCGCGATGTGGATAAAAAAGGATTCTATTCACTCGTTCAGTATCAATTTGCCCGTCGCTGGTGGGCTCAGGGACGATACGACTTTTTCACCATACCTCGCGATACCGTGGGAGGTGGAGGTGAAGTCGCTCAGGATAAAAATCGCTACGCGGCTCTTGTGGCTTTTGCACCGAGCGAGTTTTCCGCACTTCGTTTGCAATATAATTTTCTAGATCAATCCGCAGCCGAAAATGAACATCAGGTACTTCTGCAACTTAATTTCACTTTCGGGTCCCATCCCGCACACAAGTATTAGAAAAGCGTAAGTGGATAAAACAATTTTCAATAAGGTAAAACTATGAAACCTTTAAGATCTATAAAATTTATCATTACCGTATTTTGTTTTTTATACCCGAGCATTGCCCTGGCGACCATCAACGTTGTCGCAACAACCCAGGACATCGCATCCATCGTCAAGGAAGTGGGTGGCCCCCTGGTTAAAGTCAATGTGATCGCCAAGGGTTATCAGGATCCTCATGTCATTGAGGCCAAACCAAGTTTCATGTTGAAAGTCAACCGCGCCGACTTACTGGTTTATCAGGGTTTGGAACTGGAAGTGGGATGGCTTCCCATGTTGATCCAGGGAGGGAGAAATAAAAATGTCCTGCCCGGACGATCAGGCCACCTGGATGTTTCCAGTGTTATCACCCCAATGGAAATTCCAGTGGGAGAAGTGGACCGGTCTATGGGTGACGTGCATCCACTGGGCAATCCACATTATCATCTCGACCCTGGAAATGGTCTTTTAATGGCTGACATTATTTCCGATCGGCTGACCCAGTTGGACCCAGCCAACGCCAGTGCTTACAAGACCAATCTTGAAAATTTCAGCAAACGCCTGAAAGACAAAATTATGGCATGGAAAACAAGAATGGAGAAATTCCAAGGTATGAAGGTAATAACTTATCATGCAAGCTGGAGTTATCTATTACGTTTCCTGTCTATTGAGTCCGCAGGTACCATCGAAAACAGACCGGGAATACCTGCAAGTGGAAGGCACCTTTCTGAACTCGCCACAATAATGAAACAGACAAACATAAAAATCATCCTGCAAGCCAATTACTTTGAAAAGGAATATTCCAACCTGTTGGCAGGCAAAACAAATGGCGAGGTAGTGGTCCTGCCGGTATCTGTTGGAGGCGTGGAAGATGCGGGAGATTACATCGCTTTATTTGACATCCTGATTAACAAACTGGAAAACACATTTTCTAAAATTTAGATTTTCACATTGAATTTTCATTAAATGTTTGGGTAGTTTTTCACAAATTCTAAGGAGGTGGTATCCCCTGTTAGAAGTAACCAAAGAAACGATAACAATCACCGGATTTATCCTGACGATGATGATCGTTATCGAATACATCAATGTATTTTCCCAAGGGAAGTGGCAAAATCAGTTGAGCCAACACCAGTTTGGTCAGTATTTTTTTGCCGCTCTCCTGGGAACTGTTCCAGGATGTCTCGGATCTTTCGCCATTGTGTCCATGTACACCCATCGCATGATTTCCTTCGGGGCTGTAGTATCGGCAATGATCGCAACGAGTGGAGACGAATCGTTTGCCATGTTGTCTCTGATTCCCCAAGATGCATTGCTCATAATAGTTTTATTATTCATTTTAGGCGTTGTGGGAGGTGCGCTGACTGATGCTTTTATGGGCAAACAACACCGCCCTTTGAACACCCTTTGCCCTGGAGAGGAGTTTCACAATGCAGGCAAGTGCGAATGCTTTCCTGCTGTAGAAACAGTTTTAGAGCAATGGAAAAAGTGTTCTCCGACGCGGGGGATGCTCAGTTTTCTTGTCGCGGTTCTTTTGTATTTTCATATTTTTGGAATCATCGGCCCAGATTCCTGGGGTGGAGCCCGTATTACGTTGCTTCTTATTACCTTTTTAACGTTTTATATTATCGCCACTGTTCCGGATCATTTGTTAAAGAATTATTTCTGGAAAGGTGTGCTTCAAAAACAATCTTTAAAGATCTTTCTATGGACATTCAGCGCTTTGGGTGCTCTATTCTTTCTTTCACACAACGTTTTTCTGGAAGAAATGTTGCTAGAAAATCAATGGGCCACCATGATCACAGCTTCGGTTGTCGGGTTAATTCCGGAGTCCGGCCCTCACTATATTTTTACCACATTATATGTGAAGGACCTGATTCCATTCAGTGTACTATTGGCTAATTCAATTGTTCAGGACGGGCATGGCCTGCTTCCTTTGCTTTCCTATTCCAGAAGAGCTTTTATCGGGATTAAATCCATCAATCTTATCATTGGTCTTGTGATAGGGTCAGCGGTGATGTTGGCCGGAAAATAATAATCAAAGAGAAATACCTGAAAATGAGTGAATTCATCACATTCATGGGAGCGCCAATTGTCGCTTGTATTCTGCTAACTCTGGTTTATACCTATTTCGGTTGCCACGTTCTTAAAAGAGAAATCATTTTCATCGACCTTTCTCTCGCCCAGCTTGCCGCCCTTGGAACCACCGTCGCATTCTTCTTTCATCTCGAACTTGATTCACCAGGGTCATTAGCCCTTTCGTTCCTGTTCATTGTGGCCGGGGCGGCATTTTTTTCATCCACCCGATCGCTCAACACCAACATTCCGCAGGAAGCAGTGATAGGAATCGTCTACGTCGTTGGCGCATCGGTTGCGCTACTTTTAGCGAGCCAAATGCCGCATGGTGCGGAGCATTTGAAAAGTCTTTTAAATGGCTCCATCCTTTGGATCAGCTGGACCGGGGTTTTGATCATTTTCCTGGTGATCCTGAGCGTCGGTGGACTGCACTGGATGGTAAGGAAAAAAATATTTGAACAATCCCTGACCTATAAAAATCCCCTTGATGGCAATTCTCACTCCTGGGCTTCGGATTTTCTGTTTTACACCACTTTAGGATGGGTCATCATTTTTTCCGTCCGTACTGCGGGAGTGTTTTTGATCTTCACTTTCCTCATTGTCCCCGCCGTTTGCGGAGCGCTCTTTTCTCAATCCATGGTCAAACAGTTTATTACAGGTTCGATCATCGGCATATTGGCCAGCCTTACTGGACTGCTTCTTTCATATCATCTGGATCAACCCACAGGCGCGACCCTTGTTTGCACCTTTGGCGCCACATTTTTTGCTTCCCTCTTAATAAATCGTATTAAAAACGCGGGGTGACTGTAAGTAAAGTGTGATAAAGACGACATTTAATTACTTTCTCTATTTTCTGGAAGGAAGTAACATTTAGGCTCACTCAAACGAAAGGAAGGTTAAAAATGAAGCATCTGATTATGATTACAATGATAACGATATTTCTCGCGCCCCTGGCTCTTGGAGGTTGTTCAAGCACCCAGAATACGGATTCTTCATCTTATGAGAAAAAGAAATCGGGCTATGAAAATAATAGGAGAGAAGGCTCTAGCGGATACTAAAATAGGCCAAACAGGGCATTTTCGCGCTAATTGGTTCGCGTCTCAAGGAAATTCAGGATATATTAGGAGTTCGATTTCCCCCTACAGGTCCTCTTTTGTTTAAGGGCCGGTGGGGGATATTTGTTTTCTACCTGAACCTGATCTTGAAATTTTCGCATGCCTCGTGCCCAAACAGGGATCACTCCCCTGCCCCCAAAGAACGTATTGATCCTTTCATTCGGGGTTGAAGATCTCCCTCTGAAGGCCATGAGCATTGGTCACATCGCGGCCAATGTTCCGGGTCTGGTCAATGAAATCCAGGCGTCGGCCTCCAATTCGGATTTGCTTTACTCCATTGGGTTCGGCTCATTATTGTGGAATTTTATCTGGCAGGGGAACATGCCGCCCGGTTTTCGTCCGCTGGATTTTGACGAAGAAGACGAGGAAATTGAAGACGATGATGAAACAGAGGGTTCGGATCTCACCTTTTGTTTTTTCTCATCGGACTCCGATCTTCTCCTCCATCTTGCCGAAGAAAGCCAGACCCACCTGAAAAATATCGCCCGGGTGGACAGTATGGTTCTGGCAAACCAGGTTCAGGACCCACAAGACCCAGGCTCCGTTGAAAATGAAAAAACCACTGCCTCGGTTTTGGTCAACGATAAATTTCCGGAATTTGCCCAGAGCAGTTTTCTGTTCACTCTGGGTTTGGCCCCCGACCTCCAGACAAATCCTGAGCGACCCCAAACCGAGCAGGAAAATTTGAACCCAGGTTTGGAAAAGGAACTTTTTTCGCTCGCCGGATATGAGCCTGACTTGATCTCTCATCTTTATTCCTACCAAAATGAAGATCAACACGGGCACTATTTACTGGCATTGAGCAATCGCGTGGACCCGTTCCAGAAAATTCTGTCTTCAATCCAGTCATCAGACTCCTCCAAAACCCTGCGGGACCTTAAAATAGCTCCCACACTGCATTTTCTGCCTTCTCTTGAGATTCTTGCCGCCCTGAGAATGGGAACTTTAAGGATGGGGGCCTTATCTCCCACCGCCAAGTGGAAATAGGGGTTTATTCAAAACAATAGAAATGTTAGTGTTTATTCACAAAATTCATAAAATATCCAAATAAGTGAGGAATTCCAATGATTAAGAAAGACGCGGTCGTCAGCATGAGTTACAACCTGAAAAATTCTGACGGAGAAGAATTGGGCAGTACCGATGCCAACAAGCCTCTCACCTTCCTTCATGGCGCGGGACAAATTGTACCTGGACTGGAAAAGGCTCTGGAAGGACTGGCCGTGGGCGATAAAAAAGATGTCACCATCGGTCCTAAGGACGGCTATGGAGAGTTCAACCCCGAATTAAAATTAAAAGTAGAGCGCAAGCAGTTTCCAGCCGATACCGAGATCAAACCTGGAATGCAATTCAAAGCCAACACCGGCGGCGAACATGATCACACCTTCCAGGTCATGGAAGTCGAAGACGACCATGTCAAAATTGACGGCAACCATCCGCTTGCGGGCCAGACACTTTATTTTAATGTCGAAATCGTTTCCATCCGGGAAGCCACAAAAGATGAGCTGGCGCATGGTCACGCGCATGGACCGGATGGGTCCCACGGGCATTAGGAGGTTTACAGTTTTTTGGGGTCGAAGTATTTCTAGGCGGGAGCCAATACGTTGAGACGTTCGAGGATGTCCTCTCGCTGATGATGCCCAAGATAGAGCAAGCCATCGGACAGAGAGTAGTTGTCGGGAAAAGTCATCACCTCGCGTCCCAGTTTTTCGACGATCTCCTGATAAACCTCCGTCGCCTGTTCTGCCGTCATCCCGACCGTTCCTTCATAAGAATATCCCAGGCTCAAGTCCTGCTCGGGAGGTGTGTAGATTTTAGTGATATGCCATTCCGCCGGATTCTTTTCAAGCGGCGTGCCTTTCTCCAGATCAAACTGCGAAGCGATGCACGAAAACCCTGGAGAGTCGAGCAGGCGCTGATTGTCCAGAACAAAGTTGACCGAATCCATGACCTCCTCGCGGGTTTCTGTGGGGAAGCCGCAAATCAGATAAAAATGCATGGCAATGCCGATGCGCAGACATTCCTCAGTGGTCTTGTCGACCACCTCTAACTCGACGCCTTTTTTCATCGAATCAAGCACCCGCTGGTTGTAAGACTCCAATCCAAAGATCAGTTTCCGACACCCTGAACGGTACAGCAATTCCATGCGGTTTTCTTTCAGCATGCTTTTTTCAAATTTCAGCTCGCCCGTCCACTGGATATTCAACTCCTGCTCCACGATTTTACTGGCGAAGGTTTTCATGAAATTGATGGGCAACGCTTCGTCTGTGAAGAAGAAATAATCGCAGTTGTATTTTTCCTTGAGCTTCTTCACGTCGTTGACCACATTCTCCGCATAACGCACATGGAAATCCATGTGATCGAATGGAATCGAGCAGAAAGCGCAACGCTCCCAATAACACCCGCGCGACCCCATGATGGGAAGCACACGCTCCGGGGAGAAATACAGGTCCATGGGAAAACCGTCAAAATCAGGCGTGGGGAGCAGGTTCAACTCTTCCTTGGCAAAGGGCCGGTTGACCTGAACTTTACCCTCCTCCTCATAAACCAGATTGGGTACTTTCGACAGATCCTTGCCGCCTCTCAGTTCCTGAACCAGACGCAGTAAGGGAGTCTCCCCCTCATGCACAACGAAACTGTCAACAAATTTAAAAATCGGGGAGCCGTTTTTCTCCACCCGGTCCACCAGCTTGGTGAACACCGATCCGCCAACGGTGATGTGAATGTCCTTGCGATGCTTCTTGACCATATAAGCCAGCGTCAACCCTGGAATGATCTGCTCCACCGAGGTGATGGAAATACCCAGGATGTCAATGTCCTCGGCTAAAATGGAAGGCAGATACCATTTTTCATACAGGTCGTAAAAGAAGTTTTCTTCGGGACGGCTGAACGAATCAATAATCTCTTTGGAAGAGTAAGGGGTGAACCGCAACTGACTGCCAATGACCGTCAATTGTGAAGGAAAATAGGGAGACAAAATATTGTCCAGCCACACGTCGATGATCTTGAGGCTTTCCATATAGCGTTCGAGATCGTAAAAATCTTCCTTATTGCGCATGGACGCGGTCGCCCCGTCTATCTGGTCTTTCAGGGAGGGGATGATCTCTTCCGCTTCCAGTAGTTTGGCGTATTTTTCCTGCTCGAATTTGTTTCTGCGTGGATTGGCGCGCAGTTCGTTCAACTCGCGAACAATGCGCTCGTATAAAGGCTTGGTTTTTTCCCAGGTGCATAAATCGTCCAGCAGTTCTATCGCCAGGTCACGTTGCACCACATCGTGAATGCCATTTTGGGCGAGAAATGCCTTGAGGCTCGGAAGACTCAGATAGGGTTGCGAAGGATGCCAGGAGGATGGAAATACCAGATAAATCATAAAGTAAATTCCTTAAAATCTGCGAAACAGAACTGCGATCAAAAAAAAGATCCTGATCCTGTCACGGCTTGGGAGCCATGAACACCAGCATCACCAGTTTTTCATTCGTATGATTGACCACCCCGTGGTCCTGACCGCTCGGAGCGACCGTGATCTCATCGGCAATCATTTCCCGTTCTTCGGAACCGACGGTCACCCTTCCCTTCCCCTCCAGAACATAGTAAACCTTGTCCGGCCCGTCATGGGAGTGGACCTTCTGAAACTGTCCGGGTTCCAAGCAATATACATCACAAAAGAAATTGTCCGTATCGAAAAGAGGGACCTTTTTCATCTTTTCGGGGCTGAAAGCCACCGACTCTTTAACTTTAACGACCTTCATACCGCCTCAATGTTTTAGTATTGCAAAAATTTGACAATATAACCCATGTCAATGAGCCTTCTTCTAAATTTTAAGGATAAAACCAGACTGAAAACCCCTCTCACTTCCAAACCCGCTAATCAATCAACCAATTGAAAACATGCGAATTCCGTAATTGTAACATGAAAATTCAGCGCACCTCATAAAACCCGGTTTCCATGAAAACCAACCGAAGCTATTTTATTGACTTCCCCGGTAAGATCAACTATTTTTATCTAAATCCTCCTGGGTATCGCTTTTGGAAAAACACTAGTCACACCCGGCAAAACATACTCGACGGCAAACTTTATGCGATCCGCCCAAGGGGTTTAAACAGGAATTGGAAAAAAACGGGACGTAGCGCAGCCTGGTAGCGTACTTGACTGGGGGTCAAGTGGTCGGAGGTTCAAATCCTCTCGTCCCGACCATATAAAACAAAGGGTTACGGGCCATGCTCGTAGCCCTTTGTTCCTTAGGTGCTAAAAGTGCGCTTTTTTGACCCTCACACACAACCATCTCCAACCTTATCCTAAAAATCATGGATCTAAATTTTGATGTCCTGCAAAAACTATTAATGGAAAATAGCAGTTATTTGATACAGGCATTCATCGTTGTTTTCGGTGCTCTCGTCATTGACTTCATCCAACGGCGAGTCCTAAAAAAACTGCTTCGGCGTCTGGAAGAAACTGAAAACAAATGGGACGACGCTTTGGTTTTAGCGATCTCCAAGCCCTTGAGCCTGATAATCTGGGCCGCCGGAATTGCTTTGGCCGCGGACATCCTGCAAAAATCCACCAAAGCCGTTATATTCAGCGCCGTCCAACCCATTCGCGACGCCATTATCGTAGGCGCGCTTGCATGGATTCTTCTGCGTCTGATCAACAATATTGAAAAAACCTTTATCGATGGCGACCATGAAATCGACTACACCACGGTCGATGCCATTTCCAAACTGCTGCGGATATCTGTCATCATCACAGCCGCACTGGTGGCGCTGCAAACTCTGGGATACAGCGTTTCTGGAGTATTGGCTTTTGGGGGAATCGGCGGAATTGCCATCGGTTTCGCGGCCAAGGATTTACTGGCCAATTTCTTTGGCGGACTCACGATTTATCTGGACCGGCCGTTTGCCGTCGGCGACTGGGTGCGCTCGCCCGACCGGGAAATAGAGGGTGTGGTCGAAAAAATCGGCTGGCGCCTGACCTGTATCAGGACTTTCGACAAAAGACCGCTCTACGTTCCCAATTCGATTTTCACGACCATCGCAGTGGAAAATCCTTCACGGATGCAAAACAGAAGGATCTATGAAACCATTGGCATCCGTTACGATGATGTTTCGAAGATGGATCCTATCATTCAAAATGTCAAGAAGATGCTCCAGAATCACCCTGAAATCGACCCCCAAAAGACATTGATCGTCAACTTCGATTCATTCGCCCCTTCCTCTCTTGATTTTTTTGTCTACACGTTTACCAAAACGACGGACTGGGTTTACTTCCACAAGGTCAAACAGGAAATTCTGCTCCTCATAGTAAAAATTATTGAAAGTGAAGGGGCTGAAATAGCGTTCCCCACCTCGACCATTCATTTGGCGCAGTCGCCGGAAACGGGTCACCCGCAGGATAAAACCAAACCGCCTCCCCGCTGAGCTATTAAAGCAAAACTAATTTCCCAGAGGCAGGGTCAGTTGGGGACCCATGTCTTTGGCGTTCCCCGACTGAAGTGAAAAAATCTGCGCCAGCAGGGAAAAGGTGGATTTGGATTCGAGATCGGAATCGTCTATAAAAAACCAGCTGTTCCGGTAGTTCACTGAAATCGCCGCCTGTTGAGGTCGACTCGATTGAGAGTGTATCTTAAGAATATCTCCGGTCACAACGGCCCAGTCAAACGGTTCACCGGATGAATGGCGGGTCAGAGTCACCTTCCCGCCGGCTCGATCCTCTTCAGGAGATTCAACCCCATGTGAAAGGTAATACATTACTCCAAGGAGAGAACGCGTTTCCACCCGAATATGTTGCGGGTTGTCGTCCGAGGGATGTGTGGTCAGAACAAAGCGTAAATTTTCGGGAGGCAACCCCAACAGCTTGTTTAATTGCTGAAGCTCTGAAAAACTGCTGGCTGTCTTTTCAAATTGAAAAATCAATTCCGGGGTGTTTCCGCGCGTTTCCAGGTACAAGGTGTGCACGTCTTTTAACTGTAATTTACGAATCAAATTCGCGGCTTTCTTAAAACCTTCATAAACTGGCGCAATTTTCGGTGTGGGTCCAGAAGCCGTGGGCGCGTTTTTTAGACTGCCAACCCGCTCCAGGCAGACTCGTAAAATCCGTTCAAAACTCCAACCCGAACGTGTCAGCAGGAAAATATTCTGCAGAGGAATATGCGAGAGAAACCGCTGAATGAATTGCTCTCCCTGTAAGGGAGCATAAGATACGGTGGGGTTTTCCTCGACGCTGGCCCCGACTCCAAGACCTAAAATTGTCTTGAGGCCGCTTTGAGCCGTGGCGTCGGCATTGGCATCGGCGCGAAATTTAAACTGGGCCGCGACACTGTTGACCTCAAGAAAATAAGGCGTGTCCCGATATTTGAGGCGGATCAGATTCAGCAGTAACTGCTGGTCATTCGACGTTTGGAGCGTGGTGTTGTAACTATACCTATTGCCTTTTATGGTTGATGGTCCCAAACCGGAACACCCTGGCAATACAAACGCTCCGATAAAAACACAAAATTTTAAGATGATCCACTTCCCCGGTCTGGAAGAATTTGATTTTTTGAGAAACATTATTAAACCTTTAAAATGGGATAGAGTGGGTTGCTGCTAAATTTTGCGCGTCTGGGAGTGAATTTATTCAGGATTGATTGGAACCCGTATTTAATTTTTTTTATAGACCTTGCGGGGAAACAGACTTCCTCTTCTGCTCACCAGGCGATCCAGAAACAACAGACCGTCTAAATGATCCATTTCATGCTGGACGGCACGAGCCTCATACCCTTCCATCGTGTGGGTCCGAGCCGAGCCGAATTCATCGAAGGACTTCACCCTGATTCTGTCCCAGCGAGCGACATTGCCGGTGAAGTCAGGTACGGACATGCAACCCTCCCGTCCCACGACATTGCCTTCCTGTTCAGAAATTTCCGGGTTGATCATGACCAGACGCCCGTGGTTTTTTATCTTGGGTTTGCAGGAAACATCCACCAGAATAATTCGCTCAAAACGCCCAACCTGCGGAGCCGCGATTCCCACTCCGCCGGGTCCGGCTCGCATGGTCTCCTCCAGGTCGGCGACAAACTGCAACAGGGATTCATCGAAGACAGCCACCGGTTGTGATTTCTGCTTCAACCGCTGGTCAGGATAAACCAGAATTTCCAGAACGGCCATCGACATCAACCCCGGAGAATGTCTATTTCCGAAAGATGCACTTCGACATCCTCTCCGCAATCCAGCGTTTTTAACGCCTCGTTCAAGGCCGGGATCCCATTCACTGCCACGCCCTCAATATTCATGACATACAAAGGATTCTCATTGGTACCGGCTACATCGGATTCCAGATTGAGGATGTCCAGGCCCGCCCCCGCAAGAACACGGGTCACTTCGGCTACAATCCCGGCTTTGTCTGCTCCATGAACGCTGATTCGGACATCGGGTTCCCGGTGATGATGAAGTTCCCCGTCTATCGAATCGACATGGTAGCGAAGGTCAAGAGAATCACTCACAGGTTTTAGAATTCGATCCAGAGTTTCGGTCAAACCGTCGAATTGAACCATCAGCATGATGGTAAAGTTTCCGCCCAGCCGGGTCATCGAAGCTTCGCCCAGATTGCAGTTTTCCTGGTACAAAGCGGCGCTTATCTTAGCGACAATGCCCGCCTGGTCTTTACCAACAAGAGTGAGCATGAACCAGTTTTTCATATCGTTATTCCTAAAAAATCTTTCTAATTAACTTACGGCTCACTGTTAAAAAGCTCCCAGGCATCCTTGAAATTTGAGACCGGGAATTTCCGGGTCATGCCCTCGCCTCCGGAATCAGGAATTCTGGAAACAACAATAAATTTTTCATTAATCCCCGCATTTTCAATGAATATCGATATTTTGTCGGCCATGACACTGCCCGTGCCGCGCGTGATTTCCTCCAGAACATGCTTCGCTGAATTATGAATCTCGATTCCATTTTTATTGATCAATTTTATCAAAATATTCCCCTCACTAATGGATCACCGACGATAATTATCCTCAATTTCCAAGAATCAAACATATATACCTCTTTGGTCAAAACCTCAAGATTCCTTTCAAAAAAAAGTAGTAAAATTATCCGGTTTACGATATCTTAGAGTCAGTCGAATTTTCTTAACTATTTGATTTTTTAGGTTTTTTTACTCAGTAGTTTGACGCTATCAACTGCAAATTGGAGAGTTCACATTAACAGAAACTCCTGAAAACTTCTTTGTTCTCCCCATTCTCTCCAAGGAAATTTTATGCGAAATATCAGAGTTATGGTTGTCGATGATTCGGTCGTGGTCCGCAAAATTGTGACGGACAGTTTGTCTGTAGACCCTGAAATCGACGTCGTGGGGGTCGCGGCAAATGGAAAAATCGCTCTGGCTAAAATTCCCCAACTCACCCCGGACATCCTTACTCTGGATATAGAAATGCCGGAAATGGACGGTCTGGAAACACTGGTGGAAGTTCGCAAGATATACCCGGACCTCCCGATAATCATGTTCAGCACCTTGACGGAACGTGGCGGATCCGCGACGCTGGAAGCCCTTTCTCTGGGTGCCACGGATTACGTGACCAAACCCGCCAATGTGGGCAGTGTTTCCATCGCCATGCAAAGGGTGCGTGAGGAACTGGTACCAAAAATCAAAATGTTCTGCTCAGAAAAAGCAGGGCTGAAACTTTCTCCCACAACCAAACCGGAACCCGTTTCAAAAGCGAAAGAGATCGTCAAAAAAATCTTCACGCCAAGGGTGGCGCCTTCCAACTCCAGAATCGATATTGTGGCCATTGGCGTTTCCACGGGCGGTCCCAACGCTCTGGCGGATTTATTCCCGGTTTTTCCTGAAAATTTTCCCGTCCCGATCGTTTTGGTTCAACACATGCCGCCCTTTTTCACAAAGCTCCTGGCGGAAAGGCTTTCTGCAAAATCGAACCTGCTTGTTGAGGAAGGAACCCCGGGGAAGACTTTAGAACCGGGTAAGGCATGGATCGCCCCTGGAGATTTCCACATGGTGTTGGAAAGAAATGGAACAAGCATTAAAATTCAAAATAATCAGGCTCCGCAGGAAAATTCCTGCCGTCCGGCGGTGGATGTCCTTTTCAGGTCCGTTGCCGACCTCTTTGGCTCCAGTGTGCTTTCTGTCATATTAACGGGAATGGGACAGGACGGTCTGAAGGGTTGCGAATACATCAAAAATTCGGGAGGAAGAGTGATTGTTCAGGATGAAAAATCCAGCGTCGTCTGGGGCATGCCGGGGTTTGTGGCGAAAGCGGGTCTGGCGGAAAAGGTTTTACCTTTGAATCAGATTGGCCAGGAAATTATCAAAATTGTAAATATCGGAAGGTAAAAAAATACTTATCGGTTAGAACAGCAAACGAAGAATCCCATCTCACACCTCTGCAACCATACTGCTCGTAGTGGAATCCACTCCCATATTGACCGTCTTCTCCGTATCCAGAATCAGCAGAAGTTTGTTTTCCAGTTTATAAACACCGTAAACCAGCTCCCTAGTGACCTTGTCGATGGTGTCCGGCGGACGTTCAAAATTGTCTTCTGAAACTTCCAGAACATCGGCAATTTCATCGACCAGAAGGCTGACAACTCCTTCTTTCGTACGAACGACCACGTTCATGGGCATTTGCCCCTCCGGCAATTTCTCGAGACAGAGCCTGGCCCTGAGATCAATGGCCGTGATGATCTGCCCTCTGAGGTTGATCAACCCGCGAACCACCGAAGGCGCCAACGGCACCCTTGTCATCTCTTGATACCTGAAGACTTCCTGAACGTTTTCAACCTTAACTCCGAAAAAGAGATCCCCGAGATAAAAAGTACAAAATTGCGTATTTTCCGTCATTATTTAATTTCCTATTCAGACAGTGACAAGGGGTTTATTATCATAAAATGTGGGGTCTTTTTCACGAACAATCGCTTCGGCATCCAGCAAATCGGTGACTTTACCCTGAACCACAACGGTACCCAGGGTTCCCTTCCGGCTTGAACCTCGTTTGACGGTGATGTTCTCATCTACAATATCGAGAATTTTATCCGCCACCAGAGCCACGCTTCTACCATTTTGAGTGTAGACGATCGCCTGCAGGGTTTCCCTTTGAGCGCTGGTCTTTACCCCAAGAATTATTTCAGAAAGACAGATTAGCGGCATGATCTCTCCCCGGTATTGCACCACTTCCTGCTCGCCGGACTTTTCAATATCAGCTCGATTGAATTCCTCCAGACGGGCCACCATTGAAAGCGGAATGGCCATGCGCCCGTTTTCTCCAAGACCAAAAATAAGCAGAGTCTGCTTGTCCGTTGTTTTTCCATCTCCCTTGTCGGAAGATTCCAGACGCGACCGCTCCCGGTTCTGGGTGACAACACGAGCTGATTGCGCCAAACCCATCACGTCGAGAATCAACGCCACCTTGCCGTCCCCCATTATGGTGGAACCGGAAAAAGCGGAAATCCCTTTCAGTTGATGGCTGAGGGGCTTGACCACGATTTCTTCAGTATCACGAACCCCTTCCACAACCAAACCGAATTGACGTTCATCGGCTTGAAGCACGACTATATTCACCTTGTCGTTTTCTTCCTGTTTTTTCACCTTGAGCTCTTCGTTCAAATAAATCAAAGGAAGCAGATGCCCTCTCAATCTGTAGACGGGAGCGCCCTGAATAAATTCCACGGATTTAACGGCCTGCTCTCCTTCCAGCAAAACCAGTTCCAGCAAGTTGACCTGAGGAATAGCATATCGATCGCCACCCGTCATAACGGTCAGAGCCGGAATGATCGCCAAAGTGAGGGGAATTTTTATCTTTAGTGTCGTTCCTTCTTTGAACTTGCTTTGGACATCAACGGTTCCGCCAATCTTCTCGATATTGGTTTTCACCACATCCATGCCAACCCCACGACCGGAAACATTGGTCACCTTTGCCGCAGTGGAAAAACCCGCCGCGAAAATCAGGTTGGCAAACTCACGATCGCTCATTCTGGCCGCCTGCTCCTGGGTGATCACATTTTTTTCAAGCGCTTTCTGTTTGATTTTTTCCGGATCTATTCCACCCCCATCGTCAATTATTTCGATATTGACCTGACCGCCTTCATGAAATGCGCGCAGCTTCAACATACCTTCTTCGGGCTTTCCCGCCGCTATTCTTTCAGCAGGAGTTTCAATCCCATGGTCCGCGGAGTTGCGGACGATATGAGTCAACGGATCTTTAATCGCTTCTATCAGAGTTTTATCCAGCTCTGTTTCCTTGCCTTCCATTTCAAGGCGAATTTTTTTGCCGCAGGACGCTGCAAGATCGCGCACCACGCGTGGAAATTTGCTCCAGACATTGCCGATCGGTTGCATCCGGGTCTTCATGACCCCTTCCTGAAGTTCCGTCGTCACCAGGTTGAGGTGTTGCGTCGTTGCCGAAAAAACGGCATCTTGATTCTGATCGCCAAACTGGAGAATCTGGTTTCTAGCCAGAACCAATTCGCCCACCAGATTCATCAATTGATCCAGGAGTTTCACGTCCACACGAATATTGGTATCGGCCATACTTCGGTTTTCCTGCTTTTTCTCCACACCGCCACCAGACTCGGCCAATTTGGCCGGAGATTCTTCCTGCTTGGCTTCCGGGACCAATACTTGCACAGGGGGTTCTTCGGATTGATCGGCTGGAGTGACCTCCCCACTTGCTTCAACCGTTTCAGTTGAGGAAGAGGATTCAACGGCTACAGGAGCAGTCTCGGAGGATTCGCCTTTCAACAGAGTGGTCAACGTCTCTATCAACTCTGAATAATCAACATCACCTTCATTCTGGCTTTCCTCGACGCATGAAAGCATCTGCCGGATAGCGTCTACCATTGCAAGCAGAGCGCTGGTGATCGGGGGATTCAGGACCAGCTCTCCATCCCTCAGCTTGCTCAAAAGATTCTCGCCAACATGAGCGACAGATTCCAGCTTGGAAAATCCGATAAATCCGCACGTCCCCTTGATGGTATGAATGGTGCGAAAAATACTGCTCAGGATACTCACTTCGCCTGGGTTTTGCTCCAACCCAACAAGGTCTTGATCCAGCTGGTCTAGATTTTCGTAACTTTCGACGATGAATTCATTGATGATTGAGTCCATTCCGCTAATATCCTCCGCGCTATCAACTGAAGCGACTTCCGTATCAGCCTCCGCCTGATCAGTGGTAATTGGATCCGGTGTCATGTCCGGAGCAACGGGCTCCACGTCTTTTTTCAAATCAGAATCCTGGCTCGAATTTTTGTCCATAAAATCTCGCAATCAGCTTTCAGTAAGAACTCGTTATTTTTGGGGAACTCCGCCCTGACATAACCATCAGGTACCGGGCGTTGCACCCATCAATTGATCAGACGGCTTCGCCACCGCAACTTTCACCATGAGGTCTTTACCCAGCATGGTGTAATGCATCTTTTTATCGGGGAGTCCCTTGGGCATGAAAGGTTCGACATTATTACCGCGCAATACAGTCGGAAGAGACATTGCAACCTTCACCCCTTCCACCCCCATACGTGCGACAATATCCCCAGCCATGACATTTGCCAATTCACCAATGACATCCCCCATGTCCGGACTGTCGTATTCCACTTTAAAACCACAAAACTTTTCAGCCAATGTTTCAGCTGATGTTTTTGGCAACGCCAGCATCAATATCCAAGAAGAGTCACCCACGAAGGAAATGATTCCGACCACGCCGTCGCCAATATCCTTTGTCTCGTCATCCCCGCAATAATCAGGAACGACTCCAAAAATCGTATTAAAAATAGATGACACTGAATCCTTCACGCAATTGGTGATAACCCCAGGCATCTCTTTTTCATTTACTTTAGTTGCGGTCATGTCTAACCCTTAGTTTTCGGTTCAATAGTTTTCGTGCCTCATATCGAACGGTTAGCAGTTGTCAGAACCGGTTAATTTAATTAAATTTAAACAAGTTCATTATAATTATAATCCAGAAACTGTCAATGTAATTAAATAACGTCGATTCTAACTGGCATTCCGCCAATCCTATCCCTTAACGGATAAAATTGGCTTTTATCAAGCTCCCATGAAAAGAATCTCTGAATTTCTTTTAAATCATGGGTCAGAAATTATTTGAAAATCGCCTTGATTTTTTCTTCCAACTGATTGGCGTTGAATGGTTTAACAATATACTGGCTCACACCCGCTTCAACAGCTTCCACAATTTTTGCTTTGTCCGCTTCCGAGGTGACCATGATAAAGTTTGTGCCCTTCATTCCGCCGTCTGCACGCACTGCCTTCAAAAATTCGATACCTGTCATTTTGGGCATATTCCAATCGGACACCACTAAATCATAAGGAACTTCCCCCAATTTTTTAAGACCCTGCGCCCCGTCTTCGGCGTCCGAAATATCGGCAAACCCAAGTTCTTTCAAATTCTTTTTTATGATCTGCCGCATGACCGAAGAATCATCCACTACCAAAACTTTTTTTCCATCGTATGACATTTTTTTCTCCTCCATTCGCTAATTAATTAAAATAATTGTCCTGAGCTTCCTTCAAAAAATCAACGGACCTTGACCCGCAAAAAATTTCCTTTTCCGATATTTATGGGTTCAATGATCAACTCGCAGTGACTGAAAACCTGCGCATTCCACGGATAAATTTTCTATGATATACATTAAAGGTAAACGGGTAGAGCGCAACTGTCAATAAAAATATCTATTTGATTTTAAAGGGAATATCAGGCTTATTCAGGGAGGTTGCCCTACTGAAACCGGCGGAAAATTCTTCATGTCGGCATTTCAAATTAGAGGAAATAGACTGAAAAACGGCTTGTTGTGATCTGGGCTGAATGTCGGAATGCGGATATTTAATGCAGGGGAATCAACAAAAATTGCCCCGAATTTGCAGGGGCTTTCAGGCGGGAGGGGCTAAAAAAAATTAAACGAAACACTCCTGCTTGTCTTCGTAGAGGGTGTCCCGCTCGACCGGCTTTCTTCCGGCTTCAAAAATCATCTCGATGATGGAGTTTTTGTGGAAAATCTGGTCCGTGGCCGCGCCTGCCGCGTGGATGATCTTCTCCTCGACCACCGTCCCATCCATATCATCGGTTCCAAACGATTGCGAGAGCTGGGCGATTTTGGGAGTTATCATGATCCAGAACGCTTTTATGTGGGGAAAATTATCCAGCATCAATCGGGACACTGCCAGCGCCCGCAGGTCCAGTTGACCCGGCGTGGTAGGAAGATGATCCAGACGCGTGTTCTCCGGGTGAAACGCCAGGGGAATGAACGTGAGAAACCCTCCCGTTTCATCCTGCAATTCGCGCAGGCGGATCAAATGATCGGTGCGGTCTTCGGCGTTTTCAATGTGACCGTACAGCATCGTGGCGTT
Source organism: Nitrospinaceae bacterium (assembly GCA_029261655.1). Taxonomy (GTDB): domain Bacteria; phylum Nitrospinota; class Nitrospinia; order Nitrospinales; family VA-1; genus JADFGI01. The sequence goes on along the minus strand of JAJDAY010000003.1, from coordinate 6,393 downwards.
GGTCCGCAAACCCGCGCCGTGCGCAGTCCGGTGGACACTCAGCCAATCGTCGCCGGTGGTTTTTTCGCCGCAGATTTTCTTGCGCACACGCGGAGCGAATATCTCCGCGCCGCCGCCGGGAATAGAACCCAACCCCGCTTCCTTCAAGAGGACCATCGTTTCACCGAGCGGCAACCCAGCGAGCGTGGCCAGGTACTGCACTTCCACCGCGGTGAACGCCTGAATATGTACGGCGGGGAATCTTTCTTTCAGCCCACGCAGTAAATCAAGGTAATACTGGAACGACCAGTCCGGGTGCAGGCCTCCGACGATATGGAATTCGCTCACCTTCCCATTCATGTATTTTTCCGCGTCGGAAAAAATTTCGTCCAGTGACTTCTCATATGCTGTAGGGTCGTCCGCCTTCACGCCGAAAGCGCAGAACCGGCAACTGTTGATACATATATTGGTCGGATTGATATGCCGGTTGTGGATGAAAAAGGTCTTGTCGCCGTGGACTCTTTCACGCGCGATATTCGCCAGATACCCCACCCCCAGCAGGTCAAACGATTTCCACAAAGTCACACCCTCGTCATAGGACAGGCGCACCTCAGCCCGCACCTTCTCCTCCAGAGGGATCAACGCTTTATCTTCAAACTCGAACAGCATAAGGAAATTCCTATATAGAAAAGTAAGTGTCGATTATACCTGATCTCCGCTTCAGGACGCAAGCTGGCCCCGCCCACGCGGGGAGGAAATTTTTGAAACCACAGATGGAAAAACAAAACCAGTTGTTTACCGCAGAGACGCAAAGATCGCAAAGAAACCCAAACTCTACTATTTATTAAGGTTTTCTCTGCGCCCTTTGCGCCTTTGCGGTGAAAAAAGTTTCTCTGAAAAAATAAAAATATCCCTTTCAAACATCCCCTTACCTACCATAAAATGACATTATTTTTAAAACACGTCAAAAAACTGAATTCAAATTATTTTTTTGACCAACAATTCTTACTATGGATGCGAACACTGCTGTTATTACTAGCGGAATTATAAATGCGATCATTGTTGCTAGCGCAACAATATATGTATCTCGCGGGATAAATAAATCTGCGAATCGTATTGAAAAAAGACAAAGAGCCTCCAAAATTTTAAATCATTTGTCTCAAAATGCTCCCCCTTTAGCAGGTGCTCCTTTAATTTTTGGAACGTTTTTACATCTGGGTATACATTTTGTTTGGGGTGAAGAAATAGCAAAAATAATTTCAGGATATTTACTAATAACCTACTCAGTCTTAGGTTTATTCTTTATATTTTTTTATCTGTATTACATTCTAGTCTTGGATGTTGACCCTGAAAATTCAGAAAATTAGAGTGAATGATTTTGGTGGCGACACTTATCAATCACTTTCCAATAGTATTTCAAATTGACCGTATTTACCTGATAACGGTCTCCTCCCCGCTCAAACCCAAACACAATCGGCGATCACCAGCGCCATCAGGGACAGGCTGATCCAGCCGTTGACGTTAAAAAACGCGACGTTCACTTTGGACAGATCCCGCCCACTCACCAGCGAGTGTTCGTACCAAAGCAAACCCGCCACCATCGCCACCGCCACAAGATACAACGGGCCGAGCAGAGGCGACACCACGAGCGCCAGTAAAAATAAAATCATCACCGCATGCGCGGCTTTGGCAAAACCCAACGCTCTCTCGACCCCAAATTTTTGCGGAATGGAGTTCAGCTTGTTTTTTTTGTCCGGCTCGACATCGAGGCAGGCGTATATGATGTCGAACCCCACCAGCCAGAACACCACTGCCGCACCCAGCACCAATGAGAGCAGGGAAATCTCTTCCCGGATCGCCACCCAGGCGCCGACGGGGGCAACTGCAATCGCAAGCCCCAGCCAGAAATGCGAGTAAGCGGTGAACCGTTTGGTGAGCGAATAAAAGAAAACAATCGCCAATGCCACCGGCGAAAGATAAAAAGCCAGCTGATTCAACATGGCGGCTGAAAAAACAAATATCAAGGATGACGCCACCAGAAAACCGGTATACGCCCCGGTGCCGATTTTCCCGGCGGGCAGTGCCCTCCCCTCGGTGCGCGGGTTGGCTGCGTCGTAGCGGGCATCGACAATGCGGTTGAACGCCATCGCCGAGCTTCTCGCTGTCACCATCGCCACCAATATCCACAGCAGTTTTTCCGTTTCCGGGAATCCTTCCGCCGCCAGGAACGCGCTCATGACGGCAAACGGAAGGGCGAACACGGTGTGCTGGAGTTTGATATCGGAAAAAATGATTCCTAATTTTGTAAACACTGTATCCAAAAACTTCTCTCAAATAAATTTTCCATCCACCCGCACGATTTTTGCTTTTACGGAGCCTTATGTTTTCCCAGATAGCTCCGGGCTTCACTCACTTCTGGCAAACCTGAGTCCGCCTCTGACCAGACAGCAAGAAATTTTGAGTAGCCGTCCCTGGCACCTTTCCGGTCATTGTTGTCAGCCGCCGCTCGGGCCGCTCCCAGCAACGAACGTGCCCGGTTGTGATGACGCGAAAGTGCAATAGCGAATTGTTCCGCCGCTTCCTTAGGCTTTCCGGCACGCAGAAGAATTTCCCCCAACAACTCATAGGTGGGCTTTATTATGCGTGGTGGACCGGAGGGATCAGGAAGTTTCTCTTCCAATGCAATGGCTTTTTTCATCAAAGTAATCGCTTCATCATAATTCTTCCGCTCTGCCTGAATAGCCGCCTGAACCTCCAGGCTCCAGATGTCCAGCTGTTCCGGGCGCTTGAAGTGATTTTTGCCAAAGCCTTCCTCACGAATGGCCTGCAAGCTGGCAAGGTGAGTTTCGGCTTCGGGACGGCCCAGCATCGCCGCAGAAAATCCACGAATAAAAAGAATCGCCGCTTTTGAATAGGGCTTTGGCTTCCATCCTGCGGGCTCTTTGAGAGCCTCTGCCAATTCCCAATCCTCCCGTTCAAACACTGCGGCCCCCAGCATGCGTTCATAATATTTTCCCACCCGCTTGTTGGCTTTTGATCCTTGCGTTTGGGATTCGCTTTCCTCGTCCTTCATGTCCTCAAGCTTGGTTTTAAAAATCTCGCCCGCTAAATTGGTTCGGCCTTGTTGAAGATATACGTAATGCAACCATTGCAGACTATGGTAATCCCGCTTGCCTCTGGAAAGACCCTCGCGCTTTACCCAATCCACCGAGTTTTTCCAACCCGCTTCATTGGAAAGGGCGGCCTCGGGCCACATGCCGCTTTGCAGGAAAATATGCGCGGGCATGTGCTGGGCATGGTGCGAGGCAGGGGCGATTTCTGCATAACGACGTGCCGCGGGCAAGGCCAGGACCGCAAGGTCCGGGTGATCAAACGCATGAATGGTGTAATGCGCCGCGCACGGGTGGTCGGGGTTCCGGCTGAACACCTCCATCGCCACCGCGCCCGCTTTGACCCGGTAGCGGAATTTTTTATCAGAGTCACGGGACATTCCCAAAAGCGACAGGGAGTAAAAACACGCGGCTTCTAAATCTTCTGGATAATCGAGGTGAACCTTTTCCATGGCCCTGGAGTAGGCGGCGTCGCGAGAGGGTTTATCCCCTTCCCCGTAAAGAATCCGAACGGCCCCAATATAAGCTCGTTCCCTGGCCGTCGTCCGGGTCATATCTTTGATCTTCGCCAGAGCTTCCCTGGCGGCCGAGGCGTCCTGTTGCTCCCAGAGCGGATGGTTGTGGGCCATCGCTTCTCCCCAATAACCCATGACAAAGCCGGGGACCGTCTTCGTGGACTGGCGAAAAGAATTCAACGCCTCCTCGTACCAGAAAGAATGCAACGCCGCGACCCCTCTTTGAAAATAGCCCTGCGCTTCTTTGGACCCCGATGTCGGGAAGTTCACGGTGCCTAAACTGGTCGAATGCGAGCCGTCCGCAAACGTAAAAACAGGAGCCCATGCCAGAAACACTGCTAAACTGAGGATTGCAATTTTGGGCAAAGACAAGAACAGTCACCTCCCAATGACATGATTGAAACACCCGATCCACACGAATAATCCTTTAATGGAACCGGTTTCTCTATCCAAATCAAGAACTAAAGGTTTTTTATTGCATCCAAGAATACTACAATACCTCGCTCGCATCCGAGAAAGTATTCCCATAAATAATACGATCTAAACCATGGAAAAATACAAACGCCTCTTGAGGCTTCTTCTACCTTATAAAACAGCGCTGATCGTGGGCAGTGTGTTCCTTGCCCTGGCGTCTTTGACCAACCTCGCGGTCCCTCTGCTGATAAAAGACCTGGTCGATGTGGTCATGGTGAAGAAGGACCTTTCCATGCTGAACAACCTCGCCATCAACATCGGGCTTCTTTTTTTTCTGCAACTGGTATGTTCCACCGCGCACAATTATTTGTTCGACCTGACGGAAAAACGCATCATCACCGATTTTCGCAAAAAAATATTCGGACACCTGCAAACCCTGTCGCTCAGTTTTTTCGCCAAACGAAGAACGGGCGAGATCATGTCGCGCATGACCAACGACGTGACCACCCTGGAAAACCTGATAACAGACATCCCCGCCACTGCGCTTCAACAATCCATTCGATTGTTCGGCGGTGTATTAATCATTATATATATGAACTGGAAACTCACCTTCATGATTCTGGTGCTGGCCCCGGTTCTGGTGATATTCGCCAAAACCTTCGGCAGAAAGCTGAAACGGCTCTCGACCGAAATTCAGGACAAGCTGGCCACCTCCACCACCGTTCTGGAAGAAAATATTTCCAATATCCAGGTGGTCAAGTCCTTCGTCCGGTCGGGTCTGGAAACCGAGCGGTTTTCGGACGCCGTGGAAGACAGTTTTAACAGCGCCAAAAAACGCGTCATCATTTCCTCCTTTTTCGGCCCGACCATAGGCTTCATCGCCTTCACCACCTCGCTGATCCTTCTGTGGTACGGGGGGCGCGAAGTCATCACCGGCGGCATCAGCCCCGGCGAACTGATCGCCTTCATACTCTACGCCACCATCATAGCGGGGCCGATGGGCAGTTTCGCCAGAATGTACACACGCCTGCAGGAAGGGGTTGGCGCCAGCACACGGATTTTTGAAATTCTCGACACCCAAGAGGAAGTGCGTGACGACCCGAAAGCCCCTCCCCTGCCTTCCATCACCGGCAAAGTGGAGTTCGATCGGGTGCGGTTCCATTACCGTGAAGACCGGGAAGTTTTAAAAGGAATCAGCTTTTTGGCCGAACCGGGACAGGTGATCGCCCTCGTTGGCCCAAGCGGCGCCGGCAAGAGCACCCTCATCCAGCTCCTGCACCGGTTTTACGATCCCGTGTCAGGGGAGATCCGCATTGACGGAACCCCCTTAAAGGAAGTCGGCTTGAACAGCTACTGGAGCCAGATCGGGTTCGTCCCGCAGGAAACCCTCATGTTCGGCGGGGCGATAAAGGAAAACATAGAATACGCCAGACAGGGGGCGACCGAGGAAGAGATTGTCAGTGCCGCGAAAGCCGCCAACGCGCACAACTTCATCATGGACTGCCCCGAAGGCTATCAGACCATTGTCGGCGAGAAAGGCATCCGCCTGTCCGCAGGACAACGCCAGCGCATCGCCATCGCCCGGACGATTCTGAAAAACCCCCGTCTCTTAATATTAGACGAGGCCACCTCGGCCCTGGACAACGAATCCGAACTGCTGATTCAGGAAGCCCTGGAGCGGTTGATGCGGGGGCGGACCACGTTTGTCATCGCCCACCGCCTGTCCACCATACACAATGCCGACAAAATAATCGTTATGGACCAGGGAGAAATCGTCGAATCAGGTACCCATTCAGAATTGATGGCGAAGAAAGGGCTTTATCATCGGCTGTACACGCTGAAAAGTTTGCAGATAGATGGTTCCGCAAAATTAATCGACCGGGAATCCTGAAACTTTCCCCGGCCGGTTTTTTATTTTCGATCCTGTAGAACTGATAACCAGTTGTTTTTATTATATAATTTATTGCCCCATCCACGCGTCATAAATTATTTTTCAAAGAATTGAAAATAATTTAAAAAAACGCTTGCTATTGTCGATCCGAATATCTATATTGTTCAAACATTGGCTCTCACAGAAGACCAAAGCTGTTGATTTAAAAAAAAGAAACCTTTATCTGGAAGCGAGTTAATGGTTGATGTAGTTGCTTCCAAATAAGGGTTTTTTAGTGGGGTTTGTTTGCAAACCCCTGATTCTAACCTTCTGTATTTTATGAAGAGTTTGGACTCAAGCCTTTGATTTTGTTTGTAGAATAGTTCTTTGAAAAGTGAATAGGTGTCAAAAGACTTTGCGGGTCTTTTAAGTAGATTTTTTTACAGAATCAAATTTTCTGATTTATAACTGGAGAGTTTGATCCTGGCTCAGAACGAACGCTGGC
>JAJDAY010000002.1 GCA_029261655.1 Nitrospinaceae bacterium | reverse complement strand
GTCTGCGGCCACACAAGGAGTGAACATATTACCAAGTTCACAACCTTCGTCTTCACGATAGCTCCAGGGTTCTAAACGATAGTTCACGCCGGTCAAACCCGCGACATTCTGCAGGTAAGGCATGAAAGACGTTCCGAGGATGTTGTCCTCGTCCTGGAAATACAACGCGAAGTCGCGGTAGTTCTCAAGGTGCGCGTTCTCAGGATACGATTTGTCGATGATGACATCCGCTTTCCAGGAGTTGCCAAGGGAGATGTCTTTCCCCGTCTCTGGATCACGATACACCGAACCACGAGGCCCGATGATGATGCCGCCGTACAAACCATCCCGAACGTTGGTCGTCAAGTTGCCAAAATCCCAGATCAACGCGCCATTGATGTTGTAATCTTTGGCCGCATAGAAAGTGAACACTTTGGACTTGCCTGGAGCAACCGTCTGATCTCCGGGATTGTTCCCCACATTGATCCCCTGAGAATCTTTGGGATCAAACGCGATGTTGTTCGCGTGCAGGGAAGCGTTCCCTTCTTTCATCCGGTTGGTCAGCTTGACCTTGACACAATCGCCGATGTTGGCGCGCAGGGTCAACGGATGCGGCATCACGCCGTCGTCCGCCGCTTTGCTCACTTCGCCTTCCAGCGCGAAGATTTTGCCTTCAGCGTTTGCCAGGATGAGTTTGCGCTCAAAATCAACTTCAATCTCATCCTCGGTGTTGGGATTGAACTTCAGTTCTTTGTTGATCGCGACCACACTGAAGTTCTTCATCGGTGCGCCTTTCGGACAAAGAGTCTTTCTGACTTTCTTCTTGAACTCTTTCTCCTCGTTGCCAGGCAACACTTTCAGACCTTTTTGTAACTCGTCATGAACCCGGATGATACCCCAGGTGCCTTCAGACAGATGGGAGGTCCTGCCGTCGTAATACAGGTAGTCTCCCGCCATGCCCTGATAGCCGCCTGCGGTGGTCGCCAGATCATAACGCTCCGCAATACCGATATGAATGGTATTGGTCACTCGCGAATCCCGGTCGTACCGCTCGGGGCGGTAACCATGACCGGAAACAACGAAGGTGTGGGTCTCGTTCTGCATTCCATGGAGAAGCCGGAACATGATGCTGTCACCCACATAAGCGCTGAGTAATGGGGTGGAGGGATCTCCATGAACTTTACTGCTGAACAATTGAGAAGCGTCTTTATTGGAACGCAACCGTGCCGACAATGAAGTCGCGCGGAAGTTGAACCCGCCTCCCGTTGTGTGCGTTCCGCCGTTCAGGTGAGGGAAAGCCACTTCCAGCATGGTGTCAGGCATCTGAAATGAGATGGACTGACCCGCCGCGATGGCGTTCTCTCGTGACAATCCCGGAGGATTACCCGCCGTCACCAATTGCGCGGTGTGCGGCACGGTGTCATGCAACTGCGCTACCAATTCGCGGAAACTTCCGTTTCGTCCGTAGGCGAAAGGCTCGGTTCCGTGAATATCCGCAACAGGTCCACTGCGAATCGCTTTTCCCGTCTTGGGATCATGATAGGTCGATCCCCACGGTTCAACGATGGTCGACCCGATGCCGCCGTGCGGCCACGTGGTCGCGCCGAAGGCGTGGTCATGCCAGAATACAAGCCCGACGTCCGCGTCTACCCACCAGCGGTAGCGCACATACTCGGTGGTTACAATCTCACCCGCGGCATGGTCATGAGTCATTGCCTGGGTAAATGTGATCTTGTATTTTCCATCCTTGGCAGGATTCTTATTGGGATCAGGGCTCATGGACTTGATCCAGCGAGCGTCTTTCCCATTAGGAACCTCGATACCAACGATGATATCCGCGCCCACATGATAAGTGGTCGCGCCCTTCGCCATCTGGATTTCAACCGTATCCGAACCCGCTTTCACCGCTTTCAGCAGTTTGGCGTTCATTGGAACGGGCATTCCAACATGGTGACCGTCTTTCATCTTCTTGGTGAACTGCTTGTAGGACCTCATGGATTGATCGTATGAGAACCCGGAAATAACACCATCCGACGCCTGATTGTCGAACTGGAAGAAATGCGGATGAATATTGACTTTCGACATCTGGAAGTTGGTGAAGTCATCATCATCCCATTCGCTGGACAGAAGAACGTCTACGCAATCGTAAACATTCGCTCTGATGACCAGCGGATAAGCAGAAGCCGGATCGGCTCTAACGCCAGCAATTTCTTCATCAATCACGTAGATCAGACCGTATTTGTCGATGACTGCCGGTGTTTTACCGATCGCGGGTGAAAGCTGAACCGGCGTGTTGATAAAGTGCAGGTTGTATTGTTTTCTGCCTGCACCGCCAGGACAAAGGCTCCAACGTCCATGCTCACCCGGTTTCGCGGGCGCGCTGCTTTCCACGTTGGGACCATTGTTTCCATTACCCGACTCGGAAGGAAGGTTCTCCGTGTGATTCGCCATATGAAACGGTTCCAGCCACGGCGCTCCGCCATGATGCCGTGCAAACGGCACCCGTTTGCCAAAATGCGGCGTCATGTGCGGCCATGCCAGTTTGCCGGTCAACGGTGAAAACTGAATCGGATGCCGTTTGCCAGGATGCGGCGATTTGTACTTCGCCATGGGATATGTTGCTTCACGCTCGGACAAAGCAGTGGTGCCTTTCCAGGCGTAATCCCATACAGTTCCATCGTAAGCCTTGATTTGTTTAATCTCGTCATCATAATGACCCGGCTGACCCTTGGGTGGTAGCATGTACTTGACCCAGGATTTGATATTGACGGTCGGGCTTTCCTTGTTCCAATCGCTGTTGCCCTTGTCGACAATATTGAACTTCTTGCCAAACCAGTCCATCGTCTTGTTAACCAGCTTGTCGGAACTCACCCCTTTGGGGATCCGGCCTTCACGGTCGGGAAGCTCCTTCAAAGGACGCATGACATCGGTACTGCCGAAGGGATAGTTTCCGTCCTGCAGGGTGTTGTACACACGCCAGTAACCCCACATGCCCGCAACATAATGATGCGCCACGTGACAATGAAACAAAAAGTCACCCGCCAGACGCTGACACAACCCGGAACCGCACTCGGTCTCAAGATCCACCGTTTCGGCAGGTCCGATAACCTCAACGTCCACGCGATCTGAAGTCGTCCGTACGACCGGATATTTCACCGGACCATTCCAGGCGGCTGTTGTTAAGTTCTCAAGGTCAACCTGTCTTTTGGGAGAACGGGTCCAGCGGATGGTTCCGCCATGTGGATGATGCGAATGGAACACCTCGCCGCCGCCATGAATCAAACGGAATTTGGCGGGATCGCCCAGATAAGACCGGGGAATCGTGGTGGGCGCGTCTCCAAATGTGTAAGAACTATAAGAAAGCGATTCGTCCTCAAAGTGGAACATTTTTTCCTGAACCGCCAGGTTGTTGATGCCAAAAGGCTCACTGCGATAATTCATCGCACGCGCTGACGGACGATAGGCATCGGTCTGCGGATCGCGCTGAGGGATCATCTCCCCATGACGATTCAACGGACGAAACGATTCGTCTCCGACTTCGTGATAAAAAAGAGCGAACTCCCGGAAATCCCTCGCGTCATCGTTGACGATCATCGCCATCCAGCCGCTTTCCAACGGCTCGCCGGTCCACGGGTCCAGATATCTGGAACCCACAGGTTCAACAACCAGCGTACCGATCAAACCCAAAGAGGAAGGATCGCGTCCCGCATGACTTTGAATCATGTGGCCACCTTCCTGCTCGTCGATCGGAATATACCACTCGAAATCCTGCACGCCTTCCGCAGGAATGATCGCACCGGGAGAGGCGGCGGAAGCAGGCAAGCCGGATGAGCTGATGATCATGGCGGACCCGTTCACCTGGAATCCGATATCCTCATCCTCAACCGCATTTGTTACTTTAACTCTTAAACAATCGCCCTGATTCGCACGGATCAACAGGGGTTGAATCAAATCTCCCTGCAATCCATTGGTGATCGTACCGGGATCCAGTGCATCTTCTCTGGCTTCGGCATTTCTTTCTTCATCTTTGCGGACCTGATCGATGTTCTTGGTCAGAACATACATGTAGCCGGGATAATAGTCACCCCATTGGTTGAGGGTCACTTCGACGTTGATCGCGCTGATGTCGTAGAATTTAACCGGCGCGCCGCTTGGGCAATGCGCCCCTTTGAACACCTGGTCGGCGTCGGCAACTTTGGAAGGCCCGAGCAAATAACTCTGTCCCAATTGATGAGCCGCCCAGGAATCATGGAATCCGCCGCCGGAAGATGCGGGGGACGCATGTTCCTTGAGCTTTTCCTGTAACTGGTCCATCAAGCCCATGAATTTTTTGTCAAGCATTTCCTGACTGCCATCGAGACCGCTCATCACATCTTCGTGATCAAGCTGTTTCTCCAGCTTGTCCAGCCAGGCTGGCCGGTCAACTGCATGGTTTATCGATGACGGACTGCCATGCCCGGCATGATTTCTCTCTACTTCTGCGCCTGCTAACCCACCCCACCCCAGTATCAGGGTAAAGATGACAAGCATGCGCACTAATTTCCATCCCTTTTTGCTGCAAAAACGCATTTTGAATCCTCCAATGAGATTTACAACCCGCGGGTTTTTCCAAACACTAAAAACCGGACAGGCTTTATTTTCAAGACACAGCTTGCCTCCCTAACAAGGTTGTGCCCCACTAAAACCAAATAAAACAATGCTCAAAAGGATTTTAAAGGTTATCCTTCAGTATTCTCCTTCATTAATTATGGTTAAAAAACGGCGGGCAAACTGTACCACAATTTAATTTTCCCGTACAAGCGTCAAATGAAACTTTTTTTCATTTCTGGTCAGCAAAAGGAAAACCGAAGCGCCTTGTTGGATTTTCCCGATAATATTTTCATATTGCGTATGGCTCATTATCGAGTCGCCATTCACCGCCAGAATCTTGTCGCCCGGTTTCAATCCTTTGGATTCCGCGACGCTTCCAATAATGACCTCCTTGATCACCAAACCTTTATCAGAATTATCAATTTCTCCTGAAGCGGGTTCAAGCTCTATGCCCAGTGCGGGGAATTTTTCATGGGGGTTGGACAGGCTTGCCTGCTTGGAGTTTTTTTTCGGATAATTGTCTAATTTGACAGGAATTGTTTGCGGTTTTCCGTCTCGAAGAATGTCCAGTTGAATGGTCTGCCCTGGAGAAATCACCCCGATAATACGGATCATCCGGGTCGGAGAGTTCACGGCAACTCCTCCGATTTTTAAAATAATATCTCCCACTCTAAGCCCCGCCCTCTCAGCCGGGTCGCCTTCAAACACGGAATTGATCAAAACGCCATTTCCTTCCGGGACATCCACTTTAGCGGCCAATTCCGGCTTGACCACTTCGATCCCGACTCCCAGCCAACCGCGCCTGACTTCGCCATTTTCCAACAACTGGGTGGTGATTCTTTTAACGATATTGGCAGGAATGGAAAACCCTATATTCTGGGCGTAATTGATGATGGCGGTATTGATGCCGATGACCTCGCCGCGAATGTTCAGCAAAGGACCGCCGCTGTTCCCTGGGTTGATGGAGGCGTCCGTCTGGATAAAATCCTCATAACGGGAAAGATTGACATTTTCCCGGTTCAAGCCACTGATGATACCCATGGTCATGGTTTCACTCAGCCCATAAGGGTTGCCGACGGCGACCACCATCTGCCCCACACGCAACGCACTGGAATCGCCAAACTGAACCGAAGTCAGGGAAGATTCTACGGGAATCTTTACCACCGCAAGGTCGGTGTCATCATCCGTACCCACCACATGCCCCACTACTTTCTTTCCGCCAAAGAGTGTGACCTGGATTTTGTCAGAGCTTCTGACGACATGGCTATTGGTGGCGATGTACCCATTTTCTGCATCAATAATGACACCCGCACCGGCATTGTTGGGTCGGCCTTTATTCAAAGAATCCTGCTTCCTGATTGAGGGAGAGGGAGGAACGTAGGGCGACAGGCTCACCACCGCGGGGCGCACCTTATCCGCTAAAGACACCAGCGCCTGCTCCAGTTCTTCAAGGAGGTTAAAGCCTTTAGGCTCGGCCCACGCAATGCCCTGGCCCAAACCAAGAAACAAAGCAAAGGCAACTGGCAATGCGAACAGTCTAAGCGGGAATCGGGTGCTCATGGTTTTTCGACCGCCTGTTGGAGTGGACGTGAAAAAAACAAAATCTTGCAGATTATTCCATGACAACGAACATGCCATGACAATAAACATGGAGTAAATTTCGAACCAACCGGTAAAAAGGCTTTCCGCCTTCTCAGGTTTTCTTGAAAATGTATATTTTTTTTCGTGAACATAATATGATTTTTCAAAGGCTTGAGCAATCAATATTTTTTAGATTCTTAAATGGTTTCGTAAAGATTGGGTTCTTTTTTTACCTGCCAACATAAACCATTTAAAATCAAAGGAGTGGCCAATCTTCATGCTTTATTTAATGCTTTTTATAATGCTTACTTTAAGGAAGTCGTTTTGGCCCCTGTTTTTGTCTTGCCGACCGTCTGATGCGAATGTTTTCCTTCACAGGCGGGTTTTAACCCTGCAATTCTCTTGATTTCCAATCCGGAACATGAAAAAGTAGGACAATGAATACAACAAGTTTTAAAGAATTAGAAGACAAGTCCGCCGAGGAAATCCTTGCCTGGACAGTGGGTCAGTTTGGCCCACGGGCCGGGCTCGCGTCCAGTTTCGGGATGGAGGACATGGTTCTCATTGATATGATCTCCAAACTGGAGGGCAATGGCCTCACCCTCTTCACTTTAGACACCGGGCGACTGCATGAGGAAACTTACGAAATCATGGAGAAGGTCCGCACCCGCTACGGACTGACCATTAAAACTTTTTTCCCCGACCGGCAGGCGGTGGAAGGTCTGGTTCGGGATAAAGGCTTTTTTTCTTTCCGTGAAAGCGTGGACAACCGAAAAGAGTGCTGTTATATCCGTAAGGTGGAACCGCTCAAACGAGCTTTAGCCCAATTGGACGCATGGGTGACGGGCCTCAGGCGGGACCAGAACGTGACCCGAACCAACGTCCCCAAGGTGGATAATGACGCCGATCATACCGATTTAATAAAAATAAACCCCCTTGCCGACTGGACTCAGGGACAAGTGGAAGCCTATATCGAAAAACATTCTGTCCCGGTAAATTCCCTGCACCAAAAAAATTACCCCAGTATCGGGTGCGCCCCCTGCACACGTCCTATCAATCCGGGAGAAGACATTCGCGCCGGACGCTGGTGGTGGGAAAACCCGGAACATAAGGAATGTGGGTTGCATAGATAGCCAATACGGGATAGCCAGGACGGAGGCCCGCTGGAAATTGCTCAGGGTTCGCTGTCGCCGAGCCGTCTTGCGTATTGATCGGTATTTTCAAATACGGAAACGGTCAGGGGGATCAAAAGGTGGGCCACCTGCCGGGCTTTATTGAAAAGACTGCCGCTTATTTTTTTCTCGTGCAATTCCTTAATGAGTCGCTTTTCGACTTCATCAAACAAAATCGGCAGGAGTTGAAAAGCCATCAACCCCACCGACCCGGCTTCCCTGAAAAAAGCCCGCATGCCCTTACCCCCCTTCCCTTCCCGCTGTCGATATTTGAACAGGTCGGACGGCTTTGTCGTGCGCACGAATAACATGGAAATCAGGAACATCAGAGTCATCCGGCAGGAGAAAAGCGCCCCCGCTTCCAACCCTTCTATCGTCAGTCCAAACGAATAACCAGGTACAACATCAATGGATGTGCCGGGAGTAAAAAACACCGGGAATATTCCCAGGAACAGAATGAACCATACGAAGGTTTTGAGACGCCGACAAACATCAAAAAAACTCACTCCCGTCGAATATAGCCCGAAAAGGCATGTTAAGGAAACGACAGCGATCCCCCGCCACTGGCCAAATGCGGCCAGGACAAGCAACCCCATACCCGAAAGGATTTTCCATTGAATAGACGCTTTATGAAGAAATGAGTCTCCCGGCGAGTGAACCCCCGGCATGAGTTGGCTGAAAGAAAAATTTTTATCCATATTTGCCTTGGGATTAGGAGGATAACCGAGTCACCGGTTTGACCCTGCATCACTGATCCATTGGAACCATTGGCAATCAGGTGTATTATTTCTGCTTTTCAGGCAAGATAATATGGAAGGTCACTCCATTAGATTGTCTTTTAACCATGATTTCCCCTCCATGGCGGACCACAATTTTGTGGCAAATGGTCAACCCTATGCCCGTTCCTTCATAGGATGTTCTTCCATGCAAGCGTTCAAAGGGTTTAAAAATTTTATCCACATACTCTTCATCAATACCGATTCCATTATCTTCAATCATAATCGCACACTTTCCATCAGCCTCGCAGATCGTGTCCAGGTTAACAACAGGAGGAACACCTTTGCGGTGAAATTTTAAGGCGTTTCCAATGATATTCAAAAACAATTGGTACATTTGAAGGGGATCGGCTTCTATAACAGGCAGACTTTTCAGGTTTATTTTTCCACCAGTTTCTTTGATCCGAGCCTCCAAATCATCCAATACATTTTCAACCACCTTTTTTAGATCGGTAACCTCATATGATTTATCTTTGAACTCCATTCTTGTAAATTGTAGAAGATCGTCGATCAAACTCCTCATTCTTAATGCCGAATTTTGTATTCGTTCCAAAAAATTTATTGATTTTTCGTCAGAAACCGGAATTCTTGATCGTAATCGATCTCCAAATAAAACAATTTTTCTAAGAGGCTCTTGTAGATCGTGAGAAACGATGGAAGAAAAATCTTCAAGTTCTTTTGCATACACCTGGAGATTTTCTTCATATCGTTTTCGCTCAATAGCTATACTGGCAATATGGGATGAAGATTTGATGATATTTAATACAATATCCGTTGGAGAATTAGTTTTGGTAAACGTTAGAGCAAACGTACCTAGAACACTACCGTCAGACCCGATAATAGGACTTGAAAAACATGATTTCAATCCTTGGGAATGGGCAAAATCCTTAAATTTGGACCAATGAGGGTCGGTGCTGATATCTTCCACAATGACAAGTTGCTTGCTATAAGCCGCCGTTCCGCACGAACCTTCCAAGGGTCCGATTAACATACCATTGAAAGCGTCTTTTAAACTTTTTGAAAAACTGGGTGTCGATCCATCAACCAACCTGCTTCCTGAATTATCCAGTAAAAGTATGGAGGCGTAAGCATCATCCACATTTTTTTCAGCACCTAAAGTTAGGGAATCAAATATTTCAGTCAATGGTTTCCCCGTAGCCAGTTTTTCCAAGGCTACATTATGAACTTTTAAGGTTTCCTCGTGAATCGTACGCACAATAAGACTCAAAGAAGGCAGGGTTTATATGTAATGATTTTTTAAAATCTATCATATTTAAAGCATATTTAAAAAGATTGATTCAAATGTTTTTCGAAGATAGGATTGGTTCATATAACCGTTGTTGGTTTACTCGAAGGGATCTTAAAATTTCGCACTCTATCAGGACAGATTCAAAGCATTGGAAAATTGTGGAATGATGGCCTGGATTTCACTCAAACCGATTATATGATTTCCTCCAAAAACATCATAGAACAAACCCGCCACTACGTCGAAGCTGAACTGGAGGGTGACGGCTCGGGCCACGACTGGTGGCATATTCACCGGGTCTGGAGGCTGGCTGTCAAACTGGCTGAAGCCGAAGGCGCTGACCTTACGGTGACCCAACTGTCGGCATTGTTGCATGACATCGCCGACTGGAAATTTCATGACGGCGACGAAACCGTCGGCCCTAAAAAAGCCCGTGAGTGGCTTGAAAATCTGGGCGCGGATTCAGCCACCATCGACCCGGTGTGCGAAATCGTGGCAACGATATCCTATAAGGGCGCCGGAGTCGCAACCCCCATGCGGACGCTGGAGGGCAAAGTGGTGCAGGATGCCGACCGGCTCGACGCCATTGGCGCTCAAGGCATCGCCCGCACCTTTGCTTACGGGGGCAACAAGAACCGCTTGATCTATCATCCCGACCAAAAACCGGTTCTGCACCAGAGTTTCCAGGACTACAAGAAAAACGACGGTCACACGATCAATCACTTTTATGAAAAACTGCTCCTGCTCAAAGACCGGATGAACACACCGGCTGGGAAAAAAATTGCCGAGGACAGGCATCTTTTCATGGAACAGTTTCTCGATCGCTTTTTTAAGGAATGGGATGGAGAAGCCTAAGGAAATCCTCGATCAGTGTGCCCGACTTCTGGAAAGTTCCAGGCGGGTTCTGTTTCTGACCAGTGCCGGCATGAGCGCTGATTCCAATATTCCCACTTTCCGCGATAAGGACGGGTATTGGAGAAATTTCCCGCCCTTTAAAGAAAAAAATCTCGAAGCGCAGGATCTCGCAAGCCCCTGGGCGTTTCGCAACGTACTCCCGCACGCCTGGGCGTTTTATGAATGGCGGAGGAGGAACGCTCACGAAAACGACCCTCATGAAGGCTACCGCATCATCAACCGCTGGATGGAAGAACAATTTGATGGCGCGTTCATCCACACCACCAACACGGATGGATATCACCTGCGCTCCGGTTCTGCGAGGGATCAGGTGATGGAGGTGCACGGCTCCATGTGGCGGCTTCAATGCCTGGAGGTGTGCGGGCACAACTTCTGGGACGAGATTTCCGTTCCGCTTTGCGAAATGTCGCACGAAACCATGAAGGCGTGGGATTTCCCGAACTGCCCCCATTGCCACGCCATCGCCCGGCCCCATATTTTAATGTTCGGCGACGGCGAGTATGTCGGCCACCCGGAGCAGGAACGAAATTTTCAAAGTTTTCTACAGGAACCCATCGACCTGGCGATTCTGGTGGGGAGCTCGGGCGCGGTTCCAACCAATGATTATATCGCCCTCCACCTGCAAAGCCAGGGAACAAAAGTCATCAACATCAACCCGGACCCTTCCACCAACTCCATCGTCGGCACCGAATACTTCCTGCAAATGACCAGCGAAGCGGCGTTCATCGAACTTAACAAAACGGCTTTTGGAGAAAGACTTTAATTCTGGTTTGGTGTTTCAGGTACCCCCAATTTATCCCCCTTCGGTGAAAAGGAGTGGAATAACCCTTATTTCCAATGGGTTTAAGCCCTCGCTTATTTCCCCCCCTGCCCTGCTAAATAATATTTCTATCCCCTTGAAAATATAGTATTCTTTATTAAACACCCACAAACCTTATCGTGGTAAGCTGGTGTAAAGGTATTCTTAGATATTTGATTGTATTGAACTTATATCAGTCAACTCACCCTTGGAGGAGGATTCCAATGCGGGTCGTCATTTTTACGCTTGTACTATTTTTTGCCAGTTCTGTCTCCGTTTACGCTAAATGCGCCAAAGAAAAGGTTTGCGGCATGGTGGGCAAGATGAATCATTTTGCCATTCTGGATCAATGTCCGGAAGCGGGTGCCTTATTAAAAGAATGCAGAAGTGTTTCCGGGGAAACTGTTAAAGATTTACCGGAACCCAATTTTGTCGACAATGGCGACGGCACGGTCACGGATACGGTCAACAAATTATTATGGCTCCAAAAAGGACTGTTCGATAAAAAGTTCAAACTGAAAGAGGCCAAGGCCGCTGCCAATATGTCCGAAGAAACGGGACGCGACGGATGGCGACTCCCCACTCTTGCAGAACTCAAAACCCTCATCTATAAAGAGCGGGTCGTGAACACGAGCGGTAAAAAAGCCTGGGTCAACCCCTTGTTCGACGATGGTCTGGGCCATTACTACTGGTCAACCACCACTTGCGATGAGGTCTCTTTCATTAAAGATCGTTATCAAAAGAAAATCTGCCAGGAAGGGGAAAAGGCCGCATGGTTCGTCCATTTCAATATCAATGCGGTTGGCTGGTTCCACACCAACCTGGAAAGGCCTCATATCTGGCTGGTTCAGGACGCTAAATAAACAACCCTTTCTCAAGCGGACTGTGATCCCGCATGGACTTTCTTAAAAAAACCGTTCAAGACCTCGGGAAATAAAAACCCCTGCTGAAATCACCTTAAGCCGTAATGGATCTTAAAAAATCGCCTTCGTCCTCCTAGGACTTTATTTTTCCACTATTTTCAGAAATATTTGAATCCAACCTCCCTCCCGTGTCATCAACACTTGTGATCCCCTTGCCAGGAAAACAACCGGTGAGGCTGGACGCAACTTTAATGGCGAATGGTTTATCTGAATGAAAAATCTGGATAATTTAAATTTCACGAACACCTTCATCGACTTGAGCCCTGAGCTTTATCAGGCCAAGTCTCCCGATCCGGTCACTGAGCCTTATCTGATCGATTTCAACCCTGCGGGCGCAAAACTCATTGGGTTGGACCCGGCGGAGTCCGAGAGGCAGGAGTTCGTTGAGTATTTTGCCGGCAACAAACTTCTCACAGGCTCCAAACCTCTGGCAATGGCTTACTCCGGCCATCAGTTTGGGTCTTACAACCCGCGTCTGGGCGATGGCAGGGGAATTCTGCTGGGGGAAGTGACCAACGGCGATGGCCACAAATGGGACATCCATTTGAAAGGCGCCGGTCCCACCCGGTTCGCGCGGGGATTCGACGGCCGGGCCACTATGCGAGCCTCCATACGCGAATACCTCGCCGGAGAAGCGCTCCACGGTTTAAATATCCCGACCAC
This sequence comes from Nitrospinaceae bacterium, assembly GCA_029261655.1. Lineage (GTDB taxonomy): Bacteria > Nitrospinota > Nitrospinia > Nitrospinales > VA-1 > JADFGI01. The sequence continues at coordinate 15,590 of JAJDAY010000002.1, read as the reverse complement.
TCGTTCCCTGGCGATCATCGGCATACGGGATCTGATCTACCGGCAAACGCCCGAACTGGCAGCGGTGCTGGTTCGTATCAGCGACTCGCATGTCCGTTTCGGAAGTTTCGAGTTATTTCACTACACCAACAATCCGAACAGAGTTCAAGAGCTTGCCGATCACGTCATTCATCATCATCACCCGGACATTGAAAACGAGGCGGACCGGTATAGAATATTTTTTGGCCGCGTCCTGCAGAAAACCGCGTTTCTCATCGCGAAATGGCAGGCGTCCGGGTTTGTGCATGGGGTGATGAACACCGACAATATGTGCGTCACAGGCGTCACCTTTGATTATGGTCCCTACGGGTTCATCGACCGGTTCGATCCTGGCTACACTCCCAACAGTTCAGACACCGGCGGCAGATACTCCCTTGGAAAACAGGCCCAAATTGGCTACTGGAATTTAAGCAAATGGGGTGAATCTTTGTGTCATCTGGTCGACCCGGAAGACATCATGGAGGAGATGGCCGAGTATCAACCGACTTATAACAAGATGTACCGCGATCTCATCGGGCAAAAGCTGGGGCTGGGGGTTCTGGACTCAGAGTTCACGGAACTGACGGGAAGCTTATTCCAGCTTCTTTATGATAACCCCGTAGACTACACCAACTTTTTCCGCGCCTTATCGCATTTTCCGGAAGGGAATTACGAAGGCTTGATTCACGCTTTTTCCAACCGCAATGAAATCGAGGAGTGGCTGAACCGATACCAACGATTGATCGAGAGGGAGGACAGCCCTTTCGAGGAACGAAAAGAGGCGATGGATGGCGTGAACCCTAAATTTATTCTGCGCCAATATCTTTTGCAAAATGCAATCGACAAGGCGGTGAAGGAAGCGGATTTTTCTGAAATCGAACGGTTGCGGGTTCTTTTGGAAGATCCCTTCAGAGACCGACCTGAAATTTTTAAAAAATATAATATCGACCCTGACCTTTATGCTTCGGACACACCGGATTCCCTGCTGGGCATGCAATTGAGTTGCTCTGCCTGAAAAACAGGTTGGAACCACCGATGAACACAAGTGGATTTTAATAAGAGAGGAAACTAAATGATTCAGGTTGATGGAGAAATAACAGAAATCGCATCCCCGCCCAACAAGGCGGATCAATTCCGTGACGTCACCATATGGCTACCAGAAACAGAGGAGCATGTGGAGTTCAGGTTTTTTCTGGAAACATTTCAATCGGCGGGATTTGTCGAAGGCGATAAAATATCCATCAAGCTGGAAAAAAAGTTCGATATCGATTCCCTGACTCAGGATCTTATGAATATGTGATGGGCCTGTTTGGGAACATTGGCACCAAAGAAAAAAAAATAAAACCTTATTTTTTCGCGGACACCTGAGCTTTTTTCTCGGACATCTGAGCTTCCTTAATTTCATTTAACTGCTGGAGAAGGGGTTGGGCTTTTTTGGGCTGGCCCATCTTACTGTACAGGTTGGCGAGGTTGTTGAGTGACACCTTGATATTGGGATGATTCCGGCCAAGGGATTTTTGCCAGATATCCAACGATCTCCGGTAAAGCGGTTCCGCCTTATCAAATTCTCCTTTGGCGTAATACAAACCGGCCAGGTTGTTGAGCACCGTAGCCACTCCGGGATGGTCGGGGCCAAAAGCCTTTTCCTTGATTTTCAAAGATCTTTGCAGAATAGGCTCCGCCTCGGAAAAATATCCCATCTTCCGGTACAACTCCGCAAGATTGTTAAGAGAACGGGCTACCTTGGGATGTTCGGCCCCCAAAGCCTTTTCCTTGATTTTTATCGACCGAAAGTAAAAAAGCTCGGACTTGGTATAATCTCCCATACTGTAATAAAGTCCGGCCAGGTTATTGAGTGACGAACCTACTTTCTGATGGTCCTTTCCAAAAACATTTTCCCGGATTTTTAAGGACCGTAAATAGAGCGGTTCGGCTTTTTCAAATTTTTCCCGGTTGCGGTAAAACTCCGCCAGGTTGTTGAGCGAGTTGGCCACATTGGGATGGGACTCCCCAAGATTTGTTTCATAAATATTCAGGGACCGTTGGTATAAAGTTTCCACTTTGTCGAAGTCGCCGGTTTGGTAATAAAACAGGGCCATGTTGTTCAATATATTTGCGACAGAGGGGTGATCGGGACCAAATTTTTCCTCCCAAATTTTAAGCGACGCCTGATACAGTGGTTCGGCTTTCGAGTAGTTTCCGGTTTTGCGATACAACTCGGCGAGGTTATTTTGTACGCCTGCCACTTTCGTATGAGATTCACCGAGTTCTTTTATTCTGATCTGTCTGGCGCGTAAATAAAGCGATTCCCCTTTTTTATAATTTCCAAGCTGATAATACAACTGACCCATGCCGTTCAGCGTTTCCGCATAATCCAGGTGATCCTCCCCCAGAGCGTTTTCCCTGATGGCCAGCGCTTTTTTCAAAAGGGTACCCGCCTCGGTGTTATTGCCAATTTTAAGATGAATCATTGCCAGGGTTTGCATGGCTTGCGCGACATAAGGATCTTCGGCGCCGTAGTTTTTTATGCGCGCCGCTACCTCCTGCCTGGCTAACCGGATGGCTTCAAGATAATTCCCTTGTCTGGAAAGAGACAATACTTCACTGTTGGTATCTTTGGAAACGCTTTCACCCGGTTCATCGAATTCATCCTGCCCGTAGGCTGGGAACGCACTGACTAAAATACCGATCAACAGGGTAATAATGAGAATAAATTGTTTTTTGGATGTGCTATACATTCTTTAGTTCCATAAGTGTGAAAGCTGAAAAGCCAGGGATTATGTAATTGGGCTTACCTCAACCTTAACAAATAATTCAGACTTATGACAGTGATGATTCCAATTTTTAGAATCTCAATAAACATCGCTTTTCCAAGGCTATTTTTTTGACTCAAATAGAGGGAAACTACCCATTTTTGGCAGTCGACCGTCAAAAATAGTCTCAGTTTAAGGAATCTTTCATTCTGGATGACCTTGAGCCTTCGGGCGCAAAAAAATGAAACTCTTTTATATATAGATAGTTACATGGCCAAAGCCATCGACCGCAGAAACACTGGGGAAAATGGCATATCCTTTGCATTAAAAATAGAATAACTTCCAAAAAAACAACTATATAAACGGGCGTTGCGGGATGAATCGAAAGCAGGGCCAGCCGCCAGAGAGGAAAAGGGGCCAGCCCCTTCGCCGAGACCCAGGGGTGCGCTCAATCGAAGTTTCTCCCTAACCCTTAAATAGAAGACTTCATTTTTTTAGGAGAAAGCCTGACTGTGGACAACTGGTATATGCTCACACTGGTTGGTAAAGATCAGCCTGGAATCGTTGCCAAGTTGAGCACAGCCCTTTGCCGGGGGGGATGCAACCTGGGCGAATCTTCAATGGCCCGTTTGGGGGGTAATTTCACCATCATGTTGATGGTCCAGTTTGACGGAACCGCCCTGGAGCTGGAAGAAATGGTACTGCCCGTTGCCAACGCCCTTGGCCTTCATAACCATGTGGATCTGGTGGAAGGAGGACAGCATTATCTTATCCAGCCCGATGTCCGTATCAGCGTGTATTCTTCTGACCGCCCAGGCATCATGGAGGAGGTCACGGCATCTTTGGCAGGCGCGGGCCTCAACATCCTCAATTTAGACTCAAATTTAGGAACTGAGAAAAACACGGCCATTTACTATATTCATCTTGAAGGGGTTGCGTCGGACGGCCTCGACCCCCTATTCAGCGCTCTGAATGTCCTCTCCGAAGAAAAAAATATGCAAACCCAGCTGATCCCCATCGACACCCGGCTGGGTTGATACCTGAAATTTAAAAGTTTTCACCGCTTTTCACTCAGCCTCCCAGCTAATTCCTTGTTTTTTCAGCCTAAACTTACCAAAATTGTCATTTTTTAGTCAATAAGTGTGAATTTTGTCAAATCTCATCGATTGAATGCCATCAAAAACAAAATAAACTCTTATTTTACAATAGGTTATATTTTGGCACGATGAGTGCTAACTAAATAATAGAAAGTAATTGCGAATACCCAAGGATCCTGCGGAATCCCTCATTAATTTTAGGTCCAGAAAATGAAAACTATGAAAAAATACCTGCCTTTTTACGTGATGCTATGTTTTTTGACTTCGGGTTGCGCCGAAATGCCCAAAAACATGGATTGGTTCCCGAAATGGGATGTGGGCTCGTCCGAGACTGAACCTGAAGGGGAAAACCTGGAGGCCGTCTCGGAAGAAAAACCCAAACAAAAGCTTTCTTACTGGAAGCAAATTGAAGGCTGGATCAAGGGGGAAACCAAATCACCCAAAGAGGAAACACCGGAACCGGAAATTTCCCCAAAAAAAGTAGCGGTGAAAAAAACTATTAAGGAAACCTCCCCTAAAATAGAAAAAAAACCAATCGCTAAAAAAGAGGAAATAAAAGTAGTAAAAAAGGTTGTTAAAAAACCTTCCAGCAAAATCGCAGACGCAAAGGCAAGTTACAACCTCGGTATGGAATATGTGTTTTCGCAAAAATACCAGAAGGCGGTTTCATTATTAAAAGAAGCGGTTGAGTTCAATCCTGAAGAACCAAATTATCATTACAGTTATGGACTGGCACTGCAAAAGCTGAATAAGAGCAAAGAAGCCATCGAAGAATTTCAGGCCGCTCTGAAGTTGAACCCTAAATTCTGGCAAGCACATTTCCGTCTAGGAATGGAATTTCAGGAAAAGAATAAGACGGAAGACGCCATTAAACATTTTAACGAGACCATTAAATATAATGAGGACTCTTCGGAAGCGCATTTCCACCTTGGCTCCATGTACGACAAACAAAAAAAGTACAAAAAAAGTTTCGAGCATTACAAAAACGCCGACCGGATCGAACCGGACAACGCTAAGTTCACCTACCAACTGGCACGGTCCAATTTGAATTTAAAGAATAATGATGGGGCGATTAAATTATTTGAAAAAACCGCAAAAATTTCACCCAATTATAAGGATACCGGTTTCTGGCTGGGAAAATTATATTCTGAGACAGGTGAGCATGACAGGGCCATAAAAAAACTATCACGAGTCATCGAGCGGAAACAAGCTGACAAAGAGGCCTATTTTCTCCTGCACAATTCTTACTGGGAAAAAAAACAGTACACAGAGGCCACTGAAACTTTAAAGGCTCTGGCAAAAGCCCAACCAAAATTAACGAAACCCTACTTCACTCTTGGTCAGGCTTATCTGTTGCTGAACAAACACAAAGAAGCCATCGATCCATTTCAAAACCTGCTGAAACTCGACCCGGAAAGTTTTGCGGCGCACAACAGCCTGGGACTTATTTATATAAAACTAAAAGAACATGAAAAGGCAGCTCCGCATTTTAAAGAAGCCGTCAGAATTGAACCGGATAACTACCTACCTCATTTCAACCTTGGTCTGGTATATATGAATCAAAAGAAAAGCAAGCAAGCTATCGAGGAATTTAAAGAAGTGACGCGCATCAATCCGGAATATGCCCAGGCTCATTTGACACTTGCCGTTTTGTACGACAAAGAGCAAGATGGGGCTAACGCGATTTTTCATTCCAAACGAGCTGAAAGCCTGTTCAAAGATAAGTATGAAACTAAAAATTCGGATCGCGCAAAAAAATACTCTCAATCCCTGTTCGAACGATATAAACAATAATGGGTCTCAAAAACCTGGTGAACGCATCTGTCAGCAACCCGCCGGTTTCAGGGGAAACTAATAAAACGTGGCTGATTTAAAAAAATCTGGCGAATTCGGATTAATAGACAGATTTCGCTCCCACCTGAAATTCCATTCGCCGCGAACAAAAATTGGCATTGGCGACGATTGCGCCGTCTATACGGGAAAGACCGGAAAATACCAGATCATTTCCACCGATGCCCTGATAGAAAACATCCACTTCAAACTTTCCACCACGGAACCTCACTTGCTGGGGCGAAAAGCATTGTCGGTCAACATCAGCGATATCGCCGCAATGGGCGGGACCCCCTGTCTGGCACTGGTCACTTTAGGAATTCCCAAAACCCTGCCCAAAAAGTTTCTCGATAGCCTCTACCGAGGCATTAATGAAGTTTGCCTGGAGCACAAAATTGAAATTGTGGGAGGAGACACCTCCGCCTCTCCCAGTCATTTGTTCATCAACATCACCATCGTCGGAGAAGCGGGTAAAAAACAATTGATCACGCGTTCTGGTGCCCGTCCCGGAGACAAAATATTTGTGACCGGGACTCCCGGCCAATCTGCATTAGGTTTAAAACTACTCTCTTCTTCGAGAAAAAAATGGAAGGGCAATATAAAATTCAAGAAGAAAATGATTCAAGCTCACAAGAACCCTGTTCCACGTTTGGTTGAATCACAAAAACTGGTAAACTCCAGCGCACGAATCACCTCGATGATCGACATCAGCGACGGCCTGGCGCAAGACTTACTGCATATCTGCGAGGCGAGTAAAGTGGGTGCCGTTATAAGGGAAGAATGGCTTCCAAAGTCCATGGAATTGAAGAACCTGACATCACTCAACAATTTGAAGATAATGGACTATATACTGGCGGGCGGGGAAGACTATGAATTACTGTTTACATTGAAGTCCGAAGATGTTAGAAAAATAATCGACCAGTTTAAAAATGCCAAAACGCCTGTAACTCAAATTGGCGAGGTGACCACCCACCCGCAAAAGGTGATTCTTTTGAATGAAGATGGGAAATCCCAATCTCTCAAAAAGCTTTCGGGTTTCGATCATTTCAGAACGAAAAAGAAATGACCCCTATCCCAAAACTCCCAAAGCGGAAACCATCCCCTGATGTTTGTAAACGCACGATGAAACAAAATTTACAGGCGCGGGCTTTATGGGGAGTTGACTAGACGCTTTGGACGACTCAATATTATCCAGATCATTCATCCTGTTATTTCTTCTCCTGTTTTCCGCATTTTTTTCCGCGTGCGAAGCGGCGTTTTTCTCGCTCAGCCCTCTCCAGCTCAAAGAAATAAAGGAAAAAAAGGGTCGGGCCGGTTCCCTGGTTCATTCTCTTCTGGAAAAACCGCGTGAGCTTCTGATCACCATCTATATTGGCAATGAACTCGTCAATATCGCGATTTCCATCATCATCACTTCCATCGCTATCACCCTGTTTGGAAACATCGGTGTGGGAATCGCCATTGGAGTGGCTACCTTTCTTCTTTTGATATTTGGAGAAATTATTCCCAAAAGCATGTCATTGAAACTGGCCCAATCTTATAGCCTGATCGCGGCTTACCCGCTCAAACTTTTTTACAATATTGTCCAACCACCGCAGAAGTTTTTAACCCGTCTTGCAGAAAACTTGATCAGTAAGTTTGGAATCGACGCTCTTTCCCGAAAACATCCCACTATCACCGATGCGGAATTTCGAACCATGGTCCAAATGGGCGTTGGTGAAGGCGAGATCGATCACGAAGAAAAGGAGATGATTCATAACATCATTAAATTCAGCGACACGACCATTGACGCAATCATGACGCCTAAAATTGATATGGTCACCGTCGGCGAGGAAGACAATCTCGACGAAGTCATCCCCAAAATCGTGGAAAATTTTTATTCGCGGGTCCCGGTTTACGACGAGGCTCAGGAAAACATCGTCGGCATTCTTTTGACCAAGCATCTGAACAAGATCAAACATCTGCCGAAAGAAAAGGTCACCATCAAAAATATGCTCCACCCTCCCCTGTTCGTTCCCAAAACAAAAAAAATCAAGGAACTGCTGGCAGATTTTAAAAAACAAAAACGCCACATGGCCATTGTTCTGGACGAATACGGAAGCCTCGCCGGGCTGGTGACCCTGGAAGATATCCTGGAAGAGCTGGTGGGTGAAATCGACAGCGAAATGCGCATGGATCAGACGCCCATCATTCAAATCAATAAAAATAGTTTTAAACTGGACGGAGTTTACAGCCTGCAGGACTTTAATGAATATTTTAAAGCCAGTCTTCCCGTTGACAAATACAATACTCTGGGCGGCCTGGTTTTTGGTTTGTTTGGCCGGGTCCCAAGGTCGGGGGAAGCAACGACCTATGAAAACTACAAATTCCGAGTGGAAAAAATGAAAGGTCCCAGAATTTTGCGACTTCATTTAACCCTCCTTCAATCCGGAGCGTCCCCAGCAGGAAACGGAAAAGAAAAGAAGGGGACTACGGGCTGATGGATTTCACCACCACATTAGTTATTGTATTCGCTGGAATCATGCTTGAGGCTTTTTTCTCAGGATCAGAAATCGCCATGATCGCCATCAACAAAATTAAAATGAAGCAAAAAGCCGAGGAAGGCAGTTCATCCGCTAAAACCGTGCTGGATCTACTTCAAAACCCGGAAAGACTGTTTGCCACGACTTCACTTGGGACCAACCTGTCAATGGTGACAAGCTCGGCGGTTTTTACCGCCTTCATGGTTTCTCGACTGGGAAATACCGGAGAATGGCTGGCAATGGTCATACTTTTTCCCCTGATTTTATTTTGTGGAGAAATCGTCCCGAAAATAATTTTCCAAAATCAGCCCAACGCAATTATGTTAGTGATGGTCAGACCGCTCAATCTCTTCTACACCCTGTTCTCCCCCATTATCAGCATTTTTACCCACACTTCTTCGGTCTTCACCCAAATGATTTTGGGTCAGGGGGAGGAAAACGAAAAAACACACAGCCGCGATCAGATACGCCAGGTGCTGAGCCTGGACTCTCAGGCGGTGGGCCTCGATGTTGCGGAACGAAAAATGATCCACAAAATTTTTAATTTTGGGGAAATCAATGTGGAGCAATGCATGGTCCCGCTCATTCACATCACCGCCATCAGTGACACCGCTAATTTTAAAGAAACCCTTGATATCGCCAATGAATCGGGATTTTCCAGGCTCCCGGTCTTTCATGAAAGAATGTACAACCTGATCGGGATTTTAAATACGTTTGATCTGATAGATCAAAGCACTGAGGATGAGGCGCCCGTGACAGATCTTGTGCGTCCGGCCTACTATGTTCCCCAAAATAAGAAAATCGATGACTTACTGCGAGAGCTTCAGCAGAGGGGGTTGCACATGGCGATCGTCGTGGATGAACATGGAGGATGCACCGGAATCGTTACCATTGAAGATCTTCTGGAAGAAATTGTTGGGGAAATCGAAGACGAATACGATAAACCGGAAAAAGGCTATGAACATTATGCCGACGGCGGGTACTTGATTGAAGCCGATATGGAAATAAATGTCATCAATGACGATTTGAACCTCGACCTCCCCGTCGGGGACTACGAAACGTTGGCGGGGCTGGTCATCCATCATCTCGAAAAAATTCCGAACTCAGGAGAACAGGTCGTCGTCAACGGTTACCGGCTCACCATAAAAGAAGCGAGCAAGCGAAAAATTCTAACCATCATCTTACGAAAAATTTCTAAGTCCTGAGAATACCTCAAAAAATTACACCCGCCGTTTTGGGAAACTAATCCCGTCTATCTTTGACGACATTTTCGGAGGTGGTTAAGATCCTTAAAAATCTCCTCAGCACAATTGCCATTGTATTGACTTTTTTGGCATTTTTTTCATATATTTAATGGAGATATATAGAAGGCGGGTGCTGTCCTGAACTCTTGACGGCAAGCTAAAGTTTATGGATCTTTTCCAGAGCTTCAAAAGCTTTCTGAATTTCCAGAAACCGGATGTGCGCGTCTTCGACGTCTTCATCGCCCAGGTGGGCGACACGGTCTGGATGATATTTACCCACCTTCTGCCGATAAGCTTTTTTGATTTTCTCGCCGTCGGCGGAATAATCAATTCCAAGAATGGTGTAGGGATTCCTGGTATTTCCCAAAGAGTATTTTTGTCGTATTCCGTCATGTTCCTGGTAGGAAATTTCAAGAGTTTCAGCCAACCGGTCGATGAGTTCCTGGGTTTCCTTCGTCAGGGCATCTCCCGTCAAGGCTATCTGATAAGTCAGGGCCAAAAGGAGCAAACCATAGTTATTTTCAGAGGCTTTCCTGTATTGCTTTACAAAAGGAGGAAGGTCAGGGTTCAACCGTTGGGTTTCCGCGATGGCCTTGTCGATGAATTTTAGTTCCTCCAATTCATAACTGAGGTTTTTTATAAAAAATTTGTGCAGGACTTGAACTTGACTGGGTTGCAGTGTGCCTTTTGTAGAGCCAATTTTTGTCAATATCACCACAAGACAAGTCACGAAAGTTCCCTGATCGACGACCCCTGGAAAACTTTGGGTTATTCTTTTTAGAACCTTTTTAGAAAAAAAATGCTGAATGGTCCCTCCAACGAGGGCTCCCAATGGCCCTCCCCGCAAAAAACCCATCCCCGCACCCAATAACCATGACATAGAAATTTTCCTAAAATATTAAATGGATCCCCGTCCTGATGGGACAAATATAGCACATACCAGAGTAGCCTAAACGGAACCGGTTTTACCTCAATTGGGCATTGGAACACCCAGGGGATGGAAGTTTTGCCTATCAGGTGCTATGCTTTCCCCTTAAAACATCCTCAAACTGGAGAAACCGATGGTCAAGCATATTGTCATGTTTAAACTCAACGAAAATACCCCGGAAAACCTCGAAAATGCCATCAATGCCTTAAATGGTATGAAAGGAAATATTGAAACTCTTCGATTTCTGGAAGTGGGAAAAAACTATTCCGAATCTGAGCGAAGTTATGATTTGGTTCTAACCACCCATTTTGACGATAGAGAGGGTCTGGAAATCTACGCCAGCCATAAAAATCATCAGCCCGTCATTAAATTGATAAGATCTCTTTGCTCCCAATCTGTGGTCGTCGATTATGAGCTGGACTGATATGCTGAAATAGGTAAATTTTGATTTCTTCTCTCTGAAAAGTCCCGCTTTAAAATTGAACCCTCCAAAGGACCGGCCCAAAAAAATATTCACTTGAATTTTCAAATACAGAGTGTTATTATTCGCAGTTAAAATTGGCACAATTACACTTAGTGTTATTTTATCAGCTCGAACGCAAGCCTGGGATTTATTTTTTGAAGTTGCGGGTTTGGATCCATTCTCATCAACCTGAAGGTTTCCCCTTTGGGTTTTGAAATTTCTCCCATAAATAACAACCTGACAAATTCAGAGGAGGTTTCAGGGGTGGTTAAAAAGGTGGTTAAAAAAAAGAGCGCCGGGAAAAAAAAGTCCGCAATTAAAAAAACCAAGGTTGCGTCGCCCAAAAAATCCAAACCGGTAAAAAAGAAGACACCGGTAAAGAAAAAGGCCGTCAAGAAGGCTAAAGTTGCGCCCAAAGCAAAGAGCAAAAAAACCGTCAAGAAAACCAAAAAAGCGTCGGTAAAGAAAACGCCGGTAAAAACAAAAAAAGCCACTGCAAAAAAGACAACCGCAAAAAAAATCAAAAAAACAGCCGCTAAAAAATCTCCCGCAAAAAAGAAAGCCATCGTAAATAAGAAAGTCGTCGTAAAAAAAGCAGTCAAAAGTGAACCTTCTCCGGAAATCGAACCCGTGGAAGTTGACAAACCTGTGGTTGTTAGAAAATCCAACAAAAGTATTAACGCAATCGTTGGTAAAATTCGGGAACGACTTCTGGAAAACCGGGGGGAAGTATTGAAAATGCTGGAATCATCTCAAGCCATGGAAAGAGATGTGGATGGCCTGACTTTCAGCAATGAGATTGATCTGGCATCCAGCCTGGAAGGCAGGGAGATGGTGTTTCATCTATCCAGCCGTGACCGGAAAGAATTAAAACTGATTGACGAGGCCCTGATTAAAATCGAGAACAATACCTACGGAGTTTGCCAAAGTTGCGAAAAAATGATCAGCGTTAAGCGTCTGCAAATTCTTCCCTTGACCGCCTTATGCATCGAATGCCAGGAGTCTTCCGAGCATCACTGATGGTTTTCATCTGTATTATTTTCCGTGGCATTTTTTAAATTTTTTCCCGCTCCCGCAATGGCAGGGGTCGTTTCTACCCACCTTTTTTTCATCCCTGCGAACGGGGGCCTTTTTTTCATCCTCTTCGCTGGAACCTCTATGTTCCACCGTTTTCTGTGGCCGGTTGAGGTTTTCCTCAGGCGGCGGCAATGACTCCGGTTGCTGAATCCTGATTTTATACAGCGCCCCCGTCACCTCTTCCTGAATCGTGTTCATCATGAACTGGAACATCTCGAACCCTTCTTTTTTATACTCCGTCAAAGGATTCTTTTGCGCGTACCCCCTCAACCCGATGCCTTCCTTCATGTGGTCCATGCTAAGAAGATGGTTTTTCCAGAGGTTGTCTACAATTTGCAACATGATGGATTTTTCAAGGTTCCGGATAGCGGCCGCATCAAAACCTTCTATTTTGGCGTCATAAACCTGAAGCACAACCTCCATGATGGCATCGTGCAGTTTCTCGCGGTCGCAGTCTTCCAGCAGTAGATTTTTCTTGCCACCGATCAGCAACTCACCATCGTTGATTTTCTCTACGGTAACACCAAATTGTCGTTCTAAAAAGTCATTGAGGGCAGGAATATCCCACTCTTCAGGATAAACTTTTTCAGGCGCAATGGTTGCGAGAATCCCGTCCGTCACTTCGTCTGCCATATCGAACAGAATTTCTTTTTGATTTTCCCCGGTAATGATATCCCTTCTTAAAGCGTAAAAGACCTCCCGTTGCCGGTTCATAACATCGTCATATTCCAGAAGATGCTTTCGAATATCGAAATTGTGGGCTTCCACTTTCCGTTGGGCGTTGGCCACCGCTTTACTGACCATGCTGTGCTCTATGGGCTGACCATCCTCCATGCCCAAACGGGCCATCAGGCCGGAAACCTTGTCCGACCCGAAAATCCGCAGCAGGTCGTCTTCCAGGGACAGATAAAAACGGGAGGAACCCCGGTCCCCCTGCCTTCCCGAGCGCCCTCTCAGCTGGTTGTCGATTCTTCGGCTTTCATGACGTTCGGTGCCGAGAATATGCAGGCCGCCCAGTTCCGGAACACCTTCCCCCAATACGATATCCGTTCCCCGCCCGGCCATGTTGGTGGCAATGGTGACCGCACCGTTTTGACCGGCCTGGGAAATGATCTCCGCTTCCTGCTCGTGGTGTTTGGCGTTGAGGACATTGTGTCTGATACCGTGTTTCTTTAATAACCGGCCAAGTTTTTCCGACTTTTCAATAGAAATTGTGCCCACAAGAACCGGCCTTCCCTCGGCATTCAGTTCCCGGATTTCCTCAACAACCGCTTCAAACTTTTCCTCTTCCGTCCGATAAATTACATCGGTATAATCGTCTCTTATCATTGGCTTGTTGGTGGGGATCACAACGACTTCCAGTTTGTAAATCGAACTGAACTCCGCCGCTTCCGTATCCGCCGTCCCGGTCATGCCTCCAAGTTTTTCATACATGCGGAAATAATTCTGAAAAGTGATGCTGGCCAGGGTCTGGTTTTCGTTCTCAATTTTAACCCCTTCCTTGGCTTCGAGCGCCTGGTGCAAGCCATCGCTGTACCGTCGGCCCGTCATCATCCGTCCGGTGAACTCATCGATGATGACCACCTGCCCGTCTTTAACGACATAGTCCACCTCGTTTTTAAAAACAGTGTGGGCTTTCAAAGCCTGTTGGGCACAGTGCAGGGTTTCGATATTTCCAGGGTCATAAAGGTTTTCAACGTTCAGCAATTCTTCCAAACGGGAGATTCCCTCTTCGGTCAAGGTAGAGGTTCGGCTCTTTTCATCCACCTGATAATGATTTTCTTTCAATTTTGGAATGAGGCTGTTCACTTCATAATACTTGTCAGTGGACTCTTCAGCCTGCCCCGAAATGATCAACGGCGTTCGGGATTCATCGATCAATATGCTGTCCACCTCATCGACAATGGCAAAATGAAGGGGCCGTTGCACAAACTGCTCTTCGGAAAATTTCATGTTATCCCGAAGATAATCGAAGCCGAATTCATTGTTGGTCCCGTAAGTCACGTCCGCGGAATAAGCCTGCTTACGTTCATCTTCCGGAATGTCGTGATAAATCGTTCCCACCGTGAGACCCAGAAATTTATAAATCTCTCCCATCCATTCGCAGTCGCGCGTGGCCAGGTAATCGTTCACGGTGACAACATGGACCCCTTTGCCCGTCATGGCATTTAAATAAACAGGGAGGGTCGCGGAGAGGGTCTTGCCTTCCCCGGTTTTCATCTCGGCGATTCTACCTTCGTGAAGGACAATCCCTCCCATCATCTGGGCGTCAAAATGCCTCATTCCCAGGGTCCGTTGACTGGCTTCACGGACAACGGCAAATGCTTCGGGCAGGATATCGTCAAGGGATTCCCCGTCCTGGTATCTTTTTTTAAACTCGGACGATTTCTCCTTGAGCTGGGCATCGGTCAGTTTCTGGACTTTACTTTCCCATTCGTTGATACGATCCACCTGGGACTGCATTCGCTTCAGTTCCCGGTCGTTTTTAGTCCCGACAATTTTTTGTAAAAAATTTAAAACCATAAGCTCAACTTAATTCCTAAAAGCCGGTTACTATCATGGGATGATTTTGACCAAGGATCGCAGTCATCATTCCAATTCAGAAATTTTTATTGATGATAAATCAGAAGTAAGACAGGCTCTGGCAAGACGAAGGCCAGACTACGGATAGGATACCATGAAAAATCATTTGCATCCAAAATTATGGAAAGGCGCCCTTAGGTAATCAGGGTTGGCCCCAACAACACCGGGGAACCCGATCAGTCTTCTAAAATGTAATTTCTTGGATTTACGGAAACACCGCTCAAACGAACTTCATAATGAAGGTGGGGTCCTGTACTGCGGCCAGTGCTTCCGACCAACGCTATCATATCGCCGCGCTTGACCCGGTCCCCAACCTTTACCAGATTCTTCGAGTTATGACCATACCGGGTGGTGATGCCATACCCGTGGTCGATTTCCAGCATTTTTCCGTAACCGGATTCCCTGCCCGAAACCCTCACCACACCATCGGCAGTCGCTCGAATAGTGGAACCCAGGCGGGCGCCGATGTCCCATCCTTTATGCTTTTCCTTGCGTCCTGTAAAAGGAGATTTTCGCAAGCCAAACCCGGAAGTCACCCAGCCGCGAGTCGGCCAGATGGACGGAGTCGAAGATAAAAAGGATTTCTGGTTCTTGAAAAATTCATCCAATTGCTGAAGGCTGACAGCTTGTGCCTTGGCCTGCTGGTCCAACTCATCCAGATTGCCCGTCAACCGCTCTACCATGGAAACAGCTTCACGCTCAAGCGAGGTTGAAAAACTCTGGGCGCTTAGCCCATACGGGCCACCCACGCCCCAGTCTTTTTCGATAGGAGTGGGAGAATCGCCAAGGTCGGTTATCACACGTAATTTATTCGAAAACCTTTCCAGCCGGGACATCTCTGTCGAAAATTCTTTGACCTGCTGACCCAGTTTATCCACCTGGATTCGATGAATTTTGGATTCACGCTTCAGCTCGGCGAACTCAACCTGTTCGTTGGTCAGCTGAATATATTTTTTCACAAAATATACGGAAGATCCCACAACCGAAACAAACATCACAACAGAAACAGCCAAAACAGCTCTGACCAGTTTTTTCGGCAGTCGAATTTTTTTGGGAGCCCCTGTGTCGCCCGGGA
>JAJDAY010000001.1 GCA_029261655.1 Nitrospinaceae bacterium | reverse complement strand
TCTGTAATGAATAAGCTTCCTCTGCGACAAACTCAAAATATTAATTTTCAGGTGATCTGAAATGGCTAAAAAAGATTTTAACGTGATTGTCATCGGGGGGGGATCGGCAGGCTTGGTCTCTTCGTATATTGCTTCGGCCGTGAAAGCCAAAGTCGCCTTGATCGAGAGACACAAGATGGGCGGAGATTGCCTCAACACCGGTTGCGTTCCAAGTAAGGCACTGATTAGAAGTGCTAAAATCCTTTCCTATATCAAACGCCATAAAGACTACGGCATCAAATCCGCCGAAGCCACTTTCGATTTTGCCGAAGTCATGGAACGGGTGCAACAAGTGATCAAGAAAGTGGAACCGCATGACAGCGTGGAACGGTACACGAGCCTCGGCGTGGACTGTTTTACGGGCGATGCGAAAATACTTTCTCCCCACGAAGTGAGTGTCAACGGGAAAACCCTGACCACGAAAAACATCATCATTGCCACCGGGGCCAGGCCCGCCGTCCCAAAAATTCCTGGATTGGAAAAAGTGCCCTATTTGACTTCGGACAACCTTTGGGATATCCGGGAACTGCCAAAGCGGCTGGTCATCGTGGGAGGCGGCCCCATCGGCTCCGAACTCACCCAATGCTTCGCCCGTCTGGGCAGTCAAGTGACTCAGATTCAAAGAGGGCCTGAAATCATGCCGAAAGAGGACGATGAAATCAGTCAGGCCGTCCGCAAACGGTTCACGGAAGAAGGTGTGGACGTTCGCACCCATTCAACTTTCAAGGAAGTCGTGGTCGAAAATGGCAGGCAGTTCGCGCTCATCGAAAAAGAAGGAACGACCGAAAGAATCGAATTTGATAAAATCGTGATCGCGCTGGGCCGGGCCGCGAACTCCAGAGGATTTGGTTTGGAAGATATCGGTGTCAAGCTCACCCGACAGGGGACGATAGAAGTAGATGAGTATCTCAGAACCACAACACATAAAAATATTTATGCCTGCGGGGATGTCGCGGGCCCCTATCAGTTCACTCATACAGCCGCTCATCAGGCCTGGTATTGTGCGGTCAACGCCCTGTTCAGCCCCTTAAAAAAATTCAGGGTCGATTACAGCGTCATCCCCTGGTGCACATTCACCGACCCGGAAGTCGCACAGGTGGGCTTGAATGAAAAGGCGGCAAAGGCCAAAGGCATCGCTTATGAAGTCACCCGTTACGAAATCGATGACCTGGACCGTGCCATCGCCGACAGCGAGGATCACGGCGTTGTCAAAGTACTCACCGTACCCGGCAAGGATAAAATATTAGGAGTCACCATCCTGGGCTACCATGCAGGCGACCTGATCGCCGAATATATATTGGCTATGAAACATGGTTTGGGTTTGAACAAGATTTTGGGAACCATTCATATTTACCCAACCATGGCCGAAGCCAATAAATTTGCCGCAGGCATTTGGAAAAAGGCGCACGCGCCTGTAGGTCTTCTCAAGCTGATACAAAAATTCCATGACTGGCGACGCTAACCCCGCCCTCCGCGGAGGAGGTCAGATATTGATGAACAGACCGTCTTCCTGCTCAACAACCTTATAGGTGGGCAAAACACAACTGCGGTCAAACTTGCAATAACCTTTTTTGACATTCCAGAGACATTCCTGGGTTGTGCAGACGGCAAACAGCCCATGAAGTTTTCCCCTGCCCAGACTGCCGCCGCATTTGGCGCATTTGTCGGCGATGATATAGTATTTCCCATCAGTCTTGAACAGAGCGAGGTCGTACTCTATCAGGGTCCAGGGGTGTTCGAGATGAATGGTTTTCCCGGTTTCCGCTGAAGGCGCTTCGGAAATTTCAGAAATTTTAATCAAAGACATTGAATCGAATCATCCTTTCGGAAGGTAGGGGCCGAAGCGTTCCCGGTAATATTTTTCCAGATCCCAGCGGAAACGGCCTTTCAAGTGCGGGAGTGATTCTGCGACTTCGTGGTCGAACTTCACGTAATTCCGGGATTTTTCTTCGACGTCATCTGGCCTCACAATATTGGCGTCGAGATATGATTCACCCATCGCCGACCCTGCAACGATGAGTCCCTGCCCTATTTTGATCCATTTACCCAAAAGCAATTTTTCTTCTTCAGACCCTTTTTCTACTGCCATGACTTGTTTTTATTCTCTCTTAAAAAAAATTTAATTAATAATAACCGTCCCTGAGACCTTCGGTCCAGATGGAGTTTCCCGGTCCGATAAAAACATCGGCCCATCAAGGTGTCCCGACCGGCTAAAATATTTCCCATTTATTGGGCTGGATTGTTGAAATTTAATGTCCCGATAAGGTAGCATAGTTCACGATCCGTTTCCAAATTTTGACTTTCTCAGGGGGACCTCGAAAAAATTGTTTTTTTTCAGATCCCCTGGACCCTTTTTAAACCGAAAAGATAAGGAAAAAGCATGTCTTCAGAATCCTCATCAGCAAAAACCGCCGAAGATTGGTTTCAGGAAGGATTGACCGCCGGTCGCATCAAAGACGATGCCGGGGCCATGGAGTCCTATAAAGAAGCCATTAAAATCGATCCCGACCATTTCATGTCTCACTTCAACCTGGGAATCCGCTACGGCAAACTGCGCATGAACCTGGACGCGGCCAAATGTTTTCGCGAAGCGTTGCGCCTGAAACCGGAATCCCCGATGGTGCATTACAGCCTCGCCGTGGTCAGCAACCTGATCGGTGAAATCGATGAAGCCTTCCTTCACTATAAGGAAGCGATTCGAATCAATCCGGAATTTGCCAAAGCGCACAGCAACCTGGCGATGTTGTATTACTCGCTGAAAAAAGGCAAGGAAACCATTCACCACCTGATAGCCGCCCGGAAGTTTTTCCAGAAAGAGGGTGACGAGTTCATGGGCAAAAACGCCATCGACCTGCTTCAGGAGTGCTGTCGGGAATTCAACCTGACAGAAGAAGATTGTCAGACCCTCTAACCTCCCAGCACGAATAAAAAAACGGCCATGGATTACGATGTCGTCATAATCGGAGGCGGGTCGGCGGGCTATGCGGCGGCCCGGACAGCCCGTGAGGGACAAGCGAAGGTCGCCATCGTGGACCACGGACCCCTGGGCGGGTTGTGTATTCTGAGGGGATGCATGCCCACCAAAACCATCCTCAGGTCGTCCGACCTCATGGCCCTCCAGCGAAGATCGAGCGAATTCGGTCTATTGCCCGTTCAGGCGAAAGCGGATCTTGCCGCCATCAACGACCGGAAAAACCGCATCATCGGCGAATTCACAAAATACCGCGTCGAACAGTTGCAGGACCCAGGCTTCACTTTGTTTGAAGACGCCGCCGCCTTTCTTTCGCCAAACGAATTGCAAGTGGGAACTCAAACCCTGCGCGCCAAAAACTTCATCATCGCGACCGGTTCCAAAATCTCGGAATTTCCCGTGCCCGGCCTGAAAGAAGCGGGAGCCCTCACGAGCGACGATGTCCTCGAAATGCGCGCGGCTCCCAAATCGTTGATCGTGCTGGGAGCGGGACCTGTCGCAGTCGAGCTTGCCCAGTTTTTCACGCGCATCGGCGTCAAGGTCAGTCTCATTCAACGCAGTCATCAGATTTTATCCGGCGGCGACGAAGACCTGGCGCGCGTCGTGGAGGCCAGATTGCGCGAGGAAGGGATGGATGTCTATACCGGCACGCGAATATTGGGGGTCTCCAAAGAGGGCAATGACCGTGTTCTCAGGTTCCTGCATGAAACGCAGGAAAAAACCGTGCGCGCCGAACACATTTTACAGGCGTTGGGAAGACGCCCTAATACCGACGGGCTCAACCTGGAATCAGCGGGGGTTGCAACCCACATGGGAAAAATCGTGGTGGACTCTGAAATGCGCACCGGGCAACCGCATATTTTTGCCGTCGGCGATGTCAACGGCTTACACGAGATCGTCCACATCGCGATTGAGCAAGGAGAGATCGCGGCGCACAACGCCGTTTTTCCCGACCAGCCGGCCCGTAAGATGGACGACCGTTTGAAAGCAAGCGTCGTCTTCACCGACCCGGCGGTGGCGAGTGTGGGTCTCAGTGAAAAAGAATGCCGGGCCGGAGACATCTCTTATCTCGTCGCCTCCTACCCGTTCAACGATCATGGAAAATCAATTTGCATGGGAGAGACTCATGGGCATGTAAAAATATTGTGCCAGCCAAAAACAGGAAAGATCCTCGGCGCTCATATCGTCGGACCCGAAGCCGGAGAGTTGATCCATCAACTCATCACCGCCATGTATTTCAACGGAACCGTGCACGACCTCCTGAAGATTCCACACTACCACCCCACCCTGTCAGAAATCATCACCTATCCTGCTGAAGATCTGATTGAAAAATTAGCCTGAACGGACAAATAAAGGCAACTGCCAGGTTCACATCGCTTCCAGTTTTTCGGCAAAGCGGTCCATTTCTTCCTGGGTGTTCAGTTCGGTGGCGCAAATCAGCAGGCTGTCGGGAAATTCGGGGTAGTGGGTCTTGAGGGGAACTCCGGCTAAGATATTGGCATCCTGCATCAGCGCATCACGGATTTCTTCGGCGGGTTTGGGGCATTCCAGAACAAATTCGTTGAAGGTGTCGGCGTCAAACCGGATTTTATATCCTTTGATCTTACGCAACCGGTTCTTCAAATAGTCGGCTTTTTTCAGGTTCAGCAACGCGACTTCCCGCAGACCCTGTTTGCCCATCGTGGCCAGATAAATAGTCGCGGCCAGAGCGCACAAGCCCTGGTTGGTGCAGATGTTGGAGGTTGCGCGTTCACGCCGGATGTGCTGTTCACGGGTGGACAACGTGAGGACGTAGGATCTTTGCCCGTTTCGATCCACGGTTTCTCCGACCAGCCGTCCCGGCATTTGCCTTAGGTATTTGTTCTGAGTCGCGAAAAACCCCACATACGGTCCGCCGTAGGCCAGGGAAAGCCCGAAGGACTGGCCTTCGCCGACGACAATATCCGCGCCCCGTAAGCCCGGCGGCTTCAGGATGCCGAGTGAAATCGCTTCCGCCACCGCCACGATCAACAACACCCCCTGTTCGGTCAAATGCTTTTTTAACCCCGCGTATTCTTCAACAACTCCAAAATAATTTGGGCTTTGCAAAACCACCGCCGCCGTTTGGTCGCTCAATCGATCCACTATGAAATCGACATCGGTTTTTCCGTTGGCTGAAAAGGGAATTTCAACGATTTCGATTTCATTGGATCGGGTATAAGTTTCGACCACCTGCCGGTATTCCGGGTGCACCGCGCGGGAGATCAAAATTTCCCGCTTGCGAGTCACCCGCTCCGCCATGATCACAGCTTCGGCAAGGGCGGACGCGCCATCGTACATGGATGCGTTGGCGATATCCATGCCCGTGAGCATGGCGATCATGGTTTGGAATTCAAAAATTGCCTGCAGGGTTCCCTGGCTGACTTCCGGTTGATAGGGAGTGTAGCTGGTGGCAAATTCTCCGCGTGAAATCAAATGGTCGATCAGCGCCGGGCTGAAATGGCGGTAGGCTCCCGCTCCCAGGAAAAGAGAAACTTCTTCAGAATTGATATTGCGTTTTTGCATCCGGGCAAGAAAGCCGGTCAATTCCGATTCAGAACGGCTTTTAGGAAGGTCGAGCTGTTTTTCTCCCAGACGCAATTCATCCGGGATGCTGTCAAACAATTGCTCAATATCTTTTACGCCAATTTTGGCGAGCATCTCGCGGATGTCTTTTTCGGTATGGGGGATGTACCGCATCGAATAAAATTCTTGTTGAAATTATCGGAATCAGCTGGAAAAGGCCGCAAGGGGTGTTCGGTTCATTTTAGGGCGAGACCAACTTCAATGCTCTTTTTCACATTGTTCACTGTATTGTTCCGGGGTCAAAAGACCGTCCAGTTCTTTGGAGTCCGAAAGTTCTATTTCCAGAATCCAACCCTTGCCATAGGGTTCGCTGTTGATCAGTTCCGGTTGCGTCTCCAGATCCGTGTTAATGGCAATCACCTTACCGCTGGCAGGCGCGTACAGGTCTGAAACGGTTTTGACCGATTCCACGACTCCAAATGTGTTCTCCTTGGTGACCTGGGTGTCGGGCTTGGGCATTTCCACGAACACCACATCTCCCAGTTGATCCTGGGCAAATTGAGTGATGCCGATCACGGCTTTATTACCGTTCACCCGGATCCATTCGTGCTCTATTGTATAGCGAAGATCTTTCGGGACCTCCATGTTTCCTCCATTTCATTGAATAAGGGTCTATAAAAAACAAAACCGTTTTTGCTGTTCCTCTGAGGCGTCAGGGGGTTATTTTTTCACTCCGGAAACCACAAAAGGCGGTTTGACGATTTCGGCTGGAACCTGCTTATTTCTAATTCCAACACTCAACCGGGACCCTACTTTTGCATGTTCTGGAGATACATAACACAATCCGATGCCCATGTTCAAGGAAGGGGAAAAGGTTCCGCTGGTCAGTTCACCGACCGGTCGATCGCCTGAGAACACCGGGTAATGGGGTCTTGGAATGCCTCTTTCCAGAAGTTTTATGCCCACAAGTTTTCTTTTCAGCCCGGCTTCCTTTTGATTCTTAAGACTTTCTTTGCCGATAAAATCCTCTTTTTGCAGTTTGACCACCCACCCAAGGCCCGCTTCCAGGGGAGACGTTTCTGCGGTGATGTCATTGCCGTAGAGCGCATACCCCATTTCCAGACGCAGGGTATCCCGCGCCGCAAGTCCGATCGGTTGGATATTAAAGGGTTTTCCGGCTTCAAGAATTTCCCGAAACACCGGTTCCGCGAGGCTGGAATCAATGTAAATCTCAAATCCGTCTTCGCCTGTGTATCCGGTCCGGGAGATTATACAATCATTCTTGTGGATTTTCCCTTTTTTAAAATGGTAGTATCTCAAGTCATTCAGGGGCACATCGAACATTTTTTGCAGTAATTTTTCCGCGTCTTTCCCCTGAATGGCCAGTTGCGCGGTTTCCTGGCTGATGTCCTGAACCTTGACGTCGTAGGGCTGGGCGATTTTCCGGACCCATTCGTAATCCTTGGCACAATTGGCGGCGTTGACGCACAGAAAATAATGGTCTTCGGAAAACCGGTGGACCAGCAGGTCATCCACGACCCCGCCGTCTTCATAGCACATGACGGTATAAAGTATGGAATGATCCGACATTTTTTCGATATCATTGGTGACTAGTTTTTGCAGAAATTTCCCGGATTCTTTTCCCCGAATATCAATTTCCCCCATGTGACTGACGTCGAAAATACCGACCCCGTTGCGAACGCATAGATGCTCCTGAATGATACCCTGATATTGGATGGGCATGTGCCAGCCGGCAAAGGGAACAAGCTTTGCGCCCAGTTCCTTGTGGACCGTATAGAGGGGTGTGGTTTTCAACGCTGTGGAAGTTTCTTGGGACATATTCGCTGTGGAATCTGTTATCTTGAATGAATCACGGGACCTTAGCTGGTATAACCAATTTTAATTGCGAGTTCAAGAAAGAAAAACTAAATGGCTCGAAAGACCGCTTGAGCTATTATTGGAATCCACCTTATTAAGATGCAAATGAAAAAAAACCGATTGTTCAGGGAATACAAATGAATTTGATGCCGATCGAGAAAAAATTTGACGCCATTCTGGTAGCCGGGGAAGGGGAATCGAGCTACAAGGTTTTTCATCAGCACAAGGCGTTCCTGAAAATAAACGGAAAATGTATCATCAATTATGTTGTGGATGCCTTGCAGAACGTCAATTCGATTCGGGCCATTTATATCGTGGGCCTTCGCGACAAGCTGAATGACCTGTTCAAAAATAATGCGGGACATCTTGATTACCCGAAACCGGTTCACATTGTTGAGCAAAAAAACAATCTGTATGAAAATATCTGGCACACCTTTTTGCAAACGCTTCCTGACGGGGAAAACATGCAGATTCCGGAAAATTCCGTTTATCGAGATAAGGCGGTATTGATAGTTCCCTGCGATTCTCCTTTGCTCACGGCTCACGAAGTGGAGCATTTCATCAAACACAGTCAGATTGAAAACCACGACCATGTCCTCGGACTGACATCAAAACAGAATCTGGAATTTTTCTATCCCAGGGATGGCAAGCCCGGCATCAAAATGGCGTACCTGCATTTGAAGGAAAACAGTTACCGAATCAACAATCTCCATCTGGTGAAACCCATTGGCATTGAAAACCGGGAATACATCCAGAAGATGTATCAATACCGCCATCAAAGAAATTTCAAAAACATGGTTCTTTTTGGGTTGTCCCTTTTGGGCAAGGACAAAGTAAAACACTATCAGTATTACTTTGGGGTGCAGATGAGTCTGCTGTTTGCCAGCCTGGGGCTGGAGTCGATGGTCCGGGTTTTTCGCTCTCTCACGCCTAAAAAGGCGCTGGAAAAAAGTATCTCGAATATCATGAAAGCCCGGTTCGTGGGCCTCGAAGTCCCTTATGCGGGAGCGGCTCTGGACATAGACAACGATCACGATTACGAAGACATGAAAATTCGCTTCAATGATTGGCGGGAATACCTGAGTCATCCGGAAAATTCTCCCCTTCCATTATCCCAGTTATCCCAGTGAGAAATATTTTTTAAAGTGCGGGGTTGGGGCCGGTTGTTAGCCCGCCTCGATGAATTCAATATTACCGTCTGTCTCCTGCTGTCAAAGAGGCCGCGAAAGCAAATTCAACGATACTAATTATTTGAGTTTCTCTTTTTATTTATGAATCAGAATCAACTGCGAAATTTTTCGATCATCGCCCATATCGATCATGGCAAATCCACCCTAGCGGACAAACTGATCCTGTCCACCGGCGGCCTTGAAAAAAGGGAGATGAAAGAACAGGTTCTGGACAATATGGATCTGGAACGCGAGCGCGGCATCACTATCAAGGCGCAAACGGTGTGCCTGAGTTACAAAAATGCCAAAGGGGAAATTTATACTTTCAACATGATCGACACTCCGGGACACGTGGATTTCACCTACGAAGTTTCCCGGAGCCTGGCCGCCTGTGAGGGCGTTTTGCTGGTCGTGGACGCCACGCAGGGCATTCAGGCCCAGACTCTGGCCAACCTCAATCTGGCCATGCAGCACGATCTGTACATCATTCCCGTCATCAATAAAATCGACCTTCCCAGCGCCGACCCGGATAACGTCAAGGAACAGTTGGAGGATATCTGCCAGATCGAAGCGGATGAAGCCGTTCTGGTCAGCGCCAAGGAGGGCATCGGCATCGAAGAGGTGATGAATGCGGTGGTGGCCCACATCCCGCCTCCCACAGGCGATTGTGACAGCCCCCTCAAATGCCTGCTGTTCGACGCCTGGTATGATTCTTACCGGGGCGTGATTGTCCTGATAAAAGTTAAGGAAGGAACCCTCAAAACGGGGGATGAAATTGTCATGATGGCCACCGGCAATAAATTTACCGTGGAGGAGCTTGGAGTATTCACTCCCGCCCAACAGCGGAAAGAGATATTGCGTGCCGGGGAAGTGGGATACATGGTGGCCAACATCAAACAACTGGACCAGACAAAAATCGGCGACACCGTCACGCATTCACAAAAACCAACGTCTGAAGCTTTACCCGGTTACAAGGAAGTCAAACCGATGGTTTTCAGCGGGCTGTATCCTATCAGCGGCGATCAGTATGAAATGTTGCGTGACGCTTTGAAGAAACTGCGCTTGAACGACGCCTCGGTCTCCTACGAGGCAGAAACCTCCACCGCGCTTGGTTTCGGGTTTCGTTGCGGATTTCTGGGGTTGCTGCACATGGAGATTGTGCGCGAACGCTTGACCCGGGAATACCATGTCGACCTTCTGACCACGGCGCCCACGGTTGTTTATAATATTTTCACCACCGATGGCCAGGTCATTCAAATTGACAACCCCGCCAAGTTAAACGAAATAAAAAATATCGACCACCTGGAAGAACCTTATGTTGTCGGCACCATCATCGCTCCTGAGGAATACATCGGCACCATCATGGCGCTGACCCGCGACCGGCGGGGAAACCAGGTAAAAATGGAGTACCTGAATCCCGGAACGGTGCTTTTACAATATGAAATTCCGTTCAATGAAATCGTGCTGGATTTTTATGACAAATTAAAATCCTCGACCAAAGGGTTCGCTTCATTTGATTACGAATTTATAGATTTCAGAGCTTCAAATCTGGTAAAGTTGGACGTCTTGCTCAACGGCGAAGTGGTGGATGCCCTTTCCATGATCGTGCATAAGGATAAGGTCTACTTCCAGGGCCGCGATCTGGTCAAAAACCTGAAGGAACAAATCCCGCGGCAAATGTATGAAGTCGCGATTCAAGCGGCTGTGGGGAGCAAGGTGATCGCCCGGCAAACCATCAAAGCGCTCAGAAAAAATGTGCTGGCCAAATGTTATGGCGGCGACATCACCCGGAAAAGAAAATTACTCGAGAAACAAAAAGAGGGTAAAAAGAAAATGAAGCAGATTGGAAAAGTTGAAATTCCTCAAGAGGCCTTTTTAGCAGTATTGAGGACCGATGGAAAATAAGGCGATCGACTCTGCTTCAGATACAGGGGTGAGAAAAAAAAATAAAAGCGTATTCAGGGAATACGCCGAGGCCATCATCATTGCTCTCATGCTGGCCTTGTTCATCCGAACCTTTGTGATCCAGGCTTTCAAAATTCCCTCCGGGTCCATGGAACCCACCCTCTTGATCGGGGACCACATTCTTGTTTCCAAATTTGCTTACGGAATCCATATCCCGAACGTGATCCCCTGGATCAACCTGAAACTTTTCCCCGACATCACCTTATTTCCCGAGTTGCCGGAACGTGGCGATATCATCGTTTTCAAGTTTCCCAAAGACGAACAGCGGGATTTTATAAAACGGGTGATCGGTTTGCCGGGGGACTTGCTCCAGGTTAAAAGTCAAAAATTATTTATCAACGAAAAACCTTACGCCGACCCGCACGGCTACCATAGAGAACTGCCGGGAACCGAACCTCTGGTTCCCCGGGATGATTTTGGCCCGGTCGTGGTTCCCGAAGGCCACTTGTTCATGATGGGCGACAATCGGGAAAACAGCCAGGACAGCCGATACTGGGGGTTTTTGGATTTTAAAAAAGTGAAAGGCAAGGCCCTGGTGATTTATTGGTCCTGGAACTCGCTTGACAGTTGGATTCGTTCCGATCGTTTTGGACAAGTTTTAGAATAAACTCTTATAGAAAACCTCGTGGTTTCATTTCGACAGAAAGAAGTTTTTTGCTTTCCATGTCCACACCCTCCGACCCAGACAAGTCCGATAAACTTCGCGCGCTGATGCAACGTTGCTCCTGCGTTGTTTTTGATTTTGACGGCCTGCTCGCCGACTCGGAGCCTTTCCATTACCTGGCTTACAACGAAGTGTTCGAGCGTTACGGACACACTCTCAATAAAGATGAGTACTGGGTGGAATGGACATCCAAAGGCAAGGGGATTGCGGGCGAGATCGAAAGGCACAACTTGAACCTGGGCGTGGACCCGGTGGAATTGCGCCAGCAGAAATTTGAACTGTATTCCAGGTATTGCGAAAGCGGGGACATCAAACTATTTCCCGAAGCTCTGGCGCTCACAAAATCCCTCATTCCCACTCACAGGCTTGCCATCGCATCCGGTTCCTGGACCAAAGACATTCGATCCATCCTGAAAAACGCTAATGCGCTTTCTCACTTTCCTGTCATATTGGGCAAAGAGTCCGCCCCCAGGGAAAAACCGTATCCCGACATTTTCCTGGAAGCGGCAAAAGCTCTTGCACACCCCCCGGAGACCTGCCTCGTTATGGAAGATGCTCTGAAAGGGTTGCAGGCGGCGACCCAGGCAAATATGCCCTGCCTCATCATCAGGAACCCGCTCAACCAGAACATTGATTTTTCCGGGGCGGATCTGGTTTTATCCAGTTTGGCGGAACTGATCGCTCTGCTGGACAATCCCCCTGCCTGAGGTGGGAGTCTTAATTTCCCGTTTCCGGAGAAGCCGGTTTCTTTTCTGGTAGGTTCATTTTAAAACCTGCAAATATTTTCTGGATGGGCGGGATGAGTTTTTCTTTAAGCTCCTCGGGAACCCAATTGATTTTTTCCACCGGCCAGGTTTCCATTTTTCGAATGTCCAGACCCGCTTTCCGGTACGGACCTTCCAGCGCTTCTTCGTATCCATAAATCAGGGCGTTATGAAAAACCTTGAGATAAAGCTCCTGAATCAGCTTGGGATCGAACAGGCCTTCCATAAAGCGACCCATCAATTCAAGGATAATGGGTTCCGCGTGCTCCTGAAAATCCTTTGAACAGGCGCCTTCAATCGTCCTGTATATAATAATGATATCCTGTAAAAGAAATTTTATATCCTTGGGGTCTTTCTCGACGGGGCCCTTGTCGAGATCAAAAAATTCTTTGTATTCTTTCAGGATTCGCGCCACATCATGAATCACCGATTCCTCCCAGGAAACATGATTCCACACGAAAAATGCGCGTAACCAATTGATACGCTCCCGGTCATCGGTCATGTGCATGGTGATACTGGGTTTTTTGCTGTTGCTAAAGGGCAACCGCCCACCCCACATTTTAAGTTTCAGGTCTATTTGATAAGGCGTGAAAGCGCTGACGAACTCATCGCAATAACAACCGATCAAGCGCTCCAGATTTTCATGCGTATCCAGGGGACTGTTTTGCGGAAGGTTTACCAGACAATACATACGCCAGATCCGCCTTCTCGATTTTCCGTCCTTTTCGGCGATGAGGTAAGTTCCACCCCACACTCCCGACGTGATCGGAATATCGACCTCAAAAACCTCTCCCATTTGTTTAGAGACTCTGGCCGCGACGGCGCCGTAAAGCTCATTCAGATGGTATAGGTTGAGGCAATCGTCTTGCGTAATGACAGGGCCGGAGGATAAGACGTTTTCTTGCATGGATTCGGAGATTATTTTGGATTTAAATAAAAATGAGTTTTCTATATTAACCGTCGGCAAAAAAAATTCCATCCCTTAAATAGGGATGGAATCTTAAATTGCGTTTTTACGTAGAATATCGCCCTCATGCAGGCGGATCATCCAGGGAAATTACTTGGCTCCCATTTCCTTAATGCCTATGCGGTCGTAATCCTCTTTGGTCAACATTTTACCACTTTTAGGCCCACTGTCGCTCGCCGACACAGCGCCACCGCCACTGCCGCCGCCTTGCGTCGTGACACATCCTGAAAAAGCCAGTGCAAAAACTAAAATCATCATTGTTATCAATGTTTTCATAAATCCTCCTTATAGTGAAATAAACCGCTTCTGGTCAAAAAAACAAATGGTTCCGTTGAAAAACCAGGGAAACCGAATTATCGCAAAATTATGTTAACCATCCTGAAAAATTGACCTGACCTTACCGGTGGGCCATTATGTAACAAAAAAAAATCAAAATCAATCCGGGATTATAAAATAAAAGCCCCGGAACATAAATAAAACAATACTTTTCTCCGATATTACCCATGGAATTCGCATCGGAATTCCGGGTGCTGAGGGCTTCCAGCCCTCTTGTTAGGAGAGATAATACCGCGCAACATAAAATTGATTCGACTATGAGCCAGAACCTTGATTAAATAAGGGGACCGGAAACCAAAGGTGGTTTTCGGGTTCACAACCGGCAGTAGGGCCATATCGGATAAAGCTGGCTTTTGGCAACCACAATTTTTCCTGATTTTTGACCGTTGGGAGATATCCAACCTTAGGGGATTCAACCTTGCGTCGACGTAATTTTCTGTTGAGCCTTTGCCTTTCCGCCGGCCTCATTTTTTCTGCCCCCGCAGGTCTTGAGAGCAAATCGCAAGAATTTCCCAGGGATCTTTGGAAACCCCTCATGCCGGGACTGGAGTTGGGTGGTTTTGCTCCTGCATTGGGGTCGAATAATGATGATTCCACCATCCGGATTCTTCGCATCGATCTCAAGCATTTTGAGTTTCGTCTTTTGAATGCTTCCTCCCAGATCGGGAATGAGCGAAAATCCATCAAGGAATGGGTCATCGGTCATGGCCTGGTCGCGGGGATCAACGCCAGCATGTATCAAAAAAATAACCTGACCAGTGTTTCCTACATGAAGACGCGCGACCATATAAACAGCACCTGGGTTTCCAAGGACCGCACCTTTCTGGCTTTCGACCCCAAGGATAAAAACTTGCCCGCGGCTAAAATATTTGACCGCGACTGTGAAGATTTTGCGAAAGTCCGCGAGCAATACAGGTCGTTGATTCAAAGCATCCGCATGGTTTCATGCAATGGAAAAAATGTCTGGTCCCCGCAAAGTAAAAAATGGAGCACTGCCGCGATTGGTATGGACTCCAAAGGCCGGATATTGTTTATTCACGCCCGTTCGCCCTACTCCACCCACGACTTCATCAACCTGCTGTTAGCCCTTCCCATTGATCTCAAGCGGGCCATGTACGTCGAGGGTGGAAAAGACGCCCAGTTATATATCAATACCGGCAAACACGAATTCGAATTCCTCGGAAACTACACGACCGCAGTCGAAGGAGCCAAAGGGAATTCCATCGCCTGGCCGGTTCCCAATGTGGTGGGGATCGCCCTGATTTCCAACCCCAAGTGAGAGCTTATGGCGATAAACAGGAATAATCCCTTACGGTGTAAACCCAGATTCAGAATCATGGCGGGAGACGCTATCGCTCTCGGACCGGGTAAAGTCGCCTTGCTGGAAGCCATTGAGCGTATGGGTTCCATCTCGCAGGCGGCCCGGGAAATCAAGCTCAGTTACAAGCGGGCGTGGGACATGGTGGACACGATGAATCAATGTTTCAAGGAACCTCTGGTCTTAAGCTCAACCGGAGGAAAAGGCGGCGGGGGCGCCCAGTTGACCCCGTTGGGAATCAAAATGATCCTGCTTTTTCGTTCCATGGAATCAACTGCAATAAAATCCACCCAGGCGGACTGGAACGCCATCAAACAGCAACTCAAGCAACCGACGGATTCTCAATAGGTTTCAGGACAGGCCCGATCAGGCAATAAACTGGCCAACGCTCCCAAGAGCGTTGACCCAAAAAAAAATTGGATAAAAATTAATTTTCCGGGAATTACTTGATGAGCTTATTTTCAAAGTTTCATTTCTTTAAAAAAAATCAACCCCCCGGACAGGAAAATCGAGATCTCTCTGCGAACCCTCCAAAACTGAAGGAACGGTTTCGTTCTTTGATGCACGGAGATTTCAAAACCGGCCTGGATTTTTCAAACACGTCTTTTCAAAATTTAAAAAGCAGTCCCTTGTCCTGGCTGCGCGAACGATTTAAACACAAGCCGGAAGTCAAGCCCCAACCCATTGAGCGGCTTAAAGGTCGTACCAATGCCTGGGTTCGAGGTCGGTTATGGCTTCAGGTGATTATAGGGTTGTTTAGTGGAATTATTATCGGCTCCATCATTGGACCCGATCTGGGACTGATATCGCCAGAATTGGCGAAGCTGATAGGAAACTGGCTTGCTTTACCGGGGAAACTTTTTCTCAGGTTGATAGGCATGGTTGTTTACGTGCTTGTCCTGGCCTCAATCATTCGAGGGTTGAGCGCTTCCCAGGGTGGAAAGGAGTTACGGACCATTGGATTAAAATTTACGGTGCTTATTACTCTCACCACTTTTGCCGCTGCGGTCATCGGGATAACCCTTTCTCTGCTTATTAAACCCGGCTCCTATGTGAATATTGACATACCCAAAAAAGCGGTGAGCGCCCCGGTACCGGCCATCCCGAAGGAATCCATCAAAGAACAGGTGCCGGATATGATTTCCCAAATAATACCTCAAAATCCATTCGCCTCTTTGGTCCAGGGAGAAATGCTGGGAATTGTTGTTTTTGCTATTCTCATCGGGATCGCTTGTACCACTGCGGACCAGAAAAAAGTGCAACCCTTTTTGAACTTTCTCGATGCATTGCTCGAAGTCTCAATGACCGTGGTGAAATGGGCCATGTTTTTGGCCCCCTGGGCGGTATTTGGATTGATGGCCCAACTGGTTTCCCGAGTAGGGTTTGACACGATTCTGGGGATGGGAGTTTACGTAATAACGGTCCTTGCGGGCCTTGTTATTTTACAGCTGGTTTATTTTGCCTTGATCACCTTTTTTACTAAATTCAATCCGCTTGATTTTGCATCGAAAATAGGAAGTGTGCTCTTGCTCGCCTTTTCCACATCGAGTTCCGCGGCTGTGATGCCTCTTACGATCAATACCGCTGTTAACAAACTCAATGTCGCCCCAAACATTGCCAATCTGGTGGTTCCGCTTGGAGCAACGGTCAACATGGCAGGAACCGCCCTGTACCAGGGCGTGGCGATGGTCTTTCTAGCGGAAATGGCAGGGGTCGTCCTTTCTCTTCCTGATATCATCCTCATCGTACTGACCCTCGTTGCTTCTTCCATTGGGTCTCCGGGAACACCTGGAGTGGGAATTGTGATTCTCGCCAATATTGCGGGAAATTTTGGAATACCGACCGAAGGCATGGTTTTAATCATGGGGGTGGACCGTATTTTGGATATGAGCCGAACCACCGTCAATGTTACCGGGGATCTCACCGCATGTCTTTTACTAAACCCCAAAGAAAGCATCCCGGTTGAAAAATCACACGAGACTTAAAGGAAAAATCCACCCAGGCGGACTGAAACGCCATCAAACAACAACTGAAGCAACCGGCGGGTTTCTCAATAGGTTTTGGAGGCAAACGGCCAAAAGCGAATATTCAATCCTACGATATGTTGTGACCAGCAGAGCATTCCTTTATTAAACTTCCCACCCTTCCCATCATAGTTTACTGCTTAATACCAGTGCTCACTCGCGAAGGTTCGTAAAAACTCTTTATCGCGCAGCACCGCATTTTTCTCTTATTCCCGATCTCACTTGTAAAAAGTCATAACTATACAAATTACCTAGGTAGATCGAACATTTGATGCCGTCCACTCTAATAGATTTTATCTATATCTTTATAAATTTATAAGATTTTACTTATCAGGGGACCTCCCCCACTATGAATGAGTATTTACGAAAAATAAACACATCTTGAAACTATTTGGCATCGTTCAAAACATGCCCCTGAAAATAGAAAGGAGAAATATGAGCCGCTGGGAAAATTACAAAAACACTTTTAAAAGTACCGATGACCTATTTTCAATAGCAAGAAGTGGGGACATCTCCAAGGCCATGGAATTTCTTGACTCCAATCAGGGAGTAAATATTAACCACAAGAATCACAAGGGCTATTCCCCATTAATGCTTTCGGTTTATCGCGGTCATTATGAGTTTTCCGAACTGCTTCTTAAAAACGGAGCCGATCCGAATTCCTCAGATTTTTCAGGGAACACCATCCTCATGGGGGCGGCTTTTAAAGGGGATGTGGGTTTAATAAAACTTCTGATTCAACACGGTGCAAAGAAGGACTTAAGAAATCAATCCGGCATGACGGCAGAAGAGTGGGCCAGCGCTTTTGGTCGGCAAAATGCTCTCTCTATTTTGCAACCGGAAGCAAACCATTCTTTATTTCAAACCCTGAAAAATTTTTCAAAAATCCTGTGGGGAATGACCAAATCCCACTTAAGAAAGGAGGCAGTAGCATGAGCGAAAATAATTTAACCACCGCAGGTGGGCATCCCGTATCAGAGAATCAACACAGCCTGACCGCCGGCGCACGAGGCCCGGTATTGACGCAGGACTCGCACCTCATTGAGAAACTGGCGCACTTCAACCGGGAACGGGTTCCTGAACGAGTCGTCCACGCCAAAGGATCGGGCGCTTATGGGACGTTCACCGTGACCCATGACATCACAAAATACACAAGAGCCAAGGTATTTCGGAAAGTGGGTAAAAAGACTGACGTATTTTTGAGATTTTCAACGGTGGTCGGTGAAAAGGGATCGGCCGACACCGAACGAGACCCCAGAGGGTTTGCGGTTAAGTTCTACACCGAGGATGGAATCTGGGATGTGGTGGGCAACAACACTCCTGTATTCTTCGAAAGAGATCCATTAAAATTCCCTGACTTTATTCATTCACAAAAGCGCGATCCCAAAACAGGCTACAAAAATCCCCGTCGAATGTGGGATTACTGGTCGAAAGCTCCCGAAGCTCTTCACCAAATGACCATTCTTTTCAGTGACCGGGGAATTCCCGATGGGTATCGGTTCATGAATGGTTATGGAAGCCATACCTTCGGTTTATGGAATGACGCCGGTGAGAGGTTTTGGGTGAAGTTTCATTTCAAATCCGACCAGGGGATCAAGTGCCTGCCTGGTGAAGAAGCGGCCAAAATTGCAGGCGAAGACCCGGATTATGCGGGACGCGACCTTTTCGAAGCCATCGAAAGAAAAGAATTTCCGAAATGGAATTTGAAAATCCAGATCATGCCGGAAAAAGAGGCGGAAACTTTTGCCTTCAATCCGTTTGACCTGACCAAAGTCTGGCCCCATCAAGACTACCCGTTGATAGATGTAGGCGTCCTGGAGCTCAATCGAAACCCGGAAAACTATTTTGCCGAGGTGGAGCAAGCGGCTTTTTCCCCATCCAATCTTCCACCGGGAATCAGCGCGTCTCCTGACAAAATGCTGCAAGCCCGGATGTTTGCTTATCCCGATGCGCAGAGATACCGGATCGGGACAAATTACCAGGCGTTACCGGTCAATCGTCCAAGTAACGGAGTCATAAATTATCAAAGAGATGGATCGCTTCGTTTTGATGGAAACCTCGCTGAGCAGGACAATTATGAGCCCAACGGCTTTGGCGGACCCGTTCAAGACCCATCGGCGAAAGAGCCGCCACTCAGGATTTCCGGGGACGCGGATCGTTATGACGCTCATGAGGGAAATGACGATTATTCTCAAGCCGGAGCTCTTTACAGCATCCTGTCTGAAGACGAAAAGGACCGCCTGACGACCACGATTGCCGGGACCATGCAAACCATTCCCAGAGAGTTGGCAATGAAAAATATCGCGCATTTTAAAAAGTGCGATTTGGATTACGGCAATAGAATTGAGAAAAAACTTTAATTAATAACTATAGCTGTTTCCCGCCAGATCCCTTTGGCGGGAAACATTATGGTGGCTACCTCATCTCGTTTTTTCCGCGACGATCTCGAACCCCAGAAAATCAATGGCAATGTCTTCGCCTGGAAACTGGCTGTAGGCGTCGGTTTCATCGTGGTAGGAGTTAAAATCAAAATGCGTCACTTTAAAACCCACCTGCCTCGTATCCTTTACCAGGGTTTCGCAAAAATCCCCTTCAATCTCCACCAGCGTTTCCAGATAGCCTGGGATCAATTTTCCTTTAAAATCCGAG
Source organism: Nitrospinaceae bacterium (assembly GCA_029261655.1). Taxonomy (GTDB): domain Bacteria; phylum Nitrospinota; class Nitrospinia; order Nitrospinales; family VA-1; genus JADFGI01. The sequence continues at coordinate 46,067 of JAJDAY010000001.1, read as the reverse complement.
TCGTGCTCTTTTCTGAGTATCCGATATTCCAGATCGGTATCTAAAATCTGCAACACACCTCCTTCGGCCAGACTCTTAAACGCCCAGTTTAAAAATTGGACTCGTTCTTTCCGTTGTAAATGATGAAGAAATTTATTGGCCCAGATTCCGCCTAAGGGCGGCACATCGGGTTCGTTCATTCCAAACTCGATGTTGAGAATTTCGATGTTTCTTTTCCTGGCCAGACTTTTGTAATGCTTGAGACCTTCGGTGATAAAAGGCTGATTGTCGGTGAGAAACAGGGTGGGGCCATCGGCGGGCCACAAATGAATCATGTTGAACCCGGTCAGCCCGGTCGCGATGTCCATGATGGGGTGAGTCCGGTCTCCTGAAAACTCGGGGAGCGTGTTGTCCCACGGGAAATTCCCCGTTTTGAAAAGGTAGAAGCTGTAGCTTTCGCTCAATAGTTTTATGATTTTCGGATCGTTAAAATATTTAAGATCGTTTTTCAACGTCCGGGTCAATTCCCGAAACAGCAATTCCATGTTCTTGTTCAACGCCTGATCAGGATCTTGACCGGATAACCGGTCTTTTCGCAAATTGAGGTTGATGTGGTCAAAATTCAGGAAAACCGCGGGCCGTTCATGCTGGACATAAATCAGGTCCGCCAAATCAAGCATCAACTCCGGGTAGGCGACTCGCAGGAGAGTATTAAAGCAATCCTGATTTTCTTTTCCCACCGCCGTCGGTGGAAATCCGAGCGACAGGTTCAGGTGATCGAAAAAAACCCGCACCCGCTCGGCAAGCTCAGGGGAGCTTGAATGCTGCAAGCCTAAATAGGCGTTTCCATATTCCGTGACCAAGGAAAGCCGGTCCGGGTTTTTTACAAATACTGGGTGCAGGGCGTCGTTCATATCAGGAAATAAAGTGTTCGTGTCTCTCAAGTTTTCCAAGTCTGACTAAAAAAATTCTTCTAAGGCCAGTTCCAGCCTGCTCTTCCCAGGAGATAAAACGTCAAAATAAAACAGGGCAGAAAATAAGGCACCACCGGCAGGTGATCCCCGCTCAAAATCAAACTGGCTGATGCAAGGAATCGGAGACCGGACAAAACCGCCAGGGTTTTGACCCAGGTTGTTTTCCGGTTCAAGATTTTTTTTGTTAGAAAAAGAATCAATATCAGAACCAGCGGCCAGAAGACCGCTTTCGGGAATCCGGGCACAAAAGGCGGCATGAACCCCCAGGCTAAGGCTATGTAGATAGCGTTTAACCCTAGAAAACCGTAGCCCGCCAACCGGTATTTCTCACGGCGCGCGTCTATGATTTTTTTTGTTCCTTCGATATCCAATTCCACTCGACTCCTCACTCTTCAACCGTTTTCTAAATGCCTTCCCCGCTTGCAGTTTTTTGCCGGGTATGATATTCAACCCCCTTAACTCGCTCCCGCAAAGGGAAGATTGCTCACGCCGGGCAATGTTTCCTGGCTGGCACCAACCTCCTATGATATCTTTCTAAGATGCTTTCCGTTCAAGAACAATTGAAAATTATTCGCCGCGGGGCGGCTGAGGTCATTGACGAAAAAGAACTCGCCCTGCAATTGGAGAAATCCATTAAAACAGGCCGTCCGCTTCGAGTCAAGGCAGGCTTCGACCCCACGGCGCCGGACCTTCACCTGGGTCATACCGTTTTATTACAGAAGATGAAACAGTTTCAGGACCTCGGCCATGAAGTCATTTTTTTGATCGGCGATTTTACCGGCATGATCGGCGATCCGACAGGAAAATCTGAAACGAGGAAAAGCCTCACTCCCGAAGAGGTCAAGATCAACGCCAGGACCTACCTTGAGCAGGTGTTCAAAATTCTGGATAAAAGCAAAACCACCGTGGCCTACAACAGCGAGTGGATGAATAAATTTTCTTCTGTGGACATGATCGGGCTTGCCGCCCGTTACACCGTCGCCCGCATGCTGGAGCGCGACGATTTTCAAAAACGCATGGCCGCCAATCTTCCTGTTTCCATCCATGAATTGATGTACCCCCTGATCCAGGGCTACGATTCGGTGGCGCTAAAAGCCGACGTGGAGCTGGGCGGCACGGATCAAAAATTCAATCTGCTGGTGGGCCGGGACATGCAGAGGTCTTACGAACTGGCTCCGCAAACCGTCCTCACCATGCCGCTTCTGGAGGGAACCGACGGAGTGCAGAAAATGAGCAAGAGCCTGGGAAACAGCATCGGCGTGCTGGACGATCCCAGCGAAATGTTCGGCAAAATCATGTCGATATCCGATGAATTGATGTGGCGTTATTTTGAGCTGTTGAGCGATATCAGGGAGGAGGAACTCGGCTCTTTGAAATCACAGGCCAAGTCGGGCGAGTTGAACCCCAAAAACATCAAAGTGCGTTTGGCGAAGGAAATTGTAGCGCGCTACCACTCGGAGGAAGCTTCTGAACACGCGGCCCAGGAGTTTGACAATGTGTTCAAGAAAAAAAATGTGCCTGATAACATCCCGGAAGCTAAAACATGGGGTGGTGAGGCCAGATGGATTTGCAAGGTGTTGACGGAACACGCTCTCACCGAGAGCACGTCTGCGGCCTCACGGTTGATAAAGCAGGGCGCGGTGACGGTGAACGGTCAAAAGGTTTCAGACAAGGACCATCAACTGGAAGGAAACCGGGAGCACCTCATCAAAGTCGGGAAAAAGCGGTTCTTAAAAATCACCGCTAATTGACCGCAAGATCCGATCCACTGGTGTTGAAATGCACTTTTCTGTTTTGCTTCCAGCAATCTTCATTGCTATCCAGACAGAAGGGCTTTTCCTCGCCATAGCTTATCAAGTGCATGCGATTCTCCGCGATACCCTGACCGGCCATGAATTTTTTAACCGCGGTCGCCCGGCGTTCCGCCAGCGCAAGATTGTAGTTGTTGGTCCCCCGCTCGTCGCAATGCGCTTCGATCTGCACTTGAACATTGGGGTGCTTGTGTAAATAGGCGGCGTTTTTTTCCAGAGCATTTCTGGAATCCTCGTCCAGAGCATATTTATCAAATGAAAAGTGGACGTCCAGCAATTCCTCTGTTCCGGCAAACTCCAGCACTCTCGCCTCTTCGATGGTTTCTTCCTGGATTATTTCCGGGTCAAAATTGGCGAAGGGCTCGTCTCCAAAAGATTCTTCCTCTTCAAAAGGGATCTCTGCGATTTCATCCACCGGGTAGGCGATCTCCACAGTATCGTAAGCCGGCGCCTCAGCCAAAGCCAGCACATCGTCCAGGGGGGGAGTTGCAATATCCACGGGCTTGTAACGAATAGAGGCTCCCAGAGGAATGGACCGTGAACCGGATATGACGATTCCGGTGGCTGTTTCCCGCTGAGTATCCAATACCTGCAATTCAGCGATCGCATGAGGAATCATGGGTTCGCCCTTTGAGTCCACCTGATACCACCTGTCATTTCCCTTGGTAGGAGTGATATAAACTTCAAACCGGTCGCCGGGAATCACACGGTCGTTTGCGCCAAGGTCGATATAAATATAATCGTCCAGACCACCGAGATAATGCTCCCGCTGATAAGCAACCACATGACCCTGCAAACTCAGTTCTCCCTTGGCTTCGGGGAGACGAGGCGGGGCATCCAGTTTTTCGTAAGGAGTCACAAAATCGCCGTTACGGATCGGATTGTAAGATTCTCTCACAATGGCTTTAGACGATCCTGGAATGGCCTCCAGAATCTCCAGGTATCCCAGTGGTTCCACCAGGTTCCCGACGCGTTTGCCCCATCTGGAAAAAAACGTAGGATAGGGTTCGGCCAGAGGTCTCTGGTGCTTTGGAATTCCTTCCCACTTATCGGCCTTGACGAGAGGATGAAGGATGAGCCGGGATTTTGAAAAGATGGTGAGCAGTTTGCCTTTCGACATGCTGTGCTCGGTGCCGAGGTCGAGATAAACGATTTCACCGATTCCGAAAGATTCGTGGTCGCCCAGATTTTTCAGAATGCGACCCTGGTGGCTCGATTCTGGAATAATATATCCAGCCTGGCGCAATTTTCTTTCGGTAAACTGAAGTCTGCTTTCATTGGGGTCCTCAGTCTCTCCTTCCAATACCTGAACGCGTCCGGGAGCCAGTTGAGCGACTTGAACGGGGATGAAACCTAAGTCGAGGGCTACGGGAGCTTCTTTCGCGCTCTCCAAGGGGGAGGCGATTGCCGTGGCGCTCATAAAAATGGCAGACAAAACCAATAACCCAAATGGTATCAATGATTTCTTTGTTTTGATCTGAGCGCAGTCTGCAGATAAGCGCGCTGGCTGTGCATTCAGAATTGAGTTTGAATCTGTTGCCCTCATGCGACCCCCAAATAAGTTATGACTTTGTTTTTAAATATTTTACACCATAATTGTCTTTTTTTATAACGAAAAATGACCGATTTATTTAGGTATCATTTTTTTCTTCATTACTTCCCCTAAATCAAACAGAATCACCCTAGGGTGACAATATTTGTCAAATACCCTTGAATTTTGGGAAAATAAATCGAAATCTTGCTTGACAAGTGGGGCGGGCGGGTGAAATAATTCCCGCAGGAATATCTATCTTACAGGCAGGTGATTCAACAATTAACCCATTGAATTTCAATGGGTTTACTTTTGTGATTGAGCTAAAGGCCGGGAAATATTATGAAGCGAACGTATCAACCTAAAAATATTCGCAGAAAACGCAGACACGGGTTCCGCAGAAGAAACTCCACGGTTGGAGGGCGGAAAGTATTGGCCAACCGAAGAAGAAAAGGGCGAAAAAGGCTGACTGTTTAGCGAATTCATGAGCCAGTTTTCGTTCCATAAAAGCGAGAGATTAGCCAAGCGGCCCCAGTTTGAAAAAGTAATGGCCAGGGGCCAGAGAAAGCGTGTCAGTTCCATTTGCACCCTGTTCATGCTTTCCAATGGATTGAACAGAAAACGGCTCGGCATCATCGCTTCCAAAAAGATTGGCAACGCCGTCATTCGCAATCGGGCCAAGCGAAAAATCCGAGAAGCGTTTCGCCGTATCAAGGATCGCATTAATCCCGGAATGGACATAGTGGTTATTTCTGGCAAGGATCTGGTTCTCCTTTCTGTTTGCACGCTCGAAGAAAAGCTATCCAAACCTCTTCTTAACCGGCAATAGTTTTTTCCTTTTTCCCGCCTCATCGACCAGTCTGAGAAAATCAATGGCAAATCGCCTGCTAATCAGGATCATTAGAATCTACCAAAAATGGGTGTCCCCGTTTTTCGCTCCGTCTTGCAGATTTTATCCGACCTGTTCAGAATATTCGGCGGAAGCTTTGGAGCGGTTTTTCTTATTAAAGGCGTTGAGCCGGATCATTGTGCGGTTATTGAAATGCCATCCCTATCATGAGGGCGGAAAAGACCTTTTGAAATGATCGAACCTACGCGGAGATTTTTAATTGGAAAATAGAGTATTGCTGGCATTCGTTTTATCGCTTCTTGTTTTCGTGGGCTGGGGATATTTCCTCGCGGAAGTTTCGCCGCCGCCCGAGAAAATAGAACAAGCGGAGAAACCCGCCCAAAAAACGGACAAGGCCCTTCCTCCTCCGATGCCCGCACCGATGCCCGCACCGATGCCCCAACCAGGTCAAACCGCACCCGTTCCCGCACCGGTCGGGGATATCCAGAAAACCGTTCCTCTGCCCGGTCAACCCCAGTTTTCCGGCAAAGAAGTTTTAGTGAAGGTTTTCAACGGGCGCGCCAATCTGGTTTTTTCCAGCAAGGGGGGAAGCCTCCGGGAAATCGTTTTACCCGAATACAAAGACGACCTTGGCAACATCGTCAATCTGGTCGAACATCATGAAGGCAACAAGTGGCCGCTTTCCCTGGAGTCCAACAATGCGGGGATTTCAAACATCCTGCAAAACGCTTTCTACGAAACCTCAGCCACCACGCTCACGCTGACCGAATCCATTCCCACCGGCACTCTCACTTTTATCCTCAAACATGAATCGGGACTGGAAGTGATTCGCGAGTTCACCTTTCAGCTCAACAGCTTCATGGTGGAAGCCAAGACCACCATCCTCCCCGGCCCGTATGCCGCAAATAATTTTCAATACCGAGTTCTCTGGGGCCCCTCTCTTGGAGGTAAAGTAGAATCGCAGACGGACATGTTCGTTTTTTCCGGACCGACCACCTTCGCGAATAATGAGCGCATTGAAACGCCCGCCGAGGATGTCACAGACATGATCCATTACACAGGCAATGTGAACTGGACGGCTTTCCAGAATAAATATTTTGCCGCGGCCCTCGTCCCGGTGTCCGGCATAAAATCCACTTTAGTTCAAAAAGTGGACGGCGAACTTTTTGTCGGACTGGATTTTGAGTCCGTTCAATCGGCGGTCACAGCCTCGCACCTTCTTTATGCGGGGACTAAACAGTTACAGGTCCTTGAAGGTTCGGGGCACAAACTGTTTCGATTGCTGGATTACGGATGGTTTGGCAACAAGGTGGCTTTTCTGGTCAAACCCCTGCTAAAAACCCTGGAGTATTTTTATGGCATCACTGGAAACTACGGTTGGTCTATCATTCTCCTGACCTTAATCATCAAACTGATATTTTTTCCTCTGACCCATAAAAGTTTCAAATCCATGAAAGGAATGCAGAAAGTACAGCCTTTCGTCAAACTCATTCAGGAACGCAACAAGGGCGATCGGCAAAAAATTAACGAGGAAATGATCGAGCTTTACAAAAAACACAAGGTGAATCCTTTGGGAGGTTGCCTTCCCATGCTCCTGCAGATCCCGGTGTTCATCGCGCTCTATCACGCTTTGTTTTTTTCCATCGAGTTGCGGGGCGCGCCGTTCATGGGCTGGATACAGGACCTCTCGGTCAGCGATCCTTATTACGTCACTCCCGTATTAATGGGAGCCACCATGTTTTTTCAGCAACGGCTTTCCCCGACCGTCGGCGATCCCGTTCAGCAAAAGATCATGATGTTTTTACCCATCATCTTCACTTTCCTGTTTCTATCCTTCCCTTCGGGATTGGTCATTTACTGGACCGTGAACAACTTGTTGACGATCTCCCAGCAATATTATATTTATAAAATAGCCAAGGACTGACCCCACTACGTGGGGAGGAAATATTTACGATCGATGGATCAATGACTGACCAAATCTTCCTGTATGCTGAGTTTTCACCTAGAGGCTTGTGAACAAAGCATGCCTCTGCGAGGTATGAAGCTAAGGTAAAATATCTCAAGCATCCTCCTCCCCAACTATCCCCCCCGCGTTGCGGGGTAGAGGCAACATGAGCGACACCATCACGGCGATTGCCACCCCAGCAGGCGAAGGCGGTATCAGCGTGATCCGCATGAGCGGAACCAAGGCTCTGACCTTTGCCTCCAATCTGTTTCGCCCATTCTCCGGCGCTGATCCTAAAGAGTTCGCTCTCCAGCGCGTTTACTTTGGAGAAATTATCGACCCCAAAACTCAAACCAGCGTGGATGAAGTCCTGCTGACTTTTTTTAAAGCGCCAAAAAGTTTTACAGCGGAAGATGTGATTGAAATCAGCGGTCATGGCGGGGTATTTGTCACACATAAAATTCTGCGACTTCTTGAGGATCAGGGAGCGCGCTTAGCCGAGCCTGGAGAATTCACCAGGCGCGCGTTTTTAAACGGCAGGATCGACCTGTCTCAGGCAGAAGCGGTGACCGACGTGATTCATGCGGCCTCGGACCGAGCGTTAAGATCGGCGCTGGCGCAACTCAAAGGAAATCTTTCAACGCGATTGAATGAATGGCGAGAGAGACTGCTCGCGGTTCTCGCGCAACTGGAAGCCTCCATTGATTTTTCAGAAGAGGGCCTGGAGTTTCAAAAAAGGGAAACGACTCTAAAGGAGATTCAGGCGATACAAAAAGATTTAGCGGCGCTCATTCAAACTTACCGTCAGGGGAAAATTTTCCGTGAAGGGGCGCAGGTCGTTCTGCTTGGAAAACCCAATGTGGGAAAGTCCAGTCTGCTGAACGCCCTCCTCAATGAAGACCGCGCCATTGTGACCCCCCTGCCGGGCACAACCCGGGACACGCTCGAAGAACGGGTGCGGATCAACGACATCCACATCAATATCATTGACGCGGCGGGATGGCGTCAAAACCCGGAGCTTATTGAAAAAGAAGGGATTAAAAGGACAAAAGCGGCGCTTGCCCAGGCCGACCTGGCGCTGGTGGTTTTTGACGGCTCCCAGACGCTGGATCAAAACGACGACCTGCTCATCGAGGAAGTGGGGGACAAACCGCATCGGGTTCTCCTCAACAAATGCGACCTGTCTGAACGAGTGGATGTGCCCGCCCTTGAGAAAAAATTTCCGGACGCAGAGTTCATTCGCATCTCCGCAAAAAATGGGAACGGGTTGACCGAGTTATGCACAAGCATTTATCAATTCGTGATGGGTGATTCTTCTCTCAACGAAACACTGGTCCTCACCCGCGAACGTCATCGGCAGTGTCTGGTTGAAGCAAATAACGCGTTGTTAAAATCCTGCGCGTCTCTCAATCAGGATTTGTCGGAAGAATTTATCGCAGTGGACATCACGATCGCAATGGATCGTATCGCAGTCATACTGGGAAAAACATTTGCAGAAGATTTACTCGATCAAATTTTTGGTGAGTTTTGTATTGGAAAATAATATGACAAGCTCAGGTTGAATGAAAAAACACGAGCGATTTTTTTGACAATCAATTTGTTACGGATATAATAACTTTTAATTTATGAATATAAAGTTCCGCACAAATTCCTTCCAAATAGTAGGCGAAAGCAAACCCATCCGCGAAGTCTTTGAGTTGATCGAAAAGGCCGCTCCCACAGACAGTACGGTCATGGTTTTTGGCGAGAGCGGTACTGGCAAAGAGATAATCGCGCGGGCCTTGCATGCAAAAAGTCTGCGCGCGAACAAGCCTTTTGTCGCCGTCAACTGCGCCGCCATCCCCAGTGAACTTTTAGAGAGCGAATTGTTCGGTTACGAAAAGGGCGCGTTCACCGGAGCCGGTGTCACCCGCGTCGGACGCATGGAAATGGCCGACCAGGGAACGGTTTTTCTCGATGAAATCGGCGACATGCCGCTGACCCTTCAGGTCAAACTCTTACGGGTATTAGCGGAGCGTGAGATCGACAGAATCGGCGGCGCAAAGTCGATCCCCATTGATATCCGGGTGATCGCCGCGACCCACAGGAATCTGGAGCAATCGGTGCAAAACGGAAGTTTCAGGGAAGATTTGTATTACCGGTTGAATATCATACCTGTCGTCATGCCGCCCCTCCGGGAAAGAAAAACCGACATCCCCCTGCTCGCCCGCTTTTTCCTCTCCAAATTCACCGGGTCCTCCCAGGACAGTTTCGAGAAAACCATCAGCAATGAAGCGATGGCGATCATGATTGCCTATGAATGGCCGGGGAATATTCGTGAGCTGGCGAATTTTATCGAGAGAATGGTGGTTCTCAGTCCGGGTCCCGTCATCACGCCTCGGGATTTACCGGAAAAAATTTTAGGGGGCCATTCGGGAAGAAACTGGAACACTCTCGAAAACGAAGAACTTGCAGAAAATCCGGCTCAGGTTTTACAGGTGTCGTTGAGAAACACTTACTCCATGAGCCTGCCCGATGAAGGAATGAATCTTAAAAAAGCGGTTGAGGATTTTGAACGGGGATTGATCTTAGAGGCTCTCGAAAAAACCAACTGGGTGAAAAACAAAGCCGCCGCTCTTCTCGGCCTGAACCGCACCACGCTGGTTGAGAAACTGAAAAAAATGAATCTCAAGCAGGAAATGGCTTCCTGATTCTTTGCAGAAAATCCTGATGAAGCCGAGTTCAAACTTTTTTTAACCCGCCGGTCATTCTATTCTGGCTTCCGCCAGTTCTTTCCCGATCCTGATCGCTTCTTTAACAAAATGCTGGTACGACAGGTCCGTGTCCTTGTGCTGGGTTTGTTTAACGATCTTCTCTCCGTCGGCATCAATGACCATGTCCAGAACATTCACCCCTGGAGTCACATGATGTTTCCTGATCTCTATCTTGATTGTATTGACTTCCATTAATTCCTCTCCAGAAATAATTCAATTGTAATGAAGGAATCATTTAATATCATTTCAGAATGAAGGGGTCAAGAACCAATCGAACTGATCTTTTTTCCGGAAGGAAACCCCGAGGAAAACCCAGGGCAGAGTGTCTCGGCTTGTCAGGAAGTTAAATTTGAAAATTGATGAGTCGTCCGGTGGCGCGCTCATTTTGCTTGAGCGAGGCGGCCAACGTCTTAATGGAGGATTGGGTCAGGACCAGCCCGCGTTGCAGCACTGAAATTTCTTCAGCCAGATCGGTATCCGCCAGAGCGGATTCGGACCGGGTCAGGTTTTCAATGGTCGTTCCCAGACCATTGGACGTGGTGACCAGACGGTTGGCCACGGCTCCCACCTCTCCCCTCGAGGCGTTTAAGCTCGCGGCAGCCTGATCGAGATCGCCCAGCGCCTGCAAGGCTCCACCGGCTGTGGAAATATCGGTCGCGTCGATTCCAAGGGATTGGGTGTCGGTGGATTCGACGACGTTCAGGTTGATCTGGTTTTCGGGGCCACTGCCGGTTCCCGCCTGAATATCTATCTGAGTGGCGGATTGAGGGCTCAAGGAGCCATCCAGTAGCTTTTGGCCGTTGAATTCGCTGGAAGCCGAGATTCTGTCGATTTCACTCTTTATCTGGGTAAATTCGGCGTTCAATGTTTGCCTTTCAGTGTCGCCCAGGGTGCCGTTTGCCGCTTGCAGGGACAGCTCCCGGCCTCTGGCAACCAGATCGGAAATCGAGCTCAACCCCCCTTCGGTGGACCGGATAAAATTTGACCCGGCATCCACATTGCGAGTGGCTTGCGCCAGGGCACGAATGTCCGAGCGGAGCTGAGTCGCGATGGCATTCGACGCCGCATCTTCTCCCGCCCGGTTCAGCCGACGACCGGAGGCGATTTTTTCCAGGGACCGGCCAAGGTTTGATTTATTCTTCTCGATAATATTGAGAAGCTGGGTCGTGCTACTTGAATTGAGGGGACGAAACATCGGTTCTGGCCTCGAAAATACTATCTAAGTTATTTAGTTATAACCAATTACAAAGTTTAACCGCCTTCACTTTTTTGTCAATCCCAAGTCACCCAAGCGGCGGTTTGCCAAACCTTATTGAATGTTGCAATGGCCGGGGACAATGATTAGAATGTGCGTCAGGCAGGATCCGTCAACGCTCTCAACAGAAGGGATCTCATGAAAATATTGGTGAACGGCATTGAAAAAAACTTTGCCTGCGAGGGGAAAACCCTGGGAGACCTTCTCGATCACATTCTCGAACAAGAACCGGAACTCGGAAATTGTTTCGGTAATATTCGGGTGAATGAAAAAGAAGTGCGGGTGGATTCCTCCGAAACCAGGCAAACCCCGATTTCCCAAATTGAGACCCTGGAGACAGAAGTTTTCTCTCTGAATCAAATTCTGGAAAAAAATATCCTCAACGCCCAGAATTATCTTAAAAAGCTGATCCCCGGCATCCAGACAGCGTCCGATCTTTTCAGGTCGGGAAACGAGCAGGAAGCGAATAAATTTTTCATCAACATCATCGACGGCATCGAATGGTTTTCCCAGGTGGTGGATTCCATCGCGAATGCCGCTGAGTCTGAGTTGACGAATATCCTGTTTGTTGGAGAAAGTTTTAAGAGTCGGCAGGACCAGCTGGTAAATTTGACCCGGGAAATGGTGGAGGCCAATCAAAATCAGGATTGGGTGCTTCTCGCCGATTTGCTGGAATATGAAATTCTGCCTTACTACAGTGATTGGGGAGAACAACTCCCAAAAATCTACCACAGGAACAATTAAAATCCGCGCTGATTTCCTGATTTATTAAGCCAGGCTCAACGATGGGTTTCCCAACGGTTTTCGAGGTTTGAAAGCCCCCTCCTCCCTCCTGAATCCCCTTATCTGATTGATTTTTTTTAATTTAGCCCTAAACTAAATTAAAGTTACAGATAATTTTTCCGACAAGAAAAGTGTATTTCCATACCCAATTTTAGATGGATAGGCCTTTTCTGATATTTCAGAGTGGGTTTTTTGAGTTTTCAGTCAGTTTTATTTTGAAACACCCTAAATCCCTTTTGGGCGCCGCAATTTGATAATTAAGCAGCGGTTTTACAAGGGTTTTGGTCGGATGGCTTGGCTTTAGAAAGCCGTTTTTCAGGGTGGATCACGGTGAGTTGGGTATTTATCCCGAATTTTTGGTAATTTTGTGAGAGGAAAAGATTATGGAACCCGTCAACGATTCGACCGTCAGTTCTCAGGGAGCGGCCCGGTCTATACAATCCCTGAGCCCAAAGCAAAACGAGCAGGCAACACAAAAAACCGATGAAACGGCGGAAAGTAATTCTGCAAGCCAGGCCCGCAGGCCAGAGGACAAGGTTGTTATCAGCCCTGAGGCCAAGACGGAAACCAGAGAAACACAAAAACCTGAAGGCCAGGGACGGGCGGAAGTCAACAACCGAATTAAAGAAGAGGCCAGGGACAACAAAAACGCCGAGGTTCAGCTGAGAAAATTTCAAAACCAAGACACCAACGAGGTTCGGATTGATCCCAGAAAGGTGTCCGAGTCGGTTGAGGCAGTTCAACAACAACGGGAACAGTCGGCTAAAGCCAAGGAAACCGTATTTGAAGCTCCGTCCCAAAGAATCATCAAGGAGGATGGCTCGTCTGAAACCAGACAGGCCCGGTCTGCGGAAAACAATGTCCGCAACAACGAGGGGACAGAAAGCAACCGGCCAACATCGAGTCCGTCCAGTGTGCAAACAGAAACCGGACAAAATGTCGATGACTTGATTTGAAGGGTGGGACTTGTTTAACAATCGGGAAAACGGTATTCTAACCACACTCGATCAAACGTTGAAAAGCGCCCCAGGAGGGATATAAATTTTTGCCCATTTGGGCTTGAATAGAAATTTTTTCACATTGGCATGAATTTGAAAGACAACAACCCGACAGCATCCGTTCTGGAGTTTTTACGGATTGAAAAAAAATGCTACGACGAAGTATTGCATCTCATGGACGAGCAAATGCTGGCCATTGAGCAGGAGGATGCAAAAAAACTGGACGCCGTGATAGATAAAAAGGACGGCATCATCCAAACCGCCCAGGACAACGCATCCCAACGGGAGACGGCCGTCGCCCAACTTTCAGAACAGGGAATCGTCGAGATCAAAAATCAGGCGGGAGAACTAAAAACTGGGATTGAGACCGTTTTAGAGCAAATCATAGAGATGGAAAATAACTGTCAGGTGGAATTAAAAGCGAGAAAATTTTTAGCCCAGGACAAAATCATCGGCCTCAAACAAAAAAGAACTCTGTTGAAGGGGTACGGAAACTCGCAACGGATCAAACCGAAAATTTCAAAAAACGTTTAACTTTTAATCTGTAAATTATCATGGATTTTTCAGTCGTTGGCATCGCAAAAGCCTCCAAGGTCTATAACAATCAGGACCGGATCGCTGAATTGAACCAGAAACATCCGTTCAAAAGCGTTCAGGGGCAAGAAGACCGGGTGAACATATCCCAAACCGCCAGGCGGCTGTTATTGGAAAGCCAGGACGCAAGCCCTTCGTCTCCTCCCCCCAAGACATCCTGAAAGCGACAAAAACCCGCCCAACCGGCGGATCATGCCCCCTTGAAAGGTCTTGACATCGTCGGGGTTTCTCTCAAAAATGGAGCCTTGATCGAGTCACTAGCTTTTAACTCCCATTCATCCTCATTCTAAACTTAAAAAAAATGATCTGCGTACCCATTGTCGGCCCCTCTATGAAAAAGGCCCTTCTGGACATTTCCGCGGCGGAAAAAATCGCTGATATGATCGAGCTTCGCCTCGATTTGATCACCCGATTTGAATTGCCGACTCTCCTGCAAGCAACGGCGCTGCCCACCATCGTCACCAACCGCACAAAAACGGAAGGCGGGCAATGGAAGGGCAGCGAGGAAGAAAGAGTTAAAATCCTCCGTCAGGCGATTGAAGCCGAAGCGGACTATGTAGACATCGAAACGTCCACTCCCAAGGAGCTGTTAAAACCCGTTCTGGAGAACAAAAGCAAAACGAAGATCATCCTCTCCTACCACAATTTCAGCAACACCATGGAAGACCTGGAGCCTCTGTATGAAATCATGTGCGAATTGCCGGGAGATATTTTAAAAATCGTCACCTACGCCCAGGATATCAACGACAACCTCAAAATATTTAATTTGCTCAAACGGGCTAAAAAGGAAAACCGGCAACTGATCGGCCTTTGCATGGGCGAATACGGAGAACTCAGCCGTGTTCTGTCGCCTCTTTTGGGTGGTTTTCTGACCTTCGGCGCGTTGGATAGCGGCAAGGAAAGCGCGCCGGGGCAGATTCTGGCAAGCACTCTCAAAAATATTTATCGGGTAAACCGCCCCCGGGAAAATTTCAAAATTTACGGGGTCATCGGCAATCCTGTTTCCAAAAGCATGGGGTATCTGATTCACAACCGCGCGTTTCAGGAAATTGGATCGCCCGATATTTATGTGTCGTTTCTGGTAAATAATGTGGAAAAGTTTTTTAACGAGTTCAAAGATTTTTTCCAGGGGCTCAGCGTCACCATGCCGTGCAAGGAAAATATCATGCCTTTGATGGACACCGTCGAGGCAACCGCAAAAAAGATTGGCGCCGTGAACACCGTGGTCAAAGAAAAAAACGGCTGGACAGGATATAACACCGATTGCACGGGGGCCATTGAGGCTTTGGAAACCGAGGTGGATTTAAAAGACAAAAATGTGCTTATCATCGGCTCCGGGGGAACCGCAAAAGCCATCGGCTTCGGCGTGACCGCCAAGGGAGCTAAGCTCACCATCACCTACAACCGCAATAAAGAACGTGGCGAAAATCTCGCACAAGAACTGGGGTGTCGGCTCGCCAGCATCCAGGATATCGGCGACCACGATTTCGACGTATTGATCAATTGTTCCCCTGTCGGCATGAGTCCGCAAACTGATAAAACGCCGTTCGCCAGCCGGAATTTAAAGCCGGGGATGGTGGTGTTCGATTCCGTTTACAACCCGCCGGAAACGCGACTGCTTAAGGAAGCCAAGGCTGCGGGTTGCACGGTCATTTCCGGGGTGGAGTTGTTCATCAATCAGGCGGCTAAGCAGTTCGAAATGTGGACAGGACAAAAAGCGCCCACTCAGGCTATTCGTCAGGTCTTGATGGAAAAGATTGAGGGGAAATAAAGGTCAGGTTAATTGCAATATGGGAACAAAACCAAAAGACAAACCTTTTGTGATCCGGACCAAGTTTTATTTAGCCTTGGCCAGTTGGATGATGTTCGGGATGATACTTTTATACCTTGCCTTGGTATATTCAAATTATTTTTTGATCCCTCTTTTGGTTTTATTTTTTTCCATAGGTTTTTAGACTTTGAGTTTGCGTTGCCCTAGATGTAAAAAACGTATTACATCCAGCAATAATTGGCTTCCTCATAAATGCCCTAAATGTGATCTCGAAATTCGATGAAGCCATTTGTCGGTCGGAATTTTTTTGAAATTCATCCCCCCGCCCGATACCTCGGCACCGAGTGATCGACCACCTGCGACCAGCCGTCGATGCCGCCGATCAGGTTATGCACGTTTTTGAACCCCGACTCCATTAAGATCATCGCCCCACGGTAAGACCGCTCGCCTACGTGGCAGTACACGACGATGTTTTCCTCGAAAAGAAGTTCCTGCACCCGATCCACCAGTTCCGCCAATGGAATGTGTGTGGAGCCGGGCAGGGACGAAAGCGAATGTTCCCAGTCTTCTCTGACATCCACCAGACAAATATCTTCCCCGTCATCCAATCGTTTCTTTAACAGCAAGGGCTGAATTTGCAGGACTTTTGAGTTCATCGCTTTGTAAAATTGCTTCTTAATTAAATGAGGTTCCTGTAATGGTGAAAATACCGTACAGGTGTTTTAATCTTTAGTACCCCGATAATTTACATTCGAAGCCCGTTCTATATTTTTGCCTTTTGGATGACTTTGAATTCTCCTGACTTCTGCCCGGCGGACAAAAGGAAGCCCATATCGGCATAAAACTTGCTCTTAAACCAGTATCCTTAACATCAAGCAGCATGGGGAAAATTTGGAAAGGTTTTCTCCAATCCCCCAGCGCACTCGGGGCGGTCTGTCCCCTCACGGATCGTCCTGAGCCTGCCTTTCTTTTTATACTCTTTTTAAAACCGTCCTTCATTTAAACCCGATCATCGGCCAATAAAAATACAACAGGAAAAGATAACAACCCATTCCCAGCAGACTGAGCAGAGTCCCGGCGCGCACCATTTCTCCCAGGCTGAAGTATCTCGCCGAATACGCGAGCGCCGAGGCGGGCGTGGCAATGGGCAGGATGAAAGCGAAGTTGCTTGGCAATATCACTGTCAAAGTCGCCATCTGGGGGCTGATTCCATAGGCTTCGCACATGCTGATGGCAGGCGGCAGGAGGATCGCGATCACCGCCGAGTTGCTCATGAAAGTCGTGAACAGCAGGGAAAAGACGGCGATGGAGACCAGAAAAAACGTCGGCGATTGCACCGTCCCGGAAAATATGGATTGCGACAGCCACAACGCCGCGCCCGATGTGGCCATGACTTCACCCAGACAAATGGCGCCTCCGTACATCAATATGATGGCCCAGTTGATATGCGGTTCGACCAGTTTCCAGTTGATGAGGTTGAATGAAAATAACAATACCAGGGAAATGATCGCGATATTGGCGATTCCCAGCGCGTCTCCATAACCGAACCAGGTGAATATCGTGAGCGCCATGACCAGGGCAATGCCCTTTTCCTGAAAAGTGATCGCGCCCAAAGTCTGGGATTTTTCCAGGATGATTTTTCGCGCGGGTTCGATGTCCTTGAGGTCGGACGGAAACATCACGAGCAAAACAAGCCACCCCGCACCCAGCAAGAGCAGGACCAGCGGGAAACTGAAATAGGTGTATTCCAGAATGCCGATGGAACTTTCCCCCTGAGTGACTTTTTCAAGAATCTCCACCGCGAGCGGAACCCGCCCTCCTCCTAAAACCGTCATGGCGCCGCCGATGATGCATCCCCAGGCCATCGAAAAAAACAGCGCCTTGGCGAAAACCGATTCGCCTTTTTTCAAATTCAACGCGTTGACGATCTCGATCAGGATAGGAAACATCATGGCCGCGACCGCGTGCTCCGACATGAAACAGGAAAGCAACGCCCCAAAAAAGTAAATCGACGATATAAGGTCTTTAGGCGACTTGCCCAAATGCGTCATCACCCACATGGAGAGCCGACCACTGAGCCCCGAACCGATCATCGCGGCGGATAAAATAAAAATCCCCAATATAAAAAAGACCGCTTTGTTACCGAAAAATGAATAGGCCTGAGAGGCCTCCATGATCCCCAGAAGGGGAATCAGGGCAATGGCCAGAAGACTGGTGATCGACAGCGGGATGAGGTTGGTGGCCCAAAGGCTCACACATAGAAAAAATACGCACAGGACTTTATACCCCTGCACAGAAAGATCTGCCGGACCCTCCTGATTCAGCAAAATCAGAAAAATGGTGAAAAACGCCGTCAGCAATAGTGGCCGCCGCAATCGGTCGAAAATGACGATCCACAAAGGTCTGCGGTCGATGGTGATCTGGGGTGTTTCTTCAGGTTCCTGCATTCTTTCCGGGCCAGCCCGCGGGCTGGATTAAATATTAAAGTTCAACCAGCGTAGCGCTGGACCGAGGGATAACTAACATAGCAACTTTTCAGGCCGGACATTTCGTTTTGGAAAAATGGGCATCCATTTTTCTCTCGACCCTCACTCCCTGCAAAGAGACCGGGCGCCTGCCAACCCAATCCGCTCTTATCTTCCCTTATGCCCAGGGTTTAGGGCATTTAATAACAAAATGTATACTTTTTTGCATTTTGTGGATGTAAACCTATCATTTGCCTGAAATAAAAAGGGCGCTTTATAGGCGAATCCCTTGTTATTGCACATATTACACGTTTGGACCGATTTTGGCAGGATTATTGCTGTTTATTCCCAATACCCTTTAAAAATCAATAGAATACACTCCCCGTTCTCCTATTTTTGGTTGATCTATGAAGCTGGAAGATGACATTCAACAGGAAGCAGATATTTTTCAAAAAGCCCTCGGTCTTGCGAAAGAAAACCAAAGGCTGGCCCGGGAAAGAGAACAGGCCGAAGAGGAGCTAATACAGGCCACTCGCCTGAACCAGCAGATCCTGAATTCTACAGGTGAAGGAATTTTTGGTTTGGATTTGAATGGAAATACCACCTTTGCCAATCCTGCCGCTGAAAAATTGCTTGGGTACACAGAAGAAGAATTGCTTGGCAAATCTCAACACGCTTTAATCCATCATACCAAGGCGGACGGATCACCCTATCGCCGGGAGGATTGCCATATTTATGCCGCATTCAAGGATGGCAAGGTGCAT
This sequence comes from Nitrospinaceae bacterium, assembly GCA_029261655.1. Taxonomy (GTDB): domain Bacteria; phylum Nitrospinota; class Nitrospinia; order Nitrospinales; family VA-1; genus JADFGI01. Next base: position 27,594 of record JAJDAY010000001.1, on the reverse strand, counting down.
CGAGAATCTGAAGAAGTCTTTTGGCGAAAAAACGGAACTTCTTTTCCCGTTGAATATGTCAGCACACCTATTCGGGAAAATGAAAAGCTAGTAGGTGCGGTGGTCTCTTTCCAAGATATAACCAAACGCAAGAAAGCCGAACAGGCGTTGCGTGAAAGTGAAGCGCGTGCGAATGCAGTCTTAAATAGCGCCCTTGATGGGATCATCACGATTGATGAAAAAGGCACCATAAAATCTTTCAACCCGTCAGCTGAAAGACTGTTTGGCTACAAACCTTCTGAAATAATGGAAAAAAATATAAAACTTCTGATGCCGGAACCTTTCCAAAGCGAACACGATCAGTACCTGAAAAACTATATTGAAACGGGAATTTCCAAAATCATCGGCATTGGCCGCGAAGTGACCGGTTTACGGAAAGACGGTTCGACTTTCCCGTTGGATTTGGACATCACCGAGATGTACCTGGGTGAAACCCGTATGTTCACTGGAACTTTGCGGGACATCACCGAACGCAAGAACGCGGAGGCCCAAAGCCAATTGCAGTTTGAATTGAGCCGGATCTTGCTGGACGGCAAGTCTTTAGGAAAGACGATTCCCAGAATCCTGCAAACAATGGGGGAATTCATGGAATGGGAGATTAGTCACTACTGGGAAAAAGATTCAAAATCGGAAATGCTCAATTGTCGTTATTCCTGGAATGACGACTGCTTAAATGATAATGAGGCCTTCAAAGAATTTAAAAAAATTTCATATCAAAGAGCCTTTAAAAAAGGCAAGGGATTGCCCGGACGGGTATGGGAAAAATTAGAGCCCTCCTGGATTCCTGATGTGCGTTCTGATAAAAATTTCCCCAGAGCGCCCTTCGCCAAAAACCTGGGTATGCAGGTTGGATTCGGATTTCCTGTTTTTTCCAAAAATAAATTTATAGGGATGATCGAAATCTTCGCTCGTCAACGGTGCCTGCCCGATGCCACCCATATTCGGATGATGACCAGCCTGGGTGCACAAATCGGTCAGTGGATACGTTTGAAGAAAGCCGAAAAACTGCTGGAAAAAATAAATGCGAAAAACCTCGACTGAGCCTCACAGGCTTTATTCTCACTCTTAGCCGATACAAACCCTTTCGTTCTCCAAATCACCGGCCAAGTCAGATATTGACGCGCTCCGGTCTCTTGTCCAACTCATCCAGGTTTCGATCCAGTGAGTTCGAATCGGGCCCTTTGACATCCACCTGGGCGATAGTCCAGAGATCGCAGGACCCGCAGGTCTCCCGGTAGTTTTCCCTGAACAGGTTGAACCGATTGCTCTTCCAGATATCGGGCAAGCTCTGGTCAAGCATATTACCCATTTTGGCCTCCGGCAGGAGACAACAGGGAGTGACGTGACCTTCCCGGCTGACGTAAGCGTTGTCAAACGTCTTCAAACAATATTTTCCCGACCGATGCAGTTTTTTTCGCAACAGTTTATAGACGAACCGCGTGATGCCCTGGGACACGGAATACTGAATCCAGTCCAGTTGAACACCGACCGACCGGGAAAGCCGATCCGCCACCCTGAAAATGCGCTCTTCATCAAGCTGACTGGGGCGTTTCAGGTCTGGAGCGTATTTTCTATCCAGACGGCCCACATTCACCACTTCGCATCCAATTTTCGCGGCGTAGCGGATCACATCGTATAAATCGTTTTCGCCGTCCGCGTGCAGGGTCGATTGCAGACGTAATGAGAGAGACCCGCTTTTTCTACGGGCCGCCACTTGTTCGATATTTTCATAGACGGAGTTGTTGTTGTGGCCCAGAGGAACGTTGTCGCTCGCCTCGACACTGTCGATAGAAAATGTGAGGGTGTCCAGGCCGGAACCGAGGATTTGCTCCACCACAGCAGGCTTTGTGAACAACCCGTTGGACGTGATCATGACCCTGTGTCCCCGTTCTTTGCAGGCCGAAATCATGTCAAATATTCTGGGATGCAGAAAAGACTCCCCCCAGCCGGTCAGGGTGATGTCTTCGCCGGACCGCAATTGATCGACCACCGTGATGAACTTGTCCCAGTCCATATGCTCCAGCTCGATCTCCAGATCCTCTCTTGGACACATGGAGCAGTCCATATTGCACCGATTGGTGACCTCGATCTGGACATTCCGGGGTCGGGCGGGAATCCTGTAAAATAAGCGGTTTAGGGTATCCAGGGCCAGGTTGAGCATGGGTCAGGCTGAAAGGGATAAATTATTAAAATTTTGTTCGTACCGGCAGAAGAAAATGGTATTTTATATGCTTAGCGGTAGATCGGGGAAATAACTGAAGCCATTGCCCGCCTTTTGGCCGAGTGATGTGAAAACCTTATTTTTTAACAAATTACACGATACGAGGCGGTCCGGCGAATAAAGACCTGCCAGGAGGAGAATTCTTGATGGCAATGACGGTGACGGAAAAAATTTTAGCGGCCCATGCGGGAAAAGAATCCGTCGTGCCCGGAGACAATATCTGGGTGGATGTGGATGTGCTGATGACCCACGATGTGTGCGGACCGGGGACCATCGGCATCTTCAAGGAGCAATTCGGCCAGAACGCCAAAGTCTGGGACCGTGAAAAAGTGGTCATCATCCCCGATCATTATGTCTTCACCAAGGACAAACACGCCAATCGTAATATTGATATCCTCAGGGAATTCGTCAAGGAGCAGGATCTGCCCTATTACTACGATGTGGGCACGGACAACTATAAAGGCGTCTGTCACATCGCGCTGGCTCAGGAAGGTCATAACCGGCCGGGAGAGATCCTGTTTGGAACCGATTCCCACACCTGCACGTCCGGGGCGTTTGGCATGTTCTCCACAGGCATCGGCAACACGGACGCCGCGTTTATTCTGGGAACGGGGAAACTCTGGGTGAAAGTTCCGGAGACCATGCGTTTTGAGTTCACCGGTACGTTTCCGCCCTATATCATGGCGAAAGATATTCTCCTGCAGGTGATCGGCGATATCGGCGTGGACGGAGCCACCTACCGCACGATGGAATGGGCGGGAGACGCGGTGTACCGGTTTTCCATGGAAGAGCGCATGACCCTTTGCAATATGGCCATTGAAGCCGGTGGGAAAAACGCGGTGATTGAAGCCGATGAGGTGACTCTGGAATACCTGAAGGGACGGACCGACAAACCGCACACCATTCACCACTCCGACCCCGACGCGAATTATTATTACAAAAAAACTTACAACGCCGACGAGATGGTGCCCATTGTGGCCAAACCCCATTCACCGGACAATAAGGCGGCTGTGACCGAATGCACCGATGTCAAACTGGACCGCTCCTATATTGGCTCCTGCACCGGCGGCAAGCTGACCGACTTTATCGCGGCGGCAAAATTGCTCAAAGGCAAAAAAGTCGCGATCGACACCTTCATCGTCCCCGCCACACGGGAAGTGGAACAGGATCTCTACAAAACCAAGATGGACGGGGAATCCCTCGCGGACATTTTTAAAAACGCCGGCGCTTTGTTGGGCGAACCCTCCTGCGCGGCGTGTCTGGGCGGCCCCAAAGACACCTTTGGCCGTGCCAATTCCACGGAGGTGGTGATCTCGACCACCAACCGGAATTTTCCTGGCAGAATGGGGTCCAAACAATCCCAGGTCTATCTTTCTTCTCCCTACACGGCGGCGGCATCGGCTTTGACCGGGCATATCACCGATCCGAGAGAATTTCTTAACAACTGAAATGGTTTGAAAAAATATCTATGAAAAAAACAATAGAAGGAAAGGCTTATGTCCTGGGAAATGACGTGGACACCGATCAAATCATTCCTGCGGAACATCTGGTTTACAGTTTGACCGATCCCGAAGAAAAAAAGAACTACGGAAAATTTGCCCTTTCAGGCGTTCCACAGGAAGCCGCCGGACTGCCCGACGGCAACCATGCTTTCGTCGATGAAGGCAAGTTTGAATCTGAGTACACCATCCTCATCGGCGGCAAAAATTTTGGTTGCGGGTCGTCCCGCGAGCACGCCCCGGCGTGTCTTAAAATAGCCGGCATCCAGGCGGTGGTGGCCGAATCCTTCGCAAGAATTTTTTACCGGAACTCCGTAGACGGCGGCTTTTTCATCCCCTTTGAATCCAAGGTGCGGATGACAGACGATATCAAAACCGGAGACACGCTATTGATCGACCTGGGCGCCGAGACCCTGACAAACAAAACATCCGGCAAATCTTTCTCGTTGAAATCTCTGGGAGAAGTCATCGACATCATCGAGGCGGGGAATATTTTTGAATATGCCAGAAAAACCGGATTGATCGCTAAATAGTCGGCCCAGGATTTATCGGATTTTTGCTATGAAAATAAAAATTGCAATCGGGATGACCGCTGTCCTTTTGGGAATCTTTTTTTCGTTTCTCCCCAGGGCGGTTTCTGCGTCTGTCGCAAACTCAGACATGGTTCTCATTCCCCAGGGGCCTTTCACCAGGGGAAGTACGGAGCAAGACATTCAATGGGTGGCTGAAAAGTTTTTGTCAGAAACCCTGGATTGGTATCGGGACGAGACCCCGGCGCAGAAAATCGCTCTCAAGGCATTTTATATTGATAAATACGAGGTCACCAACGCTCAGTTTCTAAAATTCAGGGAAGCCGTACCGGGCCGCCAACCCAAGTTCATGGATGAGCCCAGGTTCAATAAACCGCGTTACCCGGTGGTCGGCATCGACTGGCAGGAGGCGACGGATTATTGCCACTGGGCGGGAAAACGGTTGCCCACGGAAACGGAGTGGGAAAAGGCGGCGCGTGGAACCGATGCCCGTTACTATCCCTGGGGCAATGAACCGGACAATACCAAAAGCAATGTCCGGGGACTGGAGGATGAAAACCGATACACCGCGCCCGTCGGCGATTATGAAGAAAGCAAGAGCCCATTTGGCGTGTACGACCTGGCCGGGAATGTCTGGGAATGGACATCGGACTGGTATCAGCCTTATGCCGACAACAAATATGAAAGCGACTTGTACGGAACCACTTTGAAAGTGATCAAAGGTGGCTCCTGGCATTCCAATATGGACCTCGCGCGTTCGGCGATACGCGGGAAAGCCATTCCCTATCAACCGCAAAATTATATCGGGTTTCGTTGCGCCCGTGATTCTTAAACTGGAGAATTCATCGATGAACATTTTTTTTAAATGGGCTCTTCCCGCGATCGCGATTCTGTTCCTCGCCCAATCCGGGCAGGCTTATGACCCCAGCAAACACAAGGGCAAAGACGGCAAAAAAGGCGGCGGGCATCACGGTTACGGCAGGCCCAAAGGACCGCCGGCGGATATCCCCGCTCATATCAAGGAAAGAACCAGCCCGGACGGCAAAGAAATCAATCTCAACAAATCCCAGATCGGCGTCAAGGGGATGGTCATTCTGGCAAAATCGCCTGAACTGGCACATGTCGTTTCACTGGCGTTGCAGGGAAATAAACTGGGCGATGAAGGGACCAGGATCCTGGCGGAATCCGACACCTTCAAGAATGTGGAGCTACTCAATCTGTGGGGAAATGATCTTTCTCCAGAGGGAGGGCAACTATTGGCGGCGTCTCCAAATTTTCGCCACCTGAAAGAATTGAAGCTGACCCGGAACAAACTTGGGGACACCGGGGTCATTGCTCTTGTGCAATCTCCAAACGCCGCTCACCTGACGCTCCTCAATCTGGACGCAAATCAAATCACCGACAAAGGAGCGATCGCCATCGCGAATTCTCCTCAACTTTCCAATTTAAAAAGTCTGGACCTTTACAACAACCAGATTGGCCCGGAAGGAATCAAAGCTCTGGTGCAGTCGAAATATCTGACCCACCTGGAAACCCTGGTGCTGGTGCGTAATAAGGTGGATGTGGACACGGCGCTGGCTCTGAAAAAAAGCGCGACCCTGCCCAATTTAAAATTACTGGAATTGTTTTAATACGGGAAGGTGACTGAAAACCTCTGGATCCCCCAAAACCCATTGGGTGAAAGGGGGAACAGGCCCTCACCGTTGCCAGCGGCGATCATTATATTGATCGATTTTTTCCCGGGTGCGATTGGCACCCTGCATGAACCCGTCAAATATTTCCTTCAAGGCTTCTTTTTCCTCTTCCGGAGTTTCAGCCTTGCTTAAATTTTCGTTTTCTTCCTTTATTTCTTCCAGAAAGGCCTTGATCTCTTCATAAATATTCATGCGGTTACATCCTGATAACAGTGATTGAAATAGTGGATCTCAAAAAAATCCGCCGCTGACTGGCCGGTGAGAAATTTAACTGATGGGTTTGCCAATACCGCTTTGTTCTTTTAAAAGGGGTTTCTGGAACTTATCCGCACCTTCCGGGCTGGATGTTTTCTCATCCTTCTGGAGGGTGTCGGTTTCTTTTTGCGCTTCACGGGCCGATCGTTCCCTCTTGGCGGCTCTTGCCGCTATTTCCGCATTCATCCGAGTGACGCCTTGATCTTTAGAAATAGATGGCTCAAGGTCGGTTTTTTGTTCGGCTTGTTGCAGTAATTCCGAAGGGGCCTTGATCACCGAGGAAGCCTTTCCGCTTTTGGATATCACTTGAGACTGGTTGCCGGAGATGACCTGAGCTTTGCCCGGCTGTCCTTCCGGAGTGAAGGGAATGGTTTCAATGGAACCTTCCAACCCCACAAAGGTAGTTTTTCCATCCGGGTCAACGATGACCACGAATTCCGTCCCGCGGACACCTGCAATCCCCGCGGGGGTGATCACTTTGAACGTCGAGTTCTTATTTTTTTCCTTGGTCACCGCAAACCGGACCGCGCCCAGGGAAACCTCGACCACGGTTTGACGTAAATTTTTATTGGGATCAAAAATATGTTTGGTGATCTTGACTTGCGCGCTCTCGCCAATGGAAATCGAGCTTGCATCGTCAAAGGCAAATGACACTCTGGAATTCGCCCTGGTATCGATTTTATCTTTCAAAAATACCGGCGAAGCCAGGTGGGTCCGCCTTTTGAACTCCTCCCCGTCGGTGGATTGAAAAACATTGCCCTCGACGGCGGTGGCCAGCCCGATGTCCGGGGACACAACGATGCCCGCGTTTTTCAGATACAGCTTTTGCTCAAGAAGACTTTTACCCGCGGGGGATCCGGAAAAAGCGTAGGTGAGCGTGACAAACTCTATGTCCAATAACGAACCCTTTGGGTCTTTTCCCGTTAAAATACTAAAACCCTGCGCGATTAATTGCTTGACTGTTTGTGCGTAAAACTCATCCGGGGAAAGTGTCGCGGCGTTTGGGGGGAAAAGCGGGTTTGTCGGTTGGTGCCTGGCCATTACATTTATAAATTCTCCACGGGTGATCCTGGCCTTCTCCCTGGAAATCGCTGGAGGGATAAAAACCGCTTGAAGAATAAAACAAAAAATAAGGCAAACCCACGTTTGCAAGAAAAAACGGAACGCCGGGAAGTAAATATTTTTTCGCATGGTGATGGCCTCTTAACCATATATTTGCAGGCGGTTTCACATATATAGATGTATTTTAAAGTGTTGCGTTTCCATGTCAAGTTAAGAGATTCTAATTGCTCGTGATACAATTGAATTTTCGATTGATACTTCGGGATTTTTTTAAACGGTGATGAAAAAATTCGCTCCCTGGGCCTTTGGCCTGATCATTACAACTATGGTGGTTGTGCTTTATAGAGCGCAACCCCCCTTCATCTATCAGTTGGAACTCATGTTCCAGAATGCCCATTTTCAATGGCGCGGCCCCATTCCCCCAGGGCCGGAGGTGGTCATTGCCGCCATTGATGAAAAAAGTATCGACGAATTGGGGCGATGGCCCTGGCCGAGAAATAATTTATCCCGCCTGGTGGAAAAACTTGTGGAAAGGCAGGCGCGAGTCATTGGCTTTGATATGGTGTTTTCCTCACCCGATGAAAGCTCTGGAATCAAAAGCCTGAAAAAACTGCAACGGGAACTAATAGATAAAACTGCGGGCAGTTTAGACATTTTCCAGACGGTGGAACATTTTATCCAGAATGCGGAATACGACAGTCAATTTTCCGAGGTTCTTAAAAAATCCAACCGTTCTATTCTGGGTTATTTTTTTCATTTTGACAAAGAAGGTTTGGGCCATCTTTCGGAGCAATCTCTGCATGGATTTTTTAATAATATCAAGCCTTCGCAATTTGTAGGGTTTATTAAGTCCAGCGAAAAGGTGGACTTGTCAGCGGTTGATTTTCGATCCGCTTATGCCGTTGAATCTAATATTCCCATTCTTTCACAGGCGGTCAAGCAGTCAGGTTTTATCAGTATCGATGTGGAACCGGACGGGTCCATCCGCAAGCTACCCCTCATCGTCAAGTACCATAATAAAGAAAACGGTCAGGATTATTTTTTCCCGCCGCTGGCCATCCGGGTTTTGGAAAAGTTTCTAAACGGAACGCTTTTATTCCGCGTGGGCGAATTTGGGGTCAAAAATGTCTTGGTCGATGGAGACTTTCCGCTGGAAATCGAGACCAACATCACAGGGGAAATGCAAATCAATTTCAGAGGCGCTCGCGGGGCCTTTCCCCACTATTCGATCACAGACATCATCCATGACCGATGGGACCAGGTTCCTGAAGGAAGTTTGCGCGATAAAATTGTTCTGATCGGGGCCACCGCACCGGGGCTGGAGAATATCAAGATCACGCCTTTCGACCCTAACTTTCCCGGGGTGGAAATCCACGCCACGGTCATTGACAATATCCTGCACAAAAATTCCCTGCACCAACCCGAATCGATTCAAATCATCGACATGGCCTACCTTGTCATTTTAGGCCTGTTTCTGACAGGGATTTATTCCCGCATCAAACCGGGATACGGAACCTTAATCTGGCTCTTTTCACTGTTTCTGCAATTCAGCCTCAGCCATTGGCTGATGGTCCATAAAAATTTCTGGATCACGGATGTTTACCCGTTACTGCAAAATACGCTGATCCTGGCCACTCTCATGATTTACCGCTATGGTACTGAAATGAAGCAGAAACAAATGGTGCAAAATGTCTTCAGTAAATATTTGCCGGCAAGCGTCATCGATCAACTTCTCAAAGAACCGGGACGATTGAAACTGGGGGGTGAGCAAAAGGAACTCACGGCGTTATTCACCGACATTGAAGGGTTCACCACCCTTTCAGAAAAATACCCCCCTGAAAAACTGGTGTACTTTCTCAACGCCTATCTGACAGAAATGACTGAAATTCTTTTCAAACATGAGGGAACCCTGGATAAATACGACGGGGATGCCATCAAAACTTTTTTTGGGGCGCCGCTGTATTTTCCCGACCACGCCAAACGCGCCTGCTGGGTGGCCATCGAAATGCAGGGAAGACTGGCTCAACTTCGCCGACAATGGAAGAAGTCCGGGAGGCCGGAATTACACATGCGGGTGGGTGTCAACACAGGCTCCATGGTCGTTGGAAACATGGGTTCCAAAAACCGAATGAATTATGGGATCAATGGGGATTCCGTTAATCTGGCCGCGCGTCTTGAAGCCGCAAATAAAGAATACGGAACTTTATCGCTGATCAGCGAATCAACGTATCAACAAGCCAAAAATCATATAGAAGTTCGGGAACTGGAAACCATCCGGGTGGTGGGGAGAGTGTCGCCGGTCAAAGTGTACGAACTGCTGGGAAAAGCGGGGCACATCGATCCGGCGATCCTGGAAATTTTACCGTTTTATTTTAAAGGACTGAATGCATACAAGAAAAGAAACTGGGACAACGCTCTCCATTTTTTTGAGCAGGCCCTTAAGGTAAACCCTGCGGATGGACCTTCCCGGACCTTCAGGAACCGTTGCCTGCGGTTCAAAGCGAACCCTCCCCCGAAAATCTGGGACGGGGTGTTTCGTCTGCCAACCAAATAAACCGGCAGGACCGGGGTTTCTCATCGGATCAAATAAAGGACCCCGTCCGGCGAGGCAGAGTCTCAATCGCTCTCAAACAACTATCTCCCGGCGCATCACTTTTTCATTTAGAATGATGATCTTTTTTCCTTGAACCTTCAGGCACCCGCGAACTTGAAATTCTTTCAGAATCCGCGCGAAAGTTTCTCTCGACAAACCTGACATATTGGCCAGTTCCTGGCGGGAAAGGGTCAGTTGTATGGTCACCCCGTCTTCATCCCTTTTCCCTAATTTATCCGCAAGGCTTAAAAGACATTGAGCGACCTTCCCGTAGGCGTCGAAAAAAGTCAAGTTGGAAATATTTTCAGTCGTTGTGCGCAAACGATTGGAAAGTTCCGTCAACATCCCAAGAGCCATCGAGGGAGTTTTTTGAATGAGGCTGATAAAATTATTACGGAAAATAATGAGTGCATGGGTATCTTCTACCGCTGTTGCGGTCGCACTCCTCGATCCACCGTCGAGTAGCGACATTTCCCCAAAGAAATCATTCACGGAAAAGGTTTTGACGATAAATTCATGATTGTTGGAATCGACAAGCGAAATTTTGACCAATCCGCTCTTAATGACAATTAAAGAGTTTCCGGGATCGCCCTGATCAAAAATCACCTGGTTTTTGCGATAGGTCTTTTCAAGAGTGATATCGGAAAGCTCTTCCAAGTGCTTTTCAGATAACGAGGAGAAAATAGGGATGTTTTTCAGACTTTCAATTTTAGCAACCATTCGACCTTTTCATCCTGTGGAGAGTTCGTTGGAAAAATCAATCATATTTATTATACCTAGAATCCTGAGTGGAAGATCACTCCCTGATTGCCTTCCATTCTAACCATCTAATTTCATAATTTCCTGTTTTTTATCAATCACATAAACAACCATCGCTATTCCAACGGTTATCAGGGGAGGGCCTTATTTATGGAGAGAGTACTCACTCGTTTGAAGACTCACACTGCCATGCCGTGCTATATTTTCCGGAAAAAAGCAGTGCTTAATTTTATTTCCCAAGAATAGAATTTTTTATAAAGGGTATCCTTTTCAGAACCATCCATTCAACCAATACCGGTCCTGCGAGACCAGCTATTATCAAAATGGGCACCACTCTATAAAAGTTATCATAGTCCCATGTCATAAACAGAAAAATTATCGCTTTGGAAAGGCCGATACAGATGGTATTGGGCAAAAATACTGACCTGCGGGGAAGAGCGATCAAAAGGCTCTTTCCTACTTTCTATAACCACGCCTTACAACCTCTCATCATTTAATACTATAAGGTCTGTTTCAGTTTTTAATTCTTTAGAATAATTCCTGCGAATCCCTCCCATTTGAACACCTCAATAAATGATTGTCTCTAACACTTTGTTTGTGTCCACTTTTATTACGCAGGATCAATCCACCTTTCCAAAATAGTCCGCTTACCTGCCTTTATCCTCAACTAACTAGTTAAAAAAAAACAACTTAATTGCTCATAGCCTTAACTTTTTCCTTTTAATGTAAGGAGCAGTTTTTTTTAATCAAGGTATTTGAGGGGGTTGTTATCAAGAGTGTAAGCTTGGATTCTCGACTTTAATAAAACATTAGGGTCGGAGGAAACTAACCCCAATTTTTAAACCATTATCATATCCATAAGGAAATATAAATGAATGCTCAACAAATAAAAGAGACTATAGAAAATATAGGTACAAGCTTCGAGGAATTCAAAAAGAAAAATGATCAAAGGATTTCCGAGGTTGAAAAAAAAGGGTATGCATCTCGTGACTTAGAAGATCAGGTTGACCGTATCACTCAGGACCTCCAAAAACTTTCAGAAACAAAAAAACAAATGGAAGAGCTGGAAGCCCAGCTAAATACCCCAGGCTCTGATACACCGGTAGCCAAAATCCACCAAAAAGCTGAGGAGCGTAAGGAAATTTTCCTCAAATATCTCTGCAAAGGAGAAAAATCCTTCACACCTGACGAGCTTAAAATCTTATCCAGTGACAATGACCCGAATGGAGGTTATTGGGTGACACCAGAAATGGCCCGCAAAATTGTTACCCAAGTTTTCGAGACCTCGCCTATGCGAAACCTCGCCACAATCGAAACCATCAGCACTGGCGTTTTGGAAATCGCGGAAGATTTAGGGGAAGCGGGTGTGGGTTGGACCACTGAAAGCGGGCAACGGTTGGAAACTGGAACTCCATCCATCGGCTTGCGGAAAATCTATATTAATGAACTGTACGCCCTTCCAAAAGCCACACAGACCTTACTTGACGATACAAATATTGATGTGGCCTCTTGGCTGGCCAAAAAAGTTTCCGACAAGATCTCCCGGTTGGAAAATGAAGCATTCATTACTGGGGATGGTGTCGGCAAACCTCATGGCATTCTCTCCTATCCCGCCGGGACGGACAATCCCGGCCAAGTTGAACAAGTCAATTCTGGTGCCAACATGGCTGTAACATCCGACGGGCTAAGATCATTATTTTTCAGACTTAAATCACCATATATCAACAACGCTCGTTGGCTTATGCGACGGTCGACTATTGAGGCCATCTCCAAATTGAAAGACAGCAACAGCCAATACTTATGGCAGCCTGGACTGACACAGGGGGAGCCACAAACGTTAATTGGCCAGCCTATTAATCAAATGGAAGACATGCCAGCGATAGAACCTGGATCTCTTTCCATCGCTTTCGGCGATTTCAAAAGGGCTTATAGAATTGTTGACAGAGGGGGAATTCACATGTTGCGTGATCCTTTCAGCGCAAAACCATTCATATTGTTTTATACTACTAAACGATGTGGCGGCGGCATAACCAACTTCGAGGCATTCGTGATTCAAAAAATAGCCGCTTAGCAGTATTTCTGAATTTTGATATGTGAGAGCCTCGTTAAGAGAACCTTGTGACGATGAGTTTCAATATTTTGTTTTGATGTTTTCTGAAAATTGAAAATTTTGATCCCATGGGTTGTTTTTTTTCGATTCATCAACCTTAGTCTTTTCAGTATTAAAGATAGGAGTTCTTGATATTTCCAACTATGTCTTAAAAGCTATATTTAATATAGCTTTAGTAAAATTATCGTTGGCTCTGAAGTAGGTCTGAATCTTAAAATTTCCTTACTTTTCTAGGCAAGATTACACAGGAATTACACAGGTTTTTTTCCTATAATTGAGGGAGGGGGCTACCCGGCGGGAGTAGCCTGGGGTCCCATACCATGGGGCATGTGGGGCCCCAGGCGCAGGCAGTAAGTTATTCTTTCCACTTCCAGATATCTCGCTAATTTTGAACCACCGTTGACTTCCCAAAAACCTACCCGTAACCGCCCCTTAAATCAAATTTTACCCCAAACCCTCATCCGCTAGCCACCCCGATCCAAAGATCCTGGTCAAACCCGCTCCAGGTTTAGCTTCCCATACCCATTGTCTTTTCTATTGGGAGTAGAGAAAACCCAAGGGTGTTAAAAAATGACTTTTTTTCCAATAAAACCCTGATTTTATGGGCATTAAAATTAAGTTGCAGGCTAAATGGACGATAAAAACAAATAGTTATACTAAACCCGTATGAGTTTTAGAACAGATTACTTCAACGAAATATATTTTTTGATCCTTTTTTTCTCAACTCATGTGAAAGAAATTGATTATGGCTGTTATTGAACCTTAAGGAGTAAAAAGAAATGGGAAATGTTGTAAATCGTAAAACTATAGTGAAAATCTCAGCTCAAATAATAGCCCTTATGTTTACATTAATTGCTCCGTCCGTTTATGGAGATGATGGAAGGCATAATAAACACCATGAGAATAGAAAAAATAACCCAAAAATCACTTATGCCGCTGTAGTTTCTAATGGAACGGAGATAGACATTAATGGGAACTGGCTCCATAAAAAAGGTAAGGTTAAAGTCTTTTTAGGGAGGAATAACCATCCCAAAAAAATCGGAACCGATTTCCCACCTCTTGAGCTTGTCTGGGCAAGTCCCGATCGAAAACAACTTATTGTCAAACTTCCACCCGATGTATTTGACGGAACCCATCTCCTTACGGTCATGACCAAAAACGGGTTTGATGAATATTACCTAGCGATTGGCGCTCAAGGACCTTCAGGGCTCCCAGGACCGCCAGGCCCAAAGGGAGATCCGGGTGGTCTCGCTCTGGCTAATCAAACTTGTCCCCAAGGACATTCGGTCATAGGGTTCGATGCGGATAGCAACATTATCTGTGCCATACCTTCAGCGAGTATAATTGACTGCATCAACATTGTCCCAGGAGCGGCATTAACAGGCTGTGATTTGAGCGGAGACGACCTTACGGGTTTAAACCTGAACAATACCAAACTGAACTTTGCAAACCTGAGTGGGGCAAACATTAGTGGTGTTTCTCTTATATTTTCCAGCCTTGGTGGTACAAACTTGAATAGCGCTAACCTTTCCGGGGCAATTTTGAATTTCGCTAACCTTGTTAGCGCTAGCCTTATTAACGCTAACCTGACCGGTGCTGGCTTGAAGGGTGCCAATTTGACCAACGCCAATCTGACAGGAGCTAATTTAACAGGAGCTAATTTGACTGATGTGACCTGGAGCTCCACCATCTGTCCCGATGGAACCAACTCCGACGATAATGGGGGGACTTGCGCTGGAAATCTTTAACCGCAAAAAAAAGAAACTCCAACGGGGTGGATGAAACCCAACCGCTCAAAAGTTAGCCGTGGATTATTCTAATAAGTAAAAAAGGAAAGAGGATATCCATTCGACAAAATTATTTTTTCAAAAGACGCTTTTGATTGTCGTCGGCAATTTCTAATCGCCCATAAATACCGGACTGTATCTTATTTTTTATCACCTTTGCGGGATTTCCAACAGCGATACAATATGAGGGGATATCTTTTGTAACCACACTCCCAGCCCCGATGATCGATCCATCCCCAATATGAACACCGGGCATGATAATACTTCGCCCGCCGACAAAACACCTTTTGCCGATATGAGTATCCAGATACAGACCGCGCGTCATATCATGGCTCAGGACTGCGACTTCAAACGCAATATAGCTTTCTTCTCCAACGTGTATACCTCTGGGATAAGTTTTATCAAATTTCACAGAAAGGGAGAACCTGCAACTTTTATGCAAATCCATACCCCATATCTTTCTATAGTATAAATTTTTCGCTCTAATCAAAACCGTTCTAAACTTAAGAAAATTATGAAGACTACGCATTATTTCTTCCCATCTCAATTTTTTCACGAGTAGTTAAAATTTTCTGAAGGCCTGAGCGATACACATCCAAAATCGAATCTTTACGAAGAATATTTAGAGAACCTTCTTCTTGCATTGTAGCGATCTTACTTTTAAGCTCTTTTTGATGCTTTAGCAAAAACTCAATCCCCTTTGCTATGTCAACGACGGATGAGGGGTCACAAGCATAACCTATAGATTTTTCATCAAAATAACCGTCAATTCCCCATTCCTTAGAATAGAGGACGGGAACGCCAGAAATAAGCGATTCCGCATAAACTATCCCATAAGACTCTCTTAGGGAGGGTAAAACAAAGGCGGCGTATTTTTTCATCAATTCTGCCAGATGATCACTTTTTACGATACCGCACAATTTCACACGATCACCAAGCCGCGAATTTTTTATGATATTGTTCAGAGCCATTAAGGTTTTAGCGCTTCCTCCACCATAAATATCCAAAAAAAGGTTTTTCCTGTGAATTGAAAGTTTTTCAATCGCTTGTATCACCCGGATTATATTTTTACGCTTCCAGCTATCCAGACGAAAAACAGTCAAAAGTCTATCTTCCTCAATAACGGGGGCAGAGCTTAGCTTGTTTATGCCTGGTATCACTGGCAAATTCTGACATTTATTAGGCTGGAGACCAACAAGTCTATTAAAAGGGCCTACATTCCATGGTGCATAGGGAAAAACCAAAGAAACTTCTTTAGCAATTTTTCTGTATCTATTTCTTAAACTAATTTTCTTCGTCAGAATGCTGATATCCGTATCGCCTTGAATATCGCAAACGAGGGGACAAGAAAATTCATGGGAGAGGTCCTGCCCTACCAACCCCTCAACGGTGAATTTATGCGCCTCTACTAAATCAGGTTTAATACCGCGCTTTTTCATGTCTTCACAAATCCACCGCGACACGCCCCTTAGACTTCTACCCCAAAATATTCCTTTTGGTAAAGCGCCATAGACAACGGCAATACGGTCTTCACCAAAAGGAATTGAGGAGATCCCTGAAAACGCATTTACACGATTCAACGAATAAACTACGTGCCTATATTCAGGAGTGCCACCCACTAAATCAAATATCGCGCTTGTTTTGTTACCTCGCAATGGGTCCGGATAATCACAACTCAAATGCACTATAGTCGGCTTCATATAATTTTCACATCATGCTTGATTAAATCTAAAGTATAATTTTTTCTCTAACACTTTCTCTGTAAGGTAATTCTTCTCCGGCAATATTATCGGAGTTTCTGTATTTAATAATTTTACCAGGGTTTCCACCAACAACAGCAAAGTCCGGCACATTTTTAGTGACCACAGTTCCCGCCGATATTAAAGTATGATTCCCAATTTTTTTGTTTGGCAAAATAATGACATTTGCACCAATCCAAACATCGTTTCCAATAATAGTTTTATAAGAAACCTCACCTTGTTTTTGAATGGGAATATCTAATGAATCGTATCTATGATTTTTACTGTAAATTTTTACATCAGGCCCCATAATCACATTATTCCCAATTGTCACATTGGATTGAATCAAACATCTCGTCCCCAATTCGCTATCTTCGCCTATACAAATTAATGGAGAAATATCTGCACCACTTTTTACCCTAACGTTTTTCCCACATTTCTTTACAAAACGCTCTACCAAAGCCTTGCGGATAAATGGAAAAATGAAAGCGTAGGGCCTATAATCTTCAGGGGTATGTCGAAAAATGGAAATATAAAGAAAAAATAAAAAGAGTTGATATATTCTTACTACTTTCATCATAACAAGTTTATATTTATCTATCATTAATCTTGGCTTTCTCTATTTCACTATTCGCTTATATTCAAAATTTTGTATCGTCAATTCTAAAAATTATTAACAGTCTTGAAACGATTTAAATTTTTTAAGGGGGATTTCCATGTTTTATGAAGATGCAATGTATTATTATTTCTGTATTCCAAAGCCAAAATGATCGCGAAAACCAAAGTGGCTTGATTGGCGACACCAACAAATACATAAGCTTCTGAAAAACCTGAGAATAATATAAGAAACAAGCCTGCAATTTTGCAATCATCACCAAATCGGAATGCATTGTAAATTTTCACCATACAAAGGAGAATAAAAAGAAAAAATCCTAAGTAACCCACCGAAAATAGTATCTGCAAATAAAGACTATGTGTGTGTGAAGGCGTGTGTCCAATGACGTCAGAGAATAAGGGGAGCACCCGGACACTGCTTGCATATCCCCAACCAAAGAAAGGTTTTTGATTAATTAGGTCTATTACAATCGGCCATATAAATACACGCCCCGTCCCAGAAGTAATTTCATCCGCATCGCCTGAGCGCGACAACATACTAAAAATAAGATCAAAATCTAGCATAGAACTGAAGATAAGCATTAAAGCCAGGGAAAGAAACATAAAGGCCAATCGAGCAGAAGACATTTTTGAAAAATGCCCAACAAATATTGACAAGACAAGACCCACTATCGCAGTTTTACTTCCACTCATAGCAAGGGCCATAAAATTAATTGAGGAATATATATAGAGAGAAAGTGATTTTTGAGATTTTTCATATTTTTTCAAATAAAAGGCTATGAACAATGCAAAAGCTGCTAAAGATCCCATGGTATTCCCTGTTCCTGTTACGCCGGCAAGTCGGTTGCCAATGACCTTTACGCCATCTTCCCATTCACTCATACGGCCAAACTCCGGGTAAACAAAATAAAAAATGAGCGATAATATAGAAACAAGAGTGAATGAAGAAAGGATTGTTTTAAGGATATCTCGGTTGCCCAACAAACAGGACGAAAGAAATACTAAAGGGAAAATTGCGAATAAGGAAAAAACACAACCTACGCTGTAGCTCAGGTTTGGAGCGTAAAAACAGGAGATGCCGAATAGGCATAACAAGATGAATAAAAATATATTATCTAGGAGGAACATTTTTTTTAGCCACAACTTTGCATATAAGAGGCAAAACCCAAAAGTGACTCCCCAAATAATTAGTTTAATAAATATCTGAAAATCTATGGTGTCACTACCGTATTCTCGGACGCGAAATATTGTGGCTAAATTAAAAGCGTTCACGAACAAAAAACATTTCAAGATATTTTTTATATATGAACTGTTATCCATTTTTTATATTTTATTGATTCAGTACTAAAACAGAGTTTTTCCATTTAGGAAAAATAATTTCACGGACTATCCAGAACGCACATGCGCAAGATACAAGCCAACCAATCAAACAAGCAATAACCGCTCCCATCGCACCAAAAGGACCACACAGGAAAAAGGCAACGACAGATCCGGTGATACCTGCGAGAATTCTATAAAAATTATAGGTATTTAGTTTGTCTAGTTTTACAATAACCGTTTCCATGGGCAGGGAGATTACCAGCATAGAAGAAATCAATGTCCAACCCATGAGAACCTGGTTAAAAATAGAGTATTTCTCCCCGTAGGCAAAATAGCTTATAGTTTCACCAAAAATAGCCATAATAAAAACCATCACCAAAGCTAGAACCCCATAAACTGAAACTTGGCGGATAAAAACTTCTCGAATACCATGAACTTTTCCTTCCGATTTAATTGAAAATAAATTTTTATCAATAACGTCAAAGCTTCTAATAATTATTTGTAGGGGTTGCAGCAATCCTCTCATGGCCACAAATGCACCAACCTGAGCAGGTGCAGCTACCAACCCCAAAATAAAAAGTGGAACATGATTGTGCCCCGAATATCCGATAATTCCCGAAATAGCGCCAATAAAATTTTTCCTAAAATCACGTTTCACTAATCGCCATCCCCAAAAAAAATGAGGCCTACCCAAAGCAATCAGTAAAAAAATAAATTTTAGGCAGACATACCCTCCAAGAATAAGAAGAACAAAGAAATACGGTATATTTATTTTGGGAGCGAAAAAAAATAAAACTGCAATAAAAATGAAAAAGGTGCCAGAGGTTATTACCGAATACCAGTATTTATCATGTTTAATTAGTATCATCCGGTCAAATTCCATCTGCGCATATATTAAAGAACACACGATAGTTGAAGCTGATATGGTTAGATAAAAAGAATTATCACTGAAAATCACCAATGCAGCTAAAACCATTGATTCAATTATCAACAGAATGAACCAAACGATGGCTTGCTGTCCCAGGACTTTGGAGGTACGATTCCGCATAATACTGGGATGCAGTAAGGAATTTTGAACCACGTAGCAATTGCGTTGCACACCCAATAAAGTGAGAGCAATTGACAGGCCTATACCATACGCCGCAAATTCAATTTCAGAATAGTAGCGAGCTAGCGTAATAGTCAGTAAAAGGTTGGCTGCAGAAACGAATATCTGGTCAGAAAGAGAAAAAAAGCGTATCACCAGTTGACGAGATTTATTCATAATCTGGTTCTATTTTTGAGGACGTGCTAATCAAAAGAAATGGAAGAATAAAGAATCCAATGTTGTTGGGATAACTTGAAATCGTGTATATCTAGTGATTTTAGTTCAACCCTTTTTAAATTTTCTTTCCTTCTATGATCACCGATTCTTCAGTACGCCATTCAACCTCTACATTTCTTATATCTTTAATGTCACTGTCAAAAGGTTTTCTACTCTCAACTTGAAACCCATTTTCATTCAAGATCCTTAGAAGTGTTTTTTGGTCATACATACATTTATGAGGAAACTGAAAAAATGGGGCCAGTTTGTTTTTAAAAGAATTATCACAATTTTTGTAAAGCACTCCTAGCTTTTCTGTAAAATCATCAGCCCTGAGCCTTCCCTCAGAATATTCTTTAACTATATGAGCTAAATCTGGTACTACTATCCTAATGACTCCTTTGGGCTTCAAAACTCTGTAGCATTCACCAATAAATTGAAGTCCCTCTTGCCGAGACATATGCTCCAAGGTATGTGAACTATAGATGGAACTAACAGAATTGCTATTCCAAGGTAAGGGTTTAATCAAATTATGAATAAAAATACGATCGTCCCAATCACAATTAAAAAAAGAGATCTTCTTGTTGATCATGCGAAATAAAGGCAGTTTGGCTAATCGAGCACCTAGTGAATAATCTACATTTATCCAGCCATCAGGCAACTGAGAACCACATGCCAGATTAATATTCATAAAAATTTCCTTTCTAGATGGATAGCTTGTCAATATTATAGTTTAACTTTGATTTGCTAAATTTTTTGAGTCAATACATTCACAATTCGCCGGGCTGTATTACCATCCCAAAATTGTGGAATTTTACTTCCATTTAGATGTTTCGACAGTGCCGTATCTACTATCTCTAAAATCCTGGCTTTATTTCTACCTACCAGAATATTGGTTCCCTCATCAATGGTTATTGGTCTTTCTGTATTTTCCCGCATAGTTAGACAGGGAACTTTTAATAGAGTTGTTTCTTCCTGGATTCCACCTGAATCGGTAAGAACTAATTTTGAATTTTTAACTAAATGGAGAAAATCCATATACCCAAGAGGATTTATTAGTAGAAAATTATCCAGTTCTTCAAAAAGATTTAACAAAGAATGTCGTTCCATCATTTTTTTTGTGCGAGGATGAATTGGATAAACAATTTTAATTTTCTGGGCAGTGTTTTTTAAAATCTCGTAAATTTCCAAAAGAGACTCTTTTGAATCTACATTGCTTGGTCGATGCAGAGTTAAAACAGCATAAGTTTTGGTTTGAAGGTCGTGGTTTTTAAGAATAACAGATTTATCAATTTTAGCCATATTGGACAACAAAGTGTCGATCATGATATTTCCAACAAAATGTACTTTTTCCTTATTAACACCCTCCTTCTCTAAGTTCAAACAACCACTCTCTTCTGAAACAAAAAGGTAGTCTGAAATAGAATCTGTAACGATCCGGTTAATCTCTTCAGGCATGGTTCGGTCAAAACTTCGCAAGCCAGCTTCTACATGCGCCACTTTTATATTCATCTTTGTTGCCACTAATGAGCAAGCCAGGGTTGAATTAACATCCCCCACGACGACGACAAGTTCTGGTTTTTCTTTTTGAAGTAGCTTTTCAAAGGTCATCATTATCAAACCCGTTTGAATACCATGGGTTTCTGAGCCTATTTCTAAATGTACGCAAGGGGCCGGAATCTCCAGATCTTGAAAAAATGACTCTGACATTTCAAAATCATAATGCTGGCCTGTATGTACGAGCATGACAGTAAATTGATCTTTGTAATTTTCTAACTCCTTTAAAAGTGGCGCAATTTTCATAAAATTTGGCCTTGCCCCTGCAATTACCATAATTTTTTTCATGATAAAACTGGTCCTTTCTTTCCTGAAACAAATGCTTTAAGAATCATTAGCAGAAAAATTGAGTTGGTTATCAAATACCTTTTCCACATTCTTTTGGGTTCGCATAGAAAGCGGAAAAACCATTCCAAACCCGCATGTTGCATCCACATAGGGGATCTTTTCGTTACACCGGCAACAACATCAAAGCTACCACCCACACCCATAACAAAGGGAATTTCCATATTTTCCAGATGTTTATTCAAAAAAATTTCCTTTTGGGGGCTACTCATAGCAACAAATAAAATATCTGCTTTAGATGCTCTAATTTCTTCCGCAACCTCGTTTTCTTCATTTATCTTGAAATAACCGTTCCTCTTACCAACGACCTTTAACTCAGGATAATTGGTTTTAAAAATTTCATGGACCTTATCTACAACCTCATCCTTTGCACCTAGAAAATATAATTTATAACCCTTTTCACTAGCCAACTTGACAAGATTGATAAATAAATCAATCCCAGCCACGCGCTCGGGAATCTTTGCTCCAAAAAAATTGGCTCCCCATACAATCCCTTGACCATCTGCATTAATAAGACTGCATGAATTGACAATTTTCCGTATCTCCTCATTTTTTTGCATCGTTACAAGTTTAGCCACATTAACCACGACATGTTGCCTGGGTTTTCCTTGGCAAATAATTTCTTGTACGGAATCTAACGTTTCCTCCATAGTCAGAGGATCAATTTGGGCACCAAAAAATCGGACTCTTTTCTTTTGCAAAACGGTTTTTAAAGCTGGCATTTTTCATTTCCTTTTTGAATTAACATACTAAAAATTAACAATGGTAGCTCAATAAGCATTCTTCTGAGATATCACCGCATAAAAGGTCTTAAAAAGAATCCTAATGTCAAAAAGAAAAGACCAATTTTCTATGTAAAAAATATCGTACCTTACCCTAGCAGCCATTTTGGATACAGTCTCCGTTTCGCCCCGCAGGCCATTCACTTGGGCCCAGCCGGTTATTCCAGGTTTTACACGGTGCCTAGAGAAATAGCCTTGGATCATTTTTGAATATTTATAGTTATGTTCTACAGCATGTGGCCTTGGCCCAACAATTGACATTGTTCCTCCTAAAACATTAAGTAATTGTGGCAATTCATCAAGGCTAGTTTGTCTGAGAAAATTTCCAAGGGGTGTTACACGAGGATCATTCTTCTTTGCTTGCTCCACTCCTTTATTCCCAATATTACTTTGGTACATGGTTCGGAATTTGAGCACGGTAAATTGTTTGTTATTAAAACCAAACCGTTTCTGACAAAAAAACACAGGGCCTGGACTTTCGAGCTTTACCGCTAAGGCAATTAGAAACATAATTGGAGAGAGCATCATTAATAGAATGAATCCTATTACCTTGTCTTCCACTATTTTCAATATGTAACTCCCTCCCTCTAGGGGTTTATGTGAAAGGTTCAGGAGGGGAATTTTTGAAATAAAACTTAATGTAGGATAGGAGTTTAAGAAATTCACCGTATCTAAGCCTAACTGAATGTTTACGGGAAGTTCTTTAAGTTTTCTTACGATCTTCTCCAGTCGGTTATTTTTGGTCCAAGGTAACGTAATAATAATGTCATCCAAGGTATTCTTCCGAGCATAATCCAGAAGATTGTCAAGGTTTCCCAATACTGGAATTCCATGGAACGAGGGCCCAATACGATTTATTCTTTCGTCAAAAATGGCTACAACAGAGATCCATGGGTATTTTTCAGTTTTCAACTTCTTTAGAAGTTTATCGGCCTGAGACCCTGCTCCAACAATGACCACTTTCCGGGATATTTTCCCTGCCTTTGCCCAGTATAAAAAACAATAATAGAAGGAATATCTAGCTATCCATAGCAGGGGTAAACAAAAAAGAAACCATGAGAAAACCCAAAATCGCGAATATTGATCCGAAATCTTTAAAGCAAAGGCAATGGCCAAGAACAATAGTAGGGTGACTGACAAAACACCTAGGATCTTATAAATTTGACCAGTAGGATGAGAAATTGAAGGTATGCGATAGGTATCAGTCTTACTAAATGCCAAAACGACCAATGCACTGGTCAAAAGAATTCCAATTAAGTAAAATTCATAGTTAGCATTACTCCAACCTACATAGTTCCAGTAAATGATACAACCGGTAGCCAGAATTATAATTAAATCGGTTAGCGCTACAAGACTGGAGACCATCCCGGGAGAAAATGATTTATTGATTGCCTCAGGGGTTAAATGCCCATCGCTATTAAATTCCCGCCTTCTAATATTCAAGTCTACCCTCAGGAAGTATTGTAAATATTAGGTATAAATATTTTGAGTCCAACTTTATAACTGAAATATATTTTAAGAACTCAAAATTAAAAACCTCTACTTCTACTAAATGTTTAGCCGAATGATGGCCATGACATTTTTATTTTTTTATTCTTACTAATTGAAAAAGCAAGAATTATGCCTACTACTGGAAATGAAATTAGATTTCTTTCCAGCACATTCCAAGCATGAAGTTACTTCTTTTGTTGAAAGGATTTTGGAGCTCGAAAAAAATATTGAAGGGAATTTACTTAGGGGAGAATAGATTTTGGAGTGCAACTTAAATCAAAATTTTTAAAAATTAGGCCGTCAAAAAAAGTAACATTATTCGCAATTTACTGTGGGTGTGAACAAAATTTTGACGGGTAAACTCTAGAATAGATATCTAAATTTTTAATTTTCTGGAAAAGCGCTTATTGTTGAAGGGGAAGCGAATTCGCTCATAGTTAAAACTCTTGAAAAAATATAACCCGTAATCACTCCCAAAATCCCTGCAACGATATCGAAAAATTCAAAGACGCGACCGGCTATGGGAATTTGAAAAATTTCCAAAATAGACCCCATAGTTATTAAAATCAACCCCATCTCCAGGTGAATTTGCTTGTCTCTTTTAAACCAAAATTTACATAAACAGAACATAAAAATACCATAGGTAAAAAAATGGGCGAAATAATCCCCCATAGGAATAGAATAAATTGTGTCTTTGAGCGGATAAGATGGAAGTATAGAAAATAAAATTATTAATGCTCCAAATAACATAGGAAGAATGACCCGGGTTTTTAAAGATGCATTATCAGAAACCGTGCTTCCCATTTTTGGAGCGCCATAAGTTTCGTATTCTTTGCCGTAACGTTTTAAGGGTTTTTTTATTACCTTATTTAGAATAACGCATAAGTTTTTGATGCCACTGCCCGAAGTTTCCCCCCATTTTTTATATTTATCTTCCGATCTTCTAGAAAAAACTTCTTTTTTTATTTTTAATTCATATGGAAATAGCTTTTCAACTGCAAGTTGGATAACTGCCTTTTTATGAAGTCCAGATTCAACAACAAAAAGAATTCTTTCACAAACTCTTTCAATAATACTCGCTTCCGATGCACTCAATACTGGAGGAGCTTTTATCAAAATAATGTCAAAAATTTTTTTCGATTTCATCACAAATGAATTTAGACGATTGGAAAACAAAATGTCTACTGTTAATGATGTATTTAGAATGGTTCTCCCAGCGGGGACAACCCAAACCCTTTTGTTTTTAGTAGGATATATCATTGAATTAATTTTATTTGGATCATATAGTCCCTCTAGTAAACCAGGGGAGACTGGAATTTTAAATAGTTGGTGGATTTTGGGATTTTTATAATCCGCATCTAAAAGTAATACTCTCTTCCCTATTTGCGCAAAAGATTTGGCAAGATCCGTGGCTACGGTTGTTTTTCCTTCTGCCGGAACAGAACTTGTAATCATAATAACTTTTTTATTATTCTTAGAAATACTTGATAGAATTTTGTTTCTAATGTCATGAAATTCGTCTTCCAACTCGGACTTTCCCCTCCCTTTTCCAGCCAATAAACGTATGGAACCCAATACTGGAAAGGGAAAATGGCGGCTCACATCGTCAGCACCTCTTATGTAGTCATCTATTGATTCCATGAAAAAAATAACCCCCAATCCTAAAAACAATCCGAAGGCCAGGGCAAAACCCAAATATAATTTTGTATTGGGTTTAAAGGGTTTTAGAGGCACTTCCGCCCGATCAACTATTCTAATATTCGTTTCAGTGTATTTTGATGAATGACCCAATTCCTTTAATCGGTTTGAAAGCAGGTCGAAAAGTTTCTTATTAGAATCAACCTTTTGTTTTAGGAGATTAAATTGAATAGCATCGCTATCTAATTTAATTACCTTTTGTTTATCCCTTTCGAGGTTTTTTTCAATTTCTCTCTCCCGTACCAAGGAAGATTGATATCTTATTTCCAACGATTTAGTTAGTCTTTTAATTTCATCAGGAATACGGCTGGTTAGAATATTTATTTGTTTTTGGAGCAAAATAACATCTGGGTGTTTAGGAGTGTTATTTTTTAATGCAGACTCCCACTCATTTTCTAGTTTTAGGTAATCCTTTTTAAATTGCAGAAATGTTTGACTATTTTCTGGGATCGGAATAGACAGAAGTACTTCTATTGGGTCAATATTTTTTTCTTTTAATTTTTTCAGCTCAATAAATAAGGTTTCAAATCGTAGGCGTTCAGCTTTGACCAAAATATATTCTTTAATTAATTCATTAACTTTTTCCGCAGGAAAATCTCTTTTCCCGTATACATCAAAAACCTCAATGAAACCCCTATTTTTTTTATAGCTTTGCAGATCTCCCTCAGATTTCGCGATCTCTTTCTCCAGGTTTTCAACCCTTACTTTTAACCATTTTTCAGCATCAGATTCTTTTGAAATTTGCAATTCAAGATTATTCAAAATATAAGTTTCAGCCAAAGTGTTAGTGATATCGGCAGTTAGAGCTGGGGAAATTGATTCAAAATAAATATCCACTATTTCACTATTTTTAACTGGAGAAATTGTGAGACGGTTTAAGAATTTATTTACTATTGGAGTATAAGGGTCTTCTTTGATCCCCTTTAGTTCAATTAATTGTTTTGAATCCGATATCCCAAATAATGATCTTATCCAAATTTTAAACGCCTCCAAATTGAGGGGGGATGGTTTAGGTTTAAACTCTTCATTAGTTTCTAAATGAAGTTTTTTTATAACATCTCTCGCTAATGATCGACTTCTAAGTAAATCATATTGAGTATTTAAAAAATCTTTGTCGCGTGAACCTTGAATCTCGACATCTTCAATTTGAACAACTTTGGTATTAACTAAACCGATTAAAATTTTTGCTTTGGCCTGATACAAAGGCTCAACCATGGGACAGTATAGGGTAACTAAAAAAACCACAGTCAATACAATTGAAATGAGAACGTATTTTCTTTTATCGATAATTTTAAATACATCATTAAAATTTAGAACTTCCATAGGGCTAGATATTTAGTTTTTTAAGGTACAGTACAAAAAGATTAGGATTGGAATAAAATCTATTTTCCAATACTGAGCAGACTAAAAAATGTGCAGGAACTTAGCTATAATTTTGAGACTTATAGACTTAACTTATTGAAAAGCAAGATTTATACCCATTTTCATTTTATTTTTTGATAAAGCGTTGGGGTTCTTTAACAGAAGGGCTATCTGTAATTATTTAAAGTAGTTTGGGCTTGTGGGAGGGGATAAAGGGTAGAACAAAAATATTCTAATCTAAGACCAGCAAAACCGTCAAAATTCTTCAGCACAAACGGAATTCTGACGCACGGGAACCCTTGAAATAGCAATCGGAATGGAAAAAGCCTTCAGGAATAAACTGTGAGAGATGGGTCCGTGCCTCAAAAAGGGACCTTCTGGCACTATCGTTTGGGGAAGAAAAAGCGGCGGGAAATAAAAAACCAATTCTTAATGCAAATAAAGGTGGGAGGGGAGGGAATCGAACCCCCGACACGAGGATTTTCAGTCCTCTGCTCTACCGACTGAGCTACCCTCCCATAAAAAAAAATCTTCCCGGTGCGTTAGGAAAGGGCGAAAGTTAACACATATAGCCGCAACCTGTCAATGGATAACCCCGACGGCAACCCTGGCTAAATAATTCAAAAACCGGCACATAATTTGCTATAATCGCACCATTATCCCCAAAATGCCATAAAAACGGAATGGAATCCCCCTATGCTTGTCCTCACAAGAAAAATTGGCGAGAGTATTAAGATTAATGAAGATGTCAAAATAACCGTTATAGATGTAAAAGGAAAAAACATCCGCCTTGGGATCGAAGCTCCCAAGGAGACCAAAATTTATCGAGAAGA